>UQXI01000016.1 GCA_900544975.1 uncultured Eubacteriales bacterium
GGGGCGGGGGAGGGGGTTGGGTGGCCGGAGGGGCCGGGCGGAGGCAGGACTCCAGATGCATGTAGGAGGGAACCTCCTGCCACTTGACGGAAAATCCTGCCCCATGGGCACAGAAGACGGAATCCGGCGTATTTTCCAGGTCTGCTTCCGGGTCATATCCGATTTCGGCGATCACCTGCTCCTGATTTTGACAGGGGGCATAACCGCCCGGGGAACAGCTGAGCCGACCCCGGCCCCGGGTATAGGCTGCCACCTCCATGGCGTAGCTGCCCAGGGAGGAGACGGGAACGGAACCGGTGAGGACGGCCAGTTCCCCCTCCTGCTCTTGGGTGAAGGTGGCGGACATGGCCCGCAGATCTCCAATGGCGCGGCCCACCTGGGCCTGGGGGAGGCTCAGGCGGAACCGATAGTAGGGTTCCAACAGAATGCTCTGCGCTTGCATCAGCCCCTGGCGCAGGGCCCGGTAGGTGGCCTGCCGGAAGTCGCCGCCTTCGGTGTGCTTCAGATGGGCCCGGCCAGTAGCCAAAGTAATTTTCATATCGGTGATGGGCGCGCCGGTGAGCACGCCCAGGTGGGTCTTTTCCTGGAGATGGGTGAGAATCAGCCGCTGCCAGGATCGCTCTAAGATGTCCTCACTGCACTGGGTGTCAAAGACCAGACCACTGCCCGCAGGCAGGGGCTCTAGGAGCAAGTGGACCTCGGCGTAGTGGCGCAGGGGTTCGAAATGGCCCACACCTTCCACGGGGGCGGCGATGGTCTCCTTGTACAGGATGCGACCGGCTTCTACCTCAATGGCAGTATCAAACCGCTCCTGGACCAGGCTTTGGAGAATTTCAATTTGAACCTGTCCCATGAGCTGGGCCCGGATTTCCCCCAGACGGTTGTCCCACACAATGTGGAGCTGGGGATCCTCCTCCTCCAGCTGGCGCAGCTTTGGTAGCAGCAGGGCCGGATCACAGCCCTGGGGTGGACACAACCGGTAAGTCATCACCGGCTCCAACAGGGGAGGCAGGGTGTCGGCTGCTGCCCCCAGACTCTGTCCGGGATAAGTCTGGCTGAGTCCCAACGCGGCGCAGATGTACCCGGCAGGAACCTCCAATCCGGTTTCAAATTTGGCGCCGGAGTAAAAGCGGAGCTCTTTGACTTTCTCTTCCACAGTCTCTCCACTGGGGAGGCAGTAAGACAGGGTACTGCGTACCCGGAGGCAGCCGCCAGTGACCTTCAGGTAGGTCAGGCGGTTGCCTTGTGCGTCCCGGCCGATCTGGTAGACCCGGGCGGCAAATTCCAGGGGATAGCTGGGGGTGCGGGTGAGGGCTTCCAGGCCCAGGAGCAGCTCCTGTACGCCGCTCAGCTTCAGAGCGGAGCCGGGGAAGCAGGGGAACAGCCGTTCCCGGGCAATTTGAGCAGCCAATTCCTCTTGAGAGAGCTGTCCCGTGCGGAGATAAGCTTCCAAGGTTTCTTCGCTGCATAGGGCAGCTTCCTCGGCTATGACCGCTGGAGGCTGGGAAAAGTCTACGCAGCCATCGGAGAGCTGCCGCTTCAGCTCTCCCATCAGCCCGGCGGTGTTGGCGCCGGCCAGGTCCATTTTATTGAGGAAGAGGAAGGTAGGGATGTGATACCGGCGCAGCAGCTGCCACAGGGTTTCGGTATGCGCCTGGACCCCGTCGGTGCCACTGATGATCAAAATGGCGTAATCCAGCACCTGGAGGGTGCGCTCCGTCTCTGTGGAGAAGTCTACGTGTCCGGGGGTGTCCAGAAGGGTCATGGACAGCGTGCCAGTCTGCAAACGGGCCTGTTTGGAGAAGATGGTGATCCCCCTGGCCCGTTCCAGGCTGTAGGTATCCAAAAAAGCATCCTGATGATCCACCCGGCCCAGCTGCTTCAACTGCCCAGTCTCATACAGCATGGCTTCCGAGAGGGTGGTTTTCCCTGCGTCCACATGGGCCAAAAGACCTACACAAATATGCTGTTTTGGCGTATTCTTTGGCAAATGGTTCATTCTGGACACCTCCTCCGACTTTCTGCATAGATTATAGCGGGTTATATGCAGGGGGTTGTCTCAAAGTAAATTTTGAGGCAACCCCCTGACGTTTAGGTGTGCAATTCTGTCTTGATTTTAGTGGTAGAAATCTCCGGGGTGCGGGAGAGATAGACAACTTCACACTGGTCCTGGAGAAAGTCAAACTTCCCTTTCCAGTCGTCGCCGATGACAAAGACATCGGCGTGGTATTTTTCCACGTCTGTCTTCTTCTGATCCCAGGTTTCCTCGGGAATGACCAGATCCACATATCGGATGGCCTCCAGCATGGCTTTGCGCTCCTCATAGGTGAAGTAGCTTTTTTTCTGCTTTTCCTGCCAGTTGAACTGATCGGTGGACAGGCCCACAATCAGGTAATCCCCCAAGGCCTTGGCCCGGCGGAGGAGGTTGATGTGACCATAGTGGAGTAGATCAAAGGTTCCGTAGGTAATGACGCGCTTCATGACGTTTTCTCCTTTCTGCCCAATCGGGCGAGAATCCAATCGGCACAGCGGGCAGAGGCATGGCCGTCTTCACAGAACTGATTTTCCCGGGCAAAATCAGCCCACTTTTTTGCATATTCTTGGAGATCCAAGAAACGTACAGCTTCGCATAGCGCTTGGTTGCTGCTGGCCAAGGGGAAGGGAAGGCGATCCAGAGGGAAGTAGAAATTCCGGTCCTGGCGATAGCTTTCAATGTCCGTGGCAAATTGCAGGCAGGGCTTTCCGCTGAGTGCAAAGTCAAACATGCAAGAGGAGTAATCTGTGATCAGCATGTCTACAGTGCACAGGAGCTCCTGCATATCCGGATAGGCGGTTGCATTCAGAATGGTCGTGCCATCGTAAGCAAAAAGCCCGGCAGAATGTTTGGCTACATTGGGGTGCAGGCGAATCAGGCAGGACCATGAGCCGCCGAAGCGGGCCTGACAAGCATCCAGTAAGCCGGGGACATCCAGGCTGTAAGCGCGGCTACTGTGATCCGTCCGAAAGGTTGGGGCGTAAAGAACCAGTTTTTGTTTTTCTGGTAAGGAAAAGGCCCGGTGTACCTTTTGAATCAAGCGAGGCTGTGGGGAGAAGAAAACGTCATTTCGGGGGGATCCGTATTCTGCCACAGGCCCGTCATACCAGAAAGCATTCTGATACAGGCGGGTCATAAAGCCGCTACCGGAAACCATGAGGTCACACTGTGCCGAATCTTGCATGCAACCGCGTACATAGGGTTCGTCCAGTTTCTGTGTTACATCTGCCTCAATCCGTTTCAGGGCAAAGCCATGCCAGGTTTGCAGGTAGTGCTGTCCTTTTCGTTTTCCCCGCTCTCCCTTCCGGCAGTTGTCCACCCAGACAGCGGCAGTAGACAACTCCCATGCGCGGCTGATGCCCCAGTAAGAGGCTGGACGGATCCCAGCAGGAAGGGAGGCGGCATCTCGGCGGTCCTGTAGGAGCCATACCAGCGTTAGGTCTTGCTTGGAGGCGAGAAGGGCCTCCGCCACAGCTTTAGGATTGTCAGAATAGCCCTTCCCATAGTAGCTACAGAAGACCACCTTCCGACGGTCTATGGGGAAAAGACGAAAAATTCGGCGGGAGATTGCACAGAGATATTGCTCCAGTTTGCTCATGGCGTTGCCTCCCTTTGCAAGATGCTGCGGTGCCGCCAGACGATCCAGATGCGGTAACCCAGAATGAGTGCTTCCGCCACAGAGACGGCGCAGCCTAAAGTAATCATGTTCATATTACCTGAGAAATATAGAACGGCCAGGTTTACCACGTGAAGCGCAGAACCAAAGATGACCGAATAATTTGCGTGCTCGGTGAGACCCATAGCAGTGAGGGTGGGAAAGCCCAGAATATAGCTGGGGAGTGTGATGACCCCGATGGGGAGCATGGCCCGCAGGACATTGGCAGCGGGTGCAAAGTCCGGACCGAAGATCAGGACACATATAGGCTCAGCCCAAATAAACACAGCCGCACAGAAGAGAAAAATCAGTGGCTCGAAAATGAGTAAAATTTTACGAACCAGCTTAAAGTCCCGATTTTTGACCATATATGGATACAGGCTGTCGGAGATGGGGGACAAGGCGTTCTTTCCAGTTGTGATCAGACGGTCCGCAGAAGAGTAATATCCCACTGTGGCGCCAGAAGCGGAGATCATATCCAGAATGACCGTATTGAGCGCAGAGTAGGCAGTGGTAGCGATACGGGAATAGAAAAAAGTGGAAGACCGTTTCAGGCTGCGGATGGCTTCAGACCAATCCGGGGAGGTAAAGCGAATGCCCAGCTTCCGGTTGAGGTGTAGCAGCGTTAGCCCAAGAGCGGCCAGACAGCCGATTGCGTTGATTGCGGGCACCATCCACACATCTTCAGGTGCCTTCATAAATACGACAATGCCAAGGGTAAAAAAGGCCTTGATACAGACGGTACGGATGGTAATGGCGGACATTTTCTCTAAGCCGCGGTAGAGGTAATCCGGAATCAAGGAATTCACAGCAGTTCCGCAGAAAAACAGCAGATAAAGCGTCTGGCGTTCCCGCCATGCGGGGATTACTTGGCACAGCAACATCAGAACGGCCAGGGATACTGCGATGAGCAAAAGCTTTGCCAGAGTTGTGGCAGTGAAAATCCGGCTGACGGCAGCTGGGTCGTCCCGGCTTTTGGCCACCTCCTGGGTTCCGGAGAGGAGGAAGCCAAAGTCAACAACCAGCTGAAAGTAAACCATGATGGCAGTGGCGGCACCTAAAACGCCGAATACTTCCACACCTAGCACACGGGTTTCGTATGGGACCACCACAAGGGACAGAAAATAATTGGAGAAGGTGAGCAGATACAGCATCACGGTATTTTGCAGGAGCACACCTTTGTTGCTGTTTGCCAGTCGAAATTTTAGATTCAAGACAAATCGCCTCCTATTTGGTGTTTTGCTTTTCCTTCCACTCCAGCAAGAGCGCTGGCAACTGGTATTGATGATGACGAAGGAAAAACAAAATTACCCGTTGGGCACGGGTCAGGGAGCGGTAGTATTTGGACGTACGGTATGTGGGGAAATGCCGGTTCAGGTATTCCAGGAATTGTGGAATCAAGGGATGGTGTGGATTTTGTCGAAGGACCCGGTAACAGGCGTAACTGATGTGCTGCAACGTCATGCCGCACAGCTCCTCCCGGAAGGCTTCGAAGCACTGGTGCTTGTGATACCAGGCGAATACTTGATCCAATGCCAGAAGAATTTCTCCATTTCGGGATGGATCTTTTCCCCGCATGATGGAGCCAGTCCGTAACAGATACCGATAGAGAGGAACGTCCAGCCCCACAATGGATTGAGCTTCCAAAAGTAAATTTTCTGTGGTATATAGGTCCTCATACCACAGCCGTTCTGGATACCGAATGCCGCTGTTCAGGAACAACTCCCGCCGCCACAGCCGGGCACAGGCGCTGGGGGTATCCAGTAGCATGGCGGGGCACTGAGCCAGTGTACAGACTTGGTTTTTGGGAAGACTGTGTCGCTGCAGCCCGGTAGGAGCACCGCCGCCTTCCGGGCAGAGCTCCAGGAAAAAGGTAATAACATCGGGATGCTGGTATGTGTCTACGGCTTGGCTCAGAACGGACAGGGCATCAGGGGGGATGGTATCGTCTCCGTCCAGAAAAAATAGATACTCCCCCTGTGCTGCTTCCAGGCCGGTGTTGCGAGCTCCACCCAGGCCGCAATTCTTTTGATGAATGACATGGATCCGGTTGGGCGCTTTGGCGGCCAGTACATCGCAAAGAGGACCGCTGCGTTCATCTGTGGAGCCATCATCTACCAGGATGATCTCATAGTCTGATTCTTGATTACTTAAAACGGAATTGACGCAGCCGGTGAGATATGAGGCCACGTTATAGACCGGAATGACTACGCTGAATCGCATAATACCTCCTATGCAAGCCTGTTTTTTGTGCGGAACAAGAACCGCAGCAGGTGGTAATGATGACCTTCCAGAAGGTGAAAGACCATTTTCTTGGACCGGGACAAGTGTGGAAGGTAAGGATTGCTTTTGTAATCTGGAAAATGGTGTTTCAGGTAATGCCCAAATTCCCATAGCAAGGGATGCTGGGGATCTACCGTCAAAACCCGCACAGAGGCGGCCAAGTAGACATGGTCCATACACAGACGGCACAGAATTGGGTAATACACATTTAGGAGTTTTTGCTCCTGGAACCAAGAAAGGAGATCATCAAAGGCATCTAGAATTTCCCGGTTGCGGTCTACATTGCCGGATCGCATGATAGAACCGGGGCGCTGGAGGTAATGGTAGAGGGGATCAGGCAGGGTGAAGATGGATTTGGCCAGGACAAAGAGCTTCATGGTGGTGCGTAAATCTTCATACCAAACCCGGCTGGGGAAGCGGATGCCAGAGGAGAGGAAAAGGCCCCGTCGCCAAATCCGGCAGCATGCGCTGGGGATGGAGAGTAGGAACTCCGGCTCTTGCTCGGCAGTGAAAGGAGTATCCCGCTGGACAGCATTTGCGCAATTGGGGATGCGGTGCCCAGTCCCATCGTCTGTGAGGAAATGGAAGGCGATGATCTCTGCCCCAGTGTTCTGAATGGCTTGCTTTAAGGTGGTAAGAGCATGGGAGGCGATGGTGTCATCGCTGTCCAGGAAGAAAAGATATTCTCCACGGGCCGCTTCCAAACCGGTGTTCCGAGCTCCACCCAGACCGCAGTTTTCCTGGTGAATCACCTGTACAAGGTCAGGATGGGCTTCGGCCAACCGGTCACACAGTTCAGGGCTGACGCCATCGGTGGAGCCATCGTCCACCAGGAGAATTTCGCAGTCTGTACAGTCTCCTGCCAGGACGGAGGCAAGACAGCCCTCCAAATAGCTGGCGGTGTTGTATACAGGGATCACAATGGACAAAACCATGGGTACCACACCTCATTGCTGGTAATTTTTCGGAAGTTCAGGAATTGTCTGGTCCGGGTATTTCCGAATGCGGACCAGATAATAGATTCCAGCCAGGATAGCGGACAGGTAAATAGAGGCATTGGGACGCCGAAGAACGCCGGCAGTGTTATACACATGCGCCAGACACAGCAAAAACGCAATGCCGTAAGAGGCGGCTTCTATGGTGAAATAGCGCTTGGCATTTTTGAACAAGGCCCAAAGGATGAGGAATACGAAGTACGCCAGGAACAGCAAATACGCAGCCAAACCGACGCCCCCGTAGAGATAGTAAATACCATGGAAATCGTTTTCCACATCGTAGATGTTGTTTCCTACAGAAAACCGGGCCAGATTGATGCCAAAGAATCTAGCGCTTATGGGGGAATCTTCCATGAGCATGTGAGCAAACATCAGTTTCTTCTCCCGGACAGAGGCAAAGTCCCGGACGTTGATGGTATAGTCAAACATCTCCATGGTTTTTTCTGCACCAAAGATTTGCACAAAGTCTTTGACATAATGCTGATACACTGGAGTCAGCTCTTGGATCAGGCGCTGCCGCTCTACTTCCGTAAGACCGACCTCCTCAGGGGATTCCGCCTCCTCGGAAGAGCCGGGGACGGTGTGGGCAGGCTTGGGTTTATTGGGGGCTTTTTGGATGAGGGCTTGGACTTCATTCAGGTTTTCACCGAGCTGCTGGTTGATATTGCCTTGCCGCTCATCCTGCTTGCCGCTGGTGGCATTCAGATGGATCATCATGGGGGAGCGGGGCATCAGTCCAGCGAAGAGGACCATCAGTGCCAAAAAGCCGACAGCAACCTTCCAGTCTGACCGGCGGGCCAGAAGGATCGAGATGGCCATTCCGGCGGTGACCACGGCGATGCCCAGGTATGCCAGACGGGTAGCGAAGAAATACATGGAAAAGCAGCCCAAAACGGCGGTCAGCCAAAAGAGAATCCAGTTTCTCTTTTTTCGGGACAGCTGCCAGGCCAAGGAAATGGGTACCAGGACACACAGATTGGAGCTTTGGGAGTTGGTGTTGTGAAACCAGCCGATGATACCGGTGCCATCGGTGTACGTTCCAGGATCCGTACCAGTGATGACACTGATAATTTCCACCGCCAGGGTGAGGAGGAGGGCGCCAGTGAGGCCCAGTTGCATGGCTTCGAAGCTGCGCTCGTCCTGGCGGAGGAAGGTAATGAGGCACAGGACGGTGATCGGCATTTGAACGACGCGGATGTAATTGGTCAGATCCGAAATGGGAGAGGCATAGCCCACCTGCATGCAGGCCCAGATGTGGCCCAGGCCAATGAAGGCGATTACGCCAGCGGCAATGTAATACACTCTTTTTCGCTGGGATAACATCCAGCCGGAGAGCATGGTGAAACCCAGGACTCCAAATCGCAGTACCAGGGTGGGGAGATTGGAGATTCCCCACTCCTGAAGCCAGTAGGAGAGAATGTCCATAACCGGCTGGATGAGGAACAAACCAGCTGTAATGTGGGGGACATGGCTGGAAAGCCAGGTTTTTTCTTTCATAATGGGTTGTATCCTTTCATTTGGAGGTGCTGCGACGGGGCAAGAGGCCTAAAACAGCTGCTGCGCCCCTGGCAGGGCCGTCCCTTGGGCCAGGGCCTGGTTTTGAGCGGATGTGCGGACCATGAGCTTCCCGTATAGAATTGCAACCATGAGGCTGACAGAGGGAGAGGCCAGCGTATGTCCCGCAATCAGGGACGTGGCGCAGGCCATCATGGCGCTAAAGAGGAGAGAGCAATAGGTGAAGTCAGTCATCCGGGCCTTCAGCCGACGGAAGAACTGGAACAGCAGGACGGCTGCCGCAGCCAGGAAGGGCACGTAGTACAGCAGGAAGCCCACAATTCCATGGCGCAACAGAAGCGCTACCCCCTCCATTTCAATGAGGTGTGAAATGGGCCGCTGGTAGCTGGGGAGCTGAGCGTATCCAAGGCCGAATAGGGCAATCCAGGCGCCGCCCTTGGTAAACTCCTCGGCGGAGGGGGCGATGATCAGCAGGCGGCGGCTCAGGAGCCAGTTCAGCTTCTTCACGGTTGGCTGTGTTTCGATCAGGTCACCCAGCCAGGTACCTTTGGCTGCCTGCTCTAACCGGGCGTTGGCCTTGACTCGGTCCTTGTCCACCACACCGGGAATGGCCAGACTTTTCTCATAGGCCTCCGGATCCTCACCAGACATGGGGACGTAGATATCTTGCACGTAGTGATTCAGGGGAGAGACGGGGTACAGCGCGCATAGCAGGGCGGTTAGTGCCAAGGCTGCCGCCAAGCACCGTCCAGCGGCGGCCCGATGCATCCGAATCCAGCGGAACCCAAACCATAGGCAGGCAGCGGCCAGATACAACAGGACGCCCAAGTACACCAGCTTGGTGCCCAGGAAAGCGGCGCTGAATAGAAGTGCACCGCACCCGATGGCCAACCCCACCCAGACCCAGGGACTGCGGCCTTGGGGTGTGGCCAATTTGTGAAAAAACTGGCAGATGATCAAAGGCGCAGTGAGCATGATTACAATGCTCACATCATTTGCAGCGTAAAACCAGCCGCTGTAGCCATACCCGGCATTGTAGCTGGAAAAGCTGGTGCCGGTGATACAGGCCAGGAGAATGACACCAGCATATCCCAGCCCGGCGGCAGATACGGCCCAATCCGGTACACTCCAGTGCGTTTGCCGGTAGAGCGCATAGAGGAGTGCGGCAGAATAGGGGAAATAGAAGGTTTTGAGAGACTCCGACACGTTGGCGAGGCAGACAGACAGGCCCCCAACGGCGAAGCTCCAGACAGTGAAGACAGCCAAATACCCGGTCAGAAAGCCCAGATAGGTGAGCAAAGCTTTCCGGCCGGGGAATGGGCCGCAAAAAACAACATAAAAGAAGGCAAACCCCATGAACAGTGTTCGTACGACAGTGCCAGCTGTCAGGGAAATTCCCCCATGGGCCGCCAAGGAGGTGAGGACGTCCAGAAGGGGCTGCAGCGCCACATACATGGCGAGAAAACGGGGCAACGCCTGCCCGGATGGAATGGAGAAGCGGGATGATCGGGCCATAGGCTTCCTTTCTAAATAAGCCATGCAAAGTTCATCTGCACAGCTTGGAGCGGGACAGATACGGTAAGACATATTTTACCAGTTTCGACTTCAAATTTCAACCATAGGAAGAAGTGCTCTCTCAATGGGGACATTCTTGACTGCCGGCTTTTGAAATGGAATGAAATCATGTTCCGCCGGGGGTGCACCTGGCGGAACATTTTTCTCAGGCTGTAGTGAATGAGTGGGGACCCCAAAACGCCGGGAGCCTTTGCTGGTTACCCCAAAAGCTCCAGAACCCGCTCCTTGGACTGGACGCCCACCAGGGTACCGGCGGTTTCTCCGTTCCGGATGGCGACCAAAGTGGGGATGCTCATAATCCCAAACTGGGTAGCCAGTCCATTTTCTGTGTCTACGTCCACCTTTCCCACCCGGATTTCCGGATGCTCGGCGGCAAGCTCCTCCACAACGGGAGCCATCATGCGGCAGGGGCCGCACCAGGAGGCCCAAAAGTCCAGGAGGACCGGGACAGGGGAAGCGAGCACTTCCTGCTGAAAATTATCTTGCGTAATGGTCAAAACAGGCATACTATACCCAACCTTTCGTATCATGTTTTGGAAGAGGCTCATGCCCGTATGGCGTTGCGGCAGGAGCCACTGAGACTATTATACCCCGAAAACCGGTTGATTGCAATCATTCTTGTCGAAATTGACGGAAACCGGCAAATTGTAAGGATTATGTAAGATTGGAAGGGATTTGAGGCCCCTGCCAGAGGCAACGGGACAGGTCAGCGCGGCCTTCCGATGTGAAGGGGACATCCTCCAGGGCCAAAAGCAGCCGATGACTCTCCTTGCCAAAGGGAGAGAAGGCGTCGGACAGTCCCCCCAGACGGTTGACCACCCGATGGCAGGGAACGGAACGGTCTTGGCAGACGCTGAGGGCATGCCCGACGGCCCGGGACATGCGGGGATTGCCCAGGAGCAGGGCGAGCTGACCATAAGTGGCCACCGACCCCGGCGGAATCTGCCGGACCAGGGCATATACCCGGTGGCAAAAGCCGGTATTCATAGGTGTTCCTCCATCAGCCGCCGGACGTCCCGGCGACACCGACAGACGGTAAACTTGTGGGGGTAGGTCTGGGCCACCTGTTGGTAGCGATGCCTGGTATGTCTGCGCCTGCCGTTCCATAAGATCCAACTCAAAAACTCCCAGTCAAATTTTTCCGTGCAGCCTGGGGCGATGGAATCCCGGACCTGGCCCCGGTTACGCCGGTACCGGCCGTAGGCTTGCAAAAGGCATTGAAATCGGTTGAAATTCAAAAAAATGATCCGGTCTGCTAACTCCATCCGCTCCCAATAGGCAAGGGTGCTATAATTTCCGTCGATGATCCAGCTTTTCTCCTGGAGCCGGGGCGTCAGGAGGGCCAATGCGTCCTGGTCGTCCCGCTCGTGCCAGCCGGGCAGAAAATGCAGGGCGTCCAGGTGCAGAACCGGACAGTCATATTGTGCTCCCAGGGCCTTGGCCAGCGTAGATTTTCCCGCGCCGCTGTATCCAATGATGGCAATGCGCATGGGTAACACCCCCGTTCTGATGTAAATGCGGTTACTTCCAGGCGACCAGGTTGTCCAGGCTTTTGCGCTTTTTGGACCGCAGGGGATCGCCGGTCCGGGCATAGCCCAGAGCGATGACGAGGCGGGGTTCCCCCTTGAGATCCAGCAGCTGGCGGAGTTTTTTGCTGTCAAACCAGCCCAGGATGCAGGTGGAGAGCCCTTGCGTTTGGGCTTCAGCAGTGAGGTAGGCGGCGGCAATGCCAATGTCCACAGAGCGGTAGTCCTGGTGCTTCACTTTGGAGCCCACAGAGGCCGTCCGATTGTAAGCGGTTTCGGAGATGACCAGGAAGACCGGAACCTCCCGGGTGAAGCCGTTCATGCCCATGCTCCGGGTGGCGGCGCCTACGGCTTCTCCCGCGACGCCCTGGGCTACGGTGATGTGATAGGGCTGGGCGTTGCAGGCAGAGGGGGCCAGCCGGGCAGCTTCCAGGCAGGCCAGGAGCTTCTCTTCTTCCACGGGGCGGGCAGCGTCATAAGCCCGGCAGCTTTGCCGGGTGCGGGCAATTTCCAGATAATCCATGAGGGGAGACCTCCTTTCAGATGATGAATTGCGTCAATATGTGTATTATACGCGGGCAGACCGATGTTGGCAAGGATTTCCGAGATTTTTTCTGGGGAGCCTGTTGACAAAAAAAGGTCGAAATGGTAGCATGGTTCAAAGTTAGATGGTTCTAACAAAGAGCAGGTAATTGGGAGGCTGTGTTTTTATGACGCTGAACGATCTAAAAATCGGCCAGAGCGGCATCATCACCGCCGTGGGCGGCGAGGGAGCATTGCGGCTACGGCTGTTGGACATGGGGCTGATCCCCAAAACCCGGGTTCGCGTGCAGAAGGTGGCGCCTATGGGGGATCCCATTCAGATTCAGGTCCGGGGGTATGAACTGACCATCCGCCGGGAGGATGCCCAGCGGATTGAGATCCGGAAGGAGGAAG
The DNA here is from genome assembly GCA_900544975.1 of uncultured Eubacteriales bacterium. GTDB lineage: Bacteria > Bacillota > Clostridia > Oscillospirales > Oscillospiraceae > Faecousia. The sequence continues at coordinate 12,520 of UQXI01000016.1, forward strand.
CGGTATGATTTTTGCCCTGGTAGGTAATCAGAACTGCGGTAAAACCACCCTGTTCAATGCCCTCACCGGTTCCAACCAACATGTGGGGAACTTCCCTGGCGTCACCGTGGATCAGAAGGTGGGCGAGGTGAAGGGCGCGCCCAACTGTTCGGTGGTGGATTTGCCAGGCATCTATTCCATCCGGCCCTACTCCCAGGAAGAGATTGTCACCCGGGATTTTGTGCTGGGGGGCAAGCCGGATGGCATCATCAACATTGTGGATGCCACCAACATAGAGCGCAACCTGTACCTAACCCTGCAGCTGCTGGAGCTTCGCATTCCCACGGTGGTGGCCCTCAACATGATGGACGAGCTCACGGGAAACGGAGGCTCTGTGGACATCCAGAAAATGTCCCGGGCGTTGGGCGTCCCTGTGGTGCCCATCAGCGCAGCCAAGAACGAGGGCGTCTCAGAGCTGGTCCGGCAGTTTGTCCGGGTGGCCAAGGAGCGGGTGCGGCCCAAGGTGATGGATTTCTGCCCGGTGGGACCGGTGCACCGGTGCATTCATGCCGTATCCCATCTCATTGAGGACCACGCCCAGCAAGCGGGGGTCTCTCCCCGGTTCTGCGCCACGAAGCTCATCGAGGGGGACGAATCCTTCCTGGAAATGCTGGAGCTGCGGCAGAACGAGCAGGAGCTTCTGGAGCATTCCATCATTGAGATGGAGCATGATTCCGGGATGGACCGGAATGCGGCTCTGGCGGCCATGCGCTATGACTTCATTGAAAAGGTGGCGGCAGAGTCGGTGGTGAAGGCCCATGAGAGCCGGGAACACCGGCGCAGTATGCGGATTGACGCCGTCCTCACCAACCGATTTGCCGCGCTGCCCCTCTTCTTGGGGATTATGTTTTTGGTGTTTTACCTCACCTTCAATGTGGTGGGAGCCTGGCTGTCGGATCTTCTGAGCTGGGGGATCGATGGGTTGACTGCCCTGGTGGACCGGGGGCTTACGGCCTACGGGATCAACCCGGTGGTTCACAGCCTCCTGATTGACGGTGTGTTTGCCGGTGTGGGCAGTGTGCTCAGCTTCCTGCCCCTGATTGTGGTGCTGTTTTTCTTCCTGTCGGTGCTGGAAGATACGGGCTATATGGCCCGGGTGGCCTTTGTCATGGATAAACTTCTGCGGAAAATTGGCCTGTCCGGCCGGTCCTTTGTGCCCATGCTCATTGGTTTTGGCTGCTCCGTTCCCGCCATCATGGCAACCCGGACCCTGTCGTCGGACCGGGACCGGAAGATGACCATTCTTCTCACCCCGTACATGAGCTGCTCGGCGAAAATTCCCATTTATGCGGTGTTCAGCGCGGCATTTTTCCCCCGCTATGCGGCCTTTGTGATGATTGGTCTGTATGTGTTGGGCATGGTTCTGGGAATTCTGGTGGCCCTGGTGCTGAAGGGGACTCTGTTTCAGGGCAAGCCCGTACCCTTTGTCATGGAGCTGCCCAATTATCGGTTCCCCTCGCCCCGCAATGTGGGGATTCTCCTTTGGGAGAAGGCGTGGGATTTCATCCGCCGTGCCTTTACGGTGATCTTTACGGCCACCATCCTCATCTGGTTCCTCCAGACCTTTGACCTGCGGTTCAATGTGGTGTCTGACGGAGCCGACAGCATTCTGGCTCTGGTGGGCCGGTGGATTGCGCCGGTGTTCCAGCCCCTGGGCTTTGGGGACTGGCGGGCGGTGACGGCCCTTATCTCCGGCTTCACGGCCAAGGAGGCGGTGATCAGCACCTTGGGCGTCCTCCTGGGCGTGGGAGTGGACCAGCTGGGACCGGCGCTGGGGACCCTGTTTACCCCCCTGGCGGCAGGCAGCTTCCTGATCTTCACCCTGCTGTATACCCCCTGTGTGGCAGCGGTGGCGACAATTCGCCGGGAGCTGGGCTCCAAACTCCAGACCCTGGGGGTTGTGGTGATGCAGTGCGTGGTAGCCTGGCTGGCCGCCGGGATTTTCTACCAGCTGGGGAGGCTCCTGTGAGCCCCCTGGACGGCCTCCTGCTGGCGCTTTTGGGGGTGGGCATAATCTTTGCCCTTCGCTCGATTCGGCGGAACAGGGGCTGCTGTGGGGACTGTACCCGGTGCCAGGCGGGATGCCGGAAGGATGAGACAAAATAAAGCTGCTGCAAGGCGGGCAGGGAATTCCCTGCCCGCTGCTTGCAGCAGTCATTTTTTATGCATTAGCCAAGGGGATAGACCCAGCCGTAGGGATCCGGCAGGTCGCCCCGCTGGATGCCCACCAGGTTGTCATACATGGCCTGGGACACAGGGCCGATTTTGCCCTCGTTCAGGATCATGGACCGGTCGCGGTAGGCCAGCTCGCCCACGGGGGAGATGACAGCGGCAGTGCCGGTGCCGAAGGCCTCGGTGAGGCGGCCTTCTGCATGGGCTTGGAAGAGCTCTTCCACGGCGATGGGCCGCTCTTCTACCGTCATGCCCTTCTCCCGGGCCAACTGCAGGATGCTCTTCCGGGTGATGCCCGGGAGGATGCTGCCTTCGGTGGGGGCGGTGACCAGCTTGCCGTCCATCACGAACACCATGTTCATGGCGCCCACTTCTTCTACGTACTTGTTCTCCTTGCCGTCCAGCCAGAGGACCTGGTCAAAGCCCTTGTCCTGGGCCTCGAAGGTGGCCTTCAGGGAGGCGGCGTAGTTGCCGCCGGTCTTGGCGGCACCGGTGCCGCCCTTCACGGCACGAACGTACCGGTCCTCAATGTGGATCCGGATGGGAGCCATGCCGTTTTTGTAGTAGGAGCCGGAGGGGGAGCAGATGATGTAGTACAGGAAGTGGTGGGCGGGATGAACGCCCAGCTCTGCACCATCGGCGATCATGGTGGGCCGCAGGTACAGGGAGGTGCCTTCTGCATGGGGGACCCAATCCTGCTCCAGTTCCACCAGGGTCCGCATGGCACGGACCTGGAATTCCGGATCCAGCTGGGGCATGCACATCCGCTCTGCGCTCCGGTTCATCCGGTTGGCGTTCTCCAGAGGGCGGAACATCTGCAGGCCGCCGTCCTTGCGGCGGTAGGCCTTGAGACCTTCAAAAATTTCCTGGCTGTAGTGGAGCACGGGGGAGGCGGGGTCAATGGCCAAGGGGCCATAGGGCTGAATGCGGGCGTCGTGCCAGCCCCGGCCTTCGGTGTACTCTACCAGGAACATGTGGTCGGTAAACAGCTTGCCGAAGGAGAGACCCGACTCATTCTGAGGCTTTTCCTTCGGGTTCTGGGTTTTGATGATTTGAATGTCGAGCTCCATGATGGTATTTCCTCCAGTCTTATTTGACGCAGGCGGCGCCCCGACGCAGGGCTTCGATGTTCAGGTCTACCAGTTTGGCCTTGGGACCGGTGAACATGTGCACCAGCATCTCCTTGATGGTCTCGGTGCCCAGGTTGCCCATGGCTTCGATGTAAGCGCCCAGCATGACCATGTTGGCCACCTTGGAGTTACCCAGATCCTGGGCGATCTCCAGGCAGGGGACGTAGACGGCCCGCAGGTCGGTACGCTGGACCTTCTCCTGGATGATGGAGCTGTTGACGAACACGGTGCCGTTGGGAACCACGGTGGGCTCGAACTTCAGAAGAGAGGGCAGGTTCATGGCGATGAGCTCTGTGGGCTCCAGAACGATGGGGCAGATGATGGGCTCGGAGGAGATGACCACGCAGCAGTTGGCGGTGCCGCCCCGCATTTCCGGACCGTAGGAGGGCAGCCAGGATACGTCCTTGCCCTCTTTCATGCCTGCCTCAGCCAGGGTCTTGCCAATGGCCATGACGCCCTGTCCGCCGAAACCGGCGATCATAATTTCATTGGTCATGTCATTTCACCTCCGCAGTGATGTCTTTGTAAACTCCCAGAGGGAAGTAAGGAATCATGTTCTCCTTCAGCCACTCGATGGAGGCGGCCGGTGTCTTGCCCCAGTTGGTGGGGCAGCAGGCCAGGACCTCCACGAAGGTGAAGCCGGCGCCCTCCTGCTGGAGGCGGAACGCCTTCTGGATGGCTTTCTTGGCCTTGTTCAGGTTGGGGATATCCGTGGCGCAGACCCGGGTGGCATAGGCGCAGCCTTCCAGGGTGCTGATGATCTCGGCCATGCGAATGGGGGAGCCGTAGTGATCCTTCTGACGGCCCAGGGGGGCGGTGGTAGCCTTCTGGCCCACCAGGGTAGTGGGAGCCATCTGACCGCCGGTCATGCCATAAATGGCATTGTTGATGAAGATGGTGGTGACTTTCTCACCGCGCATAGCGGCGTGGATGATCTCTGCGGTGCCGATGGCGGCCAGGTCGCCGTCACCCTGATAGGTGAAGACGATGGTACCCGGAGGGGAGACCCGCTTAATGCCGGTGGCCACAGCGGGAGCACGGCCGTGGGCGGCCTCGTGCATGTCGCAGTTGAAGTAGTTATATGCAAAGACGGAGCAGCCCACAGGAGCCACGCCGATGGTGTTGCCCAGGACGTCCATTTCCTCCAGAGTTTCGGCAACCAGCTTGTGGATGATGCCATGGGTGCAGCCGGGGCAGTAGTGCAGCTCCGCATCGGTCAGACCCTTGGATTTCTGGTATACAATCGCCATTTTTCTTACCTCCCAATTGCCTGTTTCGCCACGGCGGCCACATCGGCAGGCGTGGGAACCACGCCGCCGGCCTTGCCCACGAAGGACACGGGACGGCAGCCCTCCAGGGCGATTTTCACGTCGTCAATCATCTGGCCCATGCTGAGCTCCACGTCCACAACCGCCTTCACGCTGTCCTGCATGGCGGCCTGCTTCAGCGCCTTGCTGGGGAAGGGCCACAGGGTGATGGGCCGCAGAAGACCGGCCTTGATGCCCTCGGCCTCCAGGAGGCGAATGGCGGCCCGGGTGATCCGGGAGGGGGTGCCGTAGGCCACAAACAGGATTTCGCAGCCTTCGATGTTCACTTCTTCCCAGCGGGTTTCGTTCTCCTCCATGGCCCGGTACTTGGCGGCCAGGCGCTCGTTGTGGGTGGCGCAGAGGTTGGGATCAATGTACAGGGAGTTGATCACATTGGGCTGCCGCTGGCCGTGGGTGCCGGTGGTGGCCCAGGTCTTGGCGGGCAGCTCCCGCTTGGGAACGTCGTGCCACTCAATGGCTTCCATCATCTGGCCGATCATGCCGTCGGCCAGGACCATGACGGGGTTGCGGTAGTAGTCGGCCACATCGAAGGCGATCTGGACATAGTCCGCAGCCTCCTGAATGGTGGCGGGGGCGAAGACCAGGTGACGGTAGTCGCCGTTGCCGCCGCCCCGGGTGGCCTGATAGTAGTCGCCCTGGGCGGGCTGGATGGTGCCCAGGCCGGGGCCGCCGCGCATCATGTTCACGATGACAGCGGGAAGCTCTGCACCGCACATGTAGGTGATGCCTTCCTGCTTCAGGGAGATTCCGGGGGAGGAGGAGGAGGTCATAACCCGCACGCCACAGCCGGCAGCGCCGTAGACCATGTTGATGGCGGCAACCTCGGACTCAGCCTGAATAAAGCAGCCGCCCACCTGAGGCAGGTGCAGGGAGAGATATTCAGGAATCTCGTTTTGAGGGGTGATGGGATAGCCGAAGAAGTATTTGCAGCCGGCGCGAATGGCGGCCTCGGCAACGGCTTCGTTGCCTTTCCACAGTTCTTTCTCCATAGGGTCCTCCTTATGTGCGTTCTACAGTGATGATAGAATCGGGACAGATTTTGGCGCAGCTGGCGCAGCCCACGCATTGCTCCATGTCCTCGGGGCGCACCGTTGCGGGATGGTATCCCTTGCGGTTGGTGCTGGATTGATCCATGATGATGATGTGCTTCGGGCAGACCAGGGTGCACAGTTCGCAGCCCTTGCACCTGTCCCGGCGGAAGGTTACGGTTCCGGCCATAATAGATGTTCCTCCTCACAAGTTGTGATTTCCCAGGGTTTTTTCATATAGAGATCCATTGGCAAAATGGGTTCTATCAGGGTGTTTTGGACTTCGGGCAGAAGCCGGCGCTGGGCGGCATGGCAGACGACGGGAAGGCCCGTCTGCTGGGACAGCTGCCCGGCCAGTCTGGCGCCCTTCAGGATTTCTGCGGCAGTGGTTTCGCCGCACAGGTGGGTGTTGTTCACAATGCCGGTGACCTTCTGGTGGCATTCGGCTTCGATGCCCCGCATATAGGCGAGGGCACGCTCCAAATCCCGGGTTTCCGGCCGGTTGGCATTGAGCACGTATAGTAAATCAAATTCCTCTCCCTGGAGCTGGGGGGCAAACCGGGCCAGGACCCGGGCGCCGATGGGGTCGCCGCCAATGTCCAGCACGCCGGTCCAGCTGCGGTCCTGAAACACGGACAGGACCGCCGGATTGATGGCGGGAATGTCCGCCACGCCGCCGCAGGAGGTGACAATGACCCGGATTCCTGCGGCCTCCAGCCGCTGGGTCTGCTCATAGGAGCGGAAATAGGGGTTGACAATGTCCAGATCGGCCAGGACGGTTTTCTTCCCCTCCGCCGCCAAGCGAAGGGCCAGGTTTACGGCGTACTCGGTTTTTCCGCTGCCGTAGTGGCCGGTGATAATTTGGATGCGCTTCAATATTCCAGGACCTCCTCCTGACCTTTCAGAACCCGAATGGCGCCCTGAGCCAGGGAGAGCATTTCGTCTTCTCCGGGGTAGATGTACACGGGAGCCAGGTAGCCGATGTATTCTTTGATCCAGCCCATGAGCATGGAGTCATAAGCGAAGCCGCCGGTGAGCAGCACGGCGTCTACTTTGCCCTGGAGCACCGCGCTCGCGGCGCCGATCTCCTTGGCAACCTGATAGGCCATGCCCCGGTAAGCAAGCTCTGCCTGCTTGTCGCCTTCCTTCACCCGGCGGGAGATTTCCCGGCCGTCGTTGGTTCCGGTGTAGGCGGCCAGGCCGCAGTGGAAGGTGAAGAACTCCCGGAGCTCCTGGAAGGTGGCGCCGTATTTGCCGCTGAACGCTGCCCGCAGCACGTCTACCACAGCCACGCTGCCAGGCCGCTCGGCGGTATAAGCGCCGTCGCCCTCCAGGCCGTTGTTGACGTCTACGACTTTGCCGTACAGGTGGGCGCCTACGGTGACGCCGCCGCCCATGTGGGCGACAATGAGGCGCAGGGAGTCATAGGAGAGGCCGTATTCTGCCGCATAGCGCTTGGCAATGGCCTTCTGATTGAGGGCATGGAAGAGGGGGCGGCGGGGGAAATCCGGGCAGCCGGAGAGCTTGGCCAGGTCGGACATTTCGTCGATGACGGGGGGGTCCACCACGTAGGCGGGTTTGCCCACCTCCTGGCCGATTTCCGAGGCCAGGATGCCGCCCAGGTTGCACACATGGGTGCCGTAGGCACAGCTACGCAGGTCTTCCAGCATTTTTTCATTGACGGCATATGTGCCGCCCAGAAGAGGCCGCACCAGGCCGCCCCGGCCCACGATGGCGTCAAATTCCTTCAGATCCACGCCCTCCTCCTGGAGGTAGTTCAAAATCAGGGGCTTGCGCAGGGCGGCGTTGTCCTCCATGCTGCTGACGCCCTCCAGATCCTCAGGGCTGTGGTGGAACACCTTCTGCAGAAGCCGGGTGTCTCCCTCGTAGACGGCAACCTTGGTGGAGGTGGAACCGAAGTTCATGGCTAATATTTTATATTCTTCCATATATGTACTCCTTCATCACAGATTGTTGGACGCGACGGTCAGGGCCAGGGCGATGGAGTTGAGCTTGGTCTGCTCGCTGTCTGCCCGGGAGGTGACGATGACCGGTGCTTTGGCGCCCACAATGAGACCGGCGTTCTGGGACTTGGCCATAAAGACCATGGATTTGTAGAACACGTTGCCGGTTTCGATGTTGGGGACCAGGAGAATGTCGGCATCGCCGGCGTGGGGATCCTCGATGCCCTTGTGCCGGGCGGCCTCTGGGGAGATGGCATTGTCCAGGGCCAGGGGGCCGATGACGGTGCAGCCGGGGATGAGACCGGATGCATTGGCCTCTACCAGGGCGGCGGCGTCCAGGGTTGCGGGCATTTTGGGGTTGACCTTCTCCACGGCGCACAGGCAGGCCACAATGGGATTGGGGTTCCCCAGGGCGTGGGCGACCTTGACGGCGTTGGAGACAATGTGTTTTTTGGCTTCCACATCCGGGGCGATGTTCATGGCCGCGTCTGTCACATAGAGCAGGCGGTCATAGCCCGGAACCTGGAAGAGGGCCACATGGGACAACACAGGCGCATCCCGCAGGCCGATGTCCCGATCCAGTACGGCCTTCAAAATGATGGAGGTATCTACAATGCCCTTCATCACTGCGTCAGCCTGCCCGTCGCGGACCAGCTTGACGGCTGTGCGGCATGCCTGGATTTTATCGGGCTCAGGAAGGATCCGGTGAGGCTCCAGGGGGATATTATGGGCCTGGGCGATGGCGCGAATCTGGTCTTCATCGCCGACCAGGATGGCAGTGGCAATACCCAGCTTCCGGGCGGCGTCCACAGCCAGTAACACTTCCGGGTCCTGGGCCGCTGCCACAGCCAGAACTCTGCTCCCTCGCTCCTGTGCGGCGCGATGGAGGGACTCCAGTGATTGAATCATAATCCGTCTCCTTTGAATTGTGATTTCTGCCCAAACGAGATTGCGAATTCGCCGGGGGCATCGTTGAAGTTGCTACATCCATTTTATGATATGATAAATTTGCCGAATGTCAATCGGAAAAACTCAGAATTGGAGAAAGTCACAAATTTGGGGTGCAATTTTTGGCGAGGTTGCCGGAAATGTGTCCGTATATGGGGGACGTTTGCACGGCGGTTGGTTTACAAAAGCAAAATAGCATTGCAATGCATCGTCAATAAACCGTTGCTTTGCAGAGCCTGTTTGGACGTCTGCGTGGTTGGCTGTGGGGGGATCCGGAAGCGCGACTGCTTTGCACGGACTCGGAATCTGCTGGCATGGAGCCGCGCCCTGTGGGGAGCGTGGATAAATCTTGCAAATTGGGAGACGTTGCGGTATGATAGAAGCGAAAAGGAGGCGAAGGGATGAAGCTTTTGATTCGCCAGCGGGTGTTTTCCTGGTCTGATACCTATGATGTATATGACGAGGCCGGGACCCCTAAGTACTATGTCAAGGCAGAAGTGTTTACTCTGGGACACCGGATTCATGTGTATGCCCACGCCACCGGTGAGGAGGTGGGGCAGGTCAACCAGCGGCTGCTCACCCTCTTGCCCAAATTTGAGATTTCGGTTCGAGGCAGGAGTCTGGGCTGCGTGGCCAAGCAATGGTCGCTCTTCCGTCCTCGCTATGAGTTGGATTATCAGAACTGGCAGATAGAGGGAGATTTCCTGGGTTGGGACTACCGGGTGATGTCGCCTGCCAACACGGTGATGACCATCTCCAAGGAGCCCTTCCATTGGGGCGACACCTATGTGCTGGAATATGGAGACCCGGCCCAAGAGGTGGCGGGGTTGCTGCTGGTCATCGCCATGGATGCGGCCAACTGCAACGGGTGATGGGGCCTATGAAGTACGAGACCATTTATTTTGACCTGGACGGAACGCTTACGGATTCTGCACCGGGGATTACCAATTCTTTGATGTATGCATTGGAGTGCATGGGCCGTCCGGTCCCGCCTCGGTCCCAACTATACCGATATGTAGGCCCACCGCTGTGGGATTCCTTCCGCCGGTATGAGGGCATGACCCAGGCGGAGGCACAGGAAGCGGTGGGGTTTTTCCGGTCGTATTATGAGCGGGCCGGGAAGTTTGAGAATGCGGTCTATCCCGGCATTCCGGCCCTGCTGGAGGGCCTCCGGGCCAGGGGGAAACGTCTGGCAGTGGCGACCTCCAAGCCGGAGCCTCAGGCGGTGGAGATTTTGCAGCACTTTGGGCTGGCCAATTGCTTTTCCTGCATTGCCGGCAGCACTCTGGATGAAAGCCGGTGCACCAAGGCCAGCGTCTTGGCCTACGCCCTGGCGCAGCAGGGGAGGCGGGGGGCAGTGATGGTAGGCGACCGGGAGCACGATGTGTTGGGCGCCCGGGAAAACGGCCTTCCATGCATCGGGGTTCTGTTTGGCTATGGTAGCCGCCAGGAGCTGGAGGCTGCCGGGGCGGACCGGATTGCCCCTACCGTGGATGATTTAAAAACCATGCTGGAGGAATAGATTATGGAGAAAATTGCCAGTTTTACCGTGAATCACCTGGTCTTGGAGCCGGGGGTTTACGTATCCCGAAAAGACAAGATTGGTGCGGAGACGGTGACCACCCTGGACCTGCGCATGACGGCCCCCAACCGGGAGCCGGTGATGAACACGGCGGAGGTCCATACCATCGAGCACCTGGGAGCCACCTTCCTGCGCAATGATCCGGACTGGAAAGACCGGACGGTGTATTTTGGCCCCATGGGTTGCCGCACCGGTTTCTATCTCCTGCTGGCCGGGGATCTGGAGCCCCGGGATGTGGAAGAACTGGTCCGGGCCATGTTCCGGTTCATCCGGGACTATGAGGGGTCGGTACCCGGCGCAGCAGCCCGGGACTGCGGGAACTATCTGGACATGAACCTGCCGATGGCAAAGCTCCTGGCAGGCCGGTATCTGGAGCGGACACTGGAATGCTTGGATGGAATGCACACACAATATCCGGCGGAAAAGGAGAATATATGATGAGAAAATTAGGAATTATAGGAGCCATGAAGGAGGAAGTGGCGCTCTTGCAGGAAAAGCTGGAGCGGCCTGCCGTCACCCGCCGGGCGGGAATGGATTTTTGGGATGGCGTACTTTGCGGCCTGCCGGTGACGGTGGTACAGAGCGGAATCGGGAAGGTCAACGCCGCCCTGTGCGTCCAGGTGCTGGCGGACCTGTACGGCGTGACCCATGTGGTGAACACGGGGGTTGCCGGATCCCTGGATCCGGCGCTGGACATTGGAGATGTGGCCATTTCCTCCGAGGCGATGTATCATGACATCTTTACCGGTCCCCTGGGGGACCCCAGAGGGCAGGTTCCGGGCATGGACGTCAAAGCATTCCCGGCGGACCCGGAGCTGATGGCTCTGACCCAGGGGGCCTGCCAGGTTTTGAACCTCCCGTACCGGGTGGGACGGATTGTCTCCGGAGACCAGTTTATCTGGGAGCGGGCAGTGAAAGAGGACATTTTAAATGCCTGCGGCGGCATCTGTGTGGAGATGGAGGGGGCTGCCATAGCCCATGCCGCCTACCGGAACCAACTGCCGGTGGTGATTGTCCGAGCCATTTCCGACAAGGCGGATGACTCGGCGACCATGGATTATCAGGCATTTGAGGATATGGCCGCCCGGAACAGCGCCCGTCTGACCGAGGCTCTGGCGGCGGCTTTGGCAGAGATTCCAGATTAGAGGAGGGGGTTGCAATGAACCAGGGGAAAAATGAGGATTTGGGCCAGGGAAGTGTGGGGAAGCTGCTGCTGCGGCTGGCCCTGCCGACCATCACCGCTCAGCTGGTGAACGCCCTGTATAACATGGTGGACCGGGTTTATATTGGTCACATCCCTGTGGTGGGGCGGACGGCTCTCACCGGGGTGGGGGTGTGCATGAGCCTCATTATGATCATCTCTGCTTTTGCAGCCCTCACGGCCATGGGTGGGGCTACCCGGGCCTCCATTTTCCTGGGCCGGGGGGACCGGGCGGGAGCGGAGAAAATTCTGGGCAACTGTGTCACCGGTGCGGTGTCGGCTAGCCTGGTGCTGACGGTGGTGTTTCTGCTCTTCAGCCGACCGCTGCTCATGGCCTTCGGGGCCAGTGAGGAGACCATTGGCTACGCCGTGCAGTATATGAGAATTTACGCCCTGGGTACGGTATTTGTGGAGCTGGCCCTGGGACTCAATGCCTTCATCACAGCTCAGGGGTTTGCCTCGGTGGCCATGATCAGCGTACTCATTGGCGCAGTGGCCAATATGATTCTGGATGCGATTTTGATCCCGGGGTTGGGAATGGGAGTGGCGGGGGCTGCTCTGGCGACCATCATCTCCCAGGGGCTTTCCGCCGCTTGGGTGGTCCGGTTCCTTCTGGGGAAGAAAACGGGTCTGCGCATCCGGCGGGAGAATCTGCGGCTGGACTGGAAGCTCTATGGACCCTGCCTGGCCCTGGGCCTGTCTCCCTTCATCATGCAGTCCACAGAGGGCGTGATTTCCGTGTGCTTCAACGCCTCGCTCCAGCGCTATGGCGGGGATCTGGCGGTGGGAGCCATGACCATTCTGGCCAGTGTGATGCAGTTTTCCATGCTGCCCCTCCAGGGCCTGACCCAGGGAGCCCAGCCCATCATCAGTTACAATTTTGGCGCCAAAAACGTCCAGCGGGTGAAACGGGCCTTTCGGCTGCTGCTCATCTGCTGCCTGAGCTATTCCACGCTGCTGTGGCTTCTGGCGATGCTGTGTCCCGGGGTTTTGGCGTCGATTTTTGCCACAGATGAGGCCCTCATTTCTTACAGCGCCTGGGCGATGCGGATTTATATGGCGGCGTCTCTCATCTTTGGGGCCCAAATTGCCTGCCAGCAGACCTTCATTGCCCTGGGCAATGCCAAAACCTCCCTATTTTTGGCGGTGCTGCGGAAGATCATTCTGTTGATTCCGCTGATTTTGCTGCTGCCTCTGCTGTTCCGGACGGGAGAAGAGAAGGCCATGGCCGTGTTCCTGGCGGAGCCGGTGGCCGATACGCTGGCGGTGCTGGCGACGGTGTGTACCTTTGCCATTCAGTTTAAAAAGACCATGAAAGGGCTGGAGGAGGCGGCATGAATCCGGAGAGCTTGATTTTTGATGTGGACGGAACCCTGTGGAATTCTGTGGATCTGGTGGTGCGGGGGTGGAACCTGGCGTTGGAAGAGGCGGGGTTGCCCCCTGCCTGCACCCCGGAGGGGATTCGGCCGCTGTTTGGCAAAACCATGGACGAGATTGCCCTGGCCCTCTTGCCTGGCCTGGAACCGGAAAAACGCCGGGACGTGATGAGCGCCTGTATGGCCTGGGAGGACCGGGTGATGCAGCAAGATCCCTGCGACATTTTCTATCCACGGGTCCGGGAGACTCTGGAGACCCTGTCAGGCCGTCACCGCCTGTATATCGTCAGCAACTGCCAGGTGGGTTATATTGAACTGCTTCTGAAAAAGGGCCGTCTGGGGCGCCTGATCCGGGATCACGCCTGTTTTGGTGAGACAGGGCGGTGCAAGGGGGAGACCATGCGCCTGCTGATGGAGCGCAATGGAATTGCGGAAGCCGCCTATGTGGGCGACACCCAGGGGGATCTGGAGGCCGCCCGTCTGGCGGGGATCCCCTTTGTCTGGGCTGCGTACGGATTCGGCAAACCGGAGGCCTGGGAGGTCAAGATTGACCGCTTCTCCCAGCTGACGGAGTTGTTTTGAGCGTATGGATGTTCGATTGCGAACAGAGAGGGACGCCTCAGGTTCTCCGTAGGATTCTCCTGCCGTCGCCTGTGCGGATAGAAAACCGGTGGCTCTGATTTCTCAAAGCCGCCGGTCTTGGGTGTGACCATGCTGCTGGTACGACGGCTTTTCTTTTGCCGTCGTGGGGCAGATTGGATTCGTATTCAGAACGCGCCTATTTTCTTTCCGCTGTCCGTTGCTCCTGTTCACTTTTCAGCCGCGCTTTCGCTTGCTCTACAGTTTCACCATCTCTTGTGAGGTAGCGGCTCACAAAAGCATCCTCTACTTTGGTGTAGCTTCCAACAACAGCATCTTGGATGTGAGTATAACCGCCGACTACGGCGTCCTCGATTTTTGTAAACGTGTCAACCGCTTTTTTGGAAATTTCTTCTTGTGCCTTTTCTATTTTTGATTTTTTCATCGTGCCTTGTCCTTTCTTCGTGATTCCTCTGTGTATCATGATTCCCCCCAGTGCCAGTACGAACAGATAAACTGCACTTCCCGATAAAATATTCATCATGCGGATCTCCGTCTCACCCATCCCGTCAAAGGAAACGAGCATAGACCGCTGTAAGGTCAAGATAGATGCTGCTGCTTCCGCATAGCCGATGGTTCGGAGCACCATAAGCAGCGGAGCGTGTTTTTTTCGCTGTCTGACTGCCTTGGCAATTGCTGCTGTTAGTTTCGTAAATGAATAGGTCGCAATGGCAATCATCATGATTTTGTCTCGCTTTATGGCGATATTTTGCGACAGGCTGATGTAATTTGCTCCTGCCAAGACGATACTCAAAATGACAAGCAGAACGCCGCACAGTTTCATCACAAAATATTCCCTGTCCTCGGAAGGGGTGGCTCTGTTCTTATATTCACATAAAATAACGGAGGACCGCATGATGCTTAGGATGATATAGTAAGCGCACATTGTAATCAACCATAAAGACTGATTGATTATTCCAAGCGCACCGTGATAGAGGGCATACAGAAGATTGACGCTAAATGTGAACACAGCGAATCGGATCATGCGGAACCGCTGCTCCCGAAGGACCCGTTTCCTAGCGCTGTTTGTTCTGCGCTGCCAATGATCTGCTATCTTGCGTTCACTCATGAATTCCCTTTGTCATGGGAATGAGACAGAGCAGGGCAACAATACCCACCAAGCCGATGCAGATGCCAAGCAGCATGTGATCCCAGACCATGCAGAAGCACATTCCTACCCCCAGCGCCAAAGCGCCCACAACACCCATGACGATGGTGAGGAGCGTTTTGCCCGAAAGCCGAATGGGGGCTTTATGTTCCATCTTCCGCCATACGGCCAGCGTAACCAGGCCAAGTAGAAGTCCCACGCAGCCAAAGACAATCCCTGGCCGGAAGGCGTCCCACTCCGGGATGAGCGCCATGCACATTCCCAGCGCGAACAGTACGCCACTGATCACACCCAATAACATCGCAATCAAACTGCTTTTTTTCATTTCAGGTTCCTCCTATTTCAAGTCAACAGCTGTTCGCTTGTTGCAAAAATAGTATAGTGCCGACGGTGCACAAAAACAATCAACAATACGTGCACAAGTGTCGGTTTAAAGGGGATTTTCATGAATACAAAGAACAACAGGCGCAAACGAGATTCCGTGCAAAAAATGGAACAGGTGTTGATCGAGCTTTTGCAAACCAAGGAGCTGCATCAAATCAGCGTATCCGATCTCTGCAAACGGGCGGGCCTGAACCGGAGCACCTTTTATGCCAATTATGTGGATATATACGAGTTGGCGGATAGGCTGAGGGAAAAGCTGGAGGATGAAGTGGCGGCATTATACCAAAATGAGGTGATGCAAGGCTTTAACTCCAACGATTACTTGAAGCTGTTCCGGCACATTGCACAAAATCAGATATTCTACCGGACTTATTTCAAACTTGGATATGACGAGAAGTATAAAATAACGCTCTATGATTACAAACTTGCAGAAATGCATTTTAAAAATCGGTTTGTTGAATATCATATTGCGTTTTTTAAGAGCGGAATGACAAAAATAATCAAGTTGTGGTTGCAAAACGGCTGCAAAGAGACGCCAGAGGAGATGGCCGAGATCCTGCAGAGCGAATATCGGGGCCGGGAGGAATTTTTCTCGGGATCCGGGACAGAGGCCGGGCGGATGTAGTTGTGTATACTCCCGTCCTCTTGCATGATACTGGAAGTTCTGCTTTGAATTTTGTGGTCTTGCCCATATTAGGGAGTTGGACAGCCGAAATAAAAAACGGCATAGCCAGAAAGGCTATGCCGTAATTTATGTGGCAGGGTGGGATCAGATGGCACGCTCAACCTTGTTGGAACGGAGACATCTTGTACAGACGTATACATGGCGCGGAGTACCGTCGACAATCGCCTTAACGCGCTTCACATTGGGCTTCCACATTCTGTTGGAACGTCTGTGGGAATGGGAGACCTTAATGCCAAAGGTTACGCCCTTGCCGCAAATATCGCACTTAGCCATTAGCTGCACCTCCAATCCAT
Organism: uncultured Eubacteriales bacterium; assembly: GCA_900544975.1. Classification (GTDB taxonomy): domain Bacteria; phylum Bacillota; class Clostridia; order Oscillospirales; family Oscillospiraceae; genus Faecousia. Next base: position 28,397 of record UQXI01000016.1, read on the forward strand.
GAGAAAATCGCCGGATGAACCCGGGCGGACACGGCTAATATAATACCAGATGCGGCCCCAAATTGCAAGGGGAAAAAGGGAAAAAAACCAAAATTTTTTAAAATCCGGTTGATATTCCAGGGGCAATTCGCTATAATCGTCTGTGTGAAATTCTGAATGAGGTGACAGTCATGATCGACACCTACAGCGTGCCGCTTACCCAACTGGTACAGGAGTTCCAATTGACCCCCGCTTACCGGTCCAGTGACTATGAAGCCATTCGTGTGACGGTGGAGGACGTCTCCCGGCCTGGGCTGCAGCTGGCGGGATATTTTGACCACTTTGAGCCCATGCGCCTGCAGGTGCTGGGCAATGTGGAGATGAGCTATCTGCGGAAGATCTCCCCGGAGCAGCGGAGCATCATCTTTGACCGGCTGTTCTCCTTCAAAATTCCCGCCCTCATTATTGCCCGCAATATGGACCCGGATGAAACCTGCATGGAAATGGCCAGGAAGCATGACATCACCGTGTTACGCTGCCAGGAGACTACGTCGTATATGGTGTCCAGCCTGATCTCCTTCCTGAAGAGCGCCCTGGCCCCCCGAATCACCCGCCACGGCGTCCTGGTGGATGTGTATGGCGAGGGGCTGCTCCTGGTGGGGGAGAGCGGCATTGGAAAGAGCGAAGCTGCGGTGGAGCTCATCAAGCGGGGCCACCGGCTCATTGCCGACGATGCTGTGGAAATCAAGAGAATTTCCTCCACCAGTCTCATGGGTACGGCGCCGGAATTGATCCGGAACTATATTGAGCTCCGGGGCATCGGCCTCATCAATGTGGCAAAGCTCTTTGGCATGGGCGCCATCAAGGGGGAAAATGTGATTGACCTGGTGATCAACATCGTCCCCTGGAGCAACCACGAGATTTACGACCGCCTGGGGCTGGATGAGCAGTGTATCGACATCCTGGGCGTCAAAGTGCCCCAAATCACCATCCCCATCACCCCCGGCCGAAACCTGGCCGTCATCCTGGAGGCTGCGGCCATGAATAACCGCCAGAAGAAAATGGGCTATAATGCTGCGGTGGAATTCACAGAGCAGATGAACAAGCATTTTGACGAGAGCGTGGGGCAGAATTTTTAATTGATCATCATGAGATCCCGGCGGCAAGGGGAAAAGCCTGCTGCCGGGATATGTTGCGCTTGGGTGATCTGCTACGTTGTAACCGCAAAAATATGACGTTTTGCTTTGCGGTAAGGTTTCCCCTTGAGGGAATGGGATCCAAACTGCAGGGAGGACCGGTGTCTCCTCTTACTGTAGACATTACAAATTCGCCGAACGTAGGATGGAAACACATGGTGTTTCTGCTGGGCGGACACATAGGTCCGCCCCTACGGCAGGTGGTGAGGATGGGCAGAAATGATCCGACATGTTTTGCTATTGAAATTCCAGATTTTTGGAAGAAAAGTGAAGCTATTCTACGAAAATGCGAAGAATCTGTTCATGCACAGTGTTGGGATATCGCGGTAGGGGCGGACCTGTGTGTCCGCCCGTGGTAGGCATTGCAAATTCGGCGAAAAATAGAGGAACGCATACGATGTTTCCATGTAAATCGTGATATTGCGGCAATTTTGTTTCCGCCCATTGACACGGAGCGGAAATTATGTTATCCTGTATCAGTACCAATGGCTGAGACGAAGATTTGCCCCTGTGTAAGACGGTCAGAGAGGGACTTGTATGGTGGAAGAGTCCTACGCCCCTGTGCAGTTGTGGCGCACCCCTTCCGAGCCGCTCTGCTGAACGTTTTTAGTAAGCGGAGACGGGTCCGCCCGTTACAGCGGCAATGAGTGGCAGCGATACTCGCTGCAACCAGGGTGGAACCGTGGAATACGCTTTGTATCCCACCCCTGATTCTTTCAGGGGTGGGTTTTTGTATGCCCGCCCCAATCTAAAAGGAGGGACGCAACCATGTCCGAAGAAAACCTGTACACCTTTGAAAATCCCGAGTATCGCAAGACCTATTGGCACACCTGCTCTCACGTCATGGCCCAGGCCGTGAAGCGCCTGTGGCCGGAGGTGAAGCTGGCCATCGGCCCCTCCATTGCCGAGGGCTGGTACTACGATTTTGACAGCCCCTTCTCCTTCACCCAGGAGCATCTGGACAAGATTGAGGCGGAGATGAAGAAAATCTGCAAAGAGCGGCTGCATCTGGAGCGCAGTGAGAAGCCCCGCCCCGAGGCCATCGCCTATATGGAGGAGAAAAACGAGCCCTACAAGGTGGAGCTCATCCAGGATTTGCCCCAGGACGCCGTCATTTCCTTCTACACCCAGGGGGAATTCACGGACCTGTGCGCCGGTCCCCATCTGGACTCCACCGGCCGGATTAAAGGCAACGCATTGAAGCTCACCCAGTGCTGCGGCGCTTACTGGCGGGGCGATTCCAACCGGAAGATGCTCCAGCGGATTTACGGCATTGCCTTCCCCAAGAAGGAGGAGCTGGACGAGTTCCTCCGCCAGCAAGAGGAGGCCCGGAAGCGGGACCATAACAAGCTGGGCCGGGAGCTGGAGTTCTTCACCACGGTGGACGTCATCGGCCAGGGCCTGCCCATTTTGCTGCCCAAGGGCGCCAAGGTGATCCAAACCCTGCAGCGCTGGGTGGAGGATGAGGAGGAGAAGCGGGGATACCTCCTGACCAAGACCCCTTACATGGCCAAGCGGGAGCTGTACCGGATTTCCGGCCACTGGGACCACTATTTGGATGGCATGTTTGTTCTAGGCGACCCGGATGACGAGACCAAGGACTGCTTTGCACTGCGGCCCATGACCTGTCCATTCCAGTATCAGGTGTTCCTGAACCGTGCCCGGTCTTACCGGGATCTGCCCATGCGGCTGGGTGAGACCTCCACCCTGTTCCGCAACGAGGACTCCGGCGAGATGCACGGCCTCATTCGGGTCCGCCAGTTCACCATTTCCGAGGGCCACCTGATCCTGCGGCCGGAGCAGCTGGAGGAGGAGTTCAAGGGCTGCCTGGAGCTGGCCAAATACTGTCTGGAGACGGTGGGGATGCTGGAGGACTGCACCTTCCGCTTCTCCCAGTGGGACCCCAACAACAAGGAGAAATATATCGGTACGCCGGAGCAGTGGGAGGAGGCCCAGAGCATCATGGGCAAAATCCTGGATGATCTCCAGGTGAATTACACCGTTGGCATCGACGAGGCCGCCTTCTATGGGCCCAAGCTGGACATTCAGTACCGGAATGTCTTTGGGAAAGAGGACACCATCGTCACCATCCAGGTGGATCAGCTCCTGGCGGAGCAGTTCGGCATGGAGTATGTGGACGCAGACGGCAAGAAGAAGCGGCCCTATATCATCCACCGGACCTCCCTGGGTTGCTATGAGCGGACCCTGGCCTACCTCATTGAGAAGTACGCCGGAGCGCTGCCCCTGTGGATGATGCCCACCCAGGTGCGGGTTCTGCCCATCACCGACCGGGCCCATGATTACGCCGAGGGCCTGGTGAGCCAGCTGAAGGCCGCCGGGATCCGGGCAGAGGGCGATTTCCGCTCGGAAAAGCTGGGCTACAAGATTCGGGAGGCCCAGAAGGAGAAGATCCCCTATATGCTGGTCGTGGGGGACAAGGAGGCCGAAAACGGCACCGTGGCTGTCCGCACCCGCTCCGGCGGGGACGAGGGCGTCATGGAGCTACAGGCATTCCTGACCCAGTGCCGCCAGGAGATCGACAGCAAATCCAAGCGGGTATGAGTCCCGACATGTTATAAAATCAGGAGGCAGTGCCATGGAACGGTATCTGTTTGTCATCGACTACCAAAATGACTTTGTGGACGGTGCTTTGGGATTTCCCGGGGCAGAACGGCTGGACGAGGGGATTGCGGAAAAAATTCGGAGCTATGAGCCTGGCCACGTGATTTTTACCCGGGATACCCACGAGGAGAATTATCTGGAGACCCGGGAGGGCAAGCTGCTGCCGGTGCAGCACTGCCTGCGGGGGAGCTCCGGCTGGGCCCTGTATGGAAAGACCGCCCAGGCATTGGCAGACTGTGGGGCCAGGGGCATTGACAAGTCGGCCTTTGGCATCGACTGCGGGGATCCGGCGGTTCTGGCGGTGTTGCCGGAGCGGGCGGACCGGATTGAGCTGGTGGGCCTGGTGTCCAACATCTGCGTGGTGAGCAACGCCGTGGTGCTCCAGAGCCGGTATCCCGAGGCCCGGATTGTGGTGGATGCGGCGCTGACTGCCAGCTTTGATCCCAAGCTCCATGAAGCGGTTCTGAATGTGCTGGAGGGCCTCCAGGTGGAGGTGCTGAACCGGGTATGAAGCGGCTGCTGTATGTAGATTGCTGCATCCGGGGGCAAGCCTCCAGAACTAGGCGTCTGGCAGAGGCGTTTCTGGACGCTCTGCCCCAGGATTGGGTGGTAGAGCCTCTGGAGTTGGCAGCGGAGGGGTTGCAGTACTTTTCCGGCCCCTTCTTCCAGCAGCGGCAGGATCTGCTGGATGCCGGAAACCGGACCCATCCCCGGTTCCGGTACGCCTGGCAATTTGCCCAGGCCGACGCCATCGTTCTGGCAGCGCCGCTGTGGGATCTGAGCTTTCCGGCACTTCTGAAAGTCTATATTGAAAATGTGAGTGTCGAGGGGATTACCTTCGGCTGCGGCGCTGCTGGCTGCTATGGCATCTGCCGGGCCCAGCGTATGGCCTTCCTCACCACCCGGGGCAGTGTCTATGAGGGCTCCCATTTGGAGATGGGAAGCCGCTACTTGCAGGCCATGGCGGAGTTTTTCGGCATCGGCCGGTACGACTGCGTGGCAGCCGATGGTCTGGATGCCGCCGGACACGACCCGGAGGCCATTCTCCGCACAGCCTGCAAGCAGGCAGCGGAGTTGGCCAGGAAGTTTTAACGTCATATAAACATACCACCCATAAGGAACAGCGGGCCATGCTGATGAGCACCGAGGGGCGGTTCACTCCATTTGAGCTGCATTACGCAGAAACCTGTATCATTCCAGAAGCGGCAGGGGCATATCGGATTTGTGCTCCGGATGGGGAGTGGATCCGAACCATCATCGCCTGCGTACGCAGGGAATCGTGAAAGGAGAATTTCCATGAAACATTCCATTCAAACGGTTTATGTGGTCCATCACTCCCACACCGACATCGGCTATACAGATCTGCAGGAGCGGGTCATAGATACCCAGGTGGACTATCTGAGGACGGTACTTTCTCTGATGGAGCAACCGGAATATGGGGGGTTCCGCTGGAACTGTGAAACCCTGTTCTGCGTGGAGGAGTTTTGGAAGTCTGCAACGGAGGAAGAAAAGGCGGCATTTCTCCGCTTGGTGGCGGGGGGAAAGATTGGTCTCTCTGCAAATTACCTGAACTTTAACGATCTGGTGGATTGCTCGGTATACCGGGAGCGGCTGAGCCGCTGGCAGCAGAATTTGAGCCAGGCGGGTGCGGCAATGCGGACGGCCATGATGGCGGACATCAACGGCATTTCTATGGGCTATCGGGACGCTATGCTGGCCGAAGGGGTGGAGTTCCTCTTTGCGAACGTGCACTGCCACCACGGGATGTATCCCCTGTATCAGAATCAGAATGCATTTTGGTGGGAGAATGCCGCCGGGCAGCGGCTGCTGGTTTGGAATGGCGAGCACTATAATCTGGGCAATGTGCTGGGAGTGAAGCCGAACCGTACAGTCAATTTTATGACGCAGAATCATCTGGGCAGGCAGACAGAAGCGGAAGACTCCGTGGCGGCGTTCCATAGAAATCTGGACCAATATCTGAGCCTGTGTGAGGAATATGGCTATGCGTATGATTTTATCGTCACCGCTGTCTCGGGCGTGTTCAGCGATAACGCACCCCCGGAACCGGAAATTTTGCGCACCATAGAGGCGTATAACCAGCGCTATGGCCAGGAGGTACAGGTGCAGATGGTTTCGCTACAAGAGCTGTACGCAGCCATCCGCCCCAAGCTGGAGGATGCTCCGGTGTACCAGGGGGACTGGAACGACTGGTGGGCCAATGGGGTTGGCAGTACGCCTTACGCCGTGAAGCATTACAAGGATGCCCGTCACCGCTATCAGCTCTGTAAGCGGCTGGATGGAGCAGTTGAGCAAAAGTATCCGGAGCTCTATGCCACAGCCCAGGACCATCTGATGCTCTATGCGGAGCACACCTGGGGGCATTCTTCTACCATTACCAATCCCTATGATACCATGGTGCTGAATCTGGATATGCGCAAGAACAGCTATGCCTCCAAGGCACATGAGGCGGCTTCCCGGATGTTGAACCGGATTGCAGCAGAAAAGGGCGATATCCTGCGCTATTACAGCACCTGTGGTAAAATCCAAGTGTGCCATGTAAGTGACCAGGGAGGACAGTACCTGGTAGAATTTTACATCGAAAGTCCCACCCTGGCCAGGGCGGAAATTCTGGATATGGATGGGACCCCACGGATTTGTCAGGTTTCACCTCACCCACGGGGGAGAAAAATCAGCTTTGTGGATACATTTGCGCCTCATGAAGAGAAGTACTATACGTATCGGGAGCTGCCGGAAGAAAACCAGACATTGAACAGCCGGAAGTGCTATGTGGGTGCGGAGCGGGTCCGGGACATTGTAAACGACTATGACCCCGTGACGTATCGACTGCCCTATGAATTTGAGAATGCCTGGTTCCATCTGCAATACTGCCCCCATGTGGGTGTGACGGCGCTGGTGGATAAGCGCACCGGCCAAAATTTACTGGGGTTGGGAGAAGCGCCTTTCTTCACACCCCTGTATGAGGTGACGCCGATTACCATAGAGAACCCGGAATTTCCATGCCGGGAGGAGCAGGAACGGCGGATCCTTGGCAGAAATATTCGGGGGAAGCATGCCAGGCTGTATGTTGGAGAACTGGAGGAAGTCTCCTGCGTGGAGCGGGGGAGTGTGTTTACTCAGTTGCGGATGCGCTTCCGTTTGCCAGGTACCGTCCGGGCAGACGTATTTGTAAAGCTGTACGAGGCGATGCCGCGGATTGACTTTCATCTGCAATTGGGGAAGACGCTTTCTTCGGACATTGAGAGCGTGTTCCTGCCCCTGAGTTTGCAGCTGCCGGATAGCAGCTTGTATCTTCGCAAGGGCAGTGAGGCATTTCGTCCAGGCATAGACCAGATCCCGGGGACCTGCATGGAGTATTATATGTCTGACGATGGCCTGGCTTATCTGTCGCCCCAGGGAAGCGCTTTGATTGCGACGAGAGATACGCCGCTTCTCTATATGGGGGAAATGAAGCACCATCCCATTCAACTTTGCGATGGGAAAGAAATCCACAACCACCGGCCGGTGTATTCCTGGATTATGAATAACACCTGGGAGACCAACTTTAAACTGGATCTTTCCGGATTCGGTGAATACGGTTACAGTCTGTGGCTCAGCGATGAGACGGAACCGGAACAGGCCATGGACGAATTGAGGGAGCGGTGCTTTGACCCCCATGTGTTGGTGGTGGAACAGTTCTAGTCCATGGGAATTTCATCTGTTGCAAATCTTGATTTCCGTATCCGGCAGTGACCGATTCGACTTTTGGGATCCTCCTGTGTGAGTGCCAATTCAGCTTTGGCGAAAATGGAATAGTTGACAGCGGGACAGAAAGCTTCTATTATAGAGAGATGGGAGCACGGTTGTAGAGGACTGTGTCAAGGTGGGAGAAGGTACGTTGAAAGGGATGGCGCTGTTCTCCAATTGCTGGATTACCTACAGCTATAATGACCTGTCCCGCCTGAGCTAGTGTCGGGCGGGAGGTATCCTAAACAATAGGGAGGCTGTGTGCTGTGAAAAAAATAGCAATTTTGTTTGCCTTAGCCTTATTGTGTGGCTGCAGTGGAGCAAATAGCGAGTTCATTCGTTGCTCTGATCAGGACCTCACCTGTGCCGAGCTGATAACGGAAACTGTGCTTTTTTCCGATTTGGAGCATGCAGCCAAGACAGAAAATACTATCGATTTTGAGAGATCGTTTCAAGGCGTTTCCGAAGTTCAAGTATCTGGTACTCTGGAGGTGTCTGATTTTGAAATAATAAAAGTCGGAACCCAAGTTGCAGAAGTCAAAAAGCTGGACCCAAGCGGAGATTATACATTTATGTATGCCAGTTGGTCCGATTACCCTCAGTGTTCGTATCACTACACGAGGGACGGGTATGAGATTGTGATATTCTATGATAGCGGTTTTTTAGTGACGGATATACTTTATAACAAAATATAGGTCTCTTTTGGCTGCTGAAGTTGCTGCCCCTCTGCCTTGCCGCTGTGTATTGTCACAAATCTCGAAATATCTGTCAAGTTTCCATGTTGGAAGCCAAAAGCGCCCCGGATCCAAGCGCGCTGATCGCAGAGCAATCCGCCTTATGAGGTAGATTTCCTGATCCGGGGGAGCACGATATCATTCCGGAAGAAGTGAATGCGGAAGCCAATACCCAGGCGAAAAGCCTGAAACACAAGCAGCAAGTATGCTGACAGCCGAAGACTTTGCAGGCAGCTATAAGAGCGGAAACATGAATCAAGAACAAATCGGTCAATTCTTAAAAAGGATTGACCGATTTGCTTTCTGAGGCCGGGAGTTACCGGTTATCGCACGTTCCGGACTGAAAATAACTCCCGGTATTCTTGGGGCGACATCTGAAATTCCTTCCGAAAGGTTCTGGCAAAGTGGGAGGTGTCCACGCAATGGACCTCGGCGGCGATTTGGGTGCTGGTTAAAGACGTGTTTTTCAGAAGCCAGGAGGCCCGGCGCATGCGGATTTGGCGGAGGATTTCTGTAAAGGTATGTCCGGTGCTGGTGCGGATGAGCTGACTCAGATACGGGACGCTGTAGCCGAATTCTTCCGCCAGGGCGTGTAACGTGACGTCCTTTTCGTGCTGATGGATGTAGCGAAGGATGGCGTTGATGGGGGCGCCGGCCATGGAATCCGGCTGTTCCTGCTGGGGCTGGAAGTTACGCATCAGAATGACGAACAGGGCGTTTAGGAGGGCCTCCAACAGGATGTGGTTACACTGAGCGCCCATGTGGTATTGACAGTACATTCCGTAAATGTAGTTCTGCACCGCCCGGTTTGAGCCAGTATGGAATACGATCATGGGGTAGTTGCTGTGGCCGTACAGTGCGTTTCGAAAAAAGTGAGATAAAACCGTGTTTTCTCGGAGAATTGCGCTGCAAATTCGGTCCAGGAGCTCTTTGCGCATGATCACCTCTAGTACGATACAGCTGTCGGAGTGGTTGTAAAGCCGGTGGGGGACTCCGTATTCCAGCAAGCAAAAGTCGCCCTGTTGCAGGGTGTAGGATTGCCCTTTGCAGACGTGGGTGCAGGTTCCGGAAAATACGTAGAAAAATTCAAAGTGATTGTACCGGTACTCCACCGCTGGAAAATACCGGCTCCGTTTCAGCACGGCCACGGAATGCTTTCCAGACAGACCGCTTTCCGTCATAACATAGGGCTCCTCGGTTTGCTGCCCAAAGTTTTGGGCCATCACGCGGTGCAGATTCTGTATGCGGCGCTGCCGTTCCGGTTCCTCGCAGACGTCCAGGTCGGCCTCCATGCGGTAATACTCCCGGCAGTCCAGTTCCTCTTGGCTGAAACGAAAGAGGCGCTGCTGGATGGCGTCGTGAAGGCCGGTTTCGGCGTAATCTACGAACGGCTTGTTTTCTGGCAGGAGCTTCACGCTTGTTTCCCTCCTTTTGCAATCTCTTGGGAATTCTGCTCCCGGTACTGTCTGGGGGAGAGCTGGTATTCCTGCCGAAAGCTCTTGTTGAGATGGGAGGCATCGGCACAGTGGACTTCGGCTGCAATCTGGGAGATGGGGAGGTCGCTCTCCCGCAGGAGCTTTGCGGCCTGCTCCATGCGGAGCTTTCGCAGAAGGCCGGAGAAGGTACGACCGTAGGTGTTTTGCAGGATCCGGTTCACCTGCCGGGGGCTGTAGCCGAATTCCTGGGCAATGGAGGCCAGTGTGACTTCCCGGTCAGGTTCCTGGAGGCTGCTCCAGATGGCGTCCAGGATCGGCCCAGCTTCGGCGGAGTGGTATTCCTGAGATTTGCACCCTGTGATCAGAATGACCATCAAGGCGTTGAGAAGGGCCTCCAGCATCACGGAATGGTGGGGGAGGCGGGCCTGGTATTCGCACAGCATGGCGAGCAGATAGTATTGCACCGCCTGGGTGCCACCAGTCTGGAAAATGACCAGGGGATGGGATGCCACCCCATAGAGCGCGCCCTTGAAATAACGGGTGAGAATATGCTCCTCCTCCAACAGGGAGGCACAGAGTGTCTCCAGCTTTTCCCGATGAATGCTCAGCTCAATTAAAATACATGCGTCTGAATGATTCAGGATCTGGTGCGGGACTCCGTATTCCACCAGGCAAAAATCCCCGTGCTCCAAGTTCTGCGCCTGAATGGGACTGACATACCGGCAATGACCGGCGTGTACATACAGAAGTTCAAAATGATTGTGCCGGTAAGGCACCTGGGGAAAGTAGCGGAATCGTTTGCGCACCTGAATGGGGTCCTGCGGGGTCAAATCTGTCCGCAGGGTCCAGATATCAGGTGTTTGCATCTCAAATAGCTTGTCGGTGATGGCATCGTATTCCCGTAGCCGGTGGGTGCGTTCTGCGTCTGTGCACCGGTCCCGGTGCTGCTCCATCCGAGCGTAGTTCCGAAGCGCCTGCTCCTCCCGGGTCATGCGGGTTAACTCCTGCGAAGTCACGTCCATAAATTCGTCATCGGAGTAATCAATGGCTGCCTGCCTTGTTTCGTACATGTTCGTAATGTGCACCTCCCAATCGAGTTTGCCTGCTCCCATTGTAGCACAAAAAAGCCAGCGGTGGGAGGTGCAGATGAAATTCGTACCCAGAATTGTCGGGTTGCTTCTATCTTGGGGACTTTTCTTGTGCTAAACTAAGCCCAACCATAAAAAAGGAGGAGACACAACATGAAAAAGACCCTAGTATGGTTCCTGATCCTGGCTATGGCGCTTACGCTGTTCCCTGCCACGGCCGGTGCAGCTGGCACTCCTGACGATGGCGCCAGGGATCTGGCCCTTCTGGAGGAGGAAATGCGTCAGGCGCTGTATGCTGCCAATGACCGGCGATACAGCGAAGACGCGCCGCAAGAGGAGGGCTATGATCCCGATGAGGTGATTCGTGTCATTGTGGAGCTGGAGGGGGCCCCCGCCGTGGAAGCCGCGTCCCTGGGCTCCCTGCAGTCTGCACAAGCTACGGCGCTCCGGGGACAGGAATCCACCATACAGGCGGTGAAGCGCCAGCTGAAGCTGGAGCCGGTTCACCGTACCGGATACTTGATGAACACAGTGTCCTATGACATTCGACGGGGAGACGTTGCTGCATTGGAATCTATGCCCGGCGTTGCTTCCGTAACCCAGGCTGTGAAATATCAAGTAGAAATGTTCTCGGCTAAGGAGATGGCCGGCGTGTACGAGGCCTGGCAGCTAGGGCAGACCGGATACACAGGCAAGGGTATGTGTATTGCGATTATTGACACGGGTGTAAACTGGCTGCATCAGGATATGGTACAGAATCCCGATACCGTCAAGTATACCAGAGAGCAGATGGAATCAAAGATTGCCGAGCTGGGCTACGGCAAGTGGTTCTCCGATAAAGTTCCCTTTGGCTACAGCTATATCGGCGGACATACTGAGATTATCAGCAGCGTAGAGCCTCATGGCCACCATGTGGCGGGTATTGCCGCGGCCAACGGAGATGAATCCGAGGGGCGGATTTCCGGTGTTGCCCCTGATGCTCAAATTCTGGCGCTTCAGGTTTTCGATCCGGTTACAGGTGGCGGTGGATACAGCGACGATATTGTCAGCGCCATTGAAGATGCGGTAAAATTGGGCGCCGATGTAGTCAATCTTTCCCTGGGCACCGACTATGGCTTCTACGGCTCTGACCGTTATGTCAGCCGTGCTGTGGACGGCGCAAAAGAAGCGGGTGTCTTTGTGGCTGTTGCCGCAGGCAATGCGGAAATCTCTACTGACGCTGATCCTTCTAACAGAGTAATTGCCAATGACTGGAACCTGACAGATACGGCAAGCGTTGCCGATCCTGCTACCGCAGTGGGAGCCACCAGCGTAGCATCTATACAGGGCGAAGGATTTGTGACCTATCGTTTTTCTGTAACGGCAAATGGGGAAACCAGACAACTGAATTGTGCCAGAATTTCCAGTCCTGCGTTTGATTTCCCGGATGGAGTCGGTTTCGTGGATGGAGGAAGCGGATCTGAGTCCGAGGTTTACTATGGTATGGAAAATGGCGCTGGAAATGTCGTTTTGATTAAATATGATCCGGATACCGCTGGAGAAGACACCATTAGCGGCTTTTATTACAGGTCATACTCTGCGGGCTGTGCAGGCCTTATCATTTACAACGCAGATGGTGATGTGCTTCAGGAAGCTGCATTCAAAACCAGTTCTTACTACAAAATTCCGGTCGCATTTGTCAGCGCAGAAGATGGCGCCTATCTGATGGGGTTGTGCAGCTCCGGTAAAAAGGCAGTTATGACTGCCTATGACAATGCGTATTACTTCGCGACAGAAGACAGGGAAGATATTGCATCCTGCTTTTCATCTTGGGGCCCGACGCCCACTTTGGAAATCAAACCGGAGTTAGCCGCACCTGGTGGCCATATAATGTCAGTGGCAGACAACACGGACTCGTATATGTGGATGTCCGGCACTTCTATGGCAGCCCCGTTTGTATCGGGATCTGCTGCGTTGGTGAAACAGTATATTCAGGAGTCCGGAATGGAGATAAAAGATATTCCGGAATTCATCCGTCAAACGCTTATGAATACTGCTAAGCCGGTGCTGGATTCTGAATCAGATGGAATGGCCTCCGTCCGTCAGGTAGGCGCAGGTATCATTCACCTGGAGAAAGCAGTGCAGAACAAGGTTTTAGCGACCTACAATGGCAAGGCTGCCATTGAACTGCGAGACAACATAGGTAAAGAGACAAAAGGTGAGATTCTCCTGACCAATTATGGAAAAGAGCCTGTTACTTACAAGTTGTCTGCCACAGACGTATATACCGATGTAACCGATGAGGAGACAAATCTGTATCATATTTCTGTGCTGCCCGGTGCAAGAATTGCCTTTGACGGGGATTCTGTGACGGTTCCGGCCAATGGTACGGCCACGTTTTCCTTTACTCTGATCATTGATGATGCACTGGACGGGCACTTTGCTGAGGGCTACATCTGTCTGGATGCTGACTCTGCGCCGGGACTGAGCTTGCCCTTTTTGGGATTTATGGGCGACTGGGACGATGAAACCATCATTGATGCTCCATCTTGGGAGAAGGATACCGTGGTTCCCAAAGTTGAAGACAGATATTTTGGTATTATGCAGTATGGAACCGGACTCATGACCATGACCAACAATGTTGCAGCCATGCTTGGGGAGGTTTACGCCGAAGCGATTCATCCGACTTTCGGATGGACCGTAGGTTTGGGTCACATTGATCCTGATCGCATAGCAATTTCTCCAAATGGAGATGGCTATTTTGATGTGGCCATTCCCTGGTTGGGGCTGCTAAGAAATGCTGAAGAAATCCGTATGGATATACTGGATGAAGACGGCATGGTCATTGCCAGTCCTGGTTCTGCTTATGAACTCCGTAAAATAACTGCCAAGAACTTCTATCAGAAATGTACAGGCGGTAGGCAGATGGCCAACAGCGGACATGCTATCGGCTGGGATGGTACAATCTATGACCAGTCCACCGGAACCTATCAGATTGCACCGGAAGGCAACTACACTGTGCGCTTACAGGCCAGAGTTCGGGAGGGCGGAGACTGGCAGACAGTAACAATGCCTCTGGCTGTTGACCTGACACCCCCGGAACTGACGGATTTCACAATTGCCAGATCTGGAGTAGTCATGACCTTTAGCTTCAAAGCGACAGATGAGATCGGGATTTTTGATGAATTTGAACTGGCGGTTAATAATAAGGTTTTTGGAGGAACCCTGTCCCGTGCAACCTATGATGAAGAAAGCGGTCTGTATACGATGAAGGTCTACGCATATGGTGCGGGAATCACAGAGGGAGAACCTGTTTACACTGCGCTGATGATCAGCGATTCGGCGGGCAATACCTCGGTAGCCTATGCGACCATCGACCCATTGGAGGATCAGCCGGAATACGGATTCACCAATATGTCTTTGGATAAGACTACATACGTCTATGCCAAGGCCAATACCACCTATTTTAGGGCCCTTGGATTTGCTCCGAAGGGCAGCAAGGTAACCTTCAATGGACAAGAGGCTGTGTTCAACGGGGAGAATTTTTCCATTGTTCTTCCCTTGGCTTACGGAGATAATGTTTTTGATGTTGTAATTCAGGATACAGAAGAAAACATCCTGTATTCCGGACAGGCTACCATTTGTGCTACAAACTTTGTATCTATGTTCTCAGCACCGATACCTGGCGATGGTTTTAGCGGAACGAATGTGATTTCCGGTTGGACTCTGGCGCTGGACGAAGATTATGCGGATGGTACGGAAGTTCCGATTCGTATGCGGATTGCTGACCCTGAGAATATGACGGTCACCTGTAATGGCAAGCAGATAAAGCCCAATGAGGAAGGGTATATTGATTTCAATGTAACCTTGTCTGGAGGGGAAGCAGTCTATTCTATCATCGTGACAAATCCTGCCGGATATTATCATTTTGTGGAGGGGACGGTATGGAACCGGTCTGTGGCATTGGCCAGCGGCGCCGACTTGACGCCTGTTTACACGCCCCAACTTTGGTATACCGATGGGTTTGCGGGCGTAACTTCGGATATGCTCCGAGAGGATGGTACATTCCGACTTCGCGGCCACTTGTTTAATCCGGTGGACAAGCTGACAGTGAACGGACAGGAGGCTACGGTTAACGTCGATGACTTGACTTGGTACTGCGATGTAGCTTTGGAACCTGGTATCAATGCTGTACCAATCCTGGCGGAAAAAGACGGGAAAAGCTATCCATGCATCAGCCAGAAGATTCTATACGAAACCGGCGGACCGGAGTTGAACCTGAATTTGCCGGAGGAGTACCACGGAAAGTATTACGTTAGCTCGCCGGATTACCTGCTGGAGGGAACTGTAAGTACCTATCTGGATGACGCGCAGGTATACGTCAACGACACACATGTTTTTGGTTCCACAAATTTTGCCCATGGCTTTGGAGAGAGCAAAATTGCCCGGGTGTTCTCGCAGAATCTGAATCTGATGCCCGGTGACAACTACTTTACGATCAGAGCCTATAACTATTTCGGCCTCAGTACAGAGGTTACCATTGACCTGTTTTATGGTGAGAAACCGACCTGCACACATGAAAAAACAATCGTGAAGAATGCCAGGGAAGCCACCTGCACAGAAGAGGGCTACACCGGCGATGAGGTCTGCGCGGACTGCGGTGAGACCGTACAAGCAGGTAGTGTTATTCCGGCTATGGGCCATAAAGCTGAGTTAAGGAATGCCAAGGCAGCCACCTGTACGGAGGACGGCTATACCGGCGATGAGGTCTGCACCATCTGCGGCGAAATCGTGAAACAGGGGGAGATCATCCCCGCCCATTGTCCCAGCAAGGCCTTCGTCGATCTGAATACCGGCTGCTGGTACCACGAGTACACCGACTACGTCATTGCCAAGGGCCTCATGAACGGCATGGACAAGACCCACTTTGCCCCGGAGGGGAACCTTACCCGGGGTATGCTGGTGACCACTTTGTACCGCCTGGCGGGTGAGCCGGAGGTTACGGAGCCTGCTACCTTCACCGATGTAGCCCAGGGCCGGTACTACACCGACGCCGTGGCCTGGGCGGAGGATCTGGGCATTGCCAAGGGCATGACCGCCACCGCCTTCCAGCCCGAGGGAACCGTCACCCGCCAGCAGGCAGCCACCTTCCTGTACCGGTATGTCACCGAGTACCTGGAACAGGAAGCTGCCCAGGGTGCAGACCTGAAGGCCTTTACAGACGGCGACAAGGTGCAGGATTACGCCAAGACCGCCATGGCCTGGGCTATGGCAGAGGGCTTCTTCGAGGGCTACGGAGACGGCACCCTCCGTCCCAGAGCCAGCCTGACCCGGGCCCAGATGGCCAAGCTTCTCACCATCCTGGACCAGGACTTCTGATTTTTTCCTGTTACATCCTTTCTGTTTCAAACGCCCCACAGCTTCGGCTGCGGGGCGTTTGACTGGGCGGCCCCCTGTGTGCCGCTGTGTGGGGCTTTCTGCCGCCTGAGAAAATATTTCAAGTAGAAAAAGACCGTTCTGTGTGGGAAGCAGCCCATACAAAACGGTCTTTTTTAGTGTTGCAAAGGACAACACAGCACGAACAAATCGCCCAACATGACAATTTTGACAGCGCTTCGTTCGTATAACAATGTTTGGTGGAGCTGAGCCGGAATCTGGATGAGGCCGACTATCAGGACACGGACAGCGATGGCGTCCGGGAGTTGCCGGATGGCAGCCCGATGGATGTGAAGATTGCGCTCCAGTCCGGCAACGAAACCTATCAGAGGATTGCTGAAATCCTCACCAACCATTTGGCGGAGGTGGGCATACGGGTATCTGTGGATGAGGAAACCATCTCCAAAAGCGACTATACCAATCAACTCCGGAACGACGGTGTCTATGAAATTTACATTGGCCAGACCACCACGGGCTGTGCTCAGTGGACCGGTGTTGTGAACTATGTGGCGGACATCATGTCCAACAAAAAGTGGGGCCCTATGGGGATCCGGACGATCTTGCGGCGTACGATGGGATGCTTTACGCTACCTCTTATGAAAGGCAATGGTCAGCAGTTTGATACGATAGCAAGCCCCCCTCTTCCGGCCCGCGCCGGTGGAGGGGGTGCTTGCAGCCGGAATTCAACATTTTTTTCATTGCATCCCCCGGGGGGGCTTGCGAAGGACAGGGTGATGAGATAGTATGACAGGCGTATAAGTCCCCAGGCACAGGAGGAGAAGCATATGACCATACTGGAGCAGTTGAAACAGACTTGGGTTTCCGGTCAGACCAATACACCGGTGCTTCAGCAGCAGATATGGGACCGTGCAGCAGAGCGCTATGGTGGGCTGCCCATTCCCGATTTTGAGACCGATGCGTTTCTCCGGGAACTGGATCGTGCCATTTTCCTGGACAAAACCATGCGAATCCTGGATATCGGCTGCGGCTCCGGGGTATATTCCATGGCCCTGGCGCCCCGTGTGGCACAGGCAGTTGGGGTGGACATCTCTCCCAACATGATTGCCTGTGCCAATGATCGCAGCCAAACGCTCGGCCTGGATAACACCCAGTTTCAATGCTTGGACTGGGCCGGTGCGGACATCGACGCGCTTGGTTTCCGGGGAGGGTTTGATGTAGTGTTTGCCCACATGACCCCGGCTGTGGCGGATTACAACACCTTCGAGAAGCTATGTGCCTGTTCCCGGGGCTTGTGCCTCATGGAAAAGCCTGCACGCCGGCGTGATATGGTTCAGGACGAGGCGTTCCGCCTGGTGGGTATTGATTCCAGAGAGGGGCAGGACGGCATTTTACAGGCCTTTACCTACCTGTGGTGCATGGGCTGTTGCCCGCAGCTGTCCTACCACGATGAAGTGTGGGATACCCGGAGAACCACGGAAGACATGGTGGCCTGGTGTACAAATCGGGCCAAACTGCACAAATCCCTCACCGAGGCCCAAGAGAAATCCATCCGGGATTATGTGGAGCGGCAGGCAACCGGCGGTATGGTGCTCGAACGCACCTCCACAACCCGGGTGACCATGCTCTGGCGTCTCTCTACATACCAGAAATAATATGGTTTATTCATATCATTTTATTACTAATTTTATTCAAGAAAGGTGAAGTAACGTGAAAAAACACACCCGCCTGCTGCCGCTGCTTCTGGCAGCTTTTCTGACCGTTGGCCTTTGTGCCTGCGCCGGGGAGAAAACTACCCCGGAGGCCACCATTCCCACCGCCCAGAGCGCCGCCACAACGCTCCCCACTGAGGCTGCTCCGGAGACTACCCCGGCAACCACGCCGGAAACCAGAATGATTGTGGACGGCAATGGCCGGGAAGTGGAAATCCCTTACACGGTGGAGAGCATCGTCTGCGTGGGCGTTGGCGCGCTGCGCTATACCTGCTATATGCAGGGACAGGATCTGGTCGTTGGTGTGGAGGACTATGAGACCAAAGCCGGTATGTCCAGGTTGTACAATTATGTAAATTTCGACCGGTTCGGTTCCCTGCCTGTTACCGGCACCAACGGCGAGCCCTTTGTGGAGGAGATCATCAACGTTGGCCCTCAAGTCATTGTCATGTCCTCCTACGCCTCCGTTGACCCCAACGAGCTTCAGAGCAAAACCGGCATCCCTGTGGTGATGGTGCCCGGCAGCGACACCACCCTGGATGACAAGGCCTATGAGACCATCCGCATTCTGGGAGAGCTCTATGGCAAGGAAGACCGGGCGGAGGAGCTGACTGTGTATCTCCACGGCATTGAGAAAGACCTGGCCCAGCGGGTGGAGGGTATCCCGGAGGAGGACAAGCCTACGGCTTATGTCTGCGGCGTATCTTTCAAAGGCGCCCACGGGTTTGAAGGCACCGAGGCTTTTTACGGCCCCTTTGAGCTCATCCAGGCCAACAACCTGGCCAACACCACCGGCCAGACCGGCGCCTTTGACATTGACCTTGAGCAGGTGCTGCAGTGGGATCCGCAGTTCATCTTTGTGGACTTCAACGGCATGAGCCTGATCAACGAGGACTATGCGGCCAATCCCGACTTCTACAACAGCCTCACTGCCGTACAGGAGGGCCGGGTGTACTCCCAGATTTCCTTCCGTTCCAGCGCCTCTAATTTGGAAACCGCCCTGGCAGACGCCTACTATGCCGCCACCATCCTTTACCCGGAGCAGTTCGCAGATGTGGAAATCGAGGCCAAGACTGGAGAGATTTTTGAAACGCTGCTGGGCTCCAACCCCTACAACGACCTGAAGGAATCCGGATATGAATTCAAAGCTGTCACCATTGGCGAATAAGGGCTACGACCCTGCCTACCGCCGCAATCAAATCCGCAGTACCGGCTTTTTGGCTGGATTGTTTTTCCTGCTGGTGGTAGCATTCCTGCTGTCCCTGCGGGCGGGTTCCTACAATACTCCGTTGTCCCAACTGATTCGGGGTGTGTTCGGAAAGGCGGCCGACGAGAAAATCAATCTGGTGGTGCGGAATAACCGCCTGCCCCGAATCTGCACTGCCATTGTCTCCGGCGCAGGATTGGGCGTCACCGGTTGCGTGTTCCAGGCGGTGCTGCGCAATCCTCTGGCCTCCGCCTCCACCCTGGGCGTGTCCCAGGGGGCCAGCTTCGGCGCTGCCTTCGCCATCATTGTGCTGAACCTGGGAGCCGTTGGAGGACTGGGGGGCATGGCCATTCCTTTGTGTGCCTTTGTGGGCAGTATGGCGGTGGCCTTGGTGATTCTGGGCCTGAGCCGGTTCCGGCAGGTGTCCGCCGAGGGTATCGTTCTTGCCGGTGTGGCCATCAGCTCTATGTTTACAGGGGCCACCACCCTCATGCAGTATTTTGCCGATGAGATTCAGCTGAATACCCTGGTATTCTGGACGTTTGGCAACCTGGGCAATACCACCTGGGCGGATGTGGGGAAAATGACTGGGGTACTTTTGTGTGTCTGCGTCTACTTTTTTCTTCACCGGTGGGACTTCAACGCCCTGCTCAGCGGCGAGGAGACTGCCACCAGCCTGGGTATCAACGTGAAGCGGCTGACCATGGTGAATATCCTTTTGTGCTGCCTCACCGCCTCGGTGATTGTGTCCTACATCGGCCTCATCAACTTCATCGGTCTGGTGGCCCCCCACATCGTCCGGCTGGTGGTGGGCAACAACCACGTCTATCTCCTGCCCAGCTCCGCCATGGCCGGGGCGCTGCTGCTGCTCCTGGGCGATCTGTTTGCCCGGGTGGTGATCAGCCCGGTGATTCTGCCCATCGGCGCCATTACCTCCTTCCTGGGAGGGCCGCTGTTTTTGTATCTCCTGTTCAAGGGAGGGAAAAAGGAATGCTGACGGTGGAGCATCTCAGCTACCGCTATCGGAGCGGCCCCCAGGTGCTGCGGGACGTGGGCTTTTCCCTGGAGGACGGGCAGTTCATGGCCATTCTGGGGAACAACGGTGTGGGAAAGAGCACTATGCTGAAGTGCTTTAACAGAATCCTCACTCCAGACAGCGGCTCGGTGCAGGCAGATGGCGAGGAACTGCTCCGGCTGCCCGGCCGGGAAATTGCCAAGCGCATGGCCTTTGTGGCTCAGAGCGTTCCCGCCACCCAGATGACCGTCCACGACATGGTGATGCTGGGCCGCAGGCCCTATATGAAGTGGGGCTTTACGGAGGAGGACCACAAAATTGTCCACGAGGCCATCGACCAGTTGGGGGTGTCCCATCTCCGGGGCCGGTTCCTTAGCCAGCTCTCCGGAGGGGAGCGGCAGAAGGTGATGCTGGCCCGGGCCCTGGCCCAGCAGCCGAAAATCCTCCTGCTGGATGAGCCCACCAGCAGCCTGGACATTCAGAATCAGTATCAGGTGCTCCGGATTGTCCGGGATATCTGTCACGACCAGGGCATTACTGCCATTGTGGTGATTCACGACCTGAATCTGGCCCTGCGGTTCTGCGACCGGTTTCTGCTGCTGCGCCAGGGGCAGGTGTACCGCTGGGGTGGCCGGGAGATTCTGGACCGCCAGGCCCTGTGGGAGGTTTACGGCGTCCGTGCCCAAGTGGCGGAGGTAAACGGCCAGAGCATCGTTCTAATGGACGAATAGAAAGGAGCAGACATATGAACAAGATTTTGGATGAAAATAAGGCGCTGTGGAACAAGGCTGTGGCCTTTCACGGCCACGCCTGCGGGGGACTCACCATTGGCTACAAGGCCTCCCTTTACGCCATGGAGCTGCTGGAGCTGACTTTCTCCGGAGACGAGGAGGTAGTGTGTGTCGCCGAGAACGACGCCTGCGGGGTGGATGCCATTCAGGCGCTGCTGGGGTGCTCGGTTGGCAAGGGAAATCTGCTGTTTCACATGCGGGGCAAGCAGGCCTTTTCCTTCTACAACCGCAGGACCGGAAAATCCGTCCGCCTGGTGCTGAAGCAGAGGCCCCAGGGCATGACCCGACAGGAATCCTTCGACTATTATCAGGGCCTTGTGCCGGAGGATATGTTCGATGTGAAGGAAACCTCCATCCGTCTTCCTGAAAGAGCCAGACTCTTTGACTCCTACACCTGCGACTGCTGCGGCGAGACCACCGGCGCCAACTGGATTCGCCTGGTGGGAGACAAAAAGCTGTGTCTGGACTGCTGCGGGAGCTATGACCGGTTCCAGGTGTAATCATTTCTGCAATGCAACGCCCTCTCCACTTGCATAAGAACGGGGAGGGCACTTATTATAATAAGAGAAGCCTTCTTTTGGGACTTCAGGAGGTTCTGTTTTGGTACTTCTGGAATTACCGTCGTCCGGCTGGGGCGCGGGAACCGCTTTGGTTGTGAATTGCTTGACATGAATGACGGACGGACGGCCCAGACCCTGCCGGACACGCTTGATGAGACCGATGCCGATGTCCAGTTCCGCTTCATCTGACGGGTAGTAGATGTACACCCGACTTTCTTCATCATACCAGCCGTTTTTTGCGGAAAGCCCCATCCGGTCAAGCAGGAGGCCGTAAAGCAGCTGGGCGTCTGTGGAGAGATTCTTGAACTGCGCAGCCTGTCTTGCAATTTATAAAAGTGTATAATTTTCGAAAAAATTTCTTGACACATAGTGGCTGAATATGTTAATATTGCTATATACCAAGCGGCGTTAAATCTAAATTTGGAAGACTATCTTCCAAGGAGGGGATTCCAATGGTTTGTGAGTCGGAGCGCCAGATGCAGTAGGCTCAATTGGGGCGTTAGGCGTATTGCTTTCTGGTAATAAACACATGGGTCGTATTCGCTTTGAGGTGGCTGGTAGCTTCTAAAACTGTAATGGAAATGGCATATATATGAGGCTATGCCCCGCAACTGTGTGCTAATTGCAGCTGAGCCAATAAATAATTAGCGGTAATTATTAAAATGGAGGATAAAATGAAAATAATTAAAAAATTGATTTCTACAGTCCTTGCACTTGCAATTGTCTTTACGTTCTCTTCTGTTGCTTTTGCTGTAGAGAAGGAGAGTGTGGAGCCGCTGGCAACTTGCAACCACACGTGGAACGCAGGTTACACAGAGTACATTGAAAATGCAAGCATAAACGCGACAAGTACAACTTGTCAGCGCCGTGCAGTTACCACCAAAACTTGTACAAAATGTGGCCAAACAACAGTTACTTATAGCTATACTAATCCAATGCCCCACAGTAATTATAATTTAAATGCGACATGCAACGGATATCAGCAGACTCTCACATACAAATGTCGTTATTGCGAAACCATTACCAAGAAAACCCAAAAGTGTCCCGGCGCCGGTCATAGTGGATTATGTCCCTATCTCCCCTTCTGATTTTTAATGCTAAACTGGCCTCTGCCCTCGGTAAGGGGACAGAGGCCAGTCCTATGAAAGAAAGCGAGGTTTTTTGTGGGCATTATCGTGAAGCTATTCAAACACACGCCAATCTATTCCATACTTTTGGTCTGCCTGCTTGCTGTGGGTATTGCGTTTTCCTCCATTGGCTTTTCCTTTTATCAATCCGCAAGGCAGCAGCAAGCGGAAGTCTATGGGAGTTATACCACGGCGGCAATTCCTTTTAACGAGGAGGCTCCGGGTTTTATGCCCGTTGAAACAGGAAAATTCAAATGGGAAGCGGTTAGCCTTGAACAACTGCTACAGGATGCACCGGTGCGTTATAAGCTGGATCGTCGGGTTTGTCTTGGCGCCGTCGTTGCGGATATGGCCAGTTGGACGCCGGCTGCAAATATGCTGAGCTACACACCGGAAGCAGATTGTCCCTACGCAGCGTCTGTGTTTGCTGTACGGTGCGACAGTGTGCAGACCGATGCGGAGGAATCCTATGCGGAAACCTACGATCAGGATGGCAATTTACTCAGTACGGAAGCAATTACCAGCACCCGGTATCATGGTTCGTTTTCTGTCTTAGAAACAATCTGCTTTATGGATCGAGGCGTTTCCATGCCTGAATTTGTAGATCCTGAAACAGGAAGCTCTCATTCGGTCGGTTTACCGCCGGAATTGCTGGAGATAGATACAGAGTTAGTCAACCGGGATGGCACACCCGCTTTTGAGGAAGGAAAAACCTATCTGATCCGCGGGGACTGTACGCTCAACACGAGCGGTACAAAAACGGGATATTTTTTCCTGAGAAACGGCGCCGCCAGCACGGGTATGGAAGAATGCATTGTAGACGGAAGGCGATCTATGGTGCTTTCTGAGGAGACGCTCCCTCTGTACACGGAATTTACCGGCAGTGTGGATGATTTTTTAGCCAGCGAGGAAGGGACCTCCTGGCGGGATACCATCATCCCGGCAGTAGAGCAGAATTATCACGCCGCAAAGCTGATGCTTTCTGATAACGTGAGCAGTATGTACTGGTTCAATACCGGTGAGGCGTCCATTCTGGAGGGACGGCTTTTTACCGACGACGAATATCAAACCGGTCAGGCTGTTTGTCTTGTCAGCGCCGACTATGCGGAGCGCAATGGCTTATCTGTGGGCGATACGCTGACTATGGAATTGTTCCATCCTCGTATCGACTCTATGCGTTCCGGCGGAGGTGAAACAGACGCTACCTGTATGTTGATGGATCCCTGCTTGCCCAATAACAGCTTGGAGCTTCAGAAGATATACACCATTGTTGGTATTTACACCGCCCCTGCGCTTGCAAGCGGAGCCTATGCCTTCGGACCGGATACCATTCTTGCTCCCAAAGCCTCTGTTCCCGGCGCCGCAGACTTTGAGGACGACGGTACATACATTCCACTTCTGAATTCTGCCATGATTCCAAACGGAACCCAGGAAAAGCTAAACGCTTTCCTGGAAGAGAAGGGCTTTGGCGGAAGTCTGCTGTTTTTCGACCAGGGATATACACAGGCCAGCTCCGCAGTTTCTGCACTGATGAGCAACGCCCTGCGGCTATTTGTGGCAGGCAGTGCATTTTGGGCAATCACTACTGGTTTGTTCCTGTTTCTCTGCCTATATAAAATGGGGCCAACGATGCGTTCCCTCCGCCGCATGGGCGTGAGCAGTAAAGCATGTTGGTATGAAATACAAGCGGCTATGCTGCCAATGGTATTGGGAGCCGTGCTTTTGGGTGCAGCTTTCAGCGTACTGTCCTTTCAACAGGTTGGACAAATGCTGCTGTCCATCCAAATGGATCTGCCCTTAGGCACCATTCTGGTAGATGCGGTAAGCAAACTTGTCATTTTGCTGCTTTTGGAGGGACTTTGCGCATGGCGCCTCACCAAAGCGAACCTGATGCAAAAAGGGAAACGAGGGAAAACGGCATGAAGCAAGCGAATGCATACGCCCTGCCTGTTCTTATGCTGAAGACGCTGCTGCGCAGAAAGATAAGCAGTGTGATATTAACTGCGGCAATCCTCATAGCTACGCTGGCGAGCGTGATCCTGTGCGGTTTACGGATTAGACAGGAGACGGCTATCACAGAAATGATAAAAAACACACAAATTCGCTGCACTGTCACCAACGCGAAAGGCAGCGGTGTGGACGATTTAAACGTAGGTTCCTTCTATGTAGATATGCTTACGGGACTGCGGCACAGCCGAGGATGCTTTTTAGACGAATATGTGGAGGATGTACAGGCGTTGGCCGTTGAGAAGCTGGCGCAGCCGGCAGGGGCTGAAATCCGCCGGATTTATACACAAACTTCCGACCCGGATTTGCAGGCAATCAACAGGGGAACGGTTGTATTTTACGACGATTGGTCCGACGAGTGCCTGATGGGAAGTGCGGTTGTGTGTCTTGTCACAGAAGATTTGCTTCAAGAAACGCGCAGTGACAGCAGCGGAAAATCCTATATTACAATTGCCCGACAAAATGGGGTGGAAATAACCCTTCAGGTGATTGGTACAGTTGCAGGGCAGATGTCCCGACGTGTTTACTGTCCGTTTTATACAAGTCTGCACAATGGAGAATCCGAGACATTCCAATTGGCAAGCTGTTCCTTTACCATCCGCAGCAATCAGATTTTAGAGGAAAGCAAGCAAAAGCTGTATGAATATTTTGTTCACCCAGTTTCCACTGCATCGAACAGCTACATGACAGCGGGACTTTTGGTGCACGACGAAATTTATTTGCGATCATTGGGAGAACTGCAAAATAATTTGGCTGTCTTACAGGTAATTCTCCCTACCTTAGTTGCAATTACCGGTTGCGTAGGCTTCCTATCTGCTTATTTAACCAATCGAAGGCGGAAAAAGGAGTTTGCGGTGATGCGATGTATCGGGATCAAGAGGAGCGGCGTTTTTCTCCAGATTTTTTTAGAACAGGGTTTTTTAGCTGTGTGTGGCTGTGGCCTGGGTATCCTTTTGGGTTTATTATTGGGAGAAGCGTTTTTCCCAGGCACGTTCTTTCTGATCGCGATTTGCTTGGTAGTTGATTTGCTGGGAGCGGTTGTAGCTGCCTTGCAGATCAGTCGTGTGAGTGTCATGAAGTTGATGAAGATGGAGGAATGATGTATGAAGTACCTGCAAGCAAATGAGGTAGCCTATACCTACCGAAATAAATACCAAACTGTACATGCCTTGCGCGGTGTCAGCGCAGATTTCATGCCAGGAAAAATGTACGCTATCATCGGTTCCTCCGGCAGCGGCAAAACTACATTTTTGTCTTTGCTGGCGGGGCTGGATGTGCCGTCGGCCGGTAGCATTACCTGGAATGGGGAAGCGACTGCCCAGCTTGACCGGGATGCCTACCGGCTGGAACATGTCTCGGTGATCTATCAGAACTTCAACCTGTTTTCTCACTTGACTGCGCTGGAAAACGCTGCTTATCCCCTGTATGTCCGAAAAACGGCGAGAAAAGAAGCGGATATGCTGGCCCAGGAAAAGCTGTTGGCTGTAGGTCTGGAGGAGGAGCAGCTTGGGCGCTTTCCGAACATGCTCTCAGGAGGAGAGCAGCAGCGGGTGGCCATCGCCCGTGCTTTGGCGGCAGGCAGCGAAATCATTCTGGCCGATGAGCCAACCGGCAACCTGGACAGCGAGAACAGCC
Source organism: uncultured Eubacteriales bacterium (assembly GCA_900544975.1). Classification (GTDB taxonomy): domain Bacteria; phylum Bacillota; class Clostridia; order Oscillospirales; family Oscillospiraceae; genus Faecousia. The sequence continues at coordinate 54,623 of UQXI01000016.1, forward strand.
GCAACATTGTGGAAATTTTGCAAAAACTTGCCTACGAGGAAAACCGCTGCGTCATTATCGTTACCCATGATCCTGCGGTTGCGGAAGCTGCGGATACGGTACTGCATATGCAAGACGGCAAGCTGGCTATGTAGACGTCAATGCAGGAAAAGAATGGATGAGAGTTCCCAACCATACATAAACATCCCCCTCTTTTGCATTGCGCGGAAGAGGGGGAATCACTTGCATTCTGAGTTATTTTCCACGTAGCACCAGGGTCTGGCAACAGATGCAAAGCTGCCGCTCCCAGTAATGACTACGGGATTCAGGCTGCCGCTGGTGCAGCGGATGATCAGTAGATTGCCGTTGTTGTCCCGGCCTCCCATTGCGCGGGAATACCGGGATTGCAGCGCCACATTCTCAGAAATGTGAGGAACAGGTGGTTCCCAGGGCAACAGCATTTACTTTTTGAAAAGACGAGTAGATATGCTATAATAAGCTGGGGCGATGAAGGTGGAGATTCAGAAATTGCTGGAAGGAATCAGACAGTAGAGGATCTCCGGCGCAGTTGGGGGAATTTGCGGCACAAATTAGAGGATATTCTTATAATCAGATT
>UQXI01000017.1 GCA_900544975.1 uncultured Eubacteriales bacterium
CCACACAAATGATGCGGCCGCCCCGCTTCCTGGTTGCGTTCAGCAAATCTGCCGTCTCCTGGGAAAGCATACACAGCTCGCTGTGCATATGATGCTCCGTTACCTCTTCTGATTTCACAGGACGGAAGGTACCGAGGCCCACATGAAGGGTGACAAAGGCCTCCTCCACGCCCTTCTTCCGGATTTTTTCCAAAAGTTCCTGGGTAAAATGCAAGCCCGCAGTAGGAGCCGCTGCTGAACCCAGCGCCCGGGAATACACCGTCTGGTATCGCTCCTGGTCTTGCAGCTCTTCCTTGATATAGGGCGGCAGGGGCGTCTTTCCCAGTTTTTCCAGGATCTCCAGGAAAATTCCCTGGTAATGGAATTGCACCACCCGGTTCCCGTCCTCCTGGACCCCAGTGACAGTGGCGGTGAGAACGCCGTCGCCAAAACGCACTTCCTGGCCCAACCTCATTTTCCGGCCTGGCTTCACCAGGCACTCCCAGGCTCCGTCTCCCAGATCCCGAAGAAGCAGCACCTCCACCGCCCCGCCCGTAGGCCGTTGCCCCAAGAGGCGGGCAGGCAGCACCCGAGAGTCATTCATCACCAGACAGTCTCCCGGGTTTAAATAATCGATGATATCATAAAAATGCCGGTGTTCCAGCGCACCGGTCTCCCGGTCCAGCACCAGAAGCCGGGAACCATCCCGCCGCTCCAGGGGCGTCTGGGCAATCAGCTCCTCTGGCAGGTCATACCAAAAGTCGTGTGTTCTCATAAAATTTCTCCATACCTTTCCAAAAAACGTACAATATGTCCCGTATTATAGTATAAATTGCGCTGCTTTTCAACTGACAAAACCTTGCCTGCCGCATACCATAAACTGAAGGAGGGATTTTCATGAAGCCATTGTTCCAAGGGGTTTGCACCGCCTTAATTACGCCCTTCCGGTTGGATTTTGTCCATATGGAAGTCTACGACCAGCTGCTGGACCGGCAGCTGAAGGCCGGTGTGACCGCCCTGGTGGTTTGCGGCACCACAGGAGAATCTGCAACCATGACAGACACCGAAAAGCTGGACCTCATTGGCCATACGGTGGACTATGTCCAAGGCCGCTGCAAGGTGCTGGCCGGTACAGGCTCCAACTGCACCACCCACGCCATCACCCTCAGCAAAGAGGCGGAAAAGCTAGGGGCGGACGGCTTACTTCTGGTCAGCCCCTATTATAACAAAGCCACGGAAGCCGGACTCATCGCCCATTACACTGCCATTGGGGACCAGGTTCACATTCCCTGTATCGTTTACAACGTCCCGTCTCGTACCGGTGTCAACATCCCTGTATCGGTTTACAAGGCGCTGGCTCAGCATCCCAATTTCTGTGGTGTGAAGGAGGCCAGCGGAGATGTGGTAAAAATTGCCCGCATCCGCCAGGCCTGTGGTCCGGAGTTTTCTGTCTGGTCGGGCAACGACGATGAGGTCGTCCCCGTCATGGCGCTGGGCGGCCATGGTATCATATCTGTCGTATCCAATCTCTACCCGGAGACCATGGTACGGTTGGCCTCACTGTGTATGGCTGGCCGCTATCGGGAGGCCGCCAATCTCCAGGCGGCTCTGATGCCTGCCATCGATGCGCTATTCTGCGAAGTCAATCCCGTCCCCATCAAAGCCGCCCTGCGGCTGGCGGGCCTGGATGTAGGCCACTGCCGCCTGCCCCTCACAGATCCCACGCCGGAGCACATGGAGCTTCTGAAACAGGTGGTAGGCGCAACTGTACGGACAGAGCATCTCCAGGACGAGGCAAAGTAACGCGCTGCATATACACCCAAACGCATTCCTCTACATCTGGCCCATTGCCATTCCTGAGGCGGTTTGCACCCAAGCGGAGGCCCAGCGCAACAGCGCCCCAGAGGCGACCTGAAAAGCCTCCTCTGAAATCTCCAGCGTCTGCTTCAGCGTCATTCCGGTCTCCAAAATGCCCAGGTCCTCCGGCTCCAGAAGAGCGCGCAACGCCTGCTTGTCTCTGGCATATTGGCCGGTTTGCAGATAAGCAATGGCCTGGAGCGTGAAGGATGCAGATTTGTACAGTGCCCGCAAAATGTCCGGGCTCTTTTCATGAACCAAATTGTGGGCGCACATATGATATACATTGCATGCGCCCGTCCACACCGCCCGGCAGACATCTGCGCGGGAGATTTTCTCCAGCACCTCATCCAGCGTCCCCAGGAGGGGGCTGGTGTCGTGGCAAAACTGAAACAGGTCCGAGGGTTCCCAAGCCAGGAGCTCTCCTTTGCCCGATATAAACCCGCATACCCGCTCCCGCTCTGGCAGGCGGTCCAGCATGGCGCTGTAGGCCTGCAAATCCGACGCCGACACCGTATCCAGTATCAGTACCACATCCAGGTCGCTCTCTGGGGTGGCTTCTCCCCGGCCGTAGCTTCCCTGAAGACCCAAAAACCAGATTCGGTTTCCAAACTGGGCCTGTGCCGCCTCCATGTATTGTGCCAGCCATGTTTTTATGGAAATATGCATCTCTTATCACGCTCCTGTCTGCATGTCAAAGCGCCGGAAAGCGCCCTCGCTTCCCGGCGTTTTTTTGTATCTTATTGGGGATCCCCTGGGTCAATAGTTTCGTACCACAGCCTTGACCAAGCCCACAAGCTTGGCTGAGGAAGCGTCAATGGGCATATAGTTGGGATTTTCCGGCTGAAGCCAGACCCGGCCCCGCTGGCGGCGGAACCGTTTGACGGTTGCTTCATCCTCCAGCAGCGCTACCACAATCTGCCCATCGTCGGCAGACTGCTGCGGGCGGACCACCACCAGATCCCCATCCAGAATGGCCGCACCGATCATACTGTCGCCCCGCACCCGGAGCGCAAAGCAATTGGGATCTCCATCCCACGGCATCGTCCCTTCCTGATTTTCCACTGCCAAAATGGGAATGCCTGCCGTTACCACGCCGATGATGGGAATCTGCCCGGTTTTGGCATTGGGAACGGACAACGCCCGCTTCTTCCCCGCCTCATATGTCACAAGCCCTTTGGTCTGCAGATGATTCAAATGGTAGCTCACCGACGCGGTGGAACGAAGACCCACTGCCGCGCCGATTTCTCGCACAGAAGGTGGATATCCATTTTCCGCCACGAACTGGTCGATGTATTGGAGGATCTCCTCCTGCTTGTTGCTGGTCCTTGGCATAATGCCGCCTCCTTTTTCTTTTAGTATAACACACGTTCGGCAAAAATGCAAACATACGTTTATTGCTTTTTGAAATTTGGGATGTATTTCTCCGAGGCAGCCTCTGCCTCCTGGGTAAAGCCCTCCAGATTGTTCAGATACATCCAGCTGAGCACGGCCTCATACTCCTCTTGGGTAACTTGCCGGTCCAGGGGCGGCATCCCGACCACCCGGGGCATCGGGGTATATTGACGCATGAGGGACACCAGCACGGTCCCTCTGGGGAAGGTCTCCCCAATCCAGTCCAGTACCCGGAGGGAATTCTCTACCTGGCCTGGAAGAATCAGATGCCGGATCATCACGCCCCGGCGGAGCCGCTCCCCCTCCATTTGGTATGGCCCGGTTTGCCGGACCATCTCCCGGATGGCGGCAGCCGCCACTGGCACATAGTCTGCCGCACCGGACAGCCTGGCTGCCAATGCCCCATCGGCATATTTCAAATCCGGCAAATAGATGTCCACCAGTCCCTCCAAATGCCGGAGCGTCTCCACAGACTCATAGCCGCCGCAGTTGTACACCACCGGCGCCGGAAGCTTCGGCGCCAGAGCCGGGAGAATGTCCGGCAAAAAATGGGTGGGGGTCACCAGATCAATGTTTTCCGCTCCCTGGGCAATGAGCTCCTCCATGGTCCGGCGGAGGGCGGGCGCCGACATCTCCCGGCCAAAGCCCCCGGCGCTGATCTCCTCGTTCTGGCAGTACAGGCATCCCAAGGTACAGCCGGAAAAGAAAATGGCCCCGCTGCCGCCCGGCCCTGCCAGGGCCGGCTCCTCCCACTCATGGCGCATCACTTTGGCCACCTGCAGCCGTCCCGGCATCCGGCAAACGCCCAGCTGTCCTGCCGCCCGGTTTACCCCGCAGGCCCGGGGACATAGCGTACAGGCCGTATAGTCCATCGCTCCCCACATCCCTTTCTCTGGTGCTTTCCATCGACCACAATCATTTCTGTTTTATGTCTATTATACGGGACTGGTGCAAAAAGGGCAAGTTTTTTCTTCACAAAGCCCAAGGAAACACAAAATGTTGCCGTTTGCATGCGCGCGCCTGGCGCCTTGTCAAGCCGGTTCCTTTTTGCTATACTGACACAAAAGAATCGTTCTATCAATCGCTTCCAGGAGGTTTTGTATGTTTCAAATCACCTTGCTTGCCATGGGCAAGCTGAAAGAAAAATTCTATCTCTCCGCCGCAGCGGAGTATGAAAAACGGCTGTCTGGAACCTGTCGCTTCCAGCTGCTGGAGCTGCCGGAATGCCGCCTGCCGGAGACGCCCCAACCTGCAGAGATTGCTGTGGGGCTTGCCCGGGAGGCTGAGCTCATTCGGCAGAAACTGCCAAAGGGCGCCTGGTTTTGCGTCTTCACACCAGAGGGACGGGAGCTGAGCTCCGAAGCCTTTGCCAGTCAAATGGCCCGTGTGAAGCTCTCAGGCCATTCCTCAGCCTGCTTCCTGATTGGTTCGTCATACGGTATCGACCCGTCTATCAAGGCTCAGGCAGACCTGCTTCTATCCATGGGTCAGATGACCTTTCCCCACCACCTGGCCCGTGTGATGGTTCTGGAGCAGCTCTACCGGGCAGAGGCCATTCAGTCGGGCAGCAAATATCACAAATAGCGGGAAGCAGCGGCATGTCTGTTGCTTCCTTGGTATCTCCTCAAAAAATTTACTTAAATCCGCAAGCATACCTTGACAGGCGATGTACATTGGTGTACAATGGCTTCAAAAGACAGGAGGTGATTTCATGTCCATTGCCGGAGATCTGATCCGCGGGCACACAGATGCGATCATTCTGGCCCGGCTGATGCTGCGGGACAGCTACGGCTACGAAATCAATAAGACAGTCACCCACTTGTCCGGCGGCAAGCTAGAGCTGAAGGAAGCCACCCTATACACAGCCTTCCGGCGGCTGGAGGAAGCTGGTCTCGTGGCATCCTACTGGGGCGGAGAGGCCAGCGGCGCCCGGCGGCGGTATTACACCATTACCCCACAGGGGCGGGAAACCTGCAGCCGTCTGCTGGCGGAGTGGGGCGAGACCAAAGAAATTATGGATAAACTACTGGAGGTGGAGAAATCCCTATGAGAGACAAACTGAAAACCTACATCGACTATCTCTTTGCCGGCGCTCCCCAGACGGCGGCTACCGCGGAGACAAAGGCAGAAATTCTGCAAAACACCCTGGACAAATACGATGACCTCATCGCCGAGGGAAAGACCCCGGAAGCAGCCTACTCCCTGGCGGTCTCTGGCATCGGTGACCTGGGTGACTTTCTCACCCGGGGCGTCCGGACGGAGGCGCCCTCCCGTACCGCCACGACCCACAGTGCATACCCCAGCTGGCTCTCCAGCCTGTTGCTGTCTGTGTCCATTATGCTATACATCTGCTGCGTAATTCCGGTCATTGTGGCGGAGGATCATGGGGTAGTGGGAATGTTCGCCATGATTGCTATTGCAACCGGTCTGATCGTTTTTCGGGCTACATTTCTACGTTCCGGCTCCCAAAAGCAGGGTAACAGGCAGATCCGGCAGGAAGAACTGTCCGACGATCCCAGCGTGAAGCTCCGCAAGAGCATCAACGGCCTGATCACCACGCTCACACTGGTCCTTTACTTTGTGATCAGCTTTGCCACCATGGCCTGGTACATCACCTGGGTGATATTCCCCCTGTCCGCTGCCATCCAAAATGTGATCAAGGCCTGCTTTGAGCTGAAAGATTGAGAGGAACATCATGAAACACAATCACACCAGCGTCATTGTACGCATCATTCTATGGACTCTGACGGCCCTGATCCTCCTGGGGGTCCTGCTGTGCGGTATGGGGGTTCTACCTGGCCTGTCCATCCGCGGATTCTCCTTTGGCGGCTGGAATTTCCATTATTCCGACAGTGCAAAATACGAAGTGGGCAACGGATCGGTCCCGGCTTCCAACCTTCATTCTGTGGAAATCAACTGGGTCGATGGCTCTGTCAATGTGACCGTCACCGACGGCGACTCGGTCGTTTTCCGGGAGAGCAGCGGATTGGAAGAGAGCGAGCAGCTTCGCTATCGGGTGGCTGGCGACCGGCTGATTATCCAGTATTGCAAGCCTCAATGGAGCTTTGGCATTTTTGACTCCCCCAAGAAGGATCTGACCGTAGAAATTCCCCGCTCCCTGGCCGAGCAGTTGCTGGAGCTGCAGATTGATACGGTAAGCGCCCCAGTCACCGCCCGGGATCTCACAGCGCAATCCTGCGAGGTAGACGGCGTATCCGGCAACATCACGTTCATAAACTGCTCCTTTGCAGAGTTGGACGTGGATACGGTCTCCGGCAGCCTCCAATTGTCTGGGGAGGCTCACCGGGTCAATTTCGATGGCGTATCCGGTGGCATGACCTTGGATCTTCTGGTAGCGCCTCAGAAAATTTCCACGGATACCATCTCCGGTAGCATTCGTTTAAATCTGCCCCAGGACGCAGCCTTTTCTGTAGAGCTGGATTCTGTCTCTGGCAAGCTGGATAACGAATTTCCCTCCACCCAGCGGGGAGATCTCTACTACTGTGGTCAGGGCGGCGGCGCCTATCAATTCGATACCGTCTCTGGCGATGTGATCATCCGCGCCACAGTCACTGCCCCGGCGCCTCGCAGTTAAACCCATCACCCGGGACGTGGTTTTGGGATTCGGCGTAAAAAACGGTCAAGACCGGCACTTGCCGGGGTCACTGCAATGTCTTGTAGTGGTCCCGGCGAGTCCTGTCTTGACCGCCTTTTTGAGCAGACCTTCTGTTATTTCTTCCGGAAGGACATGCAGTCAGTGCACTGGTCTACTGTGGGATGGCACTCGTGGGTACCCACCAGGATCTTGTCCAGGGAGCAGTAGTTGGCCTCATCGCAGTGGTTGGCGCAGGACACCACAGTGCACTCGATGGATTTGTTGGCATGGCAGTTCATAGGGCTGGCCTCCTTTCCTTTGGTTCGGGAGTAGTATGTCCAGGAGCGGCCAGTTCATTCCAAAAATCAAACCAGGCCGCCATTTCCCAATTCTTTGAGACGTGGGCCTTCCGCATAGAAAATTTCCCGGGACACATTGCCTTTTCCCGGGAAATATGATATTCTCCATCATATCAGTCCCAGTCGGGAGGCTGCAAGCAGCCTCCCGTATTTGAAGCGGATGGTCTGCGTCTTTGGAAGCGGCATCCGCACATTCACTAGTATGCCCGGAGTTTTCTGCCGGTGCATGGAAATTTTTGTATTTTTTCAGGAGGCTTTGTCATGGCTAAGGTATCCCCTTCCATCCTCTCGGCGGATTTTGTGAATCTGGAGCGAGATCTTCGGGCCATCGCCCAATCCGGCGCAGATTACATTCACGTAGACGTTATGGACGGCCAGTTTGTTCCCAACCTGACCATTGGTATGCCTGTGGTCCAGGCCATTGCCCGGGTTTCGGAGCTGCCCCTGGACGTCCATCTCATGATTGACCGGCCCATCCGCTATGTGGAGGGTTTCTGCAAAGCTGGCGCATCCATTCTCGCAGTCCATTTGGAGTCCGACACCCCAGAGGGCATCCGGATGGCCCTGGAGCGCACCCGGGCCCTGGGCGTCCGTTCGGCTCTGGCGCTGAAGCCCGGCACTCCGGCCGAGGCCGCATTGCCTTACCTGGAGCTGTGTGACATGATCTTGGTGATGACTGTGGAGCCTGGTTTCAGCGGTCAGGCCTTTATGGTAGACATGATGCCCAAGCTCCAAACCATCCGACGCTGGATCCAGGAGCGCAACCTCCCCTGCATCCTGGAAGTGGATGGCGGCGTGGGTCCCTCCACCTTCCAGACTTGCCTGGATCATGGCGCGGACCTGCTGGTGGCCGGCTCCGCCTACTTCCGCGCCCCGGACCGGACGGCTTTTGTAAAGCAATTGCAGGCGGAGCAAAACGGGGTATCCTAAAACACCTTCCTGCCTCAAGCCATGCTACCGGTTTTGGCTTCCCAGCAGAAGGAGCAAAATCCGGATGGCCTGCACCATCTCCTGGCGGAACTGAGAAAAAACCGGACCATGCTGGGGATGGTTCTGGCTGGCTGCATACATATTTTCAAACTGTCTGGCCTGGGTCAGCAGACGCAATAACGTTCGCTCCACCGGCTCCCGGCGGGGTTCCGGCTGTGGCGTCATACGCCCGCCCTGCTCTGGCCTGGCCATTCCACGCAGACACGCCGACCGCTCCATGGCCTGATGGTGCAGACGGTTCATGGCGGTCCTGCCGCCAGGTCCCAGGGACCGGCCAAGCATTTGGCACTGGCGTCCAAACGCCCCCTCCTCCCTGGACTGGCGCAGAAGTTCCTGGGGAGTCCAGGACATCCCAGGATGGGGCTGCAGTGGTGCTGGAGGCGGCGCTGGGCGGGCAAGCTGCTCTGGCGGAGGCGGCGGCACTGGCCGCCCGGGTCCCGGGGATGCTGGCTGTGGGGGCGGCGCCAGTGGCTGTCGGTTCCAGACTCTCTGCCAGATGGGGTCTGTTTGGGTTTTGTCAAATGGATCCATAGCGATTCCTCCTTTCTCCATAGCTATGCAGCAGGCGGTAATCGGTTCCGAAAAAAAGCCTCTCTTTTGATGCAATTCCGATACATCCATATCTTATGCTAAGTTTGTAAAGAGAGCCGCAGGTTCTTCAGCAAGCATCTGCGAAAAGGAGTGGTGATGTTATGATCAAAACACACAAACGGTTGGTCCGGCTTCTGTGCCTTCTGCTGGTAGTGGCGCTGATGCCGCTCCAGGTCACAGCTTCGGATTGGCCCGGTATGGAGGCGTTTCAGCTACCGGAGGAGCTTCCCGCCCCGCCTTTTACCGATGTATCGCCTCACGCCTGGTACTATCCCTATGTGCGGGTGCAATATGCTCTGGGGCTCATGGCCGGGACGGGAAATGATGGCTTTTCTCCCAATGGCACGGTTCCCCTCACCCAGGGTCTGACTGTGGCCGTGCGGATCTATGAAAAGTATTGGGGCATCCCCGATGCCTCCGCCGAGTATGGTTCCCCCTGGTACGCATATTACGTGAGCCGGGCCAGAGAATACGGCCTGCTGCCGGAGTCTCTGGAACATGTCTCCCTCCTCCGGCCCGCAACCCGGGCGGAGCTGTCGGAAATTCTCAGCCGTAGCCTCCCGGAGATAGAGCTGGAGCCTATCCACCAGGTGGATTCCCTGCCGGATTACAGCCCAGAGGATCTCTACTGGAACGGAGTCATCACCCTGTACCGGGCAGGCGTTCTCATGGGGAACGACGACTCCGGTACCTTCCGGCCAGACAGCAACATCCGCCGCTCGGAGCTGGCTGCCGTCCTCACCCGGATGGTCCGGCCTGAGTATCGGATTCAGCCCAGCACCATCGAACCCATTGTGCCGGATACAGGAATGGACGCTTTCAAGTTGCCCGAGCCGCTTCCGAAACTGCCATTCGTGGATGTCGCCTCCAGCGCCTGGTACTACTCTTATGTGCAGGCGGCCTATGCCATGGAGCTGATGAACGGCATGGGAGACGAGCGCTTCGCCCCCAACGGCACCGTGCAGCTGTGTCAGGCGGTGGCTGTGGCCGTGCGAATCTATGAGAAATACTGGGGCATCCCAGACACCTCCGCCGAATATGGCCGCCCGTGGTACACCTACTACATAGACCGGGCACAGGAATACGGGATCCTTCCCCAGGCCATGGCAAGCAGCCCAACCCGGACCGTCTCCCGCGCTGAGGTTGCGGAAATTCTGTACCGGAGCCTGCCAAAGGGCGAGATGCCGGCTGTCAACCAGGTGGATACCCTCCCGGACTACGGCCCAGAGGATCCCTATTGGGCGTCCGTCTCCGCGCTGTACCGGGCGGGCGTGCTGACTGGCGATGACATTTACGGCACCTTCCGACCCAACAGCAACATTCGCCGTTCCGAGCTGGCCACCATCCTCATCCGCCTGGTTCGGCCGGAATACCGGAAACTCTTCACCCTGACCCCCCTGCCCCAAGAGGTGATCGAAACCATTGTCTATGGCAAAAGCGGCGCAGGGCGGGAGCTGAAAGCCTATCGCTACGGCGATGGCAGCAACGTTTTGGTGGCGGCCTTTGCCATTCACGGCTGGGAAGACAACTTCGATCGGGACGGCCAGCTGCTGGTGAATACTGCCCAGGATCTGATGGAAGCGCTGGAGCATAATTATGACGCCTTGATCAAAGAGGGCGATTGGTCTGTATACGTATTGCCCTGCCTGAATCCCGACGGTCTGTACGACGGTTGGACCTGTGACGGACCGGGGCGGTGCACCACCTACCGGCTGGATTCCAACGGCAACAACGTCTACGGCCCGGGCATTGACCTCAACCGTAGCTTCCCCTACCGGTACCAAAGCCGCAGCGACAGTCGGAATTACAACGGCTCTGCGCCCCTGCAGGCGCGGGAGGCCCAAGCTCTTGCAAAATTTGTCCAGTCGGTGAAAGGTTCCGGCCACAACGTGCTCATCGATACCCATGGCTGGTACCGCCAGACCATTGTCTCCAACGGTGAAAATGGTCCCGTTTACCGCGCCTTCGACCGGTATTTCCCCTACAACCGCTATAGCTCCCTGTCCGGCGGCTCCGGTTACTTTGCCTCTTGGGCGGCCTACGTTGTGGGATACGATGCCTGCCTCTTCGAGTTCCCCGACGTCTCCAGCACCCGGGACTTTGAAAACAAGGGGTACGGCGAGGATTATGTCAATGCCATTTGCTGGATGCTGCAAAACTACGATTAAACACGTTGACCCCTAAGTATGAAAATTGCGGGAGAAATCACGAAAAGTCGCGATTTCTCCCGCTCATTATATGTGATTGGCGGCCTGTTTGCAGAGCCACTCGGCCAAGAGCGCGTCATACTTACCATAGGGATGCACACCATCTGCGCTATAGTCCCCACGCAAATACCCCTCATCATCCTCATATAAAGCCCGCGGATCCAGGCAGCGAACCTGCTCGCCGTCACACAGGCTCTGAATGTCGGCATTGATTTTCCCCAATCGCTCTGGCCGCAGATAATCCGTTGCCTTGGCCTTTTCCCTGGAGACTCCATAGACCTGAAGCAGATAGATGACCGCATCGGGCTGCAGCTCCTGAATTCGCTCCACATCCTGCCGGTACCGCTCTTTTAGGGAATCCAAGTCATACCCCGCCTCGTTCAGGCCCAGCATGATATAGATTTTTCCATACTCCCGGCTACACAGGAGGCTCTCCAGATCCGTTTCCCCAAAATATGTATCAGAAGCCGTCTGAGAAAAAAGCTGAAACACGCTGAGACCAACTCCGGCAAAATAATCCGCCTCCCCCAAGCGCGCATACATGGACAGCCCCACCATCCGGGAGTCCCCGATAAACAGGGCGTCGTCAAACCAGGATTCCTCCTCCCCGTAAACCGGCAGCGGGGCAGTCGGCTCGGTTGCCTCTTCTGAGGGCTCCGTATGCTCCGTCTGTGCCGACGGCGGTGCTGATGGCTCCGCTGGGGGAGGCTTCCGCACAGAAGGCTCCCGTTTCAGAGGCTGGGTTGGCGCCAGGCTCTCCTGATCCTGCATCACCAGGAAGGGTACCGCCAAAGCCATCCGCCCTTCGTAGCGCCCGGTGTCCTTCCATTTGGCCTTCAACACAAACCCCACACAAGCCATCACGACTCCGCTTCCGGCCAGCAACACCGGCAGAACCAGGGCCGCTTTTTTTCTCTTTTTTGTACGCTGCATCTTCGGCCCTCCTAAAAGCTGAAATAAAGGAACGGATCATTCACGGCAACAGACATGTAGTAAACCGCCGCCCAGAACAGCAGGAAACACACCACGGTCCCCACTGTGGAAGAGCGAATCCGGTTCCAGACCCGTTCCGGCCAGGGGCTGGAGAGCAGTATGCACACCGCCAGAAACGGAACAAACTGCTTGCCGTAATGAAGGAAATCCCCCTGGTTCACCGCAATGCCACCTCCGAAGAAGGGAAACAGCCGGGTGAGATAAATCCCAATTTGACCCAGGTCTGGTACTGCAAACAGAAGCCAGCTCAGCGGGACAGCCAGCAGCATGTACACACGAGCCGCCACCCGGTGCCGCTCCAGAAGAGGGCCCAGGCCCAGCTTTTCCAGCGCAATCAGGAGGAAAATCAGAAGGCCCCACAAGAGAAAGTTCCAGGTGCTGCCGTGCCAGATTCCCGTGAGCAGCCAAACCACCAGCAAATTCAAAATGGTTCGTGGCATCCCCTGCCGGCTACCGCCCATGGGAATGTACACATACTCCCGAAACCAGGCGCCTAAGGTGATGTGCCACCGCCGCCAGAATTCCGTCATGGTTCTGGCTGCATAGGGATGGTCAAAGTTTCTGGGAAGGCGGAATCCCAACATACGACCCAGACCGACTGCCATGCGGGAATAGCCCCAGAAGTCAAAATACAGTTGGAAGCAGTACCCCGCCAGCCCCAACCAAGCCATCGGAGTCGAAATACTCTCAAAGCCAATGGTTTGGACCTGGGTCCACAAGCCGCCCACTCGGTCAGCCAGGAGCACCTTCATAGAAAGGCCCACAATGAATTCCCGCAGTCCCCGGTCAAAGCCCTCCAGGTGATACTGCCGCTCTGTCAGCTGACTGCCCAGCTCTGAAGGCGGCATCAAGGGACCTGACAGCAATTTCGGAAACATCAAAATCTCCGCCAGATAATCCCACAGGCGTGCCACTGGCTCCACCTTACCATGGGTCACATCCATCAGGTAGGCGGCCATCTGAAAGGTATAAAAGCTGACCCCCAACGGCAGGACCAGGTTTGTACCCAACAGGCCCGCATATTTAAAAATCAGCAAAATACCGAACAGCAGGGCCAAACTGCCAGAAAGCAGAGTTTTTTTCGCCTGAACACAGGGCAGAAACAAGGCGATTACCCAAGTTAACATAATTTCAACTGCCAAGAGTACCACCCACCAAGGATGGTGCCATGCTCCAACGACGTAGAACACCGCACTACCCAAAGCCAGCACCAGATTCCGGCGCGACGGCGGGCAGACGTAATAGCACCCCAAAAAGAGGGGCAAAAACAGGAAAACAAACTCCAAACTGTTGAAACTCATAACTTTTCACAATCTCTCTTTTGTAATTACGCACAGCACTTCTTCCGTTGATCCACACGGTTCCGACAGAGATCACCCGAGAAAAAGTCACCTGCAAGCCGGATTCACAGGTGACTTTCTGCCCGGCCCTGGTCAACATAAATGATTATATGCGAACGGCCGCCAAGTTTCAAGGTATGTAATTCCTAAAATTTCTAAAAAAGGTGACACTTTTTTGTAATCTTTCGACAACTTTGTAAACACCTTCCCCGGTGCTCCCAAGAGCCTGCCTCCACGCCTAGGTTTGCCAGGACCGGAGTCCTTCCATGAGCGCACAGCGTGCGCCCGTCAGGTTTTGTAGTGGTCACTTCGATGCAGACATGGCAAACTGACTCTCATACAGTTCCGCATAGAAGCCGCCCCGGGCCAGAAGGGATGCATGAGTCCCCTGCTCCACAATGGCACCGTCCCGCATCACCAAAATGAGATCCGCCTCCTGAATGGTAGACAGGCGATGTGCCACAATGAAGCTGGTGCGGCCCTCCATCAGCGCGGCAAAAGCCTTTTGAATCTTCTGCTCCGTCCGGGTGTCAATGGAAGACGTTGCCTCGTCCAGGATGAGCATAGGCGGCAGGCACAGCATCACGCGGGCAATGCACAGAAGCTGCTTTTGCCCTTGGGACAGAGAGCCTCCGGCCTCGCCAATGACCGTGTCATACCCATGGGGCAAGCGACGAATGAAGCCATGGGCATGAACTGCTTTGGCAGCTGCCTGGATTTCCTCCAGGGTAGCCTCTGGGCGGCCCATGGCGATGTTCTCCCGGATGGTTCCCGCCTTCAGCCAGGTGTCCTGCAAAACCATACCAAAGCACTGCCGCAAATTCTGCCGGCTCATCTCACGGGTGCTGACCCCATCCACCGAAATGGTCCCCCGATCCACCTCATAAAACCGCATGAGAAGATTGATCAGCGTGGTCTTGCCACATCCCGTAGGGCCTACAATGGCCACCCGCTGTCCCGGACGGACCTGCAGGTTAAAATCCTGAATGAGGGGCCGGTCCGGTGTATAGGAGAAACACACATGGTCCAACCCCACCTGCCCCTTCACGGCGCGGGGCGTCGACGGAGCCGGGTCCGGCGTCTGGACCGGCTGCTCCAGCAGTTCAAAAATACGGCCAGCGCAGGCCAGGGCATTCTGCAGCTCCGTGATGACGCCGCTAATCTCATTAAACGGCTTGGTATACTGATTGGCATAGCTCAGAAATGTGGTGAGGCCGCCGACTGTAATGCCTCCTGCCACAGCCGCCAAGGCGCCTGTGAGGCCGACTCCCGCATAAACAAGGGCATTGACAAACCGGGTGCAGGGATTGGTGATAGAGGAAAAGAAAATTGCCCGGAGCGAGCATTTGCGCAGCTCCTCATTGACCTCGTCAAACTCTGCCTGGCTTTTGTTTTGGTGGCCAAACGCCTGCACCACCTTTAGCTCCCCAATGGTTTCGTCAATGAGAGCCGTCTGACGGCCTCGGATCTGAGATTGGAGGCGAAACATGGAGTAGGTTCGCTTTGCCACAAATTGGGCCACAAACAAGGACAGAGGTGTAATGAAAATGACCACCAAAGCAATCTTCCAGTGAATGAGCAGCATAAACAGCAACGTCCCGCCGATGGTCATCAGGCCGGTAAACAGCTGGGTAAAGCCCATGAGGAGCCCGTCCGCAAACTGGTCCACATCTGCAATAACCCGGCTCACTGTCTCCCCATGAGGATGCCGGTCCAAGTACGAAAGGGGCAACTCTTGGATGTGCCGGAAGGCCTCCTCCCGCATCTGCCGGACCACCTGGAAGGTAATGCGGTTGTTCAGCTCCCCCATACACCACTGGGTCAGAGCGCCGGCCCCAGCGGCGAGGCCAATCCACAGAAGAATGCCGGCCAACGCTGTAAAATCCACCTGTCCCGGCCCGAACATGCAATCCACAGCCCGACCGGCTAAAATGGGCACATAGAGCTGGCAGGCGACGCATGCCAATGCCAGCAGAAGCGTCCCGGTCAGAAGCAACCAGTGGGGCGCAATGCGCCGAAGTACCTTCCGGAGGACCGCTCCCTGCTTTTTTTCACGAGACATGGTCTCCTGCCTCCTTCCGGAACTGAGAATTGTAAATTTCCTGGTACACTTTGCAGCTTTCCAGCAGTGTTTCGTGGGTTCCCTGTCCCACAACCCGTCCGTCTTCCAGGACCAGAATCCAGTCGGCATGGCGAATGGATGCCGCCCGCTGGGACACCACAAAGGTGGTAGGCGGATTGGGCAACGCTCCAAGGGCTGCCCGAAGCTTGGCATCCGTGGCATAGTCCAGGGCAGAGGCGCTATCGTCCAGAATCAAAATTTCCGGCTGCCTGACCAGCGCCCGGGCGATGGTCAGGCGTTGGCGCTGGCCGCCGGAGAGGTTGCCACCCCCCTGCTCAACGACTGCATCCAGCCCTTGCTCCTTCCCCTGGACAATTTCCATGGCCTGAGCTACCGTGAGGGCAGTCTGAAGCGCCTCCTCTGTGGCGTTCTCCTGGCCCCAGAGAAGATTGGATCGAATGGTGCCTCGGAACAGCACCGCTTTCTGGGGGACCACTGCAATCCTCTGGCGCAGTTCCTCCAGGTCCAGCTCCTGCACATCCACACCGTCCACCAAAACCTGACCCTGGGTGGCATCGTAAAACCGGGGAATGAAATGAACCAACGTCGACTTTCCGGAGCCAGTGCCGCCGATGATGCCGATGGTCTGGCCGGGCCGGGCCAAAAAGCTGACCCCGGTGAGGGCCTCCGCCCCTGCCGCGCCATAGGTGATCCCGGCATTGCGAAATTCCACCTGCCCCCGCAGCGCCTCCACCGGGTGACGGCTACCAGAAACCTGGCTGGACTGGATGGCCAGGATTCCCTGAATCCGGTTGCCGCAGGCCACCGCTTTGGTCATGGTAATGATGAGGTTGGCAAACTTGATCAGCTCTACCAAAATCTGAGACATATAGTTATACAGCGCCACAACCTGTCCCTGGGTCAGAGAACCCGCATGCACCCGGAGGGCGCCGGTATGCAGGAGCGCCACTACCGCCAAATTCAGGACCACATACGTCACCGGATTGAGCAGGTTGGAAATCCGGCCCACCCGGAGCTGAAGCCGGTTCAGCAGTTGATTTCGTCTGGAAAATTCCGCAACCTCCTCCGGTTCCTTCCGAAATGCCCGCAGGACCCGCACCCCGGTGAGATTCTCCCGGGTGGCAGCCGTCACGCCGTCCAGGTGGCTCTGCACCTTCCGGTACATGGGAATCGTCACCAGAATGATGGCGAAGACCACTGCCAGCAGCACGGGTATCGCCACAGCAAACACCAGCGCTCCGGACACATCAATGGTAAAGGCCATCACCATAGCGCCAAACACCACAAAGGGCGACCGGAGCAACAGGCGCAAGGCCAGATTCACCCCATTTTGCAGCTGATTCACATCGCTGGTCATGCGGGTAATCATGGTAGCGGTGCCCAGCGTGTCGATCTCCCGGTAAGACAACCCCTGAACATGGGCAAACAGCGCGCTCCGCAGCCGGGCGGAAAAGCCGGTAGCCGCCTTCGCCGCAAAATATTGGGCCGTAATGGAGCAAACCAGTCCCACCACAGCCAGAAGCGCCAGAAGGCCGCACCGCTCCAAAATGTACCTGTGATCCCCGCTGGAAATGCCCACATCGATGATGGCCGTCATGACCAACGGCACAAACAGCTCAAACAGCGCCTCCAACAGCTTAAACAGCGGACCCAGCACACACTCTTTCCGGTAGGCTTTCAAATAAACCAGCAGTCGTTTCATACGTCTCTCCTCCCCGTGGGAAGCTTCTTACCTCCTCTACCAAAGTTTTACTTGATTTTCTTCCATTGCGTCTGGAAAGTGATGTAAAAAGTGGAAATTTTCCTGCAAATTGACACAAATATTCTGCTCCCGGCAAAACGCATGCAGCAGTCCCATCAGGTTTGCCCCGTTGGGACTGAGCACTTCATAGGCATTGCCATAGCAGCGCCGGTAGCGGTCGGATAAGCCGGGAAAATGCCGGTCCAGTTGCCTGTAAAAATAGGCCCGGTTTCCCTCCCGCAGGGTAAGCCCCATGCCGAAGCAGATGATGCGTTTCACCCCAGCCTGGGCGCAGCATCGGAGGAGTCCCATCAAATTTTCCTCGGTATCGTTGAGAAAAGGCAAGATGGGACTCAGCCAAACCACCGTAGGAATCCCCCGCTCCCTGCAAGCCTCCAGGACCTGAACCCGGCGGGCGGTGGTGCACACATGGGGTTCCAAAATCCGACACAGGGCCTCGTCATAGGTGGTGAGAGTCACTTGCACCACTGCCTTGGCATTGCCGTGAATTTCTGCAAGCAGATCCAGATCCCGCATCACGAGGTCCGACTTGGTCTGCACCGCAACGCCAAAGCCATATGCAGCCAAAAGCTCCAGCGCCCCCCTGGTTTGCCGCAACTCCCGCTCCAGAGGCATATACGGGTCTGACATGAAGCCAAAGCCCACCATGGTGGGCCGCCGCTTCCGACGCAGCGCCTCCTCTAGGAGACTCAGCCCGTTGACCTTCACTGCCACATCCTGAAAATCGTGGTCCATCTGGTAGCAGGCGCTGCGGGAGTCACAGTAAATGCAGCCATGGGTACATCCCCGGTAGAGGTTGATTCCACCTTGGGAGGATAAGATTCCCTTCGCTTTGATTTCGTGCATATGGCTCTCTCCTGTATTCTATGGTGCGTTCTCCAGACTATGTTGTGGCTGGAACAGGATGCGCCAGTAATCCCGGTCCAGAATCCATGCGGAAATGGTAAATTTATTGTTCACTGCATCTTTGATCGTCTGGACATAGCGGTCGGAAATTTCTCCACCGGTGAGACTACTCACTTCGCCGGTCTGGGAGTTGTAAGAAGCCTCGCCTGTGATCCAGCTCCGGTTGGAGAAGATGACCAAAGGCTCCGCCTCGGAAAACACATCCTGCCCCATATACAGACGGGAATCAAAGTCCAGGCCAAACAGGTTGCAAAGGGTGGGAAGCAAATCCAGGGACGAACAGGCCCGATCCACCCGCTCCGGCTTCATGCCTTTTTTGTAAAGGATACAGGCATTGCGGTACAGCTCAAAATTCTCCTCCAGGGTGTGACCAGCCAGCTCGCTCTGCTCCGCTGGGGTAAGGCCATAGGGATAGTGATCCGCCGTCAGGGCAATGACCGTATTCTCCGCCACACCCGCTTCCTCCAGTCGCTCCATCAGAAGTTCCAAGGCCCGGTCCAACTCAATCTGGCAGGCCAGATAGGCTTTTACGCGCTCACTATATGGGGCGTCCTCCACCAGCTCCCGATTTTTTTCAGCCATGGCGTTGCCCTGGAACGTGTACTCCAAATGACCGGAAACTGTCATATAATAGGCATGGAAGGGCTCTTGATTGATATAGTCCCCAGTGGTTACGTCGATCATTTCCAGATCCGACTCTGGCCAGCACTCTGTAATCTCCAGTCCATTGCCCACGGCTTTGTACACATACCCCAAATTGGGATGGGACAAATCCCGGTCATAGTATCCATAGTCGTGGTCGTGATAGGCATAGGCGCTGTAGCCCTGGGCCTTCAGCTGGGCACACATGGTGAGGGGCATGTAGTTTTCTGAAGAGCGGTAAAAACTCCAGACTCCGGATTTGGGAATGGTGCCGGTCACTGCCACATACTCGCCGTCAGATGTGGAGACGCTCCAGATGGGGGTATAGAAATTGGTAAAGTAGAAGCCCTCCGTCTGAAGCCGATACAGCGTGGGTGTGCGCGCCGGATCAATGGCCAGGTGAGAAAAGCCCTCCGCCGTAATGAGAATCAGATTACAGCCTGCAAACATGCCGGTTTTTTCGTTCTTGTGGGTGGGCTGGAGGCTTTTGAAATAGGTGTGCATCTGGCAGAGCGCCTCATCCTCCTCCCCTTCCAGCAGACGGTCGAAGTCAAGCGCCAGCACATTGGGACTGGTGTCCAGCGGGGGTTCCGTAGTCTCCTGCATCGCTGTAGTCTCTGTCCCTGCCGCTTCCGTCTGTGTGGGAGCGGGTTCTGAAGGCTCTGGCAAAACCAATGCGCCGGAGCCTCCGCCTCCCGTCACCGTCCACTTCACATCCCGGGCAAAGGCAGTCCCAAGGCCCAACTGAGCCGCCGACTCTTTGATGCCGCTCACATTGTAAAACATGGCGTAGGGGGACTCTGCATCGGTTCCCCAGAGGGGGAGCATCCAGATCACAACGAAATAAGACAACACCGTTACACCCGCCAAAAGGACCGAGGCATTCCGCCTCATCTTACCCCGGGAGCCCAGGATGCGCCCGCCCCACACCGCTGCAACCACCAGCGGCACTGCCAGCAGCAAAAGCAGAACCAGGTTTTTCCCAATGGCAGCTAGCGCAACCTTCCAAAATTGGACCACCTGGCCTGCATTTCCCATAGAGGTGGCAGAATAAAACTGGAAAAAGATCTTGTAGTACACCAGCTGAGAGGCATACAGCAAGTACACAATCCCCAAAAACGCCAACACAACAGCCCGGTTTCCTCTCTTTCGGAACTGCGCTGACAGCACGAAGACAGCCAAAGCGGGCGGAAATGCAAACAGCACACTCAGCCACAAGCCGGCGCGCCAAAAGGCGGCGGAAATGGTAGCGCTTCGCACCAGCCACTCCGAATAGATCAATGTCAGCCAGAGAAACAGCAACGCACCATACTGGCCGCACCAGAGCTCCTTCCTCTGTTGGCTAAACCGTCCCGTTCTTCTCATGCCCATCCTCCTAATACCAGCTGAATTCGCAAATATTTTCTGCACAATCAGCCAGAAAATTTACAAAACAGGAACCAAAGAGTTTTTCCTAGCCGGAAATCAGTCCGTCCGTCAGCCCGTATTGGGCAGCCAGCGCATCCAATGTCCCGTCCTGTTGGAGCGTTGCCAGCGCCCGGTCCAGCTGTGGGGTGAGGTCGCTGCCATGGGGCAGGACGGCGGCCAACTCCTCCGTCCCCAGCTCCACCCGGGTCTGAACCGTCAGCTCCCGGTTGGTTTCCACAGCAGCCTGGGCCACCCAAAGATCCACCACAGCCCCTTGGGCAGATCCCTGCAGAAGCGCCTCCAGAGCTGCCTGCTGGCTGCTCACAGGGGTCACCGTCGCATGAGGCAGGCAGTCCAAGCTGGCGCTCTGCCCTGCCGAGCCGGCTTCCACTGCCACCGTTTTCCCATTCAGCTGCTCTGCGGTCTGGTACTGCTCCACAGTGTCCCACAGCACCACCAGCACCGGCCGACTGGCCAGATAGGTCTGGGTAATATCCAGCGTGTCCAGCAAATCTGAGGAAACCGTGAGGCCGCTCCAGAGGCAGTCTACCTCGCCGCGGTTCAACGCATCCACCCGGGTGGACCAATCCAACTCCACAAATTCCGGTTCCAGCTCCAACTTGTCGCAGACTGCCCGGACCAGGTCCAGATCAAAGCCAGACCAACTCCCGTCCTCCCCTTTCTGGCTAAAGGGAGGGCATTGGGTCACGCCCACACGCAGGATGCCCTGCTCCTGGATCACATCCCAATCCTGCCGCTCCGCCTGGCTCTCCCGGCTACAGCCTGCTGCCAAACACACCGTCGCAAGGACAAGGAATAAACAAACCAATCGTTTCATAAGCCTATGACTCTCCTGTTTCAAACATGAACTTACTTTTGCCCCGTTACGCCGAAGACGGGACAATTTTCCCGCTTATTCTATCACATCTGACCGCTTCTGTCACGAGTTCCGCCAAAAATTGCAGAATGAATTCCACCCAGAACGCCGTCCCACAGATGCGCAGAAGGCTCCTGGCTGCTTCTCTTTTTTTTCAGCAATTCCTACAACCCGTGCTATTGACACCCATGATATAATGGCAATGTGCACCAAAATTTCCTTACTACCATTTTTAGGAGGATTTTCACTATGGCAAGAACTCTGCAAGATGTCCTCGCTCTGTGCCGGGAGAAGGACGTAAAGATTGTGGACTTCAAAATGACTGACATCGACGGCCGGTGGCGTCATCTGAGCATTCCCGTTGACCGGCTGAACGAGGATACCATTGTCTATGGCATCGGCTTCGACGGCTCCAACTATGGCTACGCGCCAGTGGAGAACAGCGATATGGTGTTCGTCCCCGATCTGGATTCTGCTACCATGGATCCCTTTACGGAGATCCCCACTCTGACGATGATCGGTGATGTGATGGTCATTGACCGTCCCAATAACCGTCCGTTCGATCAGTATCCCCGGAACGTCGCCAAACGGGCCACAGAATACATGCGTCAGCTGGGCATTGCCGACGAGATGATCGTGGGCCCGGAATACGAGTTCTATGTCTTTGACCAGGCAAATTACGTCACAAAACCCCAGGAAATGGGCTTTACAGTAAACACCCGCCAGGCCGAGTGGGCCTCTGGCGAAGCGGGCAACAACGGCTATCAGGTGGCCCACAAAGCCGGCTACCACACCAGCCTGCCCATGGACATCACTAACGACCTGCGCAGCCGGATTTGTCTGCGGATGGAAGACTGGGGCGTTAAGGTCAAATACCACCACCACGAAGTCGGCGGCTGCGGCCAGCTGGAGGTGGAAGTGGAGCTGGGTGAGATGACCAAGATGGCCGACAACACCATGGTCGCCAAGTATATCATCAAGAACTCCGCCATGGAGGCCGGCCGCACGGCCACCTTCCTGCCCAAGCCAGTGGCCGACGAGGCCGGCAGCGGCATGCATGTACATATGCAGCTGTTCCGGGATGGCCAGCCTATTTTCTATGATGAAAACGGCTACGGCCAGCTCAGCGATACAGCCCTGTGGTTCATTGGCGGTCTGCTGAAGCATGCAGCCTCCCTCTGCGCCATTACCAACCCCTCCACCAACTCCTACAAGCGCCTGGTCCCCGGCTTTGAGGCTCCCGTCACCGTGGGCTATGCCATGGCCAACCGGAGCGCCGTGGTGCGGATCCCCGCCTATGCCAAGGCACCCAAAAACAAGCGCTTTGAGCTGCGGAATCCCGACGCCACCTGCAATCCCTACTACGCCTTTGCCGCCATTTTGATGGCCGGTCTGGACGGCATCCAGAACAAAATTGATCCCAAGGCCAACGGCTGGGGTCCCTATGACTTCAACCTGTTTGACCTGCCCGAGGAAGAAAAAGCTAAGATCGGCGGTCTGCCCAAGTCCCTGGAAGAAGCCCTGGACGCGCTGGAGCAGGACCACGACTACCTCACCCAGGGCGGCGTCTTCCCCCAGCGACTCCTGGATATCTGGGTGGAGAAAAAGCGGAAAGAGATCAACAAAATGAACCGCGTTCCCCATCCGATGGAGTACGCAATGTACTACGATCTATAATGGCGCCTGTGGAACCGGCGATTAAATAAATTCATCCAACAACAAGCGGAGCCTGCTGCAAATGCGAAATTTTGCAGCAGGCTCAATTTTTTATTCGATAAATCTACGGCCTGTCCCACGCATCCAATATATAATTGATTTTAGCCATCAGTTCTGAATTCATATCAGATACGCCTGACTTTACACAGCATTTCCTCGGCTATCATGAGGTCAAAAGGCCTTTGGCAATCTAATTTTCTTGCCAAGGCAAAGCAAAGCGCAAAAGCTAAATACGTGACTGTCCTACATTTTGTTCTTTCTTGCCGTTTAAGATTTTTGAAATTTTTGCCCCCAGTCTGTTGCACATTTATAGTCTTTGTGATATACTAAAAATGCTCAGAAATACATGAAGCAATACTGGTAAATACTGGAAATTCAGAGCGGAAACACCCGTGCATCTTAAAGACAGGAGTTTTTAGGTATGAAATCGTTCAAAAAGTGGATTGAGAAAAAGCGCTGGGAGCTGAAGCTGAAGAATATGGACTTTATTTGGGCTCTCTATGGAGGATACAGCTGGCAGCTATTCCCCCCCTCTTTTTATTACAAACATTCACCCGAAGAAATTCAGCGCGAGGAGGCTCGCGTATTCCAGGAGCTGGATGCTATGATCTTGAAATACGAGAAACTTGTTGCGGAATCCAAAAACAGAAAAAAACCTCAACAAACAAACTCATGACTATTTTCCGTCTCGCATTTACATTACATGTTACGTGCGTTCATTACATCTTCTTTGTTTGCGCAACAGGAACCCTCCCCAGATCATTCCGCTGCATTTGCCAACGTTTCCTCGATGTCCTACGCCGAAATGAACAAGGAACCAAGCCAAAACATCCGTCCAGCTTGGTTCCAATTTTGATATAAGCAGTTCAGTATGACACAC
Organism: uncultured Eubacteriales bacterium; assembly: GCA_900544975.1. GTDB lineage: Bacteria > Bacillota > Clostridia > Oscillospirales > Oscillospiraceae > Faecousia. The sequence goes on from UQXI01000017.1 coordinate 23,580, forward strand.
TGATTCCGTATAAATTTCAACGTACAAAGGGGCTGTCTCACAAACTAGGTTTTGAGGCAACCCCTTTGCATGGTTTCAACAATTAATAATTTTCCGCTTTCAGCTGGAAATAGCTCTTCGGATGGTCGCAGACCGGGCATTTCTCCGGCGCTGCCTTGCCCACATGGACATGGCCGCAGTTGGCGCATTGCCAGATTTGGTCACCGTCCCGGGAGAACACCAGACCGCCTTCCACATTGGCCAGGAGTTTACGGTAGCGCTCCTCGTGCTCTTTCTCAATGGCGCCTACAGCCTCGAACAGGGAGGCAATCTGATGAAACCCCTCTTCTCTTGCCACCTTGGCAAATTCAGCATACATCTCGGTCCACTCGTAATTTTCACCGGCGGCAGCATCCTTCAAATTCTCCACTGTACCGGGTACCCCACCGTTGTGGAGGAGCTTGAACCAGATCTTGGCGTGCTCCTTCTCGTTATCTGCCGTCTCTTGAAAAATTCTGGCAATCTGCTCAAAGCCATCCTTCTTTGCCTTTGAGGCATAATAAGTGTATTTATTCCTGGCTTGCGATTCACCTGCAAACGCAGTCAGCAGATTGGCCTCGGTTTTGCTTCCTTTGAAATCCATCAAAAACAGCTCCTTAATATGTAAAGTTTGGCAAGCTCATGGCAATGATAGCACAATCCGCGCCGTTTGTCACTACACGTTTTTCTCACAGCAACACATGGTACCCGTCATAGAGCAATTGGGTTCCAGATCCTGTTCCCGCAGGTACGCAGTCCCCCAGTCCCGCATGGCGTGGAGAATGGGCAGGAGACTCCTGCCGCGATCTGTAAGAGAATACTCCACCCGGGGCGGCACCACGGGAAATACCTCCCGGTGAATCACACCGTCCTCTTCCAGCTCCCGCAGCTGCTGGGTCAGCATTTTGGGGGTGGCCCGGGTGATCAGCCGCTGCAGCTGACTGAATCGCTGGGGACCGCCAGCCAGATGCCACAGGATGAGGGTCTTATACTTGCCGCCAATCAGATCCAAGGTTGTCTCCACGGGGCAATGGTAGTTTTGCAGCTTTTCCATACTCTCGCCTCACTATCATTTTGGGTACTACCACACCAAAAAGTGCGTTCTTTACAAAAGGAAAACCTTTGCTATAATGGTAGCATACCCCAGGGAAAAAGTCAAATTTCAGAAATATTTTGATTGGATCTCTGTTTTTGCCCCATTTTGCAAATACTATTTCGAGCTACCATGCTGGAAATGGGAGGATGCCCATGAATGTAAAATTTGACGTCACCGGTATGACTTGCGCCGCCTGCGCTGCCAGGGTGGAAAAAGCGGCTCGCAGCGTCCCCGGTGTGGAGCATGCAGAGGTGAATCTCCTGGCTAACACCCTGCGCGCAGAGCTGCCCAACCAAGAGGCGGCCCAGTCGATCATCGCCGCGGTGGAACAGGCCGGCTATCACGCCACGTTCCCAGACGCGAAACCAGCCCCCCAGGCGCAAACCCCCCAGGCGCAGGCATTGCAGGAAATGAAAAACCGGATTCTCTGGTCCGCCGTATTTCTGATCATCCTGATGTATTTCACCATGGGTCACATGGTGGGTCTGCCGTTGCCCCATGTGCTCCATGGGCGGGAAAATGCCCTGACCTTTGCGCTGCTGCAATTCTTTCTCACACTGCCGGTGGTGATTCTGAACCGCAGCTACTATTCCCGGGGCTTCAAAGCCCTGTGGCGCCGGAGCCCCAATATGGATTCCCTCATTGCCGTAGGTTCTGGCGCTGCCCTTGTGTATGGCGTCGTCGCCCTCTTCCGCATGGCCTGGGCCACAGGCAACGGCGTCTGGGATCTGGTAGAGCACTACCGGGAAAACCTCTACTTCGAATCTGCCGCGATGATTCTCACCCTCATTACCCTGGGAAAATACCTGGAGACGCGAGCCAAAGGAAAAACCGGAGACGCCATCCGCCAGCTCATGGATTTGGCTCCCGAAACTGCCACGGTCCTGCGCCAGGGAGAAGAAATAGAAATTCCCGCTGCCCAGGTCCAGGTGGGCGATACCATCCTGGTCCGAGCCGGCGGCCGGATCCCGGTAGACGGCACCGTGCTGGAGGGACGGGCCTCGGTGGACCAAAGCGCCCTCACCGGCGAGAGCGTTCCGGTCGAAAAAGGCCCTGGCGACACCGTGGCAGCTGCCACAGTGAGCACTGCCGGATTCCTCAAATTCCGGGCCGACAAGGTAGGCGAGGACACCACCCTCTCCCAGATCATCCGCTTGGTAGAGGAAGCCGGCGGTTCCAAAGCGCCCATTGCCCGCCTGGCGGACCGAATCGCCGGAGTATTTGTCCCTGTGGTCATGACCATTGCGCTGATTGCCGCCGCCGCTTGGCTTCTGGCCGGTCAAAGCCTGGAGTTTGCCCTCACCACAGGCATCTCCGTGCTGGTCATCTCTTGCCCCTGCGCTCTGGGTCTGGCCACACCGGTGGCCATTATGGTGGGTACCGGTCAGGGTGCGCGCCATGGTGTTCTGTTTAAATCTGCGGAAGCGCTGGAAACTCTGAGCCGGGCAGACACCATCGTTTTGGACAAAACCGGTACCCTGACCCAGGGGCAGCCCCAAGTCACCGACATTTTGCCAGTAGAGGGCCCAGAAAAGTCCCTCCTGGCCCTGGCTGCCGCCCTGGAGCAGCAGTCGGAACATCCCTTTGCCGCCGCCATCCTGGTGCGTGCCAAAGAAGCGGGGATCTCCGTGGCTCCCGCTTCCGAGTTTCAGACCGTACCGGGCCGGGGGATATCCGGCGTCGTGAAAGGCCGTCCCTGTCTGGCTGGCAACCGGCAGATGATGGAGGAGGCCGGTATCGCTGTCCCAACCTATCCCCAGCTGGCCGCAGACGGAAAAACACCCCTTTATTTTGCAGTCGATGGCGTCTTCCTGGGCGTCATTGCCGCCGCTGATGTGCTGAAATCGGACTCCCCGGCAGCCGTTCAGCAATTGCACCAATTGGGGCTTGACGTCATCATGCTCACAGGCGATAATGAAGCCACCGCACAAGCCATTGCGGCCAAGGCCGGGATCCGTCATGTCATCTCCGATGTCTTGCCGACGGAAAAGGCGGGACAAATCCAGACCCTTCAGGCCCAGGGGCATCGGGTGGTGATGGTCGGCGACGGCATCAACGACGCCCCGGCATTGGTGACAGCGGACGTTGGCATGGCCATTGGCGCAGGCACGGACATTGCCATTGAGTCGGCCGACGTGGTGCTCCTATCCGGCAGTCTTCAGGATGTGGCTGTGGCAGAGTCCCTCAGCCGGGCCACCCTCCGAAACATCCGGGAGAACCTCTTCTGGGCCTTCTTTTACAACGTTCTGGGCATCCCTGTGGCAGCCGGTGTGCTTTTCCCCGCATTTGGGATCCAGCTGAGCCCCATGCTGGGAGCCGCCGCCATGAGCCTCAGTTCCGTTTTCGTAGTTTCCAACGCTTTGCGGCTCCGCTTTTTCAAGCCAAAAGGCAAAGTCCAAGTCTCCCCCGCCCCGGCAGAGTCCGAGGCATCCCATATTACAACACAGGAGGAAGTAACTATGACAACCGTGATTTGCGTAGAGGGTATGATGTGCGGCCATTGCAAGGCCCGCGTAGAAAAGGCCTGCCAGGCCGTGGCAGGCGTCCAGGAGGCCACAGCCGATTTGGAAGCCAAGCAAGTGACAGTCACTGGTAGCGCCGATCCCGCCGCTCTGCGGCAGGCCATCCGGGATGCTGGCTACGAAGTGGTGGAATAATCATGACCGAGTTTCACCTTCCCTCTCACGGCAAGGGGCGCATCCACTGCGTGCAGTGGGCGCCCCAGGGCCGTCCCCGGGCAGTGGTACAGATTGTCCACGGCATCGCCGAATACGTGGCCCGGTACGACTCCTTCGCTCGCTTTCTGAACCAGCAGGGCTATCTGGTGGTGGGTGAGGATCACATGGGCCATGGCGGCTCCCTGATCCCCGGAGATCCGCCGGGCTACTTCCATGGTGGCTGGAATGCCGCTGTGGATGATACTTTCTCCCTGCTTCAGAAGACCCGCCAGGAGCATCCCCAGCTTCCTTATGTGATTCTGGGTCACTCCATGGGCTCGTTTTTAACCCGGACTCTGCTGTACCGCCACCCGGACAGCGGCATCCGGGCTGCTGTCATTTGTGGCACCGCCTGGCAGCCTGAGGCCGCCCTGAGAGCCGGTCTGGCCATGTGCCGCCACGTCTGCCAGAAAGACGGGGAAACCCAGGCCTGCGAGCCCCTGCGAAATGTGATTTTTGGCAGCTACAACCGGCGGATTCCAGATGCGCAGACACCTTTTGACTGGGTCTGCGGAGACAGGCAGGTTCTGAGTACCTATGGATCTGATCCCCTGTGCGGTTTCTCCGAGACCGCCGGTTTGGACCGGGATATGCTCACCGGCATTCAAATGAACCAGAAAAAAGAAAATCTGGCACGGATGGACAAAAAGCTACCGGTCCTTTTCGTCGCCGGAACCCAGGACCCAGTGGGTAACTATGGAAAAGGCGTCCGCAAAAGTGCCGAGGCCTTCCGGAAATCCGGGATGGAGGATGTCACGGTCATCTTATACGACAAAAGCCGCCACGAAATCTTCAATGACGTGGAAAAGGAACAGGTTTTTCAGGACGTCGCCCAGTGGATTTCCAGCAAAATCTTGTGAAGTACCCTGTGAATTTCGAAAAAAGCCAGGTTTTTCACGAAAATCTTTCTGAAAAGTATTGACAAAACAATTACAATTTGTTACAATTCTGGCATGAATTCTCTCGATCCCCCACAAAGGAGAACTGCCATGAAACGTATTTTGTCCATTTTTCTTCTGCTCGCAATTGCCATTTCCCTGTTTGCCGGTGTGCCTGCCCAGGCAGCCGGGCTTCCGATTACCTCCACAGAAGAGGATTCGATTGTCCCCTCTCCCTGGGACAATGCGCTGCCTGAGACGCCAGATGTCTCTTCCATCCCGGAGGAAACTCTTACATACACCGCTCAGGAAGTGGCAGGAACCTACAGCGCCAAAGCGGCTGATCTCCCATTTTCCGATGTTCATTCGAATGCTTGGTACTATGATGACGTGGTCTATGTCTATGAGGCCGGCATCATGCTTGGCGTATCCGATACGAAGTTTGCCCCCAATGCCTCCCTCACCCGGGCCGAGGTGGTGACGGTATTGTACCGCTTGGAGGGTTCTCCCTCTGTAGATGGTACTTCCAACTTCTGGGATGTACCCCAGGATGCGTATTTTGCGGATGCTGTGACCTGGGCTGCCCGGAATGGAATCGTCAAGGGGGTCACCACCCAGGAGTTCTGCCCCCACAAAGCCATCACCCGGGAGCAGATTGCAGCAATTTTGTACCGCTATTACGCCGATTATCTTGGAAATACCCCTTCTTCTGCCTCTCTGAACGGATATACGGATCAAGACGCCGTTTCTGGCTTTGCCCGGGACGCCATGGCTTGGGCCGTTTGCTCCGGTCTGATTCGCGGCGTCAATGCCAGCAACGAAGCGCCCCGGCTGGATCCCAAAGCCACCTCCAACCGGGCCCAGGTCGCCACCCTCATGCACCGGCTGGACGTGATCCTGGATGGTGGGTCCCTCTGCCGCTCCAGCCAGCGAATCATTGATTTTATTAAAGCGAAGGAAGGCTTTTCTGCCACGCCGTACTGGGATTACTCCCAGTACACCATTGGCTACGGCACCTGCTGCGGCTACACCAAAGAGGAAGTACCCGCCTCCTATTGGAACGGCATTACCCGGGAAGAGGCGGAGGTCCTGCTCCGGAAGGCCATTGCCGCAGATTATGAGGCCTCGGTCAGCCGTTATGAATCCCGCTTGGGGCGGCGCTTCACCCAGGGCGAGTTTGATGCGCTGGTGAGCTTTACCTTCAACCTGGGCGCCGGTTGGATGTATGACAACTGCAGGCTCACCCGCTGGCTGGAAAATCCCGAAACCGATCTACAGCTGGTTTGGGCCATGGGCGTCTGGTGCCGGGCTGGGGACGTCCTTCCTGCCCTGTGTCAGCGCCGTGTCCAAGAGTCTCTTATTTTCCTATACGATGACTATACTGGCCAAGGCAGTCACCCCAATTACTGCTACACAGTATATCGCGGAAACGGTGAGCTTTTGACCCCCCGGTATACCGATGATGTGGGCTTCTATGTGCTCGGGGAGACTTATGGTACCCTGCCCACCCCCTCCTCCTCCCGTGATTTCCTGGGCTGGTATACCAACCGCGGCGAAAAAATTACATCCTCCTCCACCGTCCATACGGATCAAACTTTGACCGCACGCTGGAATTGATCACCCATACTCCTAAATGAGGTTACTATGCGGAACATCAAACTGATTGTAACCTACGACGGCAGCCGCTACCAAGGTTGGCAGCGGCTGCCTGGCGTAGCACATACCCTCCAAGGCAAGCTGGAAGGCGCCTTAAGCCGGATCCTAAACGAGCCGGTGGAAGTGACGGGCAGCGGGCGCACTGACGCTGGCGCCCACGCCATGGGGCAGTGCGTCAGCTTCCATTGCCAGAGCCTGCTCCCCTGCTCTGAGATTTTGTCCCAGCTTTGGATGCATCTGCCGGAGGACATGGGCGTATTATCCTGTGAGGAGGTTCCGCCCCGATTCCATGCCCGGTTAAACGCCACAGCCAAAACCTACGAATATCGGGTCTGGAACAGCTCGGCGCCCTGTGTCTTTCAGCGGAAATACTGCTACCGCCTGCCAGTTCCCCTGGAGCTTGACCAGATGCGGGAGGCGGCAGCCCTCCTGGTGGGGCAGCATGACTTCCGCTCCTTTTGCTTCAACAAAAAAATGAAAAAATCCACGGTCCGTACCATTTACAGCCTGGAACTGACCGCATCCGGTCCGGATTTGCGGTTTGTTGTCCGAGGCGACGGTTTTTTGTACAACATGGTCCGGATCCTGGCGGGTACCCTTCTGGAAGTGGGCATGGGACGCCGGAAACCAGAGGAAATCCCCGGCATTCTGGAAGCTCGGAATCGGGAAGCAGCTGGCTACACGGTCCCGGCCCACGGCCTTTTCCTGATGGAGGTGGAATATCCATGAACATTCAAATTTTCGGAACGTCCAAATGCTTTGACACCAAAAAGGCAGAGCGGTATTTCAAAGAGCGACGCATTCCCTTTCAGCGCATCGACTTAAGCCGTTTTGGTATGTCCGGTGGGGAATTTGACTCTGTGGTCCGAGCTCTGGGCGGCATCGACAACCTGATCAACTGGGACAACCAATCGGAGGAGACCACCTTTCTCCGGTATACAGATGACCTCCGAACCAAAGAAGACCGGGTCTTCGAGAATCCCAAGCTGATGAAAACACCCGTCGTTCGCAACGGCCGTCAGGCCACCGCAGGTTACTGCCCAGAAATCTGGGCCGAATGGAAATAACTACGAAAGAACAAGCCAATGGGTTCCCCCAGGCCGCTTGTTCTTTTTTTGTGATCAATTTTATGACGGAAGCGTCCTTTGGGAAAGGGGAAACACATATGTTGGACATCATAACCGCCGTCATCCAGGCCCTCAATCGGGTGGTGTGGGGCGCGCCTGCCCTTTTGCTGATTCTGGGTGTTGGGTTGTATTTCAGCTTTCGCACCCGGTTTCTTCAGGTGCGAAAGCTGGGCTTTTCTCTCAGCACCATCTGGCGCAAACTGCGGGAAAAGCCAGAGCCTGGGGGCGTCTCTCCTTTCCAGGCAGTATGCACTGCTTTGGCTGCCACTGTGGGCACCGGCAACATCGCAGGGGTGGCAGGGGCCATTGCCATTGGTGGACCCGGCGCAATTTTCTGGATGTGGGTTGCCGCCCTACTGGGTATGGTGGTGAAGTATGCGGAGGTGGTCCTGGCGGTTCGCTATCGGGAACCGGATGGGCAGGGCGGGTATCGGGGTGGCCCGATGTATTACATCAAACATGGTTTGGGCCCCAAGTGGGCCTGGCTGGGGGGCCTGTTCTGCGTCTTTGGCATGGTGGCTGCCTTTGGCGTCGGCAATTCCACCCAAATCAGCACAGCGGTCACCAGTGTTAACGAGGCCCTCCTCTTTCTGGGCTTCACCCCTTCCTTCCGCGGCAACCTGATGATGGGTCTCCTTGCCGGTGGTCTGGTGGCCCTGGTGGTCCTGGGGGGTGCAAAACGGATTGGAGCCGTGGCAGAGTATCTCATCCCTGTGATGTCTGTGGGATACATTCTGCTCAGCCTGGGGGTTTTGGTGCACAACGCCAGCGCCGTCCCCACAGCCCTGCAATCCATTTTCGTAGGCGCCTTCTCCCCCAAAGCATTCACCGGGACGGCCTTTCTGACCCTGCGCATTGGAGTCTCCCGAGGGGTGTTTACCAACGAAGCCGGTATGGGCACCGCCTCCATTGCCCATGCAGGGGCCAACACCCGCCACCCCGCCGAGCAGGGGCTATACGGCATCTTTGAGGTATTTGCTGACACCCTGGTCATTTGCACCATGACGGCGCTGGTGATTCTCACCTCTGGCATCTCCGTTCCCTATGGAGCCGATGCAGGGGCGGAACTGACGGTTGCCGCATTCGTGAGCGTATACGGCGGCTGGGTCACCATCTTTTTGGCCCTGTCCATGGCGCTCTTCGCCTTTGCTACCATCCTGGGTTGGGGGTTGTACGGAGTCCGCTGTGCGGAATACCTTCTGGGGAACCGGAGCTTTCGCCCCTTTGCCCTCATTCACGCCGCAACGACAGTCCTCGGTGCCCTGATTGCGCCTTCCCTTCTGTGGGAGCTGGCGGAGGCAGTCAATGGGCTCATGGCCATTCCCAACCTGATTGCCCTGGCCGCTCTCAGTCCGGAGGTATTCCGACTAACCGCTTCTTATTTTGGAACGGTGAAAAGCCAAGAACGGGCGCCAAAACCAGACATTGGCCCAATTGACAAGGCAGGCTGAACATGCTACTATGAGGACAAATCTAAAAGATGCAGAGGTACAAAAACATGGATTACAATGCATTGGCTCAGCTGCTGTTTCCTCAGGTAACCGACACCCGGGAGACGTTGGAGAGCCGCTATCCCCTGCGGGATGTGCCAACCGGAGCCGTCATCACCCGGATGGCCCCCAGCCCTACCGGCTTTGTTCACCTGGGAAATCTGGTGCAGGGCCTGGTTTCAGAGCGTATGGCCCACCAATCCGGCGGCGTCCTGTTCCTCCGGGTGGAGGATACCGACGCCAAACGGGAGGTTCCCGGAGCTGTGGAAGTGCTGATCAACACCCTGAAGCACTATGGCATCTCCTTTGACGAAGGCGCTACCATCGATGGGGACATGGGCGCTTATGGTCCCTACCGGCAACGCCAGCGGGCGGAGATTTATCACGTCTACGCCAAGGAGCTGGTGGAACAGGGCAATGCTTACCCCTGCTTCTGCACAGAAGAAGAGCTTGCCGCCATGCGTCAGGAGCAAGAGGAGCAGAAGGTGAATTTCGGCTATTACGGCCCCTGGGCGGTCTGGCGGGACCGGAGCCTGGAAGAAATTCAGGCTCAGCTGGCCATGGGCCGCCCCTGGGTCCTTCGCTTCCGCTCCACCGGATCCACCCAAAACAAGTTCAAGTACAAGGACCTGGTAAAGGGAGACCTCACCATTACGGAAAACGACATCGACCAGATTCTGCTGAAATCCGACGGCATTCCCACCTATCACTTCGCCCACGCAGTGGATGATCATCTGATGAGAACCACCCATGTGGTCCGGGGTGACGAGTGGCTGCCCAGTCTCCCCTTCCACATTCAGCTGTTCCGGGCCTTGGGCTTCTCCCTACCCAAATACGTCCACATTGGTCCCCTGATGAAAATGGACGGGACTTCCAAGAGAAAGCTCAGCAAGCGCAAGGATCCGGAGCTGGCTCTCACCTTCTACAAAGCCGAGGGGTTCCCGGTCCGGGCCGTCTACGAGTATGTCATGACGCTGCTGAACTCCAACTACGAAGACTGGCGCAGGGCCAACCCCACAGCCCAACCCGAGGCATTCCCCTTCTCCTGCAAAAAGCTGAATCCGGCCGGGGCGCTGTTTGACTATGCCAAGCTCTGCGACGTCTCCAAAAACGTCATCTCTACCATGACAGCGCAAGAGGCATATGATCTCGTCCTGGAATACGCCCAGGAGTTTGATCCGGAATTTGGGGAAGTCCTCGCCGCAGATCCGGCATATGCCACAGCCATTCTGGCCATTGGCCGGGGCGGGAAAAAGCCCCGGAAAGATCTGGCCACCTGGAAAGAGGCCAAGCCCTACATGGGCTTCTTCTACGACCGGTATTTTGACGCAGAAGCTCCCTTCCCAGCTTCCTTCCCCGCTGAGACGGTGCGGGAGGCCCTGAATGGCTTCCTGGCCTCCTATGATCCTCAGGATGACGCTACCGTCTGGTTTGAGAAGGTCAAGGCATTGGCGGAGTCCATGGGCTTTACCGCCAATATGAAGCTCTATAAACAGGATCCTTCCGCATGGCCAGGCTCCGTGGCGGATGTGAGCACCTTCCTGCGCATCGCCCTCACCGGGAAAACCAATTCTCCGGATCTTTACACCGTAATGCAGCTCCTGGGACCGGACCGCTCCAAAGCCCGGATTCAGGCTGCCATCGACCGTTTGTAATCCAAGTTTCACAAGACCGCTGCCAAACACTGGGCGTTCCCAGTGCGCAGCGGCCTTGCTTTTTCCCTTCCGCTTTATAAATGTCTCTCAGGCTTCGTCATTTTTAACAAATCCTCTGCTGCTGTTTTGTGCAAAACTTCGAACTTTGTTCTCCGGTTCCAAATGGTATTGCAAAAAGCAAACGTGGGCGTTAAAATGTAAAGTAATGCCAGGCGGTTACTTAACACTCTTTCGAATACCCGTTCAGGAGGAGCATCTTCCACCGGGCAGCCCAGTTTTTTCCATATTTTAGAAGGAGGATTTTTCATGAAACAGCACAGTCAGAAATTGCTTTCCCTGCTTCTGTGTCTGGCGATGGTTCTTTCCGTCTTTGCCGGCATGGGCGCCCCTGCAGCCGCAGCAGACGTTACTGCAGAAGACGTTTCCCAGGGAAAGGCCAGCAGTAGCTTTGAGCCCTGGGGCCACGGCTACCGGATGGTAGACATCCTGAACTTTGACCCGGCTACCGACCCCTATTCTCAGGAGCTGGTTGCCAGCGTTCCCCTCCAGGAGCGCAACGCCACCTTTGCCGCCACCCAGGCCAACAAAGATCTGAGTGACGACTCCAAGCTCTACGTCATCTCTTCCGGCAACTACCGGTCCACAGACGTAAACGAAGCGCCTTGGAACGCCGGCATGTCTTATGATGACTTCTCCTACAACCTCTTCAAGTTCTGGCAGTACGCTGACATGGTTGGCGCCGGCGGACGGCCCACCCAGAACATCGCCATCGGCTCAGCCGACAAAGAGTATGGCATCATCGCCGTCCCCATGGCTGCCGCCACCAACGCCGCTCACAAGAACGGTGTCATCACCCTGGCAGAGTACTTCATCCCCAGAACGCCTCAGTACACCGAGGAGTGGCTGTACCAGGCTGAGGACGGCAGCTTCCCCTATGCCCAAAAGCTGGTGGATCTGGCCAAATACTATGGTTTTGACGGCTACTTCATCAACCAGGAAGCCTCCATCGATTCCTCTTATGTACCGCTGTTCCGGGAAATGCTCAAGTATATGCGGGAACAGGGCGTTTACATCCAGTGGTACGACTCCGCCACCGAAAGCGGCGGCGTTTCCTACCAGAACGCATTCAACAGCAACAACAGCGGCTGGATCTGGAACGAGACCCAGGGGCATGTTGCCCACTCCATCTTCCTGAACTACTGGTATTCCAGCACCGCTCTGAAAAACTCCAAACAGCATGCCATCGACCTGGGCCTGGATCCCTATGAAGTGGTATTTATGGGCGTGGAAGGCGGCCAGTGGGAGTTTGGCACCGACATCGAAACCCGCTACAACGCTGTAGACGAGAATGGCAAGCCCTACACCTCCTTCGCCATTTGGGGTTCTGACTGGTACCATGAGCAGTTCCACAAGCCCAATGGCCGCTACGAAGTGGGATACCAGTGGGAAGCCGAGGAACGGGAGCGGATTTACTACACCTCCGCCACCGAAAATGCCGGAGAATACTCCACCGGCACTGTGAAGCGGGATGACATCTCTTACGACGACACCATCAACTTCCAGGGCTTCTCCAAGTACGTTGTGGAGAAATCCGTGATCAACGGCGCCTCCTTTGCCTCCGACTTCAACAACGGCCACGGCATGCAGTACTATCGCAATGGCCGGGTCTCTCGGGACATGGAGTGGACCAACCTGAACCTTCAGGACATTCTCCCCACCTGGCAGTGGTGGGTGCAATCCGCTGACGAGAACCGGCTGGAGCTGGATTGGGACTATGGCCCCAAGTTCTTCCGCTATGTGAACGGCGAGGAGGACCACTTCAACTACACCCAGATCGGCGCTTACAACGGCGGCTCCTCCCTGGCCATGCACGGCGCGCTGGCCGGCAGCCAGACAGTGAACCTCTACAAGACCAAACTGGATGTGACTGCAGACAGCAGCATCTCCCTGACCTACAACAAGCCCTCTGCAGATGACACCTCCAAGGCTCAGATTGCCCTGATCTTTGAAGAGGACCCCACCCAGACGGTCTACCTGCCCATTGAGAACTCCGGCAAGAAGACTGAGGGCTGGACCACCGCCACCGTCTCCCTGGGCGCTTATGCTGGCAAGACCATTGCCGCCATCGCCCTGGAGCTGTCCGCCACGGAGCTGGTGGAGAACTACCAGCTGAACCTGGGCCGCCTGGTGGTCTCCGACGGCCAGTCCCACACCCCTGCCGCTCCCACCGGCCTGAAGCTTGTGAACCGTTTTGACGGCACCAACGAAATCCAGCTGGCATGGGATCTCGGCGACTACGACACTGTGAAGAATTACCACGTTTACGCCGTATACGCCGATGGCACAGAACGGTTTGTGGGCGGCGCTTACGCTGCGAATTACTACATCCAGACCCTGGAGAATGCAGAAAGCGTCACGGCTCTCCGGGTCCGCGCCGTGGGTGTTGACGGCTCCGAGAGCGCTGCTGCCGAGCTGCCTCTGGCATCCACCTGCCGGGTCTCCAATGTCCGCACCCTCAGCGAAAACAACATGCTGAACGTCACCTGGACAGATCCCGCTGAGAGCTTTGCAAAGGTTGAGGCGACTCTCACCTACTGGTACAGCGAAACCACCAACGAAAACCAGACCATCACCGTAAATCAGGGCGACCAGAAGGCTTCCTTCCCCATCGAACTGGAAGACGGCGCCCAGTACATCGTGACCCTCACCACAGTCAATGCCGACGGCACTAAGAATGAGACGGTGAGCTATTTCAGCGATCTGACGGACAAATACTGCGCTCCCTACGACGGCGAAGGCCGCGTGAATCCCTCCGGAAGAATCAATCTCACCACCCCCGCTGTTGACGACTGGAATCTGGCTTACGTGGAAGTGGACGGGAATACCACAACCTATCGGCGGTTTGGCGGTTCCTCTATGGCCAATCTGTCTGTCAAGAAAGATGGCCTGACACTGATGGTCATCACACTGGAAGACATGGACGGCAACAAATCCCAGCCTGTGACCCTCATGTTCCTGAATGGTCAGCCTGCTACGGCGGATATGGCATACGGTGAAGAGATGATTCCCGATCCTGTACTCCGGGCTGCCCTGCAGGAAAAGGTGGGTCCCACGGTTGCAGATCTCATCGGCTTTACTGGCGACCTGGATCTGTCTGGCCGTGCCATCGAGGATCTCACCGGCCTGAACCTTCTCACTGGCCTCACTGGTGTGAATCTGTCTGGCTCTGCCCTCACGAAAATCACAGCAGACAAGCTGCCCAATGCACTGACCACCTTGGATCTCACCGGATGTGCCGACCTGGTCGAAGTCAAGTTGGACAACCGTCCGGAACTGGCGGTTATCCTGAAGGGTTGCGCTGCTCTGACAGATCTGTCCCTGGAGAATTATGGCGATCATGCTTTGGATCTGTCTGACTGCGTGAATTTGCTGAATCTAAATCTCGCTGGCACACAGATGACTGCTTTGAACATCCAGTCCTTGATCAAGCTGCACAACTTTGATCTCTCTGACAGCCAGATTGCAGAGCTGAAAGCTGCCAAGGCAGACCGCTATACCAATGGATACAACTGGTCCTGGCAGTCCGCCAAGCTGGATCTCACCGAAGGCACCTCCGAAGGCCAGCTCATGGCCGGCGTGCAAAATTACTTTGCAACTGCGGAAATTCCAGATGAACTGGCCAAAGAGTCCAGCCAGCTGGCAAGAGGTACCCTGAGTTCCTGGAGTGGTAACAGTACCACCCTCAATCTGGGCAATGTATCCGCTCTGGATACCGTTGTTGTGGAGAGTTACTATCCCCAATGGTACGGTACACTCTCTGCCTTTACCGTTGAAATTTCTACCGATGGAGCTACCTACACACAGGTCGCGGAATACACCGACCTGACAGAAGCAGTCACCACCGTTCAGCTGCCGGAAGGCACTCGTGCAGCGCACGTCAAAATCACTGTTCCCGAAGGTACAAGTGCATACGTCTATGTCACGGTAAATGGCTTCCTGATCGCTCCCAAGGGCTTTGCCTATGACGGCCAGCAGCCTGCCATGGAGCGGGACGAAATCGCCGCCCCCACGGTGAAGGACAACCGCACCGTCTATCAAGTGCTGGATCTGCTGAATGAGCAATACGCCTCCACCCGCCTCGTCAAGAGCGGCACCCTGGGCTCCGATCTGGTCAACGCCGATTGGATGGATCAGGATTATCTGAGCAAACAAATCACTGCACCCACAGGCGTGAAGGTGGAAATTACCGATCCCGAAGGCAATCCCTACGTCATCCCCGTGGAAGGCCCCACTCTGGGCGACATCGACCGGGACAACAAGCTGGCTGTTCAAAACATCCTGGCCAGCGGCGGCAACAACGGCGAAGGACCCGAGATGATGTTCGACGGCATCGAAAATTCCAAGTGGTGCACCAGCGGCCACACTGGCTGGGCCGGTTTTGAGCTGGAAGCGCCTGCCGTCATCGGCGAATGGTATACCCTGCACGCCGGGAACGAAAGCCGTGACGCCATCACCCGGGACTTCCGGCTGCAGTACCTGAATCCCGAAGTGCTCGCAGAAGCCGATTATATGGCCATGTCCGACTCTGAGAAGCGCAATGTACTGCGCAACAGCGCGAACTGGCTGGATCTGGATGTGGTGACCGGAAACACCGATAACGAAGTCACCCGGGAAATCAATCTGGACAACCTGGCCACCGCGCAGGTTTACCGCCTGTACGTTGACGAGTCCCAGCAGGCTGACTTCTGGGGCTGGAATATCCGCATTCTGGAGCTGCAGATGTTTGCCTACACCGGCCAGCTGGGGGCCAACACCAACGGCCTGCTGGAGGCGGACGCCGTGGGCGAATACCAGATCCACTACGTCAAAGCCAAGGAGTCCATTGCCGCCACCACCTTCACCGTGGAGCACGACATCCTCAGCTGGGAGCTCACCAAGGAAGCCACCTGCACTGAGGAAGGTGAAATGAAGCGTGTCTGTGCCAACTGCGGCTTGGAGGAGACCATCACCCTGGCAGCCCTGGGCCACAAGTATGGCGAAGGCGCCGTCACCAAGGAAGCCACTTGCACTTCTGAAGGCGAAATGACCTTCACCTGCTCCGTCTGTGGCGAAATCCACACCGAAGCCACCCCCAAGAAGGATCACACTTACACCAGCGTGGTCACCGACCCCACCTGTGTGGACGCCGGTTACACCACCCACACCTGTTCTGTCTGTGGCCACAGCTATGTGGATACCCTGGTGAAAGCCAAGGGCCACAGCTATGTAGACACCGTGACCGCCCCCACCTGTGACGCCATGGGCTACACCACCCACACCTGCTCCGTCTGCGGAGACAGCTATGTGGACTCCATTGTGGAAGCCACCGGCCACCACTACGTGGACACCGTAACCGCTCCCACCTGCGACGCCATGGGCTACACCACCCACACCTGCTCTGTCTGCGGAGATAGCTACGTCGACACCTTTGTCCCTGCCACTGACCATGACTACGAGCAGACCGTCACCAAGGAAGCCACCTGCACAGAAGAAGGCGAAATGACCTTCACCTGCAAGCACCAGGGCTGCGGCAAGACCTACACCATGCCCATCCCCAAGACAGAGCATGACTGCGAGGCCACCGTTGTGGAGGCCACCTGCCTGGGCTATGGCTACACCCTGTACGAGTGTAAGCACTGCGAATACAGCTACATCGCAGATCTGGTTCAGCCCCATGGTCACAGCTATGACGCCGTGGTCACCGCCCCCACTGCCGACGAAGGCGGTTACACCACCCACACCTGCGTCCACTGCGGCCACAGCTATGTGGATGAGCTGACCGAAGCTCTGGGCCATAAGTGCGCGGCCTTTACCGACATCGCAGGCCACTGGGCTAAGGATGCAATCTGCTTCGTCACAGAGCAGGGCCTGTTCCAGGGCGTGACCAACACCACCTTTGCCCCCGAAAGGAAGATGGATCGGGCCATGGTGGTTACCGTGCTCTACCGTCTGGCTGGGTCTCCTGCCGTGACCGGAGAAACTACATTCCAGGATGTGGACCAGGAGGGCTATTACTATGACGCCCTGCTGTGGGCCGCTCAGAACCAGATCGTTCTGGGTATGACCGACACCACCTTTGCCCCCAAGGCCTCTGTCACCCGGGAACAGCTGGTCACCTTCCTGTACCGCTACGCCAAGTTCGCCGGACTTGACAGCGTCAGCGCGGATCTGTCCGGCTACGTCGATGCCAACCGGATTAGCCCCTATGCACAGGAGGCCTTCTCCTGGGCGGTCGCTGCCGGGCTTGTAAAGGGCACCAGCAACAACACGTTGGCTCCCACGGCATCTGCCACCCGGGCCCAGTTTGCTACGATTCTCACCCGGCTGATAAACGCTGATTAATTTCTCTCCTCCTTTGGGCTCCCGGTAGCCCATATCAAGGGCCTGATGCAAAAATTTTTGCATCAGGCCCTGACTGTATCTTCTCCGCAGATTTCTGCAAGACGTGTCCTACCGCAACACCAAAGAATCTATGCGCCGTGTTGTAATATCATCGTAGGGGAAGACCTGTATGTCCGCTCCTGGTAGGAATTACGAATTCGCCGAACATAGGTGAAAAACACACGATGTCTCCGCCGGGCGGACACACGGGTCCGCCCCTACGGAGAATCGAGAGGATGGGAAGAAGTAATCCGACATGTTTTCTTATTTTAATGCCCCATTTCCAGCAGAAAATCGGTATATTTTGCGGCAACGCCAAAAAGTCCGTTCATGCACCACATGGGTATCTCTCCGTAGGGGCGGACCCATGTGTCCGCCCGTAGTGGGCACTACGAATTTGCACCACTTGTCATCAAACTACCTCTCAATTCCTTCTCATGATAAATAAACACTGGAACATAGAAAAAATATGCACTATCCAGACACAAAACAATCCATGCGGTTGCCCGGCTTAAGGAGCAACGCCGGATTGACTATTTCCGCTAAATGGGGTACACTCTCCATACCCTATGGAAAGAAGGGCGGAAACGCCACATCACAAGGAGGAGCCTATCATGAGATTGATCCCACAGCCACAGCAGCTGGAGCTGCTGGAAGGCCGGTACCGCATCCGTTACCAAGACCGAATTACCCTGGACGCTTCGTGCAGTCCGGCGGCCTATGGCTTCGCCAAGCTCCTGGCTGGGGAGCTGGAGGAACAGACTGGCATCACATTGCTGATTGACCGGCGCATACACACCCCCCATCCTGGCATCCGCCTGCAACAGGTGCAGGAGCCGTGCTTGGACCGTGAGGGCTATAAAATCGAGATTTCCGCCGCAGGCATTCAGATTACCGGCGGCGGGGATGCAGGACTGCTGTACGGCGTACAGACCCTGCGGCAGATGATCCGGCAGGAAGGATTGGTGCTGCCCTACCTCCGCCTGGAGGACCGGCCTGCCCTTTCTGCCCGGGGCCTCTTCTATGACGTCACCCGGAGCCGGATTCCCACATTGGCGTTTCTCAAGGAGCTGGCAGACCGGTGCAGCTTCTATAAGATCAATCAGCTGCATCTGTATATTGAGCACACCTTCCTGTTTGACGGCTTCAGCGAAGTCTGGCGGGACGACACGCCCCTGACACCGGAGGACATCCTGGAGCTGGATGCCTACTGCAAGGCCCTGCAAATTGATCTGGTTCCCTCTGTGGCGACTCTGGGGCACCTGTACAAGGTGCTGCGTACCCAGAGCTTCCATCAACTCTCTGAGGTGGAGGAGCCAAAAGACGCCCCCTTCTCCTTCTACCTGCGGATGTGTCACCACACGTTAAACGTGACCGACGAGGATTCCCTGGCTCTGGTGTACCGCATGATTGACCAATTCCTACCCCTCTTCTCCTCCCAGCGCTTCAACATCAACGGGGACGAGCCCTTTGACCTGGGCAAGGGCCGGGGCAAAGCCATGGCGGATCAGGTGGGTAGCCATCAGATGTACGTGGACTGGATCGGCAAAATCTGCCGCCATGTGAAGGAGCTGGGAAAGCAGCCCATGTTCTGGGGCGACATCATCCTGGCCCACCCGGAGACGCTTCAGGAGCTGCCACAGGATGTCATCTGCATGAACTGGGACTACGCCCCCGAACCCCGGGAGGACCACGCCCAAAAGCTCTGGGCACAGGGAGCCAATCAGTATCTCTGCCCCGGGGTACAGGGTTGGAAGCAGACCATCAACCGCTTGGATATGGCCTATGCCAACATCCAGAAGATGGCCAGCCTGGCCCATCAATATCAGGCAGCCGGCCTTCTGGTGACAGAATGGGGAGATTTTGGCCACCTTCAAGACCCGGAGTCCTCCATGCCCGGCATTCTCTACAGCGCAGCCATGGGCTGGAACCGGCAGGTTCCCTCTGAGGAAAGGCTGAATGCCGATATCTCCGTGGTGGAATATGGCGACCGCTCTGGACAGCTGCTTTCCGTTCTGCGGACCCTGAGCCAACAGGTGGTGCTGAGCTGGGGGGAGGTTGTGGAGTTCTCCGAAATTTTGAACGGCCGCCTTCCCCACAAGACCCCGGAAGAATTTTGGGAGCGCTTCCGGCCCCGCATTCAGCCCAATCTCCATCGGATTCAGGAGATCAACGAAACCATCGATGCCTGCCAGGAAACCATCTGCGGCCTGATGCCTGCCATGGACCGGCTCGGCAGAAAGCGGATGCTGCCCTACCTCCTGATGTCCGACGGGCAGAAGCTGCTGAACCGGCTGGCGGCAGTCTGGGAAACGCGGTACCTGGGTCACGCCAATCCCCTGCAGCAAAGTCCCGCAGCACTGGCCGCTGACCTGGAAACCTGGTATGCAGATTACAAGAAGCTATGGGCCCGCAGCAGTCAGGAGAGCGAGCTCTATCGCATTGGCGAGACCATCTTCTGGCTGGCTGATCATCTCAGGCAAGCCTAGCCACGCTTTGGGCGGTTTTTTGGAAACTCAAACAAAATATGTCTTGCAAATCTCGGGAGATTATGGCATACTGGCGGTACCAAACACATAAAGGAAGTGCGCTTTGTGATTGACCATGTCATTAAGACCATCCTCCCTCCCATCATTGGTGTGTTGGAGCTCATGGGGATCTTTGTAGTAGCCTGGAGCGGCCTGCGGGGCTTCTGGGATTACCTGCAAAATACCTTCCGACACAAAAACTACCCCATCCAGTATAACCTGGCCTCCGGCATGTCCACCGCTTTGGCTTTTAAGATGGCCGCTGAAATTCTGAAAACTGTCCTGGTTCATGATCTGTCCGAGCTTTTGATTCTGGGGGCCATTGTGCTGCTTCGGGGGACCATGAGCCTGCTGCTCCACTTTGAGCTGAAGCACAGCAAACAGGACCGGGCTGCCGCTCACGAAATGGAGACAGAAGCCGTCACTGATGAAGTGGAGGCCGAATCTCTGCCCGCCTGAATCCAGATATACCAAAATTCCCTGCCGGACAGAAGGCCCATACGCCCGTCTATCCGGCAGGGAATCGTCTGCCTGGAGCAAACAACTGTCACGCTTATGTAAAATCCAAATCTGCCCGCATCCGGCTCAGGCGGTTCATCATCTCCAGGGAGTCCTCTCCCACGCAGCCCACCAGCAAATACCGCTTGTTGAAGTGATCCAGCAAAAACCGCTTCACCAGATGGAACCCCACCACATGGCCGGTGGAAGGGACGTGGGTCCGGGGACCGGTGCAGGGGTGGAGCTTACCGCCAATGGCGATATGGCTCTCATCCACATAGTCCACCGGCTGGTCCTGATCGATGAGTTCCAGCATCCGCCGCTCCAGATCTGCCAGATCCAGCTCCGGCTTGTACTCTGGGAAGGCCAGAATGAAGCCGTGGTGAATGTCATCGTGCTCCGCCCGGTCCCGCTCCTCCGGCGGGATGCAGAACTCGCACAAATCCTCCGCCGTGTGGGCCATCAGGCGGTATTTGAGAGACTCCTGGCATTTGCGGCTGATGCTATCCGGGAAGGGTCCAAAGGGGTTGGGCCGGGCCACCAGAATCTCGTCTCCCACGCCGATGAGCAGATTGGCATTGGTGGACAGGAAGGGGTAGATGAGATCAAAATGCTCCACCACCACCCGTTTTCCCCGGTGCACCGCCTGCATGATGGCGTCGGCCAGCTCATGGGGCTGGGTAAAGCCCATTTCAAAGCGAATGTCCACATGGTACGTATGGGGTGTAAAGAAACCGGTCTCGCTGTCCTGATCCATTAGGGGAAGCGGACGGACGTTGACCCCGCCGTCATCGTTGGTGAGTTCCAGACCCGGAAACATGCCCCGGATCAGGACGCTTTTGCCGGAGCCGCTGTCACCAATGACCCCAATGAGCTTATCAAAGGGGCTCAGATACATCTGCGCAATCTGAATGCCCAGGTCATAGATCCGGTTTCGACCCCGAGGGGCGTAAAAGGTGCTGAGAATGTGGCTTCGCTGCATTCTGCCTGAATAAGACATGAATTTAACCTCCCAATTTTGATTTTAAATAGGCGAACGTGGTGTGGGGCACCAGCTGCTGCAAAAGCTGCCAATCTCCGGAAGCCAGGCACCCGCGAACCCGGCTGGCGCTTACCGGGCCGCCCTCGGCCTCCAGCCGGGGCACCTCCACAACGGAGATTCCCCGTCCCGGCAGGAAGCTTTGCAATGCCTCATTGTAGCGCCCGGTCACAGGGTCCAGCGGCTCTGTGCCCACAAACCGCTTCCGAAGACCCAGGGCCGGTGCAAAGCGGCTGGCAAAGATCTCCAGGTCCAGCTGACAGCTGATCTCCCCTCCCCGGTTCTGATCCTTGAGGAAATAGGTGGGAAAGGTTGCGTTGGAAATGAGATATCCCATGGTGGGGTGCACCGACACGTTGGAATACGCCTGACATCCCTGCCGCACCAGCTCCAGCCGGTCTTCCGGTGGGAACATCCCTTTGGCTTCCGACAGGACAAACACATACAGCCAATCGCAAGCTTGTCTGGCCTGATCCACCAAATATTGATGTCCCAACGTAAAGGGCGCGCAGTTCATCACCACGGCGCCGCAATTTCCTCCGTGCTTGGGCAGCGCATCCAAGTACCGGCGCAGTCCCCCCCGGGTGCTCTCCAGCAGCATGGCCTCGCCACAGGCAGCCACCGGGAAAAAGCTGAGACTCCGGAAGAGCGGCTCGTTGCTGGGCTTGGTAAATATAAAGAGCTGCCGGTGTCCCCTGGAAAAGGCCTCCCGCCGGAGCTCCGTCATCAAAACCTCTGCCAATCCCTGCCCCTGATAAGCCGGGTCCACGGCCACGGTCTTGATGACGTTGCCGTCCAGTCCGCCGCAGGCCAGAATCCGTCCGCTCTCTTGCAGGCTGACAGTCGCCTGGACACCGCTGTCCGAGCGAAGTCCCTGCTCTGACAAAAAGCGGGCAATGGGCTCTGACTGCCCGCCCTGGGCAGGCCGTTCCCAAAAAACTTCCATCTGCATGTCCTCCTCTCCTGCTTCTCCCTTCAGTATACAGTTTTTTTTCGTCCTTGCAACAGGAAAAGCGAAAATATCTGTTGAAAAAGCCGGGAATCTATTATACAATATCCAAAAAACCAAATAGCCCCACCTACTTTCCTAGGAGGTATGCCCCCATGTCTGAAATTCTTCAGCACGCCACAGCCGGCACCATGGAATCCAGCGATGCCTATGTGGAAATTGAACCCAACGAAAACGGCTTGGAAATCCGGCTGGAATCGGTCGTCCTACAACAATTTGGCCAGGACATCGAACAGTCGGTCCAAGCCGTTCTACTGCGTTACGGCGTAAAAGATGCCAAGGTCACACTCATTGACCGTGGCGCCCTGGACTGCGTCATTCGCGCCCGGGTGGAGACGGCCATTCGCAGAGGAAGGGGGGAATCTGCATGATCCGCTCCATGTTGTTTCTCCCGGGCAACACGCCCAATATGCTCATCAACGGCGACGCTTTGGGCGCAGATGCTGTCATTCTGGATCTGGAAGATGCGGTATCCCCCCAGGAGAAGGATGCCGCCCGGATTCTGGTCCGCAACGCCCTGTCCCTCATGGGCTTTGGCTGCCAGACCGTTGTGCGGGTCAACGCCCTGGACTCCGGCCTGTGCCAGCAGGATCTGGAAGAAATTGTCCCCCAGGGTCCCACCGCGCTGATGCTTCCCAAGACCGCATCCGCCCAGCAGATTCAGCAGCTGGACGCCGCCGTCTCCCAGTTGGAGCAGGCCCATGGAATGCCTCTGGGACAGGTCCGTTTCATTCCCCTTCTGGAGACTGCACTGGGGGTGGAAAACGCATTTTCCATTGCAGCCGCCAGTGAACGGATTTTGGGGCTCTTCCTGGGCGGGGAAGACCTGACTGCGGACCTGCGCTGCAAACGCACCAAGGAGGGCAAGGAGATTGACTACGCCCGTCAGCGCGTGGTCTGCGCTGCCCGGGCTGCCGGTGTGGAGGCCTTTGACACCCCCTTCACCGACGTAAACGACGACCAGGGCCTTTGGGACGACGCGCGGTATGCCAAGAGCCTGGGCTTTACGGGAAAGGCCAGCATCTCTCCCCGCCATGTCACCGGGATCAACGCCGTCTTCTCCCCCACAGCAGCAGAAATTGCCTATGCCCAGGAGGTTCTGGCTGCCATTGCCGATGCCAAGCGGCAGGGCCGGGGCGCCATTTCCCTCCACGGAAAAATGATCGACGCACCCATTGTCACAAGGGCCCAGCAGACCCTGTCTGCCGCCCAAACTCTGGGACTGATTGGAGGTGAAACCTGTGGAAACTAAGCTGCTTCCCTCTCTGTCTGCCGCCATAAAAGCCACGGGTCTTCGGGACGGCATGACCATTTCCTTCCATCACCATCTGCGCAATGGAGACTACATCCTGAACCTGGTGCTGGAGGAAGCCGCCCGGATGGGCATTCGGGATCTGACGGTCAATGCCAGCTCCCTATTCGATATTCAT
The DNA here is from genome assembly GCA_900544975.1 of uncultured Eubacteriales bacterium. Taxonomy (GTDB): domain Bacteria; phylum Bacillota; class Clostridia; order Oscillospirales; family Oscillospiraceae; genus Faecousia. Next base: position 47,141 of record UQXI01000017.1, read on the forward strand.
ATGCCCATTGTGGGCCACATTCGCAACGGTGTGGTCACCCGTCTTCTGACGGACTATGTCTCCGGAGGCATTGGCCGGTACATCTCAGAAGGCATTCTCTCCACACCGGTGGAATTCCGCTCTCACGGCACGCGGGCCACTGACATTGCCTCTGGCCGCACCCCCATCGACATCGCCTTTGTGGCAGCCCCCGCCGCCGACTGTCGGGGCAACTGCACCGGCAAACTGGGCCATGCCGCCTGTGGCAGCCTGGGGTACGCCATCCCCGACGCCACCTACGCCAAACAAGTCGTCGTCCTCACAGACACCCTCTTGCCCTATCCCCTGCTGGACTGGTCCATCTCAGAAAACCTGGTAGATTACGTGGTCCAGGTGGAGGCCATCGGCGACCCCAAAGGCATCCTCTCCGGCACCACCCGGATCACCCGGGACCCGGTGGGCCTGGTGATGGCGGACACTGCCGCCAAGGTCATCCAAGCGTCGGGCCTGCTGCAAGACGGCTTCTCCTTCCAAACTGGCGCCGGCGGCGCTTCCCTGGCGGCTGCCGCCTCTCTGAAAGAGATTATGCTCCGGGAGCAGATCCACGGCAGCTTTGCCCTGGGCGGCATCACCGGCTACTTGGTGGAGATGCTCCGGGCCGGCTGCTTCCGCCAGCTGATGGATGTGCAGTGCTTTGATCTGGACGCTGTGGCCTCGATCCGGGACGATCCCCGGCACCGGGAAATTTCCGCCAACCATTACGCAGGCCCAGGTACCCGGGGCGCTGTGGTGGATAGCCTGGATGTGGTCATCCTGGGTGCAACGGAAATCGATACGGACTTCAATGTCAACGTGCACACCGATTCCAACGGCTGCCTGATGGGCGGCTCCGGCGGACACACCGACGCGGCGGCCGGGGCGAAGCTCACCATGATCCTGGCGCCCCTGGTGCGGGCTCGGCTGCCCATCGTCACCGACCGGGTGACCTGCATCTCCACCCCCGGCGCCAGCATTGATGTGCTGGTAACCCAACGGGGCATCGCCGTCAATCCCCTGCGGCCGGAATTGGCCGACAAGCTCCGCCAGGCCGGGCTCCCAGTTGTGGACATCCACGACCTGAAAGCCAGGGCAGAATCCATCACCGGAGTTCCCAGGCGAATCCCCCGGGGCGACCGGTCCGTGGCTCAGGTCCTGGGCCGGGACGGCACGCTGCAGGACACAGTATGGAATCTGCCGGAAGAACTGTAAATATTTTTCTGAACCCTTGACAGCCGGGGAAAAACAGGGTATAGTACCTGTGGAATACATAATAATCTTGCATAATCGAATATTCCGCCGGTTCCAATCCCATCCCTATTGTAAACCCAGCCAATAATATGATTTGGAGTGGATAACCATGGAGCGAAAAAAGAAAGTGTTGGTCATGGGCGTCATCGGTGCTGATGTACACGCCGTGGGCAACCGAATCCTGTACCAGGCTTTTACGGAAGCCGGATTTGACGTCATCAACCTGGGCGTGATGGTCTCCCAAGAGGAGTACATCGCCGCCGCCATTGAGTCCAAAGCCGATGCCATTGTGGTCTCCTCCCTGTACGGTCAGGGTGAGCTGGACTGCCGCGGCATGCGGGAGAAATGTGACGAAGCGGGCCTCAAGGGCATTCCGCTGCTGGTAGGTGGCAACATCGTCATCGGGAAGCAGCGCTTCGAAGATGTAGAAGCCCGGTTTCATGCCATGGGCTTTGACCGTGCCTTCCCTCCGGGAACCATGCCTGAGGTAACCATCGCAGCTCTGCGGGAAATCCTGCACATGGATCCCCCCGCAGACGAGGAGCCTCAGGACGGACGGTGATACCATGACGCCCATTTTATTAATTGATTTCGGCAGTACATATACCAAAGTCACTGCCATAGATTTAGACGGGGAAATGTTGCTGGGCACCGCCGCCTCCTACACCACTGTGGAGACGGATGTGACCGAGGGGCTTGCCAACGCCCTAACTTTGCTGGAGGCAAAGACGGGCCCCCTGGTCTTTGCACACCGGTATGCCTGTTCCTCCGCCGCCGGCGGCCTGCGGATGATGGCCTCTGGCTTGGTGCCGGAGCTGACGGCCCAAGCCGCCAGACAGGCCAGCTTGGGCGCCGGAGCCAAGGTCCTCAAAACCTACGCCTTTCAGCTGACAGAAGACGACGCCGAGGAAATTGCCGCTTCAAAACCGGATATTTTCCTCCTGGTGGGGGGAACCGACGGAGGCAACACAGAGTGCATCCTCCACAATGCTCAGGTTCTGGCCGATATTGGCGGGGAATTTCCCATCGTCATTGCTGGAAATCGCACAGCCTCACGGCAATGCCAGCGGATTCTCTCCGACCGGGAAGTCCATCTGTGCGAAAATGTTATGCCCAAATTCGGCGTGCTCAACATTGAGCCCGCCCAAAAGGCCATTCGGGAGGTCTTCCTCCGGCGCATTGTCAAGGCCAAAGGACTGTCCAAAACCGACTCCCTTCTATCCGGCATTCTGATGCCAACTCCGTCGGCTGTCATGCGAGCCATGGAACTGCTGGCCTGCGGCTGTGAGGAAGAATCCGGAATCGGCGACCTGCTGGCCGTGGATGTGGGCGGCGCCACCACGGATGTGTACTCCGTCTCGGAAGGCGCTCCCACCCAGGTCAATACCGTCTGCAAAGGTCTGCCAGAGCCCTTCGTCAAACGAACGGTGGAAGGCGACATTGGCATGCGCTACAGCGTCCGGGGCATTCTGGACGCCGCTGGCCCCGGGAAGCTCAGCCGCATCTCCGGCCTTCCCATCCCCCGAGTTCAAACATTGGTCCAGTTCCTGCGGGAACACACAGATACTCTTCCCAATGGAAATCCCGAGCTGGAGGCCCTGGACCGGGCCTTGGCCAGCTGCGCCATTGAGGCAGCCGTCACCCGCCACGCCGGCACCATGGAGGAGGCCTACACCCTGATGGGCCTCACCTATGTCCAGACCGGCAAGGATCTGACCCAGGTTTCCAATTTGGTGGTCACAGGCGGAAGCCTCATCCATACCGAGCAAACCTCAAAAATCGCCTCTTACGCCCTGTATGATCCTGCGCAGCCCATGTCCCTGCGGCCCAAACAGGCCCGGGTTTTGGTGGACCGGCAATACATCCTCTCCGCCATGGGGCTGCTGGCAGCCAGTCACCCAGCCTGCGCTTTGAGAATCATGAAAAAGGAGATAACGGTAGATGGAGATCCAAAATAAAAAGATTCCCGAAGGCGAATTTATGAAACTTCGTCAGGAGGTCCTGACCCAGTGGCCCACCGGCCAGGGCGTGGATCTGGAGGACGCATTTGCCTTCCATAAGTCCCTTCCCCAGGAAAAAATCTTTTCCAAGAAGCTCATTGCTGCCAAAGAGCAGCGCAAAACCCTGGTTCAGCCCCGGGCCGGCGTCCCTGTCATTGAGGAGCATATCAAGCTGTTGCAGTTCCTGCAGGACGAAGGCGAAGCCGACCTGCTCCCCAGCACCATCGACAGCTACACCCGCCAGAACCGCTACGAAGAGGCAGAAAATGGCATCCGGGAGTCTATGCGCCTGGGCCGGGCCATGCTGAACGGTTTCCCCGCAGTGAACCACGGCGTATCCGGCTGCCGCCACGTGGTAAACAGCGTCCGGGTTCCCCTTCAGGTCCGTCACGGCACCCCCGACGCCCGGCTTCTCACCGAGATTTCCTATGCAGGCGGCTTCACCAGCTATGAAGGCGGCGGCATCTCCTACAACCTGCCCTACTGCAAGAGCGTCCCGCTGGAGAAGACCATTCTGGATTGGCAGTATGTGGACCGTCTCACCGGCCTGTATGAGGAGAACGGCGTATCCATCAACCGGGAGCCCTACGGCCCCCTGACGGGCACCCTGGTGCCTCCCTGCGTCTCTCACGCCGTGGCCATCATTGAGGCCCTTCTGGCGGCTGAGCAGGGCGTTAAGAACATCACCGTGGGTTACGGGCAGTGCGGCAACCTCATTCAGGACGTGGCAGCCATTCAGACCCTGGAAGAGCTGACCGAAGAATACCTGAAGAAATACGGCTATGGCGACGTGGTAGTCACCACCGTTCTGCACCAGTGGATGGGCGGATTCCCCGCCGATGAGCCCAAGGCTTTTGGCGTCATTTCTCTGGGCAGCACCATTGCCGCCCTGGCTAAGGCCACCAAGGTCATCGTCAAAACCCCTCACGAAGCCATTGGCATTCCCACCAAAGAAGCCAACGCGGCCGGATTGCGGTGCACCAAGCAGGTGGTCAATATGCTCTCTGACCAGTCCATTCAGAACGTGGAGCTGGAGCTGGAGAAGGGGATCATCCGTCATGAGACCCGGCTGATCGTGGACAAATGCTTCGAACTGGGCAATGGCGACATCGCACTGGGTGTGTGCCGCGGCGTGAAAGCCGGCGTTGTGGATGTTCCCTTCGCCCCCTGCCGGGCCAATGCCGGTCAAATGCTCCCCGCCCGGGACAATGAGGGCGCTGTGCGGATCATGAACGTCGGCAACCTGCCCTTTGACAAGGAACTCCGGGACTTCCACGCAGCCAAGATGGCAAAGCGGGCCAAGGAGGAAAACCGGAAGGTTTCCTTCCAGATGGTCATTGACGATGTCTACGCCATTGGCAAGGGCCGGCTGGTGGGCCGTCCCAGATATTAATTTTCAAAATCAAATGGAATTTGGAGGCTGTGAAGATGAAAATTGTAGATCTGATCTGTGCACCTGGACGCACTGGATTTTACTTTGACGATCAGCGGGCCATTAAGTCCGGCGCAGGCCACGACGGCATGTTCTATACCGGCGATCCGGTGACCCAGGGGTTCCGCTCTGTGCGGCAGCCGGGTGAGTCCATCTCCGTCATGCTGGTGTTGGAAGACGGCCAGATTGCCTGGGGCGACTGTGCTGCGGTGCAGTACAGCGGCGCCGGCGGACGGGATCCCCTGTTCCTGGCGGAGGAGTTCATTCCTCTGATTGAAACCCACATCAAGCCGGTTCTGGTGGGCCGGGAAGCAGATTCTTTCCGGGATCTGTGCCGGGATATGGAAGCCATCACCATAGACGGCAAACGGCTCCACACAGCCCTGCGTTACGGTCTGTCCCAGGCCATTCTGGACGCTGTGGCCAAGGCCACTGGCCGCCTCATGTGCGAAGTGGTTGCCGATGAATACGGCTGCACCGTCACGGAAACTCCCATCCCCATCTTCACCCAGTCCGGAGACGACCGGTACAACAACGCAGACAAGATGATCATCAAGGGCGCACAGGTGCTGCCTCACGGCCTCATCAACAACGTCAAGGAGAAGCTGGGGCTCCAGGGTGAAAAGCTGGCGGACTATGTGGCATGGCTCCGGGATCGGGTGCTCGCCAAGCGGCTGGATCCCGACTATACCCCCGTGCTGCATCTGGATGTGTATGGCACCATCGGCGCCCTCTATGGAAACAACAACTATTCCGCTATGGCCGATTATCTGGCCAAGCTGGAGGAGCTGGCCAAGCCCCTGCACCTGCGCATTGAGGGCCCCATGGACTGCGATTGCGACCGTCAGACACAGCTGGAGGCACTGGCTGGCCTCACGGCAGAGCTGGACCGCCGGGGAATCCAGGTGGAGCTGGTGGCCGACGAGTGGTGCAACACGTTGGAAGACATCAAGCTTTTCGCCGATCACAAAGCCGGCCATATGGTCCAAATCAAAACCCCCGATTTGGGCGGCATCAACAATACCATTGAAGCGGTTCTTTACTGCAAGGCCAAAGGCATTGGCGCCTACCAGGGCGGTACCTGCAACGAGACGGACCGCAGCGCCCAGGTTTGCGTCCAGTGCGCCATGGCCACCCAGCCGGATCAGATTCTGGCCAAGCCTGGCATGGGCGTAGACGAAGGATACATGATCGTATACAACGAGATGCAGCGCATTTTGGCGCTCCGCCGTGCAAAAAAGAACCTGGCGAAGTAGTATTTCAAATCCGTCCAAAGGAGTTTTCTTATGCCAATTCAAGTCTACAGCGAAATTGCCCCCCTTCGCCGCGTGCTGCTGCACCGGCCCGGCCAAGAGCTGGAGCATCTGGTACCTGGCTCTCTGGAGCGACTGCTTTTTGACGACATCCCCTATCTGAAAGGCGCTCAGACAGAGCATGACCGTTTTGCTCAAATCCTGCAGGACAACGGCGTGGAAGTGGTATATCTGTCCAAGCTCACTGCCGAGGCCCTGTCTCAGGATCAAACGCTCAAAGAAGCATTCATTCGGGATTTTACCCAAAAAAGCGGCAGCGTCGCCCACCGGTATGAGCGGGAGCTTCAGGCATACCTGGGCTCCATGGACGACGTACATGAGATGGTTCTGCACACCATGGCCGGCATTCCCTTTTCCGACCTGGCATTGAACCACACAGAGTCCCTGACCGCTATGCTTCACTGCAAGTCAGACTTTGCTCTGGAGCCCATTCCCAACCTGTACTTCACCCGGGATCCCTTTGCATCCATTGGCGGTGGCGTTGCCCTGCACCGGATGTATTCGGCTACCCGCCGCCGGGAGACACTGTACGGCGCTTACATTCTGCAACATCACCCCGACTACGCCGGGACTCCGTTCTACTACACGCCGGACGCCCCCTATTCCCTGGAGGGCGGCGACGTGATGAACTTGTCGGAGTCCGTCCTGGCCGTGGGCATCTCTCAGCGGACCATGCCGGAGGCCATTGAACAGCTGGCACGCAATGTGTTCCGTCGGCCGGAATCCAAAATCCGGACCATTCTGGCCATGAGCATCCCCAGTAAGCGGGCCTTCATGCACCTAGATACGGTGATGACCCAGGTGGATGTGGACAAGTTCGTGGTCCATCCCGCCATCCTCCCCACCCTGCGGATTTTTGAGGTGACCCAAGGGAAAGGCGGCGAGCTCACTGCCCGCCAGCTGGATATGGATTTGGCCCATGCCCTGGCCCATTATCTCCACTTGGATCAGGTGACCCTGATTCTCTGCGGCGGCCAGGATCAAATCGCTGCCCAGCGGGAGCAGTGGAACGATGGCTCCAACACCCTGTGCATCCGCCCCGGCGTGGTCATCGCCTACGACCGGAACTACATCACCAATGAGATTCTGGAAAGCTACGGTATTACCGTGCTGAAAATCCCAAGCGGCGAGCTCTCCCGCGGCCGGGGCGGTCCCCGCTGCATGAGCATGCCTCTGATTCGGGACGTCAAATTCTAAAAAAGGAAGGAACAACACTATGCCTGTCAATCTCCGTGGAAGACACTATCTGAAGCTTCTGGACTATACCCCTGCCGAAATCCGCTACCTGCTGGAGCTGAGCAAAGACTTTAAGCGTATGAAGCGCGCCGGGACGCCTCACCGGTACCTGGCCGGCAAGAACATCGTCCTGCTGTTTGAAAAGACCTCCACCCGCACCCGCTGCTCCTTCGAGGTGGCTGCTACCCAGGAGGGGGGCCACGTCACCTATCTGGACGCCGGCAGCAGCCAGATGGGCAAGAAGGAGTCTCTGGAGGACACCGCCAAAGTGCTGGGCCGGTTTTTCGACGGCATCGAGTACCGGGGCTACGACCAGAAGGTGGTGGAGGATCTGGCGAAGTACGCCGGTGTGCCCGTCTGGAACGGTCTCACCGACGCAGACCACCCCACCCAGATCCTGGCGGACATGATGACCATTGAGGAGCACTGCCACAAGCCCCTGAACCAGGTGAAGGTGGTGTTCCCCGGCGATGTGCGGAACAATATGTGCTATGCGTGGATGATGGGCGCCGCCAAGCTGGGGATGCACTTCGTGGCCATGGGGCCGGAGGAACTGGCCAAGCAGATGGATCAGGAGGTGG
>UQXI01000018.1 GCA_900544975.1 uncultured Eubacteriales bacterium
CTACCAATACGACCCCTGGGGGAACCCGCGGGGGATCAAGGATGCCAGCGGGAAGGCAATTGCGCAGACGGGGAACCATATTGCCACGTATAACCCGTTCCGGTATCGAGGATATCGGTATGACGTGGATACGGGACTGTATTATTTACAGAGCCGGTATTATGACCCGATGACTTGTCGGTTTGTGAATGCGGATCGGTATGCAAGTACAGGACAAGGACCTATTGGAAACAATATGTTTTCATATTGTAACAATAGCCCCGTACGGTATGATGACCAAACCGGAGCGATGATAAGTGGGCCTGGATATATGTGCGTAAATGATGGTGGACATGCAGGACCCTCAGAAATAGGAGAAGATGATGACACAAGCGTGATAGCTGGCAGACAAAAGAAAGTAAAAAGAAAAGATGACAGACATGGAAATGACCAGAGATCACAGACAGGTGCGCGCGAGAGAAATGTTGGGCACCCAAATGGTGAAGAACATAGCCGAAGGGCGAAGGGAAATCGTGGAGTGCGAAGATCCATGGGGCATCCAGATATTCCTGAACCGATTTTTAGTATACCAAAAATGAATTTGGAGGGGAATTGGTGCAATGTTATAGAGGGTGGAGCTTTGGCCATTGGTGGTGTGATAGTCCTAGCTATTGTCGTTTTAGATGATGCCACTGTTGTTGGGTGTGCAGATGATGCTGCAATTCCTATTTTGGGGGAACTAATTAGAAAAGGAGTTGGCATGGTATTTGGGTAGTGAGGTAAGGCACTGTTGTAAAATGGAAGGTTTTAACGATATTACTTTTGGTTTATATGTACGAAATGGTGTTCTTTTGGAAACGGGTGAAAATGTTGGAATATCGTATGTTGTAGATGATATTATATTTAATATAGTTGAGGCAGAAGCCGAGAATGTAACGGCTCATACGTATTATGGATTCAGTGAGCTATTATTTCAAATCTCACAAGACGGCGCTGTTGAAAGCATTGAAAGGATACTGTTCAGGATACTGAATAATGAGGTTGATTTAAGTGGCATTGAAGCACTTAAAAAAAGAAATTTGGGAAAATGCAGGAGAAGGAAACCGGAACAGGCATATTATAGACTTCGTGCACCTAAATCCAGGTTGACGGAACCTGTCTGCGGAAGGAGGGGGAATGTAAGATCGTTAGGAAATAATGATATTTCTAGCTGGATGGATAATACATATTGTAGCGAAAAACTACTGTGTATTTTGACTGGCGAAATATCTAAAAAGGTAGCGGTACAGGTTGATAAATTACTTAATAGTTATAATATAAGTCACAGAATTATGTGTCAACATCCAAGTAGATACGCGCATGAATATAATGTAGGATACGACCATATGACTTCTAGATATGGAAATTATAATACTATAGTATCATACAGAATAGATATTGCGCGTGCTGATATTCTTAGTCTGGATGCAATAGCTTGCATAATAAGAATGGGCTTAGGGGATGCACTTGCAAGTCGAAATGCAACGATATTATCACCTGTAATTATAGCAGATTGCATTCCAGAGTTTAGAATATGGGTTAAATGCAGACAGAAAGATTCTGCCGTTATAAGGGATATGGTTATTAAATGTATTAATTACTGTATTGGAATTGCAGATAGGTGTAGCATACAAACTATTATAGACAGGATGCATGATGAGTATATAAATATAATTAGCGACCAGGTAGAGCTAAACAAAATCGCCGGATGGAATTGCCTATATAACATATTTGACGAGATTCCAATGTCAAGGGAAGTTATATGCAGAAATGTTACAATGGAAAGTATTGCTACACAATATGAAATGTTTTTTAAGTATGGTACACCACAAGTTTATATGTTTAGATCATATGCATAAGGTAAAAGCTGTCAAACATCAAGCGGAGTGGGATGCTCTTGACGCAATATGACAACGTAGCGGCTCCGAAGAAGTGCGAGCCGTTTGGCCTACGGGTATCGTGTGCTTTCGGGAATGCCAAATAAATTTATTAATAATAGCAATATTCGGAATGGTGGCAGTCCGATTCGGTATACCTACAACTATGATACCATAGGCCGCCTGATTGGCACGGACCAGACAGGAGGAACGGCAGAGCTGCGGGCGTCGTATCAGTACGATACCAACAACCGACTGACGCGAATGAGTTATTCGATCCCCGGAGTAGTTGACAACGCCACGGAAAGCTTCTATTATAATGGGGACGGCAATTCGGTTGTAGAGGATCGTACCAATGTAGGAGAAGGCACGTTGAAAGGAATGGCCTTGTTCTCCAACAGCTGGATCACGTACAGCTATGATGACCTGTCCCGCCTGACACAGCGACGGGTAGGCAACATTCTGGACGAGCACTACACCTACCTGGCAGGAAGCGAGACAGGAACAACCACAACTTTGCCGGAAACCTATTACACAACCCTGAAGGGAAGCAGTACCAAACAGTCGGGGTACCGGTATACGTATGATGTGCGGAACAACATCACGCGGATCACGAATCTGAAGGATAACAGCTATATCGCCTACGCCTATGATAAGCTGGGACAGATGCAGTATGCCACAGAATATGCAGCAAATGGCACAGCACAGAAGCGGTATAAGTACTATTACGACAATGCAGGGAACCTGACGTCGTGGCGGATCGAGGATGGCACGGCAACGATCATCAAAGAAGAGCATACCTATACCTATGGGGATAGCAACTGGAAAGATCTGCTGACGGCCTTTGACGGGCAGAGCATCACGTATGACGCCAACGGGAACCCAACGAAGTACTACAACGGGGGAACGATGACGTGGCGGAATGGACGCCAATTGGCGAGCTACAGCCTGGGAGGAACCACATACAGCTATGAGTACGACGTAAACGGCCTGCGGACGAGAAAAACCAACGCAGACGGCGGGTATACAGAGTATTACATCATAGATGGTCTGCCAGTGGCGGAACAGCGACATTACGACAGCGGCGCAGAGTGGTACACGATGCGGTATCTGTATGACGAGAGTAACAACCCTGTGGGTTTTGGAATGCAGTATCCAACGGAGACCAAATGGGAGAATTACTATTTTGCAAAGAACGTCCAGGGAGATATCGTAGCGATCTATCGGTACGACTACAATGCGAGCACACAGAAGCCCTATGGGACCCTGATTGCGACCTACCAATACGACCCCTGGGGGAACCCGCGGGGGATCAAGGATGCCAGCGGGAAGACAATTGCGCAAACGGCGAACCATGTTGCCACGTATAACCCGTTCCGGTATCGTGGGTATCGGTATGACGGGGATACGGGACTGTATTACTTGCAGAGCCGGTATTATGACCCGATGACTTGCCGGTTTGTGAATGCGGATAGGTATGCAAGTACGGGGCAAGGGTTAGCTGGTTGTAACATGTTTGCATATTGCAACAATAACCCGGTGTGTTATGATGACCCAACAGGTACACGAGCAAATGGGCCAACATTTACGTTTGTGAATGACGGTGGTGGTGGTTCACCAGATCCACATGACAAAACGGCTGGTATGGTCAATGGTCAGGGAGTACAACCATTTTCTGATGCACCTTTCGGATGGAGTACGTATGAGCAAGCAGGATGTGGTGTAATTGCAACATACAATATGATGCAACTGCTTGGAGAACTGATGTCACTAGGTGATATTGGGGACGAATATTCCCAAGTGCATGGTACACTGCTGGGCGGGATTTTCGGAGTGGCACCATGGCATATTTCCAGCTTTTTACAGACTCATAACATTGAGGCAATTGGCTGTACACGCGCAACTGAAGTAGAACAAAATATCTCCGAGGGTGATATTGTAATATTTACCGTGCTGAATTCTGTTAAAAATGTAATGCATGGATTCCATACGATGACTGCACAATACAAAGATGGATCATATACTGCATACAACGTATATAATATTAGACATCCATACCAGTATGATTGTTTTGGAGAGATCTACAAAGGGGGTGCTCTTATTGAAGCGTTTGTCATCAAGGTTGATTGAGTTTACCTTGTGCTTAGTATTGACGATCTTTTTACTGTCTGGTTGCAACATAGAGAAAAGATTGTATCCATACCAAATTGCAGAACGGTGGGTCTGCGATGAGCCAGAATTCATATTGGAATATGAGAAAGACGGAAAGGGTCCCTCCTGCGAGAGAATCGTACAAAACGGTAAAACCATTTTTGTAGAAATAGGGTATATATCAAATAGGTTTGATATATATAGATATGGGGAATGGAGTAATGATAATAGGATAATGAGCGGAACATGGAAGTACTGCGACGAATCTCTTGTATTTTACATTGATGAAGATTTTATATTTGATGGTAAATATAGTTATATAATCTTTGAGAATAAGTCTCGTTTATTATCTGATCACTGCTGCGGTATAAGTGGCCAATAAGCTCCCATCCCAAACAAATGTGTACGCTATTTTTCTCCAGCCTTTTCCCGCACCGATCAAAACCGGGACAAAGTATTTGACTACAGCTGTCCCCAGACCGAAAATTCTATTCCTTTTGTCGGAAAAAATCGCAAAAATTTGCCAGAGAAAAGTGTGCCTTCTTGCCAAAATGTCGTACAATGGCCTTAGCAGCATCGAAACTGTGTTGTTGGCAGGAGAATGCTCGAATGTACCCGCAGTGCGCCCAATCCTTTCGGCTTCCGGCGTATCCCCTCGTTAAAATCGCGTCCAGTCTGAGAAATTCAGGCTGGACGCCTTCTTTTTTTCGATGAATTTCACGGCCTTCCCACACCGTGCGTCATTGCAAATTGTTGATTCAGAATGGAAAGCGTGAGGCTTTTCTGATGATACTAATGGCACGGAAAACGTTTCATCTGCCACTCTGTTTGTTGTGTGCGAAATTGTGCCAAACCTTGGACATCCGTGTGGCTCAGATTCCTGTTTGACACTTATGTACGACTACCATTGAGTTAATTTATATATTGTTTTCAAGTGGCTCCAAATTATTTTTGCGTCGAGGCACGGCAAATTTTGTCGAAAATCCTGAATATTTGCGATTTCTGTCGTAAAATCTCCCTATCAATACAAGAAGGGAGACAAAGTTATGGAACATACGCGAATCATTCAGGATACGCTTCGGGAGCTGGGTGCGGGCAGGAAACGTGTGACGCAAAGGCGGACCGTGGTTGCCATTCAGCTGGCGCTGGAGGACGAAGACCGTCTGCTGCATGTGACGAAGGACATCTATTGTGCAGTAGCCGAAATCTTCGGCTGCAAATGGACTACGGTGGAGCGCAGCATCCGCCTGGTGGTGAAACGGATTTGGTCAGACAACGCAGAAGGCCTGATCCACATGGCAGGCTATCCCTTGAGCGAAGCGCCTACGGCCTCAGATTTTGTGGAGATTCTCTCTCACTACATCCGTAAACATGGTGCAGTTGCGGTTCAGGGTTCTCAGGAACCTTCCCCATAAAAGCTGCCGTAGATTCCCCCATAGAAAGCCAGAGATTTAGGCGACTTTCTATGGGGGAGTCCTTATATCGAAATGAAGTGGAAACGCTCCGCTGCTCATCTTTATAGAAATAGAGAAACGCCATTGACAATATTTGGTAGAGGCGCTAATGTTTAAGTTGTACAGGAGTTCCAGGAATATACACATCAGAAAGGAATTGGAGGAAGGGATTGCCTGTGCGAAAAAATAGAAAGAAAAATGTGTCAAGCGCTTTCTATCATGACTCGATTCGCCTGGCCAATAGATCCTCAAATTCCTGGAAGAACTTGGAGATGGCCTCCAAATCTGTCCGATAGTACGTGCGTGAAGGCTCCTGCTCTTGGGATAAAAAGCCGTGTTTGGATAGAGCGGCGAGACTTCGGGACATATTGCCGCTGTTGCAGTGGGCTTCGTCTGCCAATTGCTGGCAGTAGCTGCGGCCCTGTGCCAGGCGCATTAAGAGGTCCAGACGACTTTTATCGCCCAAGACCCGGAAAGCGCTAGCTACGCTATCCAAATCCGCGCTGTACATGCGCTTGGAACACTCGGCAACAACGGCACAACCGAAGACAAAAAGATTCCGATCTGGATGGAGAATGGATTCTGATGTTTCAGAATGAATCAATGCACAGTCCATCAGAGAGAAGCAGATATGACGTTCGCTGCGAACGGGAGGGGGTTGGTAGCCCATTGTAGAGTCAGCCCAAAAAGACTCCGGCGTCATAGTCTGGAACTGCTGGGTCCAATAAGCCACCAGAGTTTCCATAAGCCAGGAATGCTCCTTCAGTTTTTCCTCCAGACGCCGGGCGTAGGGGGTAATGAGTCGCACCAACCGATCCATGCACCCATCGTAATCCTCCAGGATATTTAAAACTTCCACGGCATAATCTGGCGCAAAACCGAGGCGGTATACGTTGCGAATCAAAGATTCTTGCCGCTCTCCAGGGGCTAGGGGGACGAACGATGTACCAAAGTATCCGCCGCGTTCCAAGCGGAAGCCCCGTTCTCGAATTTGCTGCCAGCTGTTTTTTAGAATGGACGCCTCTTCTTCCAGATTGTGGGATTGATGCTCACAAAATGGGAAGGTCATCGTCCAAGCAAGAGTCGTGGCATCTTGGGAACTGCCTGGCTCCCGTTTGGAGAAAAAGTACTGAATTTCCGGATCCTCCAGGTCTACATCCCGGCAGACGGTTTGAATGATCTTCTGCAGACATTCTAAGCGCCGCCGCCAGGTGTCATCCAGGCCTTTTCGGTAAAGGCGCAGCATGGTGTCGCGCACTTCCAGCATGGAGATGCCGTTCACGTATTTTACCAGCATGCCAACGGTTTCATATAGCATATACGGCTGGGTGTCTAAAATGATGCTCATAGTACCTCCTTGGGTGAGATGGCGGAAGGGGGTGAAATGTGGAGCAGCAGGGTGCTGCCGTTTGGTATTTTGCTTACTTAGATTATAAAACTAAGAATACGTCCATGTCAAGGAGGCTGCAAAAACAATTGCGTATTTACTGTGAAATGTTCGCATTTTAACAGATTTGCATGGCGGACCGGCGCCGTATGGTTGCTCTGTGTTTCCAGCGGCGGAGTATGGATGGGGAGGACGCCTGTAAATTTGTTCACAATTTATTCTGTCTTTTTCCCATGGCCTATGGTATAATACCCAAGATTGGAACATTGCCCAGGGCTACATTGGCCGGGGCAGGAAGATGTATGTTCATGTGCCTGTGGGGTGCATGTTGAAATTTGTTTCGGAAGAAAGGGCAAGACGATCATGGGTATCATGAGTAAAATTTTTGGAACCCGCTCACAGCGGGAGGTGAAACGGCTGCAACCTCTAGTTGCGCAAATCGAGGCTTTGGGCCCTGACTGCCAGAAGCTCACAGACGGGGAACTGGCGGCAAAAACCAAAGAATTCCAGGAGCGGTATCAAAATGGAGAGACCTTGGATGCACTCCTGCCAGAGGCCTTTGCAGTCTGCCGGGAGGCGGCAGACCGGGTTCTGGGCATGCGCCCCTATCCGGTGCAGCTGATTGGCGGCATTGTGCTCCATCAGGGCCGGATTGCGGAAATGAAAACCGGTGAAGGCAAAACCCTGGTGGCCATTCTGCCGGCCTATTTGAACGCATTGGCCGGAAAAGGCGTCCATATTGTGACAGTGAACGAGTATCTGGCCAAGCGCGACTCCGAGTGGATGGGCAAGGTCTACCGGTTCCTGGGTCTCCAGGTTGGCCTGGTCATTCCCGGCATGACCCCCGCTGAGCGGAAGAAGGCCTATGCGGCTGATATCACATACTGCACCAACAATGAGCTGGGCTTTGATTACCTCCGGGATAATATGGCCATTTATAAAGAGGAGCTGGTCCAGCGGGGACATCACTTTGCCATTGTGGATGAGGTGGACTCCATCCTCATTGATGAGGCTCGAACCCCGCTCATCATCTCCGGAAAGGGGGAGGCCTCTACCAAGCTCTATGAGATGTCAGACTTTTTTGTCTCCGGCTTGCGGAAGCTGGTCTTCGCCAAGACCGATGAGAAGGAAGTTCAGGACGATTATGATTGCGATTACATTGTCGATGAGAAGAACCGCTCCGTCTCCCTCACCGCTTCCGGCATTGCCAAGGCAGAGAAATTCTTTGGAGTGGAAAATCTGGCAGATCCAGACAACACCACGCTGAATCACCACATCAACCAGGCCATGAAGGCCCGGGGCCTGATGAAAAAGGACATCGACTATGTGGTGAAGGACGGTCAGATCATCATTGTAGATGAGTTCACCGGCCGCCTGATGTATGGCCGCCGGTATAACGAGGGTCTGCATCAGGCCATTGAGGCCAAAGAGGGGGTCGCGGTTGCCAACGAGTCCAAGACCCTGGCCACCATTACCTTCCAGAATTTCTTCCGCTTATATGACAAGCTCTCCGGTATGACCGGTACCGCCCTGACCGAGGAAGAGGAGTTCTCCGCCATTTACAAGCTGGACGTGGTGGAGATCCCCACCAACCGGCCGGTGGTGCGGGTGGATCACTCCGATGTGGTGTATAAAAACGAAGCGGGAAAGCTCCGGGCCATTGTTCGTCAAGTGCAGGAGTGCCACGCCAAGGGACAGCCGGTGCTGGTGGGTACCATTTCAATTGAGAAGAGCGAGCTGGTATCCCGGATGCTGAAGCGGGAAAATGTGCCCCATACGGTGCTGAACGCCAAGTACCATGAAAAGGAAGCTCAGATTGTGGCCCAGGCCGGTAAGCTGGGGGCAGTGACCATCGCAACCAACATGGCTGGCCGTGGTACGGATATTATGTTGGGCGGCAATGCGGAATACCTGGCGCTCAATGACCTGCGGAAGCAGGAGGTGCCAGAGGAGCTGCTGGCTGAGGCCAACTCCTACGCCGAGACAGACAATCCGGAAATTCTGGAGATTCGCCGTCAATATGAGACATTGCTGTCCGCCTACAAGCAGGAGATTGCCGCCGAGGCCAACCAGGTTCGGGCAGCAGGGGGACTGTTCATCATCGGTACCGAGCGGCATGAGTCCCGGCGGATTGACAACCAGCTCCGTGGTCGTTCCGGCCGGCAGGGGGACCCAGGCGAGAGCCGGTTCTACCTGAGCCTGGAGGATGACGTGATGCGCCTCTTCGGTTCTGAGCGGATCATGGGGATGATGGAGACCCTGGGCATTGACGAGGATACCCCCATTGATCAGAAGATTCTCTCCAACGCAGTGGAGTCTGCCCAGCGAAACGTAGAGGGACGGAACTTCCGGGCCAGAAAGAACGTTTTGGAATATGACGATGTGATGAACACCCAGCGTGAAGTGATCTATGCCCAGCGGCGGAAGGTGCTGGACGGAGAGAACCTGCGGGACAATGTCATTTCCATGCTCCGCCAGGTGGTGGAGAGCCAGGTCACAACAGAAATGGCAGAAACCGGTGGCGTCCAAACCCCGGAGCAGCTGGCGTCCCTGTTGACCCATTTTGAAAATGTATATTTCCCCAAAGCCGCCTGCCTGGCAGAGGAATGTGCGGGACTGTCCAGGGAGGACCTGACCGAACGGCTGTATCAGCTGGCTTTGGATACCTACACCAAGAAAGAACAGTTCTATGGGGAACCCCTCATGCGGGAGCTGGAGCGTGTGGTGATGCTTCGGGTGGTGGACGAATACTGGATGGACCAAATCGACGCCATGGACGATCTGAAGCAGGGCATCACCCTCCGGGCCTACGCCCAAGAGGACCCGGTGGTGGCCTACAAACGGGAAGGCTATGAGATGTTCGAGGCGATGATCCAGGCCATCCGGGAGGAGACCGTACGCCGGATTTTCCTGGCCCGAATCAAAACAGATGAGGAACTGAAGCGGGAGAAAGTGGCCAAAGAGGCCGCCGCTGTCAGCACCAGCGACAAAACTGTGAAGCAGCAGCCTGTGCGGAAGGCCAAAAAGATTGGCCCCAACGATCCCTGCCCCTGCGGCAGCGGCAAAAAGTACAAGAAATGCTGCCGGGACAAGGATATTGCAGAGGGACGGACCTAACATCTCCCTCCCGGAAAGGAGTCTTCTTGGAATTTGAAACCGTAAAACGAGGCAGCCTGGAGTATGTCCAGAGCCGGCTTCTCCAGCCTGCGCCCCATTGCTTCTCCACCCGTCTGGGGGGTGTGAGTACCGGGAGCCTTTCCAGCCTGAACTTGGGCATTCACCGGGGAGACCAGCCGGAACGGGTGTGGAAAAACTATGAAGTTTTGGGCAAGGCGGTGGGATTTGCCCCGGAGCACACTGTGTTTACCCGCCAGACCCATACAGACATCGTGGCCCTGGTGGGCCGGGCAAACCGGGGGGAGGGTCTGCTCCGCCCGGTGGAGCCGGAGCGAGATGGTTTGGTGACGCAGGAGCCGGGGGTAACGCTCACCATTTTTACAGCCGACTGTACTCCCATTTTATTCTACGACCCAGTTCGCCAGGCGGTGGGGGCAGCCCATGCCGGGTGGCGGGGGACGGCGGCGGGAATTGCCGCCCGGACGGTGGAGGCCATGACCCGGGAGTTTGGCAGTGATCCGGCGGACATTCGGGCAGCCATTGGTCCCTGTATCAGCCGGTGCTGCTTTGAGACCGACGCCGATGTGCCCGATTCCATGCGGCGGGCCCTGGGATCAGAGGCGGAGACGGCCATTTCCGGTGTCGGACCCAAGTACCATGTGGATTTGAAGGCCCTGAACCGGATCTGGCTTCAGCGGGCAGGGGTCCGGCAGATTGCCATCTGCCCGGATTGTACCGCCTGCCAGCACGACCGGTATTGGTCCCACCGGGTGACCCGGGGAGACCGGGGTTCCATGGCCAGCTTCATCCAACTGCCGCAGGAGGGATTGTGATGCCAAGGCTCATTCCATTTGCAGCGTTTGCATTGTGCCTGTGCCTTTTGGCAGGGTGTACGCGGACCCCGGAGCCCCGGGAGACGGCAGCGCCCACGGAACAGGTGGGGCCAACGGTGGAATCCGGCGGGGAGGAGCGGGTCCGGAGCTTTGGCCTGTCCTATCAGCCAGAAGCCGGCTGCAATCCTTATACCTGCACCCGGCTGACGAACCGGCCGTTGCTTTCCCTGATGTACCAGGGCCTGTTTTCCGTAACCTCCCAGTATCGGGCGGAGCCGGTTTTGTGCCAAAGCTACAGCTGCACCTCCGACTTGAAGACCTACCGCTTCCGCCTGGTTGCAGCCACCTTTTCCGATGGTTCGGCGCTCACAGGCCAGGATGTGGTAGCCAGTCTGGAGGCAGCAAAGGGGAGCCCCGTGTATGGTGACCGGTTGCGTCATGTGACGGGAATGACTGCCGATGGGGATGTTGTGACTCTGTCTCTGGATACACCGTATGAGAATTTGCCGGTGCTTTTGGACATTCCCATTGTGCGGGCTGGTGATGTGGGGACGGAGGTGCCCTTGGGTACGGGACCTTACGTGATGGCGCCTGATGGGACGGCATTGAACCGCCGCCTGGATTGGTGGAGCGACTATCCGCCAGCGGTGGATGTTTCTACCATCACCCTGTCCCAGAGTGCTGCACCTTCAGAGATTCGGGACCAGTTTGAGTTTGGCCAGACCGATTTGGTCTGTGGGGATCCGGGCTCCGCTGCTTATGTGGAATACCGCTGTGACTATGAACTGTGGGACTGTGCCACGGGGATTCTCCTGTACCTGGGCTGCAACCGGGGAGGTGACAGCCCCTTTGCCAATGGGACGGTGCGGGCTGCGCTCACCCATGGCGTGGATCGGGCCGCTTTGACGGAGGTGTACCGGGGCTTTGCCCAGGAAGCCTATCTCCCCGCGGCTCCGGTGGCGGATTGCTATGACAGTGGATTGGCAGCTTCATATGGCTATGACCCCGCTGTGTTTTCTGGCGCGCTCTCCGAGACGGGACTGCAAAATACAGCTGCGACCCTCCTGGTGTGCAGTGACAATCCTCTCCGTGTTACGGCAGCCCAATCTGTAGCGGACAGCTTGACTGCTTGTGGACTCCAAGTCACAGTCCGTGCTCTGGACCGGGAACCCTACACACAGGCCCTGCAGACGGGAGATTTTGACTTTTACTTGGGGGAGGTACGGTTGTCTCCCAACTTTGATCTCTCTCCCTTTTTCCGGGAGGGGGGAGCCCTGTCCTATGGCAGCGTGAGCGATGAAGCGCTGGATGCCCTGTGCCGGAAGGCCTTGGAGAACAGCGGCAATTACTACGAGCTGCATCAAGCGGTGATGGACAGCGGACAGCTCTGCCCACTCCTGTTCAGAACGTATGCGGTGTTTGCAACGCGAGGGATGGTTTCGGATCTGTTGCCTGGCCTGGATGCTGTCTTTCACACGGCCAACAGCCGCCAATTGGCCGACGCCCGTGTGGATTGGGAGGGACCGGATCAAACCAAACCGCCAGAGGAACCGGAAACATCAGAAGCTACCACCGCATAACATGGACGGATGCCCCCGTGGCCCCTCCGGAAGGGGAAGAACCTTCATGACACTGTGACCAAGAGCAGAGTTGGCGCTTGGTCACAGTTTTTTTATAAAAAAGAGCCCCGCCGGGAGGGTGACCGGCGGGGTTTGCTGGGAAAAGGAGATCAAATGAGAAATGTATAGAGAAAAATGAGAGGATATCTAGCAATGCTTAGGAAGAACAATGAAGCAAAGTGAGAAACGGCAATGATACAGGAGATACCGAGACACGAATCCAACCGTTTCAAAAACGTGATGATACAGATTTCATGAGCGCAGGGGTAAAAAGTCGGATATTCTGATGAAAGCTAAAAGGGCCAGATGGAATCGTTGAAAAAGGATCCTCTTGGTCGGGAAGCGCTGCACATCAGAACATGGGACTCACCGCCTTTCTTTGAGTGTGTCTATATCTTACCACGAGAAACCGCTTTAGTCAAGCACTTTTTTATTTATTTTTCAAGATTTTTGCGCAACGGATTTCGACAGCATTCTAAAAGCAGACTATTTACATCCCCGCAGCTGGATGATTTGGTCGCGGAGGACTGCGGCGTATTCGAATTCCATCATGCGGGCAGCCTGACGCATCTCCTTTTCCAGCCGGGCAATTTCACGCTCCCGTTCTACCTGGGTCATTTTCACGCCGTCCTTACGGCGGACCTCTGCTGTGGATTTGGAAATTTCAATCAAATCCCGCACAGATTTGACAATGGTTTGGGGGACGATGCCGTGGGCCTCATTGTAAGCGTTCTGGATTTTCCGGCGCCGCTCGGTTTCCCGGAGGGCGGAATCCATGGCCCCGGTTACAGAATCTGCGTAGAGGATGACGCGGCCCCCGGCATTTCGGGCGGCCCGTCCGATGGTCTGGATCAGGCTGGTTTCTGACCGGAGGAAGCCCTCCTTGTCCGCATCCAAAATGGCCACCAGACTCACTTCTGGCAGGTCCAATCCCTCCCGCAGTAGGTTGATGCCCACCAGCACGTCAAATTTGGCCATGCGCAAGTCCCGGATGATCTCCATGCGCTCCATGGCGGAGATGTCGGAGTGCATATACCGGACCTTGATTCCGGCCTTTTGGAGATAGCCGGTCAGATCTTCCGCCATTTTTTTGGTGAGGGTGGTGACCAGCACCCGTTCCTGCCGGGCGGTCACCTGGTTGATTTCGCCGATCAGATCGTCAATTTGCCCCTGGATGGGACGAATTTCCGTTTGGGGATCCAGCAGTCCGGTGGGCCGGATGACCTGCTCCACAATTTGCCCGGAGCGACTGCGCTCGTAGTCGGCGGGAGTGGCGGAGATGTAGACCACCTGGTGCAGCTTTCCCTGAAACTCCTCAAAATTCAGCGGCCGGTTGTCAAAAGCGGATGGCAGACGGAAGCCAAAGTTGACCAGGCTCTCCTTTCTGGAGTGATCCCCGGCGTACATGGCTCGCACCTGGGGAATGGTGACATGGCTTTCGTCAATGAACATGAGGAAATCCTCTGGGAAGTAGTCCAGGAGGGTGGTGGGCGGCGTCCCGGGGGCCCGCCCGGCAATGACCCGGGAGTAGTTTTCGATGCCGGAGCAGAAGCCGATTTCGGCCATCATCTCCAGGTCATAATTGGTGCGCTGGGCAATCCGCTGGGCTTCCAGCAGCTTATTTTCCTGGCGGAACCACGCCACCTGCTGGTCGCACTCCCGGCGAATTTCCTCCATGGCCCGGGCCATTTTTTCCTTGGAGGCCACGTAGTGGCTGGCGGGATAGATGGCCACGTGTTCAAGGAACCGTTCTGGCATGCCAGTGATGGCGTTGATTTCAGAGATCCGGTCAATTTCATCGCCGAAGAATTCCACCCGAATGGCGCGGCCATTCCAGTAGGCGGGGTAAATCTCCAGGGTGTCCCCCCGAAGGCGGAACTTATTTCGGGAAAAATCCAGGTCGTTGCGCTCGTAGCGAATTTCAGTGAGCTTTCGGAGGAGACTGTCCAGGGGCCGCTCCTGCCCCACGCGCAGGGAGATGACCATGTTTTTGTAATCAATGGGGTCGCCCAACCCGTAAATGCAGGAGACGGAAGCCACCACGATCACATCCCGCCGCTCAAAGAGAGAGGCGGTGGCGCTGTGACGCAAGCGCTCAATTTCGTCATTGACGGAGGAGTCTTTTTCAATATAGGTGTCAGTTTGGGCAATGTAAGCCTCCGGCTGGTAATAATCGTAGTAGCTGATGAAGTACTCCACGGCATTGTTGGGAAAAAATTCCCGAAATTCGCTGCAAAGCTGAGCCGCCAGAGTCTTGTTGTGGGCCAGGACCAGGGTGGGCCGGTTCAACTGGGCGATGACGTTGGCCATGGTGAAGGTTTTTCCGGATCCGGTGACGCCCAGCAGGGTCTGTTCTTCCAAACCGAGCCGCAGTCCCTGGACCAGTTTCTCAATGGCCTGGGGCTGATCGCCAGTGGGCGTGTAAGGTGCGTGCAAGTCAAAATCCATGGTGCGTTCCTCCAAAGTGGGCAAAATCACGATAGTATGTTCGATTTTTTGCATTATACCATGGATGGAACTAAAGCACAATGGGGGAGGAGAAAGTTTTCGAAAAACAAATTTTCCCACGGCAGGGCGCCGCACCCTGCCGTGGGACTGCCTACCGCCGGACTGCCGCTGCCGCAGGGATGCAGACAGGCAAGTCATTGCGCAGGCCAGAGACCACGTATTTCTCCGTGTCGGAGATTTGAATGTCTACCAAAAACCAGGGGGCCATCATCCGTGCCAGCCTGGTGGTTTCCGGCAGGGGAGAGAAGCCGGGACATGCCCGGCATAGCTCCGCGCCTTCCCCCATGCATTGCCCCAGGGTAATCCGGCCGCCGGGCCGCACACAGCCGGCCAACCGGCGCAGCAGGGGATCCGGGTTGGTAAAATGGGGCAGCGTGTTCAGGACCAGACACCGGTCAAAGGGATGGTCAAACCGACAGGCCAGAATGTCCGCCCGTATCAGGTGAATTTCCGGCTGGCGGAATTTTTTCTCCGCCTGGGTGATCATCCCCGGAGAGAGATCCACCCCAGTGACACTGGAAGCGCCCCGGCACAGGTAGTCCGGGAATCGAGCCCCAGTGCCGCAGCCCACGTCCAAAACGTGAACGCCGGGCCGAATGTCCGCCAGGTCCAGAATTTGTAAGATTGTGTTGTCGCTATAGGTGTTGGCCTCGTCCCAACCTGCTGCCAGACGGTCGAAATATGCGGCTACAGATTGCTTCTCCGTACACATCAAGAACACCTCATTTCCTAGATTTCAGATTCGATCTATTATAGACCCGCTGAATGGGAGAAAACAAGGGAGTTCTGCCCCGGAACTGGTGTGTTTCCGATCTTGGTACAGGCGCCCGCTTGCCGGATCGGGCAGGAGGGAGGCTGCGGTTTATTTTCCCGGTTTATAGCTGTCTTTCAGGCTGACTGCCCGATTGAATACCAAATGATCCGGCCGGAAATCCTTGGAATCGGCGCAGAAGTAGCCCTGGCGCATGAACTGGTACCGGCTGGTAGGCTGAGCAGATGCCAGGGAGGCCTCCACCTTGCAGCCCTGGCGGATCTCCAGGGAGTGGGGATTCAGGCAGGCCAGAAAATCCTTGCCCGCAGCGTCGGGATCGGGATCCTCGAAGAGGTTGTCATACAGGCGGACTTCGGCGTCGTAGCAGTGTGCCGCATCCACCCAGTGGATGGTGCTCTTCACCTTCCGTCCATCGGCGGGGTCGCCGCCCCGGGAGTCGGGGTCATAGGTACACAGGACTTCGGTCACCCGCCCCGTCTCATCCTTGACGCATCCCGTGCACTTCACCACATAGGCGCCCTTGAGCCGGACCTCGTTGCCGGGATACAGGCGGAAGAATTTTCCCACCTTTTCCTCCATAAAATCCTCCCGCTCGATCCAGAGCTCCCGGGAGAAGGTGAGGGGGCGTGTGCCGGACTGGGGATCCACCGGGTTGTTCTCCACCTGGAAGGTCTCAGACTGGCCCTCGGGATAGTTGGTGACGGTCAGCTTCACCGGATCCAGCACCGCCATGACCCGGGTGGCGGTTTCGTTCAGGTCCTCCCGGAGGCAGTGCTCCAGGAAGGCGTACTCCACGGTGTTGGGCGCTTTGGCCACGCCAATGCGCTCACAGAAGTTCCGGATGGAGGCAGGGGTGTAGCCCCGGCGGCGCAAGCCGCAGAGGGTGGGCATTCTGGGGTCGTCCCAGCCGGAGACCCGGCCCTCTTCCACTAGCTGGCGGAGCTTCCGCTTGGACAGCACCGTGTGATCAATGCCCAGCCGGGCGAACTCAATCTGCCGGGGATGATGGGGGACGGATACGTGCTCCACCACCCAGTTGTACAGGGGCCGGTGGTTTTCAAACTCCAGAGAGCACAGGCTGTGGGTGATGCCCTCCAGGGCGTCCTGGATGGGGTGGGCAAAGTCATACATGGGGTAGATGCACCACTTGGTACCCTGACGGTGGTGCTCCACATGGCGAATCCGGTAGAGCACCGGGTCCCGCATGTTGAAGTTGCCGGAGGCCAGGTCAATCTTGGCCCGGAGCGTGTACCGGTTGTCGGGGAATTCCCCGGCCCGCATCCTGCGGAACAGATCCAAAGATTCCTGGATCGGACGGTCCCGGTAAGGGGAGACGGCGGGATGGGTCAGGTCGCCCCGATACTCCCGAAACTGTTCCGGGGTCAGCTCGCAGACGTAAGCCAGTCCTTTGGAAATGAGTTCTTCCGCAAAGGCGTAGGTCCTTTCAAAATAATCCGAACCATAGAAGAACCGGTCGCCCCAGTCAAAGCCCAGCCAGTGAATGTCCTCCTGAATGGCGTCTACGTACTCGGTGTCTTCCTTGGTGGGGTTGGTGTCATCCATTCGCAGGTTGCAAATGCCGCCAAACTTCTCGGCAGTGCCGAAGTCAATGATGAGGGCTTTGCAGTGGCCGATGTGGAGGTAGCCGTTGGGCTCCGGCGGGAAGCGGGTGTGGACCGGACTGCCGGCGAACCGACCGCCCTCTGCCACGTCCTCTTCAATCAGGGCGTGGATGAAGTTTCTGGTTTCCATGTTCTCTGCCATGTATAACATCCTCTCTCGGAAAGTCTCGGGAATCAATAGAAGCATTATAAGGCATTCTGCCCCATTTATCAACTCCCCATGCCGCCAGAAATTGGAAGATTTCCGAAAGTTTCTGTGTGGTTTTTGACGAAAGAGGCGGGCCAAACCGGAAGAACCGGAAGATGATGGGCATGAAAATGTGAAAAAACGGAAAACATTTGTGGAAAGGGAAAAATTCCGGTTGTCATTCGGCCACACTTATTATAAAATAGGGAGGAGAATCATACCGTGGCGAAGTGTAAACGCGCGCAGGAGAAAGGAGTGGATTCCAATGTCCCAGATTCGGTACAAGAGAATCCTGTTAAAACTCAGCGGAGAGGCCCTGGCCGGTGGTCAGCATCGGGGCTTGGATTTTAATACCATTGGCGAGGTCTGCGATGTGGTGGGCCAGTGTGTGGCCCAGGGCGTCCAGGTGGCCATTGTAGTAGGCGGCGGCAACTTCTGGCGGGGCTTGAAAGACGGCTCCGGCCGTATGGAGCGGACCCGGGCAGACCATATGGGGATGCTGGCCACCACCATCAATGCCTTGGCTGTGGCAGACTGCCTGGAGCAGCGGCAGATCCCCGTCCGGGTCCAGACCGCCATCGAGATGAAGAGCATTGCGGAACCCTATATCCGGGGCAAGGCCATTGCCCATTTGGAGCGGGGGCGGGTGGTCATCTTCGGCTGTGGCACCGGCAACCCCTACTTCTCCACGGACACAGGGGCGGTGCTCCGGGGCGTGGAAATTGGAGCGGACGCCATTCTGCTTGCCAAAAATGTAGATGGGGTGTACTCCGCAGATCCCGCCAAGGATCCCGCAGCCCAGCGCTACGAGCACTTGACCTATGATCAGGTCCTGGCCCAGCATCTTCAGGCCACGGACACCACAGCCATGACCCTGGCCATGGACAATCAGATGCCCATCGTTGTCTTTGAGCTGAAAGACCCTCAGAACATCCTGCGGGTCGTTCAGGGAGAGAAAATCGGTACAATTATTCAGGAGGACTAAGTTATGAGCGTTGATTTTAAAGACTATACCCGCAAGATGGATAAGACATTGGATGTACTCCAGGACAATTTCGGCGCAGTCCGGGCGGGCCGTGCCAATGCTAAGGTTCTGGACCGGATTACGGTGGAATATTATGGAGTGGACACCCCTCTGGCACAGGTGGGCACCATCTCCTCCCCCGACGCCCGGACCCTGGTGATTCAGCCCTGGGATACCAAGTTGTTGAAGGAGATTCAGAAGGCCATTCAGGTTTCTGACCTGGGCATCAATCCCCAGAACGACGGCCGGGTCATCCGCCTGGTGTTCCCCCAGCTCACGGAGGAGCGCCGGAAAGACCTGACCAAGCAGGTTCGGAAATATGCCGAGGAGGCCAAGGTGGCCATGCGGAACATCCGCCGGGACGCCATGGATTACGTGAAGGCTGCCAAGAAGAAGAGCGAAATCACCGAGGACGACCAGAAGAAAGCGGAAAAGGATCTGCAGGATCTCACCGACAAGTACATCAAAAAGGTGGATGAGGCCTGCGCCGCAAAGGAAAAGGAGCTTATGGCCATCTGAGTACTGACGGAAGACCGGCCGCCTCGGGCAAGGCAGAAAGAGGAGTTGGGTCAGGACCTGACCCTACCTACGGTGGGATACCAGGTAGGGAACGGTCTTGACCGTTCCGCTTGTAGGGGCTTCCGATTCTGCCCAGATTACGATCATAACGGAGACGATATGGGACTGTTTCAAAAGAAAGAGCCGGTGCAGCTGCCGCCCCCCCGCCACATTGCCATCATTATGGACGGCAATGGCCGCTGGGCCCGGAAACGGGGACTTCCCCGGACGGCAGGCCATGCCGCTGGGGCGGAGAGCTTCCGCCGGATTGCCAATTACTGCCGGACCCTGGGTGTCCGGTATCTCACTGTGTACGCTTTTTCCACGGAGAACTGGAAACGCTCCCAGGAGGAGGTCAGCGGCATTATGACCCTCCTGGGCCGGTACCTGGAGGAGGCGCTCCGGGATATGGAGAAGAACCGGGTGCATTTTGTATTCTTTGGGGACTTGTCCAAGCTGTCCCCCAGCCTGCAGGAGCTGTGCCGGAATGCAGAGTTCCGTTCCAGAGACTATCATGAGGTCCAGGTGAACTTCTGTCTGAACTATGGTGGCCGGGACGAGATCATCCAGGCTGCTCGCCAGTTTGCAGAGGCTGTGGCCAAGGGGGAGCGGGCCCCATCGGATCTGAATGAGGATCTGTTTTCCCAGTACCTGTATTCTGCCGGGGTGCCGGACCCGGAGCTGATCATTCGCCCCTCCGGGGAGGAGCGGACCAGCAATTTCCTCCTGTGGCAGTCTGCCTATTCGGAGTATGTATTCCAGGATGTGCTTTGGCCGGACTACAGCCCCAGGGATTTGGATGCGGCCATTGCAGAGTTCCACCGGCGCAACCGCCGGTTTGGAGGTGTCTGAACATATGAAAACCCGTGTGCTTTCTGCGGCAGCGCTGCTGCCGCTGCTGCTGGTGATTGTGCTGGTGCTGCCGGCCTGGGCCACAGCGGTTCTCTTCGGTGCGGCGGCGGCGATCGCTGCTTATGAGCTTCTGTACCGCACCGGTATGGTAAAAAATTTGCGTTTGGTGATTTATGCCATGGTCATGGCCGTGTTGGTGTCCTTCTGGAGCCTCCGCCCGGACAGCAATCTGGCGCATCTGGGCGTTTTGGCCTATTTTGCCCTACTGCTGGGGGAGACCCTTCTGTCTCATGGCCGCCTGCGGTTTGAGAAGGTCTGCCTTTGTCTGGCAGCCGGGCTGCTTCTGCCATACCTGCTTACGGCCTTGGTCCGGATCCGGGCCATGTATGCCGGGGCGGACCCTGGGCAAAATGATTTGGGGAAATATTACATTCTGGTGGCCTTCGTCATTGCCTTCACCACCGACTCCGGCGCCTACTTTGTGGGCAGGGCCCTGGGGAAGCATAAGCTGGCTCCGGTCATCAGCCCCAATAAGACGGTGGAGGGCGCGATTGGCGGCCTCCTGTGTGGTGTGCTGTTTATGGGGCTCTATGGCCTCATTCTCAGCAAGGCCTTCCAGTTTGACGTGATTTACTGGTACGGCGCAGTGTACGGGGTCCTGGGCGCCGGGGCTTCCATGTTGGGAGACCTGGGCTTCTCCGCGATTAAGCGGCAGATTGGCATCAAGGATTATGGCGATCTGATCCCCGGCCACGGCGGCATTCTGGACCGGTTTGACAGTATGATGCTGGTGGCTCCTCTGGTGGAGCTGCTGCTGCGGATGCTGCCCTTTGCCGTGCCCACCTTGGGGGTGGGCTGAGATGGGCCGGTGTATTTCGGTGCTGGGCTCCACCGGCTCCATTGGCAGGCAGACTCTGGATGTGGCGGAGCAGCTGGGAGCCCGGGTCTGCGCCCTCACCGCCGGGTCCAATGTGGATCGGATGGAGGAGCAATGCCGGGCATTTCGCCCCAAGCTGGCGGTTATGGCCACGCCGGAGCTGGCAGAAGAGCTGGCCCGGCGGCTGAGAGATTTGCCCATCCAAATCCAATCCGGTCAAGAGGGCCTACTGGCTGCCGCCACGTTGGCAGAGGCGGATACCGTCATCACGGCGGTGGTGGGTATGGTGGGCCTGGAACCCACCCTGGCCGCCATTCAGGCTGGTAAGCGGATCGGCCTGGCCAATAAGGAGACCCTGGTGTGCGCCGGGGAGCTGGTGATGGAAGCGGCAGACCGGTATGGAGCGGAGATCATCCCGGTGGACTCGGAGCACTCCGCCATTTTCCAGTGCCTGGCAGGCTGCCGGGACCGGAACCAGGTCCGGCGGTTGATCCTCACCTGCTCCGGCGGCCCTTTCTACGGCAGGAGCCGGCAGGAGCTGCAATATGTGACCCGGGCCGATGCCCTGTGTCATCCCAATTGGCGCATGGGCGCCAAGATCACCATCGACTGCGCCACCTTGATGAATAAGGGCCTGGAGCTCATTGAGGCCATGCGCCTGTACCGCCTGCCTATGGAGCAGGTGTCCGTGGTCATCCACCGGCAGAGTGTGGTGCATTCCCTGGTGGAGTATGTGGATGGGGCGGTGCTGGCGCAGTTGGGCGCGCCGGATATGCGGCTGCCCATTCAGCTGGCCCTCACCTGGCCGGACCGTGCCCCCTGCCCGGCTCCGGCGCTGGATCTGCTCTCCTGCGGTCCACTGACCTTTGACAAGCCGGATTTGGAGACCTTCCCCTGCCTGGGCCTGGCCATGGAGGCCGCCAAAGCCGGGGGCACGGCCGGTGCAGTCCTCAGCGGCGCCAATGAGGTGGCGGTGGGCCTGTATCTTCTGGATCAGGTGGGCTTTTATGACATTTATGACTTGGTGAAACAGGCTCTGGATCGGGTTCCCTTTGTGGAGAAACCGAATCTGGACCAGATTCTGGCGGCTGACCGGCTGGCCCGGGAGGCAGTGTACGCCAATTTAGGAGGCTAGTGCTTTGTATTTTCTGTATATTCTCTTTGCCATTTTGATATTTGGCATCCTCATTATGGTCCATGAGCTGGGGCATTTCCTGACGGCCAAGCTGTTCAAGGTGAAGGTCAATGAGTTTTCCATTTTTATGGGTCCTGCCATCTGGAAGCGGCAGCGGGGGGAGACCTTGTATTCCCTCCGGTGCATCCCCCTGGGCGGCTACTGCGCCATGGAGGGGGAGGACGAGAACAGCGAAGACCCCCGGGCTTTTGGGAACGCCAAATGGTGGCAGCGGATCATCATCCTGTTTGCCGGCGCAGGCATGAATTTCCTGGTGGGCTTTCTGATTTTGGTCATGCTGGTGGGGTTTTCTGCCGGCTTTAGCAGCATCAGCCAACCGGTGGTGGAGAGCATTCAGTCCGGTAGTTCTCTGGAAGGGTACCTACAGCCTGGGGACCGGCTCTACGAAATTGACGGAGAGCGGGTCTATGTCGCCAATGACTTTACAACCCTCCTCAGCCTGGATCTGGCCCACAATGGAGATCGGCATGAGGTTGTGGTGATTCGCGATGGGAAGAAGGTGACGTTCCCGGAGCTCCAGGTGGAGGCTCGCCAATTGCCTTCGCCCACAGGCGTCTCCCTGCGCTACGGCCTCAATCTGGTGGCGGAGCCTCGGAATTTGGGGAATGTGCTGTCCTTTAGTGCCCAGAGCGCCGTGAACTACGCCCGGACGGTCCGTCTCAGCTTGCACATGTTATTCCGGGGCCAGGTGGGATTGAAAGAGGTCTCTGGCCCTGTGGGCATTGTCAAGCACATTGC
Organism: uncultured Eubacteriales bacterium; assembly: GCA_900544975.1. Classification (GTDB taxonomy): domain Bacteria; phylum Bacillota; class Clostridia; order Oscillospirales; family Oscillospiraceae; genus Faecousia. The sequence goes on from UQXI01000018.1 coordinate 22,790, forward strand.
CGATGTGGGGACGCAATCGAAGAGTGTGTCCATCGGGCTTTGGAATGTACTCTCTTTGGGCGCGTTTATTGCCATCAACCTGGGGATTATGAATCTGCTGCCCATTCCCGCATTGGACGGCGGCCGGATCGTGGGTGTGCTGCTGACTACCGGTATTGAGGGCGTCACCAAGAAAAAACTGAACCCCAAGATTGAGGGTTACATCCATGCCGGCGGCATGGTGGTGCTCCTCATTTTAATGGCGATTATATTATTCAAAGACGTGATTCAAATTATCATTTGAGGTGTATCATGACCAGACAGATTCGCGTGGGCAATGTGTTGGTGGGCGGCGGCGCGCCGGTGTCCATTCAGTCTATGCTCAATACCAAGACCACGGATGTGGAGGGGAGCCTCCATCAGTTGAAGGCGCTACAAGCCGCCGGATGCCAGATTGCCCGTCTGGCGGTTCCCAATGAGGCGGCGGCCCGGAGCTTCCGGGAGATTGCCGCCCAATCTCCACTTCCATTGGTGGCGGACATTCACTTTGATTACAAGCTGGCCATTGCAGCCGCTGAGGGCGGCGCAGCCAAAATTCGCATCAACCCCGGCAACATCGGCGGGGAGGACCGGGTGCGGGCGGTGGTGGAGGTGTGCAAAAGCAAAGGCATTCCCATTCGCATTGGCGTCAATGGCGGCAGCCTGGACAGGAAGCTCCTGGAGCGATACGGTCACCCCACGGCAGAGGCCCTGGTGGAGAGCGCCTTTTCCCACCTGGAGCTTCTGGAGAAGCAGGGGTTTTACGACACCTGTGTCTCCATGAAGTCCTCTACGGTGCCCACCATGGTGGCTGCCTGCCGCCTGTTCCGGCAGCGGTGCGACTACCCATTGCACATCGGCGTGACGGAGACAGGTCCCGTGCGTATGGGGATGGTCAAGTCCGCCATGGGCATTGGAGCCCTTTTGCTGGATGGCATCGGCGAGACAGTGCGGGTTTCCCTCACTGCCGATCCGGTGCAGGAGGTCTATGCCGCTCGGGAGATCCTCCGGGCGGCCGGCCTGCGGAAGGATGGGGTCAATCTCATTTCCTGCCCCACCTGCGGCAGAACCTCCATCGACCTCATTGGTCTGGTGGAGCAGGTGGACCAGGCGCTGCGGGACTGTGAGAAGCCCATCACCGTGGCGGTCATGGGCTGTGTCGTCAACGGTCCCGGGGAAGCCCGGGAGGCAGACGTGGGCATTGCCGGCGGAGATGGCTGTGGCGTTCTCTTTGTCAAGGGCCAGCCGGTGCAGAAGCTTCCCTATGACCAGCTCCTGCCTACGCTCCTGGACTATATACAAACGCTCTAGCCTGCACATTCCAAATTTTCTGAAAATGAGAGAGAAGTGTACATGTTCCTGACGGGCCGGCCCATAGGCCTGATGCAAGGGATTCAGAGGAAGAATATGACAAAGCGAGTTTCTTTTTTACAGATGTTTTCCCAATATTCGCCGCCCGCGCCGCTGGATGAGCTGTTGGCGCAGGCGGCGATTCAGAATGCGGAGCTGGATATGGAGGAGCGGGCCATTTTTCTGGAGCTGCAGTGTGCCGCCTATGTGCCCCGGCGGCTGCTGGATGTGGCCTGCCGGGATCTCCGGGCACTGTATGATGTGCGCCGTGTGGAGATGTTTCCCCACTTTCCGGAGGGCACGCTCAGCCAGGTGGAGCAGGAGGAGCTGATGCAGCTGTTTGTGGAGCAGGATTCCTGGTCCCGGGCCTCTCTGGCGGGAAGCCAATGGTCCTGGGAGGGGGACAAGCTGACGGTGCAGCTCCAGGCCAATGGCAAGAAGGCCCTGGAGGCCTGCATTCCCGGGGTCCGGCGGTACCTGGCGGACCGGTTTGGCCGTTCGGTCTCCATTGAGATTCAGGCCCACGAAGAGCTGGAGGGGCCGGACCTCTTCCGCCAAACAGAGAAAATGCGCTGGGAGATGGTGGAGCAGCTTTCCAAAACGCCGCCCCCTGAGGCGCCCCGGGAGCGCGCAGCGGCTGCCTCTCCAAAGGGTGGCGCTCCGGCCCCGTCCGGCGGGGAGGCCATTTTTGGCCGCCCCTTTGTAGACCCGGTGATTCCCATTCGGGATGTGGCCTTGGATATGCGCACGGTGTGTGTGGCCGGGCGGGTATTTGCCGCAGAGCACAAGGAGCTTACGAAAAACAATGCCATTGTGGTGAATTTTGACATCACGGATTATACCAGCTCCATCCGCATCAACCGGTATTTCCGGGAGCGGGACCTGCCCAAAGCCCAGGCCATTGTGGAGGCCACCTCCGTAGGTACCTGGGTGAAGGTACTGGCTAAGCCGGTGATCAATCGGTTTGACAATGAGATGGTGCTGGACCCCATTGCCATCCTTCCCCACAAAGCCCCCAAGCGCCTGGATACAGCGGCTGATAAGCGGGTGGAGCTGCACCTGCATACCAACATGTCCAACATGGACGCCCTTACGGAGACCACCGCTGCCGTGAAGCAAGCAGCCGCCTGGGGCCACCAGGCCATTGCCATCACGGACCACGGCTGCGCTCAGTCCTTCCCCGAGGCTATGAAAGCGGCTTCCAAGGCCAAGGTGGCGGGCACCGACCAGAATATCAAGATCCTGTATGGCTGTGAAGGGTATTATGTCAACGACATCGACGACCGAATTGTGGTCCACGGGCCAGGAGACTGGGATTTCGCCCAGGAATATGTGGCCTTTGACCTGGAAACCACTGGCCTGTCCTCCCAGCACGATGAGATCATTGAGATCGGCGCCGTGATTCTGAAAGAGGGCAGGGAAGTGGACCGGTTCCAAAGCTTTGTGGATCCTGGACGGCTCCTGACCCAGAAAATTGTGGATCTCACTGGCATCACCGACGAAATGCTGAAGGGCGCGCCGGGAATCGGGGAGGTGCTCCCTCGGTTTCTGGCCTTCTGCGGCGACCGTCCTCTGGTTGCCCACAATGCGGATTTTGACGTGGGCTTTGTGTCGGCGGCCTGCCGTCGGTTGGGGATTGCCTATGGGCCGACTTATCTGGACACCTTGATTCTCTCTCAAAATCTCCTGCCCCAGCTGGGGAAGTTCAAGCTGGACATTGTGGCCAATGCCCTCAGCTTGCCGGAATTCAACCACCATCGGGCGGCGGATGACGCCCTCACCTGCGGCCTGATTTTCCACCGGTTGAGCCGCCAGCTGGAGGAGATGGGACTTCACAGCCTGCAGGCCATCAACCCGGCCATGCCGGCGTTGCGGGCGAAGAACAAGATCGGCGACCGCCATGCCCGGCACATCATTCTGTTTGCCAAGAATCAGACCGGTCTGCGGAATCTGTACCACCTGATTTCCCTGAGCAATCTGCAATATTTTAAGCGAAATCCCAGAATCCCCAAATCAGAGCTGATCACCTACCGGGAGGGCCTTATCATCGGCTCCGCCTGCGAGGCGGGGGAGCTGTTTCAGGCCGTCATCAACCACAAGAGCCAGGAAGAGCTGGAGCGGATTGCCTCCTTCTACGATTTTCTGGAGATCCAACCCCTGGCCAACAACCGGTTTATGCTGGAAAAGGGCCTGGCGGAGAGCGAGGAAGAGCTGCGGGAATTCAACCGCACGGTGGTCCGCCTGGGCGAGCGCCTGGGAAAACCCGTGGTAGCCACCGGAGATGTACACTTTTTAAACCCTGAGGACGAGATCTACCGCCACATCCTCCTGGCCACCAAGGGCTTTGACGACTGCGACAAGCCCAACCCCCTATATTTCCGCACCACAGATGAGATGCTGAAGGAATTCTCCTATCTGGGTCCGGAAAAGGCCTATGAGGTGGTGGTGCGCAACCCCAACACCATTGCGGATATGTGCGAAACCCTCCGCCCGGTGCCCCACAACCTCTTTGCCCCCTCCATTGAGAACTCCGTGGAGGATCTGAAGCGGCTGGTGTATGGCAAAATGCACCGGCTCTATGGAGACAATCCCCCGGAGCTCATCACCAAGCGGGTGGAGACGGAGCTGGGAGACATCATCCGCTGCCATTACGATGTGATTTACATGTCCGCCCAGAAGCTGGTGCAGAACTCCCTGGAGCACGGCTATCTGGTGGGATCCCGTGGCTCAGTGGGTTCCTCCATTGTGGCCTACATGGCGGGAATTACGGAGGTCAATTCCTTCCCGCCTCATTACCGCTGCCCCAATCCGGACTGTAAGTTTACCACCTTTGATGTGCCCAAGGGATATGGCTGTGGGGCCGACCTGCCGGACGGAGTGTGTCCCAAATGCGGCAGTCCCTTTGAGAAAGACGGCTTCAACATTCCCTTTGAGACCTTCCTGGGGTTTGGCGGCGATAAGGTGCCGGACATTGACCTGAATTTCTCCGGCGAGTACCAGGCCAAGGCTCACGCCTACTGTGTGGAGATGTTTGGGAAGTCCCACGTGTTTCGAGCCGGGACCATTGGCACCGTGGCGGAGAAGACGGCCTTTGGATATGTGAAAAAATACCTGTCGGAGCGGGGCCGGACCGTCTCCCGGGCGGAGGAAAACCGGCTCGCGGCCGGCTGTGTGGGGGTCCGTCGAACCACCGGCCAGCATCCCGGCGGCCTGGTGGTCATCCCCCAGGAGAACGAGATCTGGGACTTCTGCCCGGTCCAGCATCCGGCAGACGACCCCTCGGCAGACACCATTACCACCCACTTTGAATACCACTCCATGGAGGAGAACCTGCTGAAGCTGGACATGCTGGGCCACGATGACCCCACCATGATCCGGATGATGGAGGACATGACCGGAGTGGACGCCCAGAAAATTCCCCTGGATGACAAGGACACCATGTCCATTTTCACCTCTTCCAAGGTGCTGGGCTATGAGAACGACCCCATCCTGGGCCCCACCGGGGCCGTGGCCATTCCGGAGTTCAATACCCGGTTCACCCGGGGGATGCTCATGGACACCATGCCCACCCGGTTTGATACGCTGCTGCGGCTGTCCGGCTTCTCCCACGGCACGGATGTGTGGTTGGGCAATGCCAAGGACCTCATAACCTCCAAGACAGCCACCGTCGACCAGGCCATTGGATGCCGGGACGACATTATGCTCTACCTGATCTCCTGTGGCATGCCGGAAAAGCGATCGTTCAAGATCATGGAGGCAGTCCGGAAGGGAAGGGGCCTGCCGGAGGGAGCGGAAGAGGAGATGCGAGCCGCCGGGGTGCCGGATTGGTACATCGGTTCCTGCAAGAAGATCAAGTACCTCTTCCCCAAGGCCCATGCGGTAGCCTATGTGATGATGGCCTTCCGGATTGCCTGGTTCAAGGTTCACAAGCCCCTGGCCTTTTACGCCGCCTACTTTTACCGCCGGAGCCAGAAGGGCGGCTTTGACGCCGCCATGATGACCCGGGGGCTGGAGGAGGTTCAGGCCCACATCTCCGCCATCGACGGCAACGAGGCGGCCACGGACAAAGACGAGGATATGCTCACCACTCTGGAGGTGTGTTACGAGTTCTACCTGCGGGGCTTCTCCTTTGCCCCCATGGATTTGTATCGCTCTCATGCCACCAAATTTCTCATTGAGGACGGGAAGCTCCTGCCTCCCTTCGTATCCGTCTCCGGCTTGGGGGAGACGGCGGCCTGGGACATTCTGGAGGGACGAAAGGGCAAGCAGTTCATCTCCATTGAAGAGTTCTCTGCCGCCTGCCCCAAGGTCTCCAAGACCCACATTGAGAACCTGAAAGCCGCCGGTGCGTTCGGAGACCTGCCCGACACCAGTCAGGTGAGCCTCTTCTAAACCGGTAGACGGATGACTTTTTTGGAAAACTGCAAAAAATGACTGGCAGGAAATCAGAGGGAATTCTGATTTCCTGCCAGAGCTTTTTTGATTCAAGAAAGCTGCCCTTGTTACTGGCAGGCCTGTGATGCTTAGATTTCCATAATCACAGGCAGGATCATGGGATTGCGCTTGGTGGTCTTGAACAGATATCCGGACAGATCGTTTTTAATGGAGGACTTGATGGTGGCCCAATCCCGGACGCCTTTCCGGTGGCAGCGGTCCAGGGATTCCACGGCAATCATCCGCAGGTCTTCCATGAGATTTTCCGATTCCTTCACGTATACGAAGCCCCGGGTGATGATGTCTGGCCCAGAGAGCACAGAGCCGTCCTGACTGGACAGATTGACGCATACCACCAGCATGCCATCCTGGGCCAGGTGCTTCCGATCCCGGAGCACCACGCTGCCCACATCGCCGACACCCGTGCCGTCCACCAGTACCTTCCCAGCGGGGACGGTGCCGGTCACCTTGCAGTTCCGGCTGGTGAGTTCCATCACCTGACCGATGTCGGAGATCATAATGTTTTTGGGGTTCATGCCCATCTGCTTGGCCAGCTTGGCGTGGATCTGCAAATGGCGCTGCTCGCCATGGACGGGAATGAAAAACTTGGGCCGGGTCAGAGCGTGTACAATTTTCAGCTCCTCCTGGCAGGCATGACCGGAGACGTGGAGGCCTTCGGATTTCTCGTAGACGACTTCAGCGCCCTTCCGGTAGAGCTCGTTGATGATTTTGGAAATGGCCTTCTCATTGCCCGGAATGGCGGAAGCGGAGATGATGATCCGGTCTCCAGGCTGGATGTCCACGTGTTTGTGGGTGGAGAAGGCCATGCGGTACAGAGCCGACATGTTTTCGCCCTGGGACCCGGTGGAGACGATGACCACCTTGTCCTTGGGCAGGCTTTTGGCCTGACCAATGTCCACAATGGTGTTGGAGGGGATCTTGAGGTAGTCCAGCTCGGTGGCCACCTTCAGCATATTTTCCATGCTTCGCCCGGTGACGGCCACCTTCCGGCCGTAGCGGTGGGCAGTTTGCAGCACCGCCTGAACCCGATGCATGTTAGAGGCGAAGGTGGTGACGATGATCCGCTCGTTGCAGTTTTTAAACTGCCGGTCCAGACCCTCTGCCACCACTTGCTCCGAGGGAGTGTAGCCGGTGCGCTCCACGTTGGTGGAGTCGCACAGAAGCGCCAGTACGCCCTCTTTCCCCAGCACGCCCAGGCGGCCCAGGTCCATCATGCCCCCTTCTGCGGTGGGATCGATTTTAAAGTCGCCAGTCATGACCACCCGGCCCACGGGCGTGTGGATGCAGAAGCACACGGCGTCGGCAATGGAGTGGTTCACGTGGATAAACTCGACTTGGAAGCAGCCGGCCTTCACCACATCGCCAGGCTGGTGGGTCACCAGCTTCACCTGATCTGCCAGACCGTGTTCCTCCAGCTTCAGGCGAATGAGGCCGCCGGTCATGGGGGTGACGTGGACCGGGGCAAGGACCTGCTGTAAGGCGTAGGGCAGGGAGCCAATGTGGTCCTCGTGGCCATGGGTGATGAAGAACCCCCGAAGCTTTCCCTGATTTTTGACCAGGTAGGTGAAATCGGGAATCACCAGGTCCACGCCGTACATGTCCTCCTCGGGGAAGCCCACGCCGCAGTCTACCACGATCATATCCTTGCCATACTCCAGGACGGTGATGTTCTTGCCAATTTCGTTCAGGCCGCCCAGGGGGATAATTTTCAATTTTTCTGCCAAATGATATACAACTCCTTTAATTCGTTCAATCAAATTGCCGGGTTTGACCGGCACAAAAAATAGGGAAAGACCCTATGGACACCGGATTCGCTCAAAAAGGCGCAACAAAAGAAAACACCCGATTCTCTGGCTCCGGAACCCCGATACGTTCCGTTGCTTTGGGAGAAACAGCTGTACGCCTGCCAAACCTGTTTTTCAATCCATCCGGTATTTTCAACACAGAGGTCCGGCCTCTGTGCAAAAAGACAATGAAAAATCAACCTTGTCCCGCGGCTCCCAACAGGAGCAAAGGGGACGCAAAACCCTGTAAGATTCAGTATAGCACACATCTCGGAAAAAGTATACTATCTTTTTGGTGCAGCCGATGAGAATTTTCGCAGGGCTTGAACTCCCCTCCTATTTTGCGCATGTAGGCCGGTGAAAATTACAACAGACAAAACTTTGAGGCGGCCCCCAACGGGGCCGCCTCAGGAGGATCCGAAATTATCTGCTTCCCTTGTCATAGGGGATGCCCTCGGCCTTAGGAGCCTGAGAGGACTTGGAGGTGGCAATCAGGACGATCATGGTGACCACATAGGGCAGCAGATTGTAAATGTTGGACACCTTTTCCACGCCTTTGAAATTGGGCAGGAAGGGAATCAAGGTGTAATATGTACCCACGACTTTAAACAGGGCAAAGAAGATGGAACAGAGGAAAATTTGCAGGGGCTTCCAGTTGCCGAAGATCATCACCGCCAGGGCCAGGAAGCCATAGCCGCCCACATCCGCTGAGAAGGAGCTGCCGATGACCAGCACATAGGCCAGGCCGCCGATGCCGCCCAGGAAGCCGGAAATCATCACGCCGGCGTAACGCATTTTGTATACGTTGATGCCCACAGAGTCCGCTGCCTGGGGATGCTCGCCGCAGGCCCGCATCCGCAGGCCAAAGCGGGTCCGGTACAGGACGAACCAGGCCACCAGGAAGAGAATCAGGGCGATGGGGATGGTGATGTAAAACTTTTTAAACAGGGAGGGCAGGAAGTCCTGATTCACCGTGCCCATGATGTGCAACTGTTCCGGCGTCCACCGGGTCCAGGTGGGGATGGAGATATCGGTAATGCCCTGACCCTGGATGGCCCAGGCCACAACCACACAGAAAGCGGGGGCGAAGAGATTCAACGCCGTGCCGCCGATGGTCTGGTCTGCCTTCAGGTTGATGGCAGCGAAGGCCAGCAACAGGGAGAAGAGCATACCGGCGACCCCGGCAATGAGCGCTGCCAGCGCGACGCCCAGCTGGGAGGTGAACACGCTTTCTCCCCAACCGGCGGCGTCCAATGCCCGCAGGAAGAGGGTGGAAGCCAAAGCGCCGATGATCATGATGCCCTCCAGCGCCAGGTTGATCACGCCGGACCGCTCCGAGTACATGCCACCCAGAGCCACCAGCATCAAAGGGATTGCAAAGCAAATGGTCAGGTTGATAATACTGGCCCAGGTACCTACGCTCATTTCGCAGCCGCCTCCTTTTTCCCGTTCTTGTTTCGACGTTTCCCCAGCTTGCCGGACAGGAGCATCCGGAGCAGCAGGGCAAACGCAGCCAGATAGACAATGACAGAGATGACGATGTCTGTGGCCTCCGTTGCATAGCCCTGGGACTGCATGGCGTTGCCGCCCAGCCGCAGGTAGCTCAGGAAGATGGCGCTGAAGATGCAGCCGATGGGGTTGCAGTTGGCCAGGAGTGCCACAGAGATGCCGTCAAAACCGGCGCCCTCGATGGACTGGAGAAGGGTGTATTGCCCACCGCCAGCCAGGTAAAACAGGCCGCCGCCGAAACCGGCCAGCGCGCCGGAGATGACCATAGACAGTACGATGTTCTTTTTGGCGCTGATGCCTGCGTACATGGCGGCGTCTCGGTTGTTGCCGCAGGCCTTCAGCTCATAGCCAAAGGTGGTCTTCTTCAGGATGACCCAGACGATCAGGGAGATGACAACGGCCAGGAAGAAACCAATATTCATGTAGCGGTATTGGAACAGCTGATCCAGGCCCAGCCGGGGCAGAATGGCGCCGGGGTTGGCGTTGGCCAGGGCGGCGGTCCGGTCAGAGGCGGAGGCGCCCCAGTCGGAGTCCAGCATCCGGGGCATGTTGGGAATCAGGAAATTCACCAGGTTCATGCCGATCCAGTTGAACATGATGGCAGTCAGCACCTCGTTGACGTTGAAGAGGGCTTTGAAGAGGCCCGGGAAAAGTCCCCAAATGGCGCCGCCCACAGCAGCGGCCAGGAGACACACATACCAGGGCATTTGCAGCTCAATGGCGCAGGTCAGGGCCAGGAAAGCGCCAATGGTGTATTGCCCTGAGGCGCCGATGTTAAAGAGTCCTACTTTGTAAGCAAAGGCCACAGCCAGGCCCACCATCACCAGGGGGGCAGCCCGGTACAGGACGTTGCCCACGTCGGTAAAGCCCTTGCTAAGGAGACTGCCCATGCCGGGCAGGGCGTTGCGGGGATTCAGCAGCAACAGCAGGAGAAAGCCAAACAGAAGGCCGATGCAAATGGAGGTCACGGAGGCCATGACGCTCAGCAGGCCGGCATTGTCCCGCAGGCGGGTTGATTTTTTCATGGGGTATGTCCCTCCATTCTCTTTGCGCCGGCCATATACAGGCCCAGCTCCTGCACGTCCACGGTCTTGGGGTCAAATTCGCCAACGATCTCTCCCTCATACATCACCAGGATCCGGTCGGACAGGTTCATCACCTCGTCCAGCTCCAGGGAGACCAAAAGCACGGCGGCGCCAGCGTCCCGCTCGGCCACCAGTTGGCGGTGAATGTACTCAATGGCGCCCACGTCCAGGCCCCGGGTGGGCTGGACCGCCACCAGAAGCTTGTGGGCTTTGTCAATTTCCCGGGCCACGATGGCCTTCTGCTGGTTGCCGCCGGACATGCTCCGGGCGATGGTGACGGGGCCCTGACCGGAGCGGATGTCATATTGCTCTATGAGCTTTTCCGCATACTGCCGGACGGCGTCAAATTGGATCATGCCATGCTTGTGGAATTCCGGATGCCAGTACCGCTGCAGCACCAGGTTTTCTTCCAGAGTGTAGTCCAGGACCAGGCCGTGCTTGTGCCGGTCTTCCGGGATGTGGCTCATGCCTGCTTTGCTCCTGGCCCGGGTGGAATCGTGGGAGATGTCCCGGCCGCACAGGGTAAAGGACCCGGCCGACTGCCTGGTTAGCCCTGCCAGGCTGTAGACAAACTCCGTCTGTCCGTTGCCCTCGATCCCGGCCAGGCAGACGATTTCGCCCTGCCGCACCTGGAAGGACACGTCCCGGACGGCGTCCTTTTTGTGGACCCTGGAGGGAACGGTGACGTGCTGCACATCCAGCACCACATCCCCAGGCGCTTGCTCAGTCTTGTCCACCTTCAGCTGCACGTCCCTGCCCACCATCAGCCGGGACATCTCCTCCACCGAGGTGGAGGCCACATCCACGGTGCCCATATATTTGCCTTTGCGCAAAACGGTGCATCGGTCGGCCACGGCCTTGATTTCCGCCAGTTTGTGGGTGATGAACAGGATGCTCTTGCCCTCCGCCTTGAAGCCCCGCATGATCTCCATCAGCTCGTCGATCTCCTGGGGGGTCAGGACGGCGGTGGGTTCGTCAAAAATCAGGATTTCGTTGTCCCGGTAGAGCATTTTTAGGATTTCCACCCGCTGCTGCATCCCCACAGAGATGTCGGAGATTTTGGCGTCTGGGTCAATTTTCAGGTTGTAGCGCTGGGACAGAGCCAAAACCTTCTCCCGGGCCCGCTTTTTCTGCAGGACGCCCATGCGGCTGTCTTCCCGGCCCAGGATGATGTTGTCCAAGACAGAGAAACACTCCACCAGCTTAAAGTGCTGGTGCACCATGCCGATGTGCAGGGCCGTGGCGTCGTTGGGGTTCCGGATCTGAACCACCTGACCGTTTTTCTTAATGGTGCCCTCCTCCGGCTGATAGAGACCGAACAGGACGCTCATCAGGGTGGATTTCCCCGCGCCGTTTTCTCCCAGCAGCGCATGAATCTCGCCGGGCCGGAGCTGCAGGGTGATGTTGTCATTCGCCTTGATCCCAGGGAAAACCTTGGTGATGTTCAGCATTTCGATGACATATTCCGCCATGCCTTCACTTCCTCACTGTTTTCAAGTTACATATACTGCCATTATAGCGGAACCAGGGGAAAATTACAATCACGAATGTACCGCCTCCACAAAAATGTCGCTTGTACTGGATGCATTTCTTTGCTTGAACAGGGCTTGAAAATAGGAAGAAATATGATATAGTAAAAGTGCAAGTGTATTCTATGGCAATGCCGAAGAATTTGCCTATGCACCGCGTTGGTATCTCACCCTAAGGGCAGGCCCATGTGTCCGCCTGTGGTAAGCATTGCGAATTCGCCCAAAATGGGAGAAAACCGTACGACGTCCCTGCTGGGCGGACACGCGGGTCCGCCCCTACGGTCAAATACCAATGTAGTGCGGAAACAAGTGTTTCTGTGTCGCCATTGGGTTTGCCGCTTAGCGGAGCATTAAACTGACATCACATGTCGGATCATTCCGAGCAGCTTCCCTCCCGCCGTAGGGGCGGACCCATGTGTCCGCCCGCTGTAGACACTGTGAATTTGCTACAGACTGATGCAAAAGTCTCATTCCCCCGCAAGCGGACATATGGGGCCTCTACGGCGATTGGGAACATGGGAAGAGAGTCGCCTGGAATTTCCTGCCATTGAAATGTCTCCTGTGGAGTATTCCAATGGCAGAACAATTGTTGTAAATCGGTCTTTCGAATGACCAATATTTTGCGTGTCAAATTTCGCAGAGGGATTGGACACCAATTGGGTAGGTGATTGAGGTGCGCAAGAAACTCTACAGAATGACAGTGCTGCTCTTGGCTTTTCTCATGGCTAGCTGCGGAAACCCAGAACCTCTTTTGAACGAGGAGGATGTTTCCGCCTCTGCGGATACTTCGTCTGAGTCCAGAGAACCTGTAACTTACACGTTAGAGGCTCAGGAAATCCCCCTCTCCCCAGAGCTGGAGGATACCTGGGAGTGGACCGTCCTGGATACTCGGGAGGATCAAGTGCTGTTTGCCGTACAGGAAAAGCATTCGGCGGAGGAGGAGATGTACAGCTACCGCCTTACCCGGGAGATTGGCATTTACGACGTGGAGCAGGCCTGTGTCACGGCCCAGTGGGAGCCAGAGACGCCGGGTTGGTATCAAGCTGGGGCGTTGACCGGAGAGGGAACCGCTTGCTGTGCCGGGGCCAAGGACTATGAGCATGTCTACCCATCGGAATATGTTTTGGTCCTTTTGGGCCAGGATCAGAAAGCCCTCCCGGACATTTCCTGCACGGTGCAGGAGCTGTGGGCGCTGGAGGATGGAACGGCAGTCTTCAGCTATGTGGAGCCGGATGGACAGTTTGGAGTCCGTGCCGTTTCCGACGGCCAGGTGACGGACCTTCTGACCTGGCAGACTGGTGACCGGACAGAGCCCCTGGGAGGGGGAGAGATGTCCGTCTGCGGCTCGGAATTTGGCTACGTCTATGCAGACCATGGACAGTGTGTCCTGATTCGGGCTGACCGCTCCGGGGAGCTGGACCGGCAAACATTGATTCCCAAGAAAGAGAAGCTGGATTCCTGCTATCTGACCCGGGAGGGGATGGTGGCCTGCCTGTCCATCGATGAGGACACAGACCAGTTTCACCGGGAATTAACGCTTCTGTCCGCCAGGGAGGACGCCCAGCGCCGCTCTGGTGAGGATGGCGCGCTGTACCGGATGCGGTTTGCGGGAGAATTTGGCCTTGCTGTAGACTACAGGTTTCGTCTGCAGCTGCTTCGGTTGGAAGATGGCGTCGTCACTTGTATGTCTGCGCCGCTCCCGGAAGCGTTAAAAAATATGGGCGAATCGGCAGTCAATTTATATGCAGCCGGAGACCATACATTTTATCTCTTCTACCGCAAGGAACAAAAGTTGTATCGAGTTACTGTAAACTGAATCCCCAATTTGCGGGGCCGCTCCAGGCGTTTGTCTGGCTGCGGTCCCGCATATGTGATTTTCTACCGCCTGGGTGCAACTCCCTGGATGCACCGGCAGAGATAGGGTCCGGGTCTATGGTACTTTGTTCAGTTCGCACCGTCCCAATTTGTCTGGGTTTCAGTCATCCGGACGGATCCCACAGTCGGTGTGTCCGGAAGGCTGCGCGTTACACCTGCACTCCTGGTTCCGTTACAAAATGAAACGCACGCTGTAGCCAAAGAGGCGTTACAGCGTGCGTTTGAAAGGGCACGATTTATTTTGTGCCAAAGATCCGGTCTCCTGCATCCCCCAGACCGGGGACGATGTAGGCGTGGTCGTTGAGCTTTTCATCTACAGCGGCTACGAAAATGTCCACGTCGGGGTGGGCGTTGTGGACGGCGTGGATGCCCTCGGGAGCGGCGATGATGTTCATCAGGGTGATGGATTTGCAGCCGTACTCCTTGACAAAGGAGATGGCCGCCACGGCGCTGCCGCCGGTGGCCAGCATGGGGTCTACGATGAACACCTGGCGCTCGGCGATGTCGTTGGGCATCTTGCAGTAGTATTTTACCGGCTCGTGGGTCTCGGGATCCCGGAACAGGCCGATGTGGCCGATTTTGGCGGAGGGGATCAGATCAATCATGGCGTCCACCATCCCTAGGCCTGCCCGGAGGACCGGCACAATGGCCAGCTTCTTTCCCGCCAGAATCCGGACCTTGGCCATGCCGATGGGGGTCTCTACCTCTGCTTCCTCCATGGGAAGATTCCGGGTGGCCTCATAGCACATGAGGGCGGAGATTTCGCTGACCAGCTCTCGGAATTCCTTCACGCTGGTGTTCTTGTTCCGCAGGATGGAGAGCTTGTGCTGAATCAGAGGGTGATTTAAAATGTGTACGTTGTCCATCATTCGTGATCCTTTCTTTCTGCTGCCTGAAGTCGCGCCAGGCGCTCTCGCTCCGCCTGAGACAGGCGAAGATAATTGGGCTGTAATGAATTGGCATCACCGGTTTCACCCCGCTGGATGGCTGCCCAGGCTGCGAGAGCTACGCCAGAAGCCCGCTGGTGCCGCCGGTGCTCCGGGGCCAGAAGAAGCCGCTCCCCGGGGAGTGCCATGGTCTGCCTGCACAGGAGGGCCCCGTCGCCCACCAGGGTCACAGGCTCTGCCAAGCTTTGCAGGTCTTCCTCCAGGGCCTGGATGGAGATGGCCCGGTCCTCCCGGAGCCGGGTAAGAGTTCCGCCGGAAATCCGGAATAGGGCGTTGTATACCTGGCTGCGCCGGGCGTCCATCACGGGGCAGACCAGCCCCTGGAGCTGCCCCAGGCCCAGCGCCATGGCCTCCAGGGTGGAAACGCCGTACAGAGGCAGCTCCCGGCCCCAGGCCAGGCCCTTGGCCGCCGCCATGCCGATGCGTACGCCAGTGAAGCTGCCAGGCCCCATGGCGACAGCTATGGCGTTGACATCCCCCATGGTGCGGTCGCAGGACTGGAGCAGATGCTCCGCCATGGACAGGATGGTCCGGCTGTGGGTGAGCCCGGCGTTTTGGTAGGCCTCAGCCAGGAGGCTGCCGTCCTCCATCAGCGCCACGGAGGCCGCCTTGGCAGAGGTTTCAAAGGCTAAAATCCGCATAGGGTACCCCCTCAATGGTGATTTTCCGCTGGTTTTCCCCATGGGGGGATTTCTCAATGGTGACCGTCACTGGCGCCTCTAACGCGCCGGATACCCGTTCGCTCCATTCCACCACACACAGGCCGCCCCGGTCCAGGTAGTCCTCCCAGCCGATGTCGAAGAGATCGTCTTCGTTGCGCAGCCGGTACATATCAAAGTGGAACAGGGGCATGCGCCCGCCGGTGTACTCATTGACAATGGTGTAAGTGGGGCTGGTCACCGGCCCGGCCACACCCAGGCCCCGGGCCAGCCCCCGGGTAAAGGCGGTCTTTCCCACCCCCAGGGGACCGCGGAAGGCCACCACCTGGCCGGGCTGGAGTCGGGCTGCCAAGGCGGCTCCCACTTGCTCCGTTTCCTCTGGGCTTTGGGTCCAAATTTCCATGGGATGACCTCCTTCCTGCCCCAGGGACATGTGCTTCTGGGCCATTATATCACAATGCCCCGGATTTGCAAGGGGCATTCAGCGTGTCTTGCAAGTCCCCACTGGGGCGTTGGCCGGTCTGCTTCTGGGAGACAGGCAGACGGCTAAAACCGCTGTCGGATGGCGGAGATACCCCGGTCCAAAGCCGCTTCCGCAGCCGGACCCAGGGCCTCGGACAGGAGACGGAATTCGTCCAGGCCGCCGGCGCCATGGAAGACGGCATAAGCGCCGGCGTCGGAGCCGGGGGCCAGATACCCGCCCATGGCGTGGAACTGGGCCACGCGGGCCTGCGCGGAGGCCAGAATCTGCTCCACGTCGGATTCCGAGAAGCGGCCGGTGCCCCGCAGGTTGCCGATGGTGGACAGGGTGGGCACCCATACGGTCCCGGCCGCTGCCATGGCCTCCAGGGCCTGGGTGGAGAGGTAGGCTCCGTGCTCCACGGAGTCCACGCCGGCCTCTGCCGCCGCCAGGACAGTTTGGGCTCCGTTGGCATGAGCCATGACGGAAAACCCTGCTTCGTGGGCAATGCGAATCATCTCCCGGATCTCCCAGTCTTCCAAAGGCGCACTGGTGAGCACGCCGAAGCGGTCAAAGTCCATAAGGCCGGAGATCATAATTTTCACAAAGTCCCCGCCGCCTTGGCGGACCTCCTGGACCAGGGCGCGGTATTCCTCCATGGTATCAAACCCCCGGCCAATGAAGCCGCCGTAGTGGCCCCGCTTGTAGATGGGGAAGAGGGGAGTCCGGTAGGTGATGCCGTATGCACCTGCCAGCGCCCGGGCCCGCTGGCCCACGCCCCACCGGTCGCCCCCATCTCGGAGGTATGTAAACCCCAGGGACCGGTAAGTTTCCAGCCGGAGGTGGATCAGGTCCTCCCGGGGGCCGTCCCGGTGGGCGGCAATGGCGTCTTTGTAATACACCCCATCCAGGACCATGTGGATGTGACAATCTGCATACATGGAGTCCCTCCCGTCACTGCCGGATGAAGAGGACGCCCAAGGTACCGGGGCCGCAGTGGCAGGAGACGGTGCACCCGGCGGAGGTCTCATAGACCTCCTGGAAATGGCCATACTGGTCCACAGCCTCCCGCACGGCTTCCAGGCAGTCCGGCTCCACTGGGGTGTAAGTGACAAACAGCCGGTCCCGGCGGAGATCCGGACGACCGTCCAACCGGTCTTTGACATAATGGGCCAGGCACTTGGCATAGGGGCCCCGGTATTTTTTCACCACCTGCATCTTCCCGTCCCGCACCTCGATGCAGGGCTTCAGATTCAGAAGATTGGCCCCCAGGGCCGCCACAGTGGAGCAGCGGCCGCCTTTGACCATATAGTCCAGCCGATTCAGGAGGAAGCTGGCTTCCACCTTCCCGGTGAGCTGTTCCAGCTCCTGGCAGAGGGCTTCCAGGCTGGCTGCCGATTTGCCCAGCCGGCAGGCCTCCAGGACCACATGGCCCTGCCCGGTGGAGAGGTTGCGGGAGTCTATCACCCGTACATTGGGAAATTCCGCTGCCGCCAGGCAGGCGTTTTGGTAGCAGGCGGAGAAGTCGGAACCGATGGTGACGTGGACAAGTCCGTCGCAGGACCCGGCAAAGCGGGCAAACAGGGCCTGGTACTCGCCCACACTGACTGCCGCTGTGGAGCAGAGGCTCCCCCCGGCGGCTACGTGGCGGAAAATCTCCTGGGGTGTGATGGTGCGCCCGTCTACATAGTCGGTCCCGTCCTTGATTACCGTGAGGGGCGCCAGGGTCACATCGTATTGGGTCAGGAGAGCCGGAGACAGGTCGCAGGTGCTGTCTGCTGTTACTTTAATCTTCATCGTTTCCCTCCGTATGGTGTCAGAATTTGTAGTTTTTCTTTTAGTATACCGTGATTTTGCCGGGTGTCAACTGGTCAGCCTTGTGAAATTGGGACAAATGTGGTAGGATACCTGCGGAGGTGATGAAACATGGATCATGGAGAAAAGGCCCAGGCTCTGTTTTTAGAGGGGTGCAACTGCGCCCAAGCGGTATTCACAGCATTTTGTGATGTGACCGGCTTCACCAACCGGGAAGCCATGGCGCTGGCTTCCTCCTTTGGCGGTGGTGTGGGGCGGATGCGGGAGATTTGCGGCGCCCTGTCCGGGGCATTTCTGGCCATGGGCTGGTTGTATGGCTATGAGGAGCCGGGGGACGATGAGGAAAAGGCCGCCCATTACGCCCGGGTTCAGGAATTGGCCGCCGCCTTCCGGGAGCAACACGGGGCCATCCAGTGCCGGGCGCTGCTGGACCACCCGGATACCGGCGCCACACCCACCCCACGGACCGAGGCCTTCTACCACAGCCGCCCCTGCGCCCAACTGGTCCGGGACGCAGCGGCCTTCCTGGACCGCTATATGGAGGCCCATCCTCCTGTGAGAGTCCCATTTTCAGCGAATGCGTAATATCTACCACGGGCGGACACATGGGTCCGCCCCTACGATCATATACCGACGCGGTGCATAAGCGGATTCTTCGGTGTTTCCATAGAATTCCCCCTCTTTCTGCCCAACAGGGGGCATTCAAATGATAAAATGTGTCGAGTCACTTCTGCCCATCCTCCCAATTCTCCGTAGGGGCGGACCTATGTGTCCGCCCAGCGGAAACACAGTATGGTTTCCTCCTATTTTCGGCAAATTCGTAGTGCCTACCACAAAGGGGATCAAAAATAGGAGATTCTTGAACTCCAAACAGAATCCAAAAACCGGCGAACCCTTGGATTGGGGTTCGCCGGTTTTCTGTATGCATATGGACTGCGGGGAGGTTTGGCTGACGTTATTCCATGACAGTGCCGTCGGGGTGGAACAGTGGCAGCTTCTCCAGATAGAGGATGTCTTCCCGGTTTTGGGCGTCGCCCTCGGCCAGGATGGCCATGCGGCCTACGATGTTGCCTCCTGCCTTTTTCACCAGGGCCTCCAGGGCGGCCAGAGACTCGCCGGTGGAGATGACGTCGTCCACGATGAGGATCCGCTTGCCGGCCATGAGGGCGGCGTCTGCGGTGTCCAAGTACAGGTGCTGCTCTTTGGCGGTGGTAATGGAGTGGACGGCCACGTCAAATACGCCGGTCATGTACAGCTTGGGTCCCTTCCGGGCCAGCATGTATTTCTTGTCTCCGTTCTGCCGGGCCATCTCGTGGACCAGGGGGATGCCCTTGGCCTCGGCGGTGATGAGGTAGTCATAGGCGGGGGCCTTTTTTAGCAGCTCCCCGGCGGCTGCCACCGTGAGCTCCTGATCTCCAAAGATGACAAAGGCGCCAATGAATAAACTGTCCGACACCTTACAGACCGGCAGATCCCGCTCCAGACCTGCAATTGTCATGTGATATACCATAGTGATTGCTCCTCTTCCTCAAAATATGGGCATTTGGCCCCAAAAATCCAAAATCGCACATTTTATTATACTGCCCCAGGGGCAAAAGTCAAGCCCGCCACCCATTCGGAACACGTCCGGAAAATGTGTGGCGGGCAGATGGACAGGGTTATGCCACGGTGCCGTCGAACTGGCTGTTGTATAAGCTGGCGTAGAAACCGCCCTTGGCCAGAAGCTCCTGATGGTTGCCGCTCTCCACAATGTCCCCGTCCTGGAGGACCAGGATCAGGTCTGCATTGCGAATGGTGCTGAGCCGGTGGGCAATGACGAAGGAGGTGCGATTTTCCGTCAGCCGGTCCATGGCCGCCTGGACCAGCGCCTCGGTCCGGGTGTCTACGGAGGAGGTGGCTTCGTCCAGAATCAGAAGGGGCGCATTTTCAACCATGGCCCGGGCGATGGTCACCAGCTGCTTCTGACCGGCGGAGAGGTTGGCCCGGTCGTTGAGCTGGGTGTCATAGCCCTGGGGGAGCTGGCGGATGAAGTGATCCAGGCCCACGGCTTTGCAGGCGGCCCGAACGTCGGCGTCGCTGACGCCCTGTTTCGAGTATACGATATTCTCCCGGATGGTGCCCTCAAATAGCCAGGTGTCCTGAAGGACCATGCAGAACAGGTTGTGAACGTTTTCCCGGGTGAGATCTGCGATGTTTTTGCCGTCGATGCGGATCTCACCACCGTTCAGCTCATAGAACCGCATGAGGAGATTCACCAGGGTGGTCTTGCCTGCGCCGGTGGGACCTACAATGGCCACCTTCTGGCCGGGTTTGGCGTGGGCGGAGAAGTCGTGGATGATGGTTTTCTCCGGGGTATAGCCGAAGCGGACATGGGAGAATTCCACATCGCCCTGCACCGTTTCCACCGGCAGAACCTGCGTCTTGTGGGATTCATCGGCCAGCTCCTCCTGGTCCAGGAAGTCAAAGACCCGCTGGGAGGCGGCGGCGGTGGACTGAAGACTGGTGGCCGCCTGGGCAATCTGGGACAGGGGATTGGTGAACTGCCGCACATAGATCATGAAGGCCACAATGGTGCCGAAGTCGGTGTGTCCGCCCTTGACCAGCACGGCGCCCACGACGCACACCGCCACATAGCCCAGGTTGCCCACGAAGCCCATGAGGGGCTGCATGAGACCGGAGAGGAACTGAGACTTCCAGGCGCAGTTGTACAGATTGCCGTTGATTTGATCGAAGGTATCCTGGGCGGCCTGCTCGCCGTTGTAGGCTTTGACCACGTTATGTCCGGTGTAGATTTCTTCGATATGCCCATTGAGCTGGCCCAAATACTGCTGCTGTCCCACGAAGTACTTCTGGGATTTCCGGATGATCAGCATCATGAGGCCGAAGCCCAAGATGGTGGAGACGATGGCGGTGACGGCCATGATGCTGTTGGTAATGAACATCATGAGCAGAGAGCCCAGGAACATGGTGACGGAGGTCACCAGATTGCCCAGGGACTGGTTCATGGTCTGACCGATGGTGTCTACGTCATTGGTCACCCGGCTGAGCACGTCACCGAAGCTCACCTGGTTGTAATAGCCCAGGGGAACTTGGTTGATTTTCCGGGAGATACTCTGGCGCAGGGCCTGGGAGACCCGCTGGGTGAAAGTGGCCATGAGGTAATGCTGAATATAGTGGCCGATGGCAGCCAAACCGTACAGAATTACCAGGGTGATGCCTGTGCGGAAGATGGCGTCCATGTCGATCTCCCCCATAAGACCCTCCTGGATCAGGTTGGTCATATCCCGCAGTTTATCAGGACCCATGAGGGCGAAAATGGAGGCCACCATGGCCAGAACCATGCCGGTGATGCCGATGGGCAGCCAGGGCCGGGCAAAGGCCAAAAGCTTGCCCCAGGCGCTTTTCAGGTTCACCGGCTGGGAGGGAAGATGGGGTTTCAGATGAGGGTTATGCATGTTCCAATTCCTCCTTTGACAGCTGGGACAGGGCAATCTGGCGGTAAACCTCGCAGGATTTCAGCAGCTCTTGGTGGGTACCCTGGCCGACCACTTTGCCATCGTCCAGGACCAGGATCAGGTCCGCATCCCGGATGGTGCCGATGCGCTGGGCCACGATGAGGCTGGTGACGCCGGCGGTCTCCCGTTTTAGGGCTTGCCGGAGGGCCCGGTCCGTCCGGTAATCCAGGGCGGAGAAGCTGTCGTCAAACATGTAGATTTCCGGCTTCCGGCACACGGCACGTGCAATGGCCAGCCGCTGCTTTTGTCCACCGGAGAGGTTGGCGCCGCTCTGGGCGACAGGGCCATGATACCCGGCGCTCTCTACGAAGTCTGCCGCCTGGGCAATCTGCACGGCCTGCTTCACCTGCTCTTCGGTGGTGTTCCCTGCGCCGTAGGTCACGTTGGAAGCAATGGTGCCGGAGAACATGACCGCCCGCTGGGGCACATAGCCCAGCTTTTGGTGGAGCGCTTCCAGGGTGTACTCCCGCACGTCTACGCCGTCCACCAGGACCTGCCCCTGGGTGGCGTCATAAAACCGGGGCACCAGATTGATGAGACTGGATTTGCCAGAGCCGGTGGCTCCGATGAAGGCCACGGTCTGGCCTTTTTTGGCCCGGAAGCTCACATGCTCCAGGACATTTTCTGCGGCGTCGGGGTAGCGGAAGGATACATCCCGGAATTCCACCTCGCCCTCCCGGCCGGGCAGACCCGTCTGGCGAGTACCGTCTGTGATGGTGGGCTTGGTCTCCAGCACCTCCAGCACCCGCTTGCCGGATACAGAGACCCGGGGCCAGATGATGTAGATCATCACCAGCATCATAAAGGCAGCCACCACCTGCATGGCGTAGGAGGAGAAGACCACCATGTCGGAGAAGACTCCCACCCGCTGGGCTACCGCCGGCGCGCCGGTAAGGGGAATGGCTCCGATGAGGTATGCGCCGATCCAGTAAATGGCCAGGGTCAGGCCGTTCATCACCAGGTTCATGCCAGGGAACATGATGGCCATCACCCGGTTGGCGGCCAGATTGTTGGAGGTGAGGGCCTGATTGGCCTCCTGGAATTTTCCCTCTTGGTAGCCCTCGGCGTTATAGGCCCGCACAACCCGCAAACCGGTGAGATTTTCCCGGGTGACCCGGTTCAGGTTGTCGGTGAGCGTTTGGATTCTCTTAAACCGGGGCATGGCAAAGGCGACTGCGATGATGATGAGCACCAACATAAAGGCCACGGCGGCAAAGGTGGCGGCAGTCCACTGCCAGCTTTTGGATTGGATCTTGCCAATGGCCCATACCGCCATAATGGGGGCCTTGAGAAGGACCTGCAGGCCCATGGCCACCAGCATCTGGATTTGGGTCACGTCATTGGTGGTCCGGGTAATGAGACTGGCGGTGGAGAAGCGGTTGATCTCCTCCATGGAGAACCCCTCTACCTGCTGGAAAATGCCAGCCCGGAGCCGTTTGGAGAAGGAAGCTGCCACCTGAGCGGCCAAAAAGCCGGTCATGATCGATAGAACCAAGCTGCCCAGGGCGCACAGCAGCATGTTGCCGCCAGCCAGCCAGATCTCCGACATGGCGCTGCCTTCGGTCTGGACCAGGGTGGTGATTTCGGACATGTAGTCCGGCATGGTGAGATCCAGCCAGACCTGCCCGATGATGAAAATGAGGCAGACCAAGATCATGACAGCCTCTTTCCGTTGAAATCGTTTGAAAAGTTTCAGCATATTGTCTCCTTGCTTTGCCTGTGATGCAGCGCCTCCAGCTTGTGGAGTACGCGGATGCAGCACTGAATTTCCTCATCGTCCAGGACGGACAGACATTGCTCCACATGGGCAATGATGCAGGCGTCTTCTTCCTCTGCCCGCTGCTGCCCGGCAGGGGTCAGAGCCACTCGGATTCGCCGCCGGTCCTCTGACTCCGCCTGGCGTGTCACGAAGCCCTTTCGCTCCAGGGAGGCGAAAATCACGGCAATTCGGGCGGAGGATACGCCCATTGCCCGGCAGAGCTCCCCAGGCGCCACCCCGTTGGGGTGGAGAAGCAGCAAGTGCAGCGCCAGAGATTCCCCCTGTGCCCGCATTGGAACCATGGAAGTGGGCTTTTGACTGCCCAGAACCACGACGGCGCTTAAAATCTCTTTCGCGGCCTGTCTGCGGTCCATCGGTTTCCCCCCTTTCCAAATTGGAATGCTAATACCGTTAAAAGCTAACAGTGTTTGGATTTTAGCACATCCGGCTGGAAAGTCAACGACCTTGCCTGGAAATTCACACTTTGTTTACAGTGCACAAATTTGGAGGTGCAAATTTGTACCAAATGCCCAGTACAGGGGCTAGTGATTTGCGGGGAAGTATGTAAATAGATGGATCAGATATGCGTAGGGAGCGGTCTTGACCGCTCCGCTTGCATCGCCTTTCTCATTCTGCTCATTTCCATTTTTTTCCAATCAGAACGGAAAAGATCGTTCTCTCCCCATCTGTGCAATTTTTTGTCATGTATGGTTGTAAGTTTTCTCCGGCTTTGCACATACTAACCCTGATTTGACAGACACAAGGAAGGATGAAATATGGCAAAACAAAAACGGGGAACTCGGAGCTTCCATTTTGACGCACCGCCAATCCTCACCGCCTGGGCCAGCGTGGCCGGGAAGAAGGAGTCGGAGGGCCCCCTGCAGGCGTACTTTGACTATACCAATGGGGATACCTATTTTGGAGAGAAGACCTGGGAAAAGGCGGAATGCCACATGCAGGAGATTGCGCTGGAGACCTTGCTGCAGAAGGCAGGGAAGAAGCAAAAGGATGTGGACCTGGTCTTTTCCGGGGACCTGCTGAACCAGTGTATCAGTTCCAGCTTTTCTCTGCGGAACACAGGGCTTCCGGCTCTGGGGTTGTATGGAGCCTGCTCCACCATGGCGGAGTCTCTGCTGCTGGCATCCATGGCAGTCTCCGGCGGCTTTGCTGACCGGGCAGTGGCCATGACCTCCTCTCACTTCGCCTCTTCGGAGCGGCAGTACCGGTATCCCCTGGGCTATGGCGGCCAGCGGACGCCCACTGCCCAGTGGACGGTCACCGGCTCCGGCGCCGCGCTGGTTTGCAGCAAAGGGGATGGCCCCGTTGTAGAGGCCGCCACAGTGGGTACCATTGTGGACCTGGGCATCACCGACGCCAACAACATGGGGGCGGCCATGGCGCCCAGTGCCTTTGAAACCATCCGCGCCCACTTCGACGACCTGGGCGCGGCGCCGGAGGATTTTGACCTGATTGTTACAGGGGACTTGGGCAAGGTGGGCAAAGAGATTCTGGTGGATCAGTTCCACCAGATCGGGGTCAACCTGGGGGACCGCTATACGGATTGCGGCGTTCTGGTCTTCGACTTGGAAGGACAGGACGTCCACGCCGGCGGGTCTGGCTGCGGATGCAGCGCCATTGTTCTGTGCGGGTACCTTTTGGACCAGCTTCGCCAGGGCAAGCTCCACCGGATCCTGTTCTGCGGCACCGGCGCGCTGCTCTCTCCCACCTCTTCTCAGCAGGGAGAGTCCATCCCCGGCGTTTGTCACGCCGTATCCATCTCCACGGAAAGGAAGTAAGCAATTATGGAATACTTGCAGGCATTTCTGGTGGGTGGCATTCTCTGCCTGATTGGCCAGATCCTCATTGACAAAACCAGCCTGACTCCCGCCCGGATTTTGGTGAGCTATGTGGTGGTGGGCGTCCTCCTGGGGGCCTTGGGCATTTATGAGCCCATTGTCCAGTTTGGCGGCGCCGGTGCGACAGTGCCCCTCACAGGCTTTGGCTACAACCTGGCCAAGGGTGTACGCAAGGCGGTGACAGAGGAGGGCTTCCTGGGAATTTTTACAGGCGGACTGAAAGCGGCAGCCGGTGGTGTCTCGGTGGCCATCGTGGCGGCGTTTGTAGCGGCTCTGATTTTCCGGCCAAAAGACAAAAGTTAACTGGGAATACAATGACAGGAACGGGGCAAACTACCTCCGCGGGAAGCCCGTAAATGAATTCAGGAGGAACTTCATGATGAATTTCAACCAGAACAACAACCAGAGCCAGAACAACAACCAGAACCAGCAGAACCAGAACAACCGGCAGAACCAGCAGAACAACAACCAGAACCAGAACAACCGGCAGAATCAGCAGAACAACCAGCAGCAGAACCAGAACCAGCGCTGAGAGTAAATATCCACCGGCTCAGGCAGAGCGGAAAAGCGCATGTAGACGGATACCCGCCTGCATGCGCTTTTCATATGTGCTCAGCGTACAATGGTCATTTCCATCACGCAGGCGTTGGAGCTGTCGTAAGGCCGGTCCTGGGAGCAGCCCAGGAAATCCTTACCCAGAAGCTCCGACAGGTTGCCACGGAGACCGAATTCCGGCAACCGGCCCACCAGGCGGCCGTCCTGGTATAGATAGGCCATCTGCACCGGGGTGGCAAAGTTGCCGTCGGGGGTGATGTCGCCGCCGCTGGTGAGGACGTAGAGGGCTGGACGGCCGTCCAGAATCTCCGCCAAGGTCTTGCCTGTGGGCATCACAGACAGGAAGGGCAGGGCAAGCGTGGGCGTGTCGTCATAGGCCCCGTCTGCGGCTGCTGTACGCTCCATCTGGTGCTCCTGGGCGCATTTCTTATCTGCATATCCCCGGCGGAATACGCCGTTTTCAATGAGCGGCAGAGTATCGCCCTCCAGAGTGACCCCCTCCGGGTCAAAAAAGGGCTGGAAGAAGGCGTCGCAGGACCGGTCTACCTGCAATGTGAAGTGGTCCGCAAACAGCTTCTGCCCCACCATGCCGGACCAGGGAGAGGCGTTCCGGGCCAACTTCTGCCCACTGAGTCCATTGGACCAGGCCCGTCCAAACATATCGGGGCTGCCCAACACCGGCAGCTTTTCCACATCAGGCAGGGCAATGGGATTCAGATGGGCTTCCAGAACTTCTCTCGCTTCTTTCAGCACCACTTCCGGGTCAAAGGTGCGGTATACGCCTCCAATCCCGGTGTCAAAGATGTTCACCGAGTCCTGGGTCCGCACCAGCAGGCTCATCTGGACGGCGGCGTCCTGCCAGGCATAGTGCAGCCCTGCGTCGTTTTGCAGCCGAACCTCATCTTCTGTGAAGTTGATTTTGTTGCTGAAAATGAACTGGGGGAAGTCCTGGCCCAGGGTTTTCAGCAGCTGCTCGGAAAGCTGGAGGAACCGACCGGCGTCCATGGCGGCGCCCCGCCGGCAGGTCCGGCGCTTGCCGGTCTCCGGACCCCAGGGGCAGGGAATCTGGCGGGCCAGATTTGCCTCTGCCTGGGCCCAGACGTTTGCAGTTGGTTCCCCCAGGGTGCCGGCAATCCCAAGAAATCCATCGCGGTAGACCCGGCAGCCGGATTTGGTAATGGATTTTTTTCGAATGGAGTCGATTTCTCCGCTGGTGACGTTGAGAGAGGTCTCCCGGAGAATCGTCTGATAGAGCTCTTTTACCATGATTTGTTCCTCCTCACTGAACCTGAATGTTCCGGACCCGGACATAGGGGCCGCCAAAGGCCACCCGCAGGGGCCACTGCTCCATCTTTCCGCATCCGCCGGTGGACTGGGAGCATACCTCCACCTCTTTGGTGAGGCCGTCGATTTCGTGGAGGGTGTGCATGACGTTGCCGGTTATCACGGAAATCCGCACCGGCTCGGCCAGTTTTCCGTTTCGGATCATGTAGGCCTGGCTGGGAGCGATGGTAAAGGTGGACATGCCGGAGCCGTGGTTAAAATCATGGATGTACACGCCCAGCTCAATGGGCGCCAGCAGCTCCTCCAGGGTCAGGTCCCCTCCGCCGATGTAGGTGGCGGTCATGCGGACGATGGGCTCATAGGAGAAGTTGATGGCCCGGGCGTTGCCGGTGATCTCCTCATTCAGAAGGGCGGCGGTGGCGGCGCTGTGGAGCCGTCCGGTGAGCTTGCCGTTTTGGATCAGGTATGTGGTCCGGGTCCGGGTGCCCTCGTCGTCGTAGGGCACATAGCCGGAGCCCTCGGGCAGGCCAGAATCCAGGATGTTCAGAATGGGGGAGCCCACCTGGGTCCCAATGGCCCACTCCTGCATCATGGCCTCGGAACCCAACATCAGGTCGGCCTCGCTCTTGTGGCCGAAGCTCTCGTGGGCGAATACGCCGGCTGTCTCCGGAGAGAACACGCAGGTGTAGGTGCCGGGG
Organism: uncultured Eubacteriales bacterium; assembly: GCA_900544975.1. Taxonomy (GTDB): domain Bacteria; phylum Bacillota; class Clostridia; order Oscillospirales; family Oscillospiraceae; genus Faecousia. The sequence continues at coordinate 49,943 of UQXI01000018.1, forward strand.
ACCACGGGTACGGCATTTTTGGCGTAGTCCAGGCTTTTGGAAACCTTCTGGCGCATCATTTCCTGATGGCCGGCCAGGCTGGGGAAGTCGGACTGATAGGTGTGAATGCGGTCCGCCTGGGGGACGCTGCCGGCGGTAATGGTAAAGTTCAGGACCAGGCTGGCCCGCTGGTGGTCAAAGTGCAGGTCTGCACCCAAGCTGGACCAGAACCACTTTTCTGTGTAGGTGTCCAGGTAGACGGCCTCCCAGTCGCTGATCTCTGGCACCTCTGCAACCACAGGCAGGTAGGACTGGAGCAGGGCGACCTTTTCCTCGTTGGGTACCAACCGCACATCCCGGTCTTTGTAGAGAAGACAGACGTCCCGGTTGACCTCCAACCGGGTGACCACCGGGTCCTGGTCAATGGCAGGGTTGGGCGTGGCCAGGGCAGCCAACGCGTCCAGCTCCTGCTGGATGTGATCCAGGTCTGTGGTGGCGCTGTAGTACCAGCGCTGTCCGTCCCAGACGCGCAGGAAGGCGCCGGCTTCGCGGCTGGTTTTGTTTCGGGTCAGCGCGCCGTTTTCATATGCAATGGAAGTTTGAAACACATCCTCCAATCGGATATCTGCATATAGATGTTTGGGAAATTGATACATGAAGTTGCCTCCTGAATTGAAAGTCAAAGGAATACCCACCTGCTTGCCCATACACCAGAGTGGGTGAACCGTATCAATCCTATTGTAGCGGTTGCGCCGGGGCCTGTCAATCAACAATTGGTTGCGTTTCACAATTTCGCCACTGAAATGCATGGAGACATCTGTCGTTTTGCACGGACCGCCGTTTCATTTCAGCTCTTTTCAGAGCTCTTTCTAAGATAAAAGCATTTGTCTTTCTATTGAAGACGGTCGCACAACATCTGTTTTTCTTTTTCTGTGCGCGGAGTTGCAAATCAACTCCCATGTGTTATAATGAGGGTGGAAAACGCGCCATTTTTTGAATCAGGAGGATATTACATGTCAGAAATGAAGAAAATTCCCCAGCGCTCCGAGATCGCCCAGGAGGACAAGTGGGCCATTGAGGATCTCTACGCCACGGACGAAGCCTGGAGCGCTGATCTGGAAAAGCTCAAGACCATGACCCAAGAGCTGGCCGCCTATGCCGGTCACCTGGCCGAGAATCCTGCAAAGCTCCTGGCCTATCTGGAGGAGACAGAGGCCGTGGGTGTCCTGACGGAGGACCTGGCTAACTACTGTATGCGCAAGTCCGACGAGGACACCCGGGACGCCAAGTACCAGGCAATGCAGGGTCAGTTTATGAGCGCCGCCGTGGCCCTCTCCGCCGCCACCAGCTTCGAGACTCCGGAAATTCTGAACATCTCCGACGAGACGTTGGACGGTTTTTATGCCGCTGAGCCCAAGCTGGAGCGTTACCGCCGGTATCTGTGGAACATCCGCCGCCGGAAAGAGCATGTCCTCACCCCCGCCGAAGAGAAGCTCCTGGCCGCCGCAGGAGAGATGGCCAACGCGCCGGAGAATATTTACAGCCTGTTTGCAGACGCCGACCTCACCTTTGCCGACGCAGTGGATGGCCAGGGGAACCGGCATCCCCTGAGCCAGGGGACCTTTGTCTCCTACGAAGAGAGCAGCGACCGGGAGCTGCGGAAGAGCGCCTTCCAGAACCTGTATCAGGGCTTTGGCAATTTCAAGAACACGGTGGCGTCTGTCCTGGCCTCCCAGGTGAAGCAGCTGCAGTTCTTCTCCGAGGCCCGGAAGTACGAGTCCTCCATGGAGGCCTCTCTGGATGCCACCAATGTGCCCACCTCTGTGTATCTGAACCTCATTGAGGCGGTCCATCAGAATATGGACAAAATGCACCGCTACGTCCGCCTGCGGAAGAAGCTCCTGGGGGTAGAGGAACTGCATTTCTACGACGTCTATGCCCCCCTGCTTGCCGGTGTGGACCGGAAGATCCCCTATGAAGAGGCCAAGCAGACCATTTACGACGCCCTGGCTCCCATGGGCGAGAGCTACCGGAAGATCCTGAAAGAGGGCTTTGAGAACCGCTGGATCGATGTGTACCAGAACGAGGGCAAGCGCTCCGGCGCATATTCCGCCGGCGCCCGGGTCCATCCCTTTGTCCTCATGAACTATACCGGTACCCTGGACAGCCAGTTCACCCTGGCCCATGAGATGGGCCACGCCATCCATTCCTACCTGTCCAACCGGACGCAGAATCCAATTGATGCGGACTACGTCATCTTCGTGGCCGAGGTGGCTTCCACCTGCAATGAGGCCCTCCTGATGGAGCATCTGCTGGCCAAAACCACCGACAAGAAGGAGCGGGCCTACCTCATCAACCACTTCCTGGAGCAGTTCAAGAGCACCCTGTACCGCCAGACCATGTTTGCCGAGTTTGAGCTGAACATCGGCCGCATGGCCAAAGAGGGCCAGACCCTGACGGCAGAGGTCCTCAGCGCAGAGTACCGCCGCCTGAACGAGATGTACTTTGGGCCGGACATGGTCATCGATGAGGAAATCGCTCTGGAATGGGCCCGGATTCCTCATTTCTACTACAATTACTACGTGTTCCAGTATGCCACAGGCTATTCCGCTGCCATTGCCCTGTCCCGCCGGATTCTCCGGGAGGGGGAGAGCGCCGTGCAGGATTACCTGGGCTTCCTCTCCGGCGGCTGCAGCAAGAGCCCCATCGACCTGCTGAAGGGCGCGGGTGTGGATATGACCTCTCCCGAGCCTGTGAACCAGGCCTTGCAGCTCTTTGGCGAACTGCTGGACGAGATGGAGCAGCTGGTGCAGGACTGACCTATGGACGGCATCTTCCTTCCCACGTTACATACGTTTGCCATGAACAACATCTTCACCGGTTCCCTGGGCCCCTTCCGTTTCCGAATTGTGCCCAAGGTGGTGATGTGGAACCCCAAAGAGGTCAACATGGACGAAAGCTCCATGGAGGCGGAATTCTGGCATGGCCCGTATTGCTACGAAAAGAGCCAGATGGAGGGCAGCCGGTCTTTCCCCATGTCAGAGGAAGGTCGCCAGGCCCTTAAGACCTGGCTGGAGTCCCAGGCATAGCAAAATGAATCTGCCGCCAGGCGGCGCGAGTCTCTCGCCCACCTGTGCGGCAGATTTGTTGTGTTCCGAAGCTTTTTATGAAAAAAGCAGGAAATCAAGCATATGGTTGTAGAGAATGATCCGTTACATGAGCCCCAAAAAGCCTGCGCCAATGCCCAAAAGGCCGGACAGGCAGATGACGACGATGGGGTGAAGCTTGCGGAACACCAGAATCAGGGACAGGAGGAAGATCCCCAGGGCCACCAAAATGCCGGGAATTTGCACGGACGCCAGGTGGAACCCGCCAGGGAAGAAGACGGTCAGTCCCACAGACGCCACCGCTGCCGCAATGAGCCCCACCACCGCCGGGCGCAGGCCGGACAGGCAGCCCTGGACGACCCGGCTGGACTGAAACCGGACAAAACACCGTGCCACCAGTAAAATGATGAAAAACGAGGGGAGCACCACCCCCAAGGTGGCGCAGACGGCCCCCAGGGGGCCTCCGGTCACCATGCCCACGTAGGTGGAGATGTTCACGGCAAAGGGGCCGGGGGTGCTCTCACTCACCGCAACGAAATCCACCAATTGGGCATTGGTCATCCAGCTGTGCCGCGCCACTTCCGACTGGATGAGGGGCAGCATGGCGTAACCGCCCCCAAAGGTAAAAGCGCCGATTTTCAAAAAGGTCCAAAACAGTTCCAGAAAGATCAACCCAGTTTCCTCCTCCACACAGCCGCATGCAAAAGTCCGGCGGCGGCACAGCCCAGGATGACCAGCAGAACATTCACCTGGAACATCGCCGTGGCCACAAAGGCCGCCCCGGCCAGAAAGTAGGAGAACCCGTTCCGGGGGCACTGCCGGTACATGGACACCAAAGCCTTGCAGATGAGGGCCAGCACACCGGCCCGGATTCCGGCAAAGGCATATTGGACCACCTGATTGTGGGCAAAGGCCTGCAGGATCAGAGAGATGGCTGCAATCATCAGGAAAGAGGGGAGCACCACCCCCATGGTGCAGCACACCGCCCCCCAGAAGCCCGCGGTTTTGTAGCCCACAAAGGTGGCCGCGTTGATGGAAATGGGGCCTGGAGTGGACTCGGCAATGGCAATGATATCCAGGATGTCCTGGTCTGTCATCCACTTCCGCTTCTCCACCACCTCGTTTTGAATCAGGGGGATCATGGCATAGCCGCCCCCAAAGGTGAATGCGCTGTTTTTCAGAAAGGTCAAAAACAGGGTCCCCACGGACCCCGGTTGTTGGTTCATATGCTCACCACCAGAATGGATTTGCCCCTAAAATGGCACATCACCCTGGAAATATCAACCGAAACGC
>UQXI01000019.1 GCA_900544975.1 uncultured Eubacteriales bacterium
CCCTTCGAGCCCTTTCGCTCTCTTGCGGAGCTTTTCTATTCTATCACAGCAGTTCTGCTTTGTCAAGAACTTTTTTCAGAATTTCTTCCAACCTGCTCTCAACCGCTTCTCCGCTTCGCCTCTTCCAAGGCGCCCGTGTATATTACCAGATACTTCCCCCTTTGTCAACCCCCTTTTTTCTGTTTTTTTAAATCAAGAATCCGATTGCAGCCCTGTTCCGCATTGCTCCCTGTTTCAATCCGTAAAACCGGTACCCGCGGCAAGAGGGGCCTTTCTTTGCTACAGGTCGGTTTTTGCAATTTATTTACAGAATCGTCAGAAAACATGCCTTGGCATTGGGAGAAAAGCATGATATAATATAGAAAATTACCGCATTTTCGGTATTTTCAAAGGAGCATGTTATGGCAAAACGCCAAATGGATACGCGGAGCCCCAGGGGCCTGCTGCTGGGGCTTCTGGGGCTGGCCGGGGCCGGCGCTTTGATGATTCTTCTTCTCTTCTTAAAACCGGGTCTTCCTTCTTCCCCCACATCTACTGCGGAGGCAACTCTACCCCCGCCGCCAGAAAACCCATATACTGAGGCCGATTTCTACACCGAAGACGGCTTTGTTCACTGCTCCGCTGCGCCGGCAAAGACCGGCATCGACGTCTCCTCCCACCAGGAAGAGATCGACTGGGCGGCGGTAGCTGCTTCCGGGGTGGACTATGCCATGATCCGGGTGGGTTATCGGGGTTATGACCAAGGCGGCCTACACATTGACACATACGCCGAAGCCAATTTACAAGGCGCTCTGGACGCCGGACTTCCGGTGGGGGTCTACTTCTATTCCCAGGCCATTTCCGTGGAAGAGGCCCGGGAGGAGGCGAACATGCTCCTGGAATTCATCCGAGACTGGGATATCACATATCCCGTGGTGTTTGACTGGGAGTGGGTGGGCGCCGACGCCAGAACGGCAGAGGTCTCCAGCCGCACTGTCACAGATTGCACCCTGGCCTTCTGCCGGATGGTGCAGGAGGCCGGCTATACGCCCGCCTTTTACTTCAATCAGGACCTGGCGCAAAACACCTTCCGCCTGCGGGAGCTTCAGGACTTTGACTTCTGGCTGGCCCAATACCAGGACGCGATGACCTTTGCCTATGACGTGGACATGTGGCAATACTCCTGCACGGGGCGGGTTGCCGGTATCACAGGAGATGTGGATTTGAATCTCTGCTTCAAATCCTATGAGTAAACGCCTATGAAAGTCAAAACTATGACCCGCATGGCCCTGCTGTCGGCCATCGCCCTCACCATCTTCTGGGTGGAGGCACAGATTCCCATGCCGATTCCCGTCCCCGGGGTGAAGCTGGGGCTGGCCAATGTGGTCACCGTCTATGCTGTCTTTTCCCTGGGCGCCTGGGAGGCCGGGGGGATTCTGTTGGTTCGGGTCCTGCTGGGCTCCCTGTTCTCCGGTCAAATGATGAGCCTGCTGTATTCTGCTGTTGGGGGAGTGCTGGCGCTTCTGACCGCCCTGGGCCTGAAGCGGATTTTGACCGGAACGCAAATCTGGGTCGCCAGCTGTTTCAGTGCGGTGGCTCACAACCTGGGACAAATTGCCGTCGCGATTGCCATCACCCGGACCCCGGCGCTCCTGTCTTATCTGCCAGTCCTTTTGGTATCCGGCCTGCTCACTGGCCTCTTCACCGGACTCGCCGCCCAGACCTTGCTCCAGCATCTCCATAAGATTGGGAAACCCCAGATTCACGCTTCAGGTTGTGGGGAAAACATGTCAAAAATGTAAGGAAAATGTAAGCTTCTGCTTATGGAGATCCCCATGCGGATGTGGTAAAATAAGGGCACTTCAAAAAAGGAGGCATCCCATATGCCAGTTCATATCCGCCCCAGTCTGACTTCCTCTTGGCTTGCATTATTGGGCGTTTTGGCAGCCATTGCCGCCGTGGTTCTGATGGTTCGTCAGAAAAAATGCAAAGAATAAATCGCCTTTTTTTCAAAAGGGGTGCACCGGATCTCTCCGGCGCACCCTGCTTTTCTTTTATTGTTCTCTGGCCATACGTTCCCGCAGGCGCTGAATTTCCCGGCGGTGCTGGTCCACGGCTTCCCCTTCGGTGATGTTCCACTCTTCCTGGCAGATCGCCACACAGCGCTCCCGCATGGCGATGGCTCTGGCATAATTGCCCTGAATTTCAGAAATTTGGGCCATGGCCTCCGGCATGTCACAGAACCGAGGCTTTGGCTGCATCTCCAAAGCCCTCTCATAGCACGCTGTCGCTTCGTCATAACGGGCCAGCTTTGCCAGGGAATCCGCCCTGCAGAACCAGGCCATCCAGGACTCCGGCTCTTTGTCCGTCATACTTCTCCAGCAGTCCAAGGCCCGGGGCAGATTTCCCTCCTCCTTGGCAATCAAACCATCATAGAGATCATAGTGATAGGTGCGCTCCACACGGCCCATGGCCTCCAGGGCATCCCGGGCTTCTGCCGTGCGTCCGTCCTCCAGGAGTAAATCCATAAGCCACAGATAGTTGGACCGGGAATCCGGATGCTGGCGTACAAATTCCTGGTAAAATGCAATGAGCTGCCAGCGATTTGCCACATTCCAATCCGGCATGGGGCATTCCGCCGCCTCCAGATTGGCTTTGTGGGCCTCCTTCTCGTTGGGATTGAGCAGGAGGGCCTCCCGGGCAATGGGTGTGGCCAGCTCCCGGTATTCCCTGGCCCGCTTGTTATAGAGCCGGGCCAGGAGGAGGGTCGCCTCCGCCTTGGTATCGGGGAGCGTCATTTTGTCCTTCAGATATTGCTCTACATTCTCAAACTCATGTGCCGGCAGATACCGTACATCCTCCAGCATGTTGTCGATGCGGTCCATCCGGGTGCGGTCTGTCATGGAAAACAGCTCGTCAATGGTGACTCCCAGTTGCACCGAAAGCTCTGGCAACAGTTGAATATCCGGCATGGTGGCGCCGCTTTCCCATTTTGAAACTGCCTGGGCGGAAAGTCTCAGCGGCTTTCCCAGCTGCTCCTGGGTCAAGCCCCGGGCCAGGCGCAGTTGCTTAATTTTTGCTCCAATTTCCAAGTTCATTTTTCAGAACCTCCTTCCCTGCGATGTCTTCATTGTAACATGGTACAGGGGAACTTCCAATCATCCGTCTGTTACATGGCATTGCCTCATGGTTGAACTCCCGTCTGGAAAAACAGCAGCGCCCTGCAGAAATTTCCGCATAGAACGCTGCTGTTTCTCTTCGTCCCGACTATGGGGACCGAGTCACTTTATACTGGAGTGGTCGTTTCCTTTTTCAGGCGAACCCGCTTTTTGTCGGGAAGTCCGAACATGGGGACAAACCGGTCCAATCCTGTAAAGGACAAAATAATGATAGAGCCAATCACAATGAAGCTCATATAGTTTCTCGATATGATATCTATTGCCGTGAACTCATGCAGTGGGTATACGGATGTGGCAATCTTCGCAAAAAACACCGGGAAACAATGCCAGGGTATCAGCTCTGAGCCATAAATACCCATGGAAGAAGTGAGAGTCGCCAGCCGCACCCGCAGGGCATATGCCGCCTTTTCATCCTCACACTCCACATTTTTCTCCACCACATCCCGAATAATGGGGGAGATGGTCACCACCTGAGCCGCCTCATCCGCCAGCGCGGCGTTACCCACCAGACACAGTATACCACACCAGCCCATCAGCTGATGGACATTTTTGGAAATCTTGACGAAGAATTTGGCCAGGGGGTCAAAGGTATTCATGCTATTCATAATCCCGCCAAAGACAGACACCCACAGCATCATAATCACCACAGAGCCGCCTGCATCCCGGAAGCCAGCCAGGACCTGATTGTTCAGCCACTCCGGGAAGGTGGTCGTCCCGGCGATCACTCCCAGGAGCATGGCGGAAATCATGCCGGAACCCAGACAAATCAGGGTATTCAGCCCCATGAAGGAGAGCACAATGACCAGAACCATGGGAATGATCATGTAATATGGGACGCCATGTTCAATTTGCGACAGCAGCTCCAACGCCACGGGTCGCTCTTCTGCCAGCGCAGCGTATGCCTCCCCAGGGATTTTGGAAATGGCCTCAGCCACGTCCCCCTGGGTGTTGGGAAGATGGAGGCTGCACAGAAAAATCACCACCGCCGCAAGGACAAGGCAGCTACAGGACCAAACGCTCTGGTGCTTTACTCGGTCGATGATCCGGACATCCTGCATCCCACAGCTGAGCACGGTCACGTCGGAAATCATGCCAATGTTATCCCCAAAGCAGGAACCGCCGGCAATGGCGCAAACCGTCAATATGGGATCGCCGCCCACCAGCTCGCTGAGCCACAGGAAAATCGGGGCGCAGGCCGCAAAGGTCCCCCAGGAGGTCCCGGTGGCCACAGATAGTAGGCATGTCACAATCAAAGAGATGACTGCCACCGTCCGGCCTGTAACGCCCAGCTTCAGCGCCAGGTTGATGAGAGATGCGCCTACACCAGTGGCAATGAAGCTCTCCGCCACCGCATAGGCAAACATCAGAATAAAAAATACGCCAATGATACTCCGCGCAGATTTCAAACCCTGTTCCAGGGCGATGTCAAAATTACTGCGATAGATAAAAATGTACACCAAAATCGCCACAAATGTGGCAATTGGCGCAGCCAGGAGCAGCTCCAGTTTAAATACAATGACCAGTGCCGCAAACACAACCAGTGGTAAAAATTTCAAAGCTGAGATCCCACCGCCGGTGCGTGGACTCTCTTTTTTTTCCTGTTTTGTCTCCATGTAATCTCCCCCGCCCCATATTTGAGGCACTCAAATTTCAAAAGTAAAAACAGTGGCGGTGCGTCATGCCAGGTTTTCTTTCGTAGGAACAAACGCTGGTTGCCGGGGGATGGACAGGGGGAAAATCAGCGCTTCAACTGGCAGACGCTCCACCAAAACAGGCCAGGAAATGGGCTTGCGCCCATCTCCCGGCTGCATGTTCCGGTTTTCTTTTACAGACCCAGGCCCTTGCTCAGATTGACCACAAAGTCCTGCACGTTGGTCACAATACCCTTGGCAGACAGGCTGCCCCGATCGGCCAGCTTGTTAACCACAAATTCGGCGATGTCCACACAGTAGAAATAAATCTGCCGCACGGTGCCGTCGGGCATGACCCGGAAGGAGGGGGTCATATTGCCGGTGGCAATGGTATGGAGCATGGTAGCCATGCAGATGACGGTGGTTGCATCCCGCACCTGGTTACGCATGGCGTCCTGGGCCTGGTACACATCGGCATACACGGGAGGCAGGGGGCCGTCGTCCCGGATGGAGCCGCCCAGAACATAGGGGATGTGGTTCTTCTCCAGGCTGTAGATGATGCCATTGTCGATGTTTTCTTCTTCAATGAACTTTGCCACAGAACCGTGATACCGGACCCGGTTCAGCAGGTCCAGGTGGTTGTAGTGGCCGTTGGGCTGATTCTGGGTGGTGTAAATATTCTGGCCCAGGGCGGTATGTAGGTAAGCGCCCTCCAGGTCATGGGTGGCCAGGGCGTTGCCAGCCAGCATGGCGTGGACATAGCCGTTGTTTACCAGCTTCTCAAAGGCGTTCCGGGCGTCGTAGTCAAAGGCAAACGCAGGCCCCATGACCCAGACGATCTTGCCATGGTCCCGGTCGTGGCGCAGGAGATCATAAATTTCATCGTAATCCTTGGAGAATGCCGTCTCCCGGGACCGGTTCTGCCGGAAGGCGAACACGTCCTGCTGGGCGGCGCTCTCCTGGAAGCCGTCGGGGTAGACGTAAATGCCATCCTCGCAGTTTTCCGTCCGGCCTGTGAAGACCAGGTCGCCAGCCTTCAGAATCCGGAACTCCCGGACGTAAATCACGCCGTTTTCATACACCGGCACACAGTCCATCCGGCTCTCCTTGGCCATGATCCACTGGCCTTCCACCTTAAAATACTCCGGGAAGATGCTCATGGCATGGTAATGCTCCGGCGCTACACCGTCCTTGGGGCAGGGGACCAGGACCGCATTGGGGGCATTTTGAAATTTCTCCTGGGTGAAGTCCGGGGGAGTGAAGGGACGCAGGGAAAAGCTCATGACAACCGCTCCTTTACTTTTTTGATGTGTGGTTTGGAAATGCATATTTTTTCTGTATTTTATCATATGCGCGGGTCTTTGTAAACACCGAACTACAAAAACAATGGGGCCACAGATCTACTTTTTTCGGGGCGCCGCCAATTGTATTCCAACCAAATGGAAACCCCTCTGCTCCTTCTTGGTATCTTCCCCAGAGGGAATTGGCGCTCTGCGCGAACCCCATCGCCATGGTTGCAACCTGAATGGCTGTTTGCAAAGGTTCGCGCAGGAAAATTGGGGAAATTTTTATTTCCAGCTGCCACTTGCCGGTTGCAGCGGAGTGTGATATAGTGATTGTGTCAGAACCCAGCCCGAATCCCATAGGCTCCAGTTGGGCAGTTTTGCTGACACAACTTATCCCCGCGAGGGGACGGAAACCTGTGTCCACGACGGCGACGGCGTACGGCCCAGGACACAACTTATCCCCGCGAGGGGACGGAAACGCTGCGACCTGACGGGCTTTATCAAAGGTGGCTTTGGACACAACTTATCCCCGCGAGGGGACGGAAACCGACGAATTGAATGATTTTGAGATTACCGTACAAAACACAACTTATCCCCGCGAGGGGACGGAAACGTGTAAGGCATCAACGATACTGGTTTCGGACTGTGACACAACTTATCCCCGCGAGGGGACGGAAACACTAGATTTAGCAGAATTTCTTGTGGTTTAACAGGACACAACTTATCCCCGCGAGGGGACGGAAACCCCAAAATTAATAATGTTGTTTATTCTTCGTGTTTGACACAACTTATCCCCGCGAGGGGACGGAAACTCGGAATGAAGAGGCGCTTGCAATCTGGGGCTGGACACAACTTATCCCCGCGAGGGGACGGAAACGATCCGTGTTCCGGGAATGCGCTCCCATCCCTTAGGACACAACTTATCCCCGCGAGGGGACGGAAACTAACATTAGCATTTCATTTGCTCTCTTACGGACACAACTTATCCCCGCAAGGGGACGGAAACCTGATTTGAGGTGCTTGCTGGATTGCAATCGTACGGCACAACTTATCCCCATAAGGGGACAGGTGGGCGATTGTGGACATCGGCCCCTACTACGCTGTAACCACAAAAATATGATGTTTTACATTGCGGTAAGATTGCCCTTTGAGAAAACATAATCAGGGACGCGCTCAAGGCCGCAGGAGATGCCTTCCCGTTTCAGCAATCTTGTAATGCCCACCACGGGCGGACACATAGGTCCGCCCCTACGATGATACCGCAACACTGTGCATGAACAGATTCTTCGGTGTTCTCGTTGAATTTTCCCTATTTCCGCCCAATAAATGGCATTCAAAGGACAAAATGCGTCAGACCACTTCCTCCCATGCTTGACATTTGCCGTAGGGGCGGACCCATGTGTCCGCCCGGCGGAAACACCATGCGTTTCCCTCCATGTTCGGCGAATTCGCAATACCCATCACAAATGACAGTTTGGTTCTTTCGGGGCGCCTTTCTACCCGTGTGTAGAGGGGCGCTTTTTTGCGAAAAGGACCGGCCAATGGGCAAATTTTCGATTGACAGGCTTTGGAACACGCCGGTATAATAGCCCCATTCCATTCATTTCTATGGGAGGCGCGCCTATGTCCATCCGGCCTGCCACGGCGGCAGACTTGCCAGAAATGCGGGAAATTTACCGTCCCTTTGTGGAGCGCACCGCCGTCAGCTTTGAATATCAGGTCCCCACGCCGGAGGAATTTTCCCTTCGTTTCACCCAGCACATCGCCCAATTCCCCTGGCTGGTCTGGGAGGAGCAGGGCCGTGTTCTGGGCTATGCCTACGCCGGCGCGCCATGGGAGCGGGCCGCCTACCGCTGGTGTGCGGAAAGCTCTGTCTATCTGGCCCCGGAGGCCAGGGGAAGGGGCGTGGGGAAGGCCCTGTACCAGGCTCTGGAGGACATCCTCCGCCGTCAAGGGTACCGGACGCTGTATGCCTTGGTCACCACCGACAATGAGGCTTCCATTGGATTTCACGAAGCCATTGGCTTTGTACGCCGGGCCTTCTTTCCCAACTGCGGATATAAGCTGGGGACCTGGCACGGAGTCGTCTGGTTGGAAAAACAGCTTGCGCCCCCGGACGCGCCCACGTCGTTCCCGGAACCATGGTGCAGAGAGGAGCATTCCATATGAACATTTGCGTATACGGCGCCGCCAGTCAGCAAATCCATACAGACTTTCTCCAAGGAGCCCAACAGTTGGGCCACTGCCTGGCAAAAGCCGGTTTCGGCCTGGTCTTTGGCGGTGGAAATACCGGCGTGATGGGGGCCTGCGCCCGGGGCGCTGCCCAGGCGGGGGGAGAAATTCTGGGGATTGCACCCAGCTTTTTCAACCAGGAGGGCGTTCTGTTTCCTCATTGCACCAGGCTCCATCTCACCGACACCATGCGCCAGCGGAAGGAGCAGATGGAAACCCTGTCCCAGGGCTTTGTTATGGCCCCAGGGGGCATTGGCACCCTGGAGGAATTTTTTGAAATACTCACCCTCAAACAGCTGGGCCGTCATCAGAAGCCCATTGCCGTCCTCAATATCCGGGGTTACTTTGACGCCCTGGAGGAGCTTCTGGAGGGCGCTGTGGGAGAGGGCTTTTTGGAGAAAGAGGTCCTGTCTATGTACCGCCTGTTTCGGGAACCGGAGGATGCCGTCCGGTTTTTGGTCAAGGAATTGGAGGTGCTCTCATGAGAATCCTGGTGAGCGCCTGCCTGTTGGGCTCCCCGTGCAAATACAACGGGGGAGACAACCTGTGTCCCCGACTTCTGGAGCTGGCCCAGGGCCACACCCTGATTCCCCTCTGCCCCGAGCAATTGGGGGGCCTGTCCACGCCCCGCCCTCCGGCAGAGCGCAAAGATGGCCGTGTCATCACCCAATCCGGCAAAGACGTGACGGAATGCTATCAAAAAGGCGCTGCAGAAGTTGCCCGGCTGGCCCGGCTTTTGGGTGTAGAGGCAGCCATTTTAAAAGCCCGCAGCCCTGCCTGTGGCTGTGGCTCTATTTACGATGGTACCTTTACCCACACCGAAGTTGCGAAAAACGGCCTTGCGGCAGAAGCGCTGCTGGCCCTCGGCATCCCGGTTTACACGGAGGAGCATGTTCCGGACTTTTCTTCAGCGGAGGATTCCCACATGCGTGACATACTGCATGCCATGTTCGTTATGACCGGTGAAATTTTTCGTACTTTGGAGGCTTGCCACCCATCGATTTATTTATACGGATCGCTCACCCTGGACGACTTCCAGCCGGGGTGGAGTGACATCGACATGCTCTGCCTAACTCGGGAGCCTCTGTCAGTCCGGCAAGCAGAGCATTTGGTGGATTTGCGGCAGCGTCTTCAAGAAAAGGAACCAAAAAACCCCTTTTACCGCTCTTTTGAAGGAGGTATATTGACACTGGACGCTTTTCTATCCCATAAACCGGATCGAGTCGTCTATTGGGGCACCAGCGGGCAGCGGATTACGCAGCACCATACGTTTGACTGTTTTTCCATGGTGGAGTTGCTGGAGCACGGGATTCTACTCTGGGGGGAGGACGTTCGCAATCAGCTGACAAAACCGTCCTATGAAGCCCTCCGGCAGGGTGTACAGGGTCACTACGAAAGCATCCGAAAATACGCAACCGGTGCGCGCAGCTTTTACACCTTTGGCTGGTTTTTGGACATCGCCCGCTGCATATACACCTTGCGCACTGGGCAAATCATCTCCAAAACCGCTGCCGGCAAGTGGGCTCTGGAGCAGCAGCTCTGCCCCACTCCGGAAGCTCTGACAAAAGCCTTGACTGTGCGGAGAAATCCTCTCTGTTACCAAAACGACTCCGAGATATGGGATTACGCCGAAACTCTGGGAGACGACATACAAAAATTTGCAGATGTGTTGGAGGAGGAACTAGCCAAAGGAACCAATACCCACAAGATATAGCGTCCGGAACGTTCTCCCTACACAACTGTGTAATTTTCAAACAAAATGGGAACAAATTTAGAAAAAAGTGTTGACCGGTTGGCAGAAATCGGCTATAATGTGGTGTGCATGGCCTGAAATTGGCTTGTTTTCTTTTGACTCGCTACGGCCGGAAACGGCTGTTGAGCATCAATCTTGACAGGAGGTGTTATCCCAATGCTGCGTACCTATCAGCCCAAGAAGCGTCACAGATCCAAAGTGCATGGTTTCCGCCAGAGAATGGCCACCACCAACGGCCGTAAGGTCCTCTCTCGCCGCCGTGCCAAAGGCCGCAAGGTCCTCTCCGCCTGATCCTGTGCGCCCGAGAATGCGGAATAACGCCGTCCAAGATGCTGATACGGGGTGAATGGAAGGATCTTCTATTCGCCCCCTTGTTTCATTCCACCCGAATGGACGCCGCATCTGCTCCGAAACCCGGTCTTTCCCTCGGTAAAGCCCGGGATTTTTCGGCAGGGATTCCCTGCCTGCCACTTTGGAAGGATACCCACATGGAATTCTCAAAGCCATTGAAGCTCAACCACATTTTTCGCCGCCTGTACCGCAATGGCAATCAGGCTGCAAACCGGTATCTGGTTCTCTATTGCAGGCCCAACCACCTGAAGGAAAATCGGGTGGGCATCACCGTGGGAAAAAAGCTGGGAAAAGCCGTCACACGGAACCGGGTGCGCCGCCGCCTGCGGGAGATCTACCGGCTTCACGAAAGTCAGTTCCTGCCGGGATATGACCTTGTGGTGGTTGCCCGCAGTCAGGCTGTGGGTGCATCCTTTACTCAGCTCACCAGGGCCTATCTCACTCTGGCGGACAAGCTGGGGGTTCGGATCGAGGCGACACCATGAAACAGCTTCTTCTGGCGCTCATCCGCATGTACCAAAGGCACATCTCCCCTGCGTTTCCCCCCTGCTGCCGGTTCACTCCCACCTGCTCCCAGTATGCGGCAGAAGCCATATCCAAATATGGCGCTCTGCGGGGCGGCCTGATGGCCCTGTGGCGTCTGCTCCGGTGCAACCCCTTTTACAAAGGGGATCTTTACGACCCTGTTCCCTAAACTTGGAGGAATGACATGATTCTAGCATTCAGCATTTCCGATCTGATTCGGGTACCCTTTGGCTACCTGATGGATCTGCTCTATCAGTTCACGTCCAATTACGGTCTGGCTCTCATCCTGTTCGCCCTGCTGGTCAAGCTGATTTTGCTCCCGGCCAGCGCCAAGAGCAAAAAGAGCATGATGAAAATGAGCCGTCTTGCTCCCCTGACCCAAGCCATTCAAAAGAAATACGAAAACGACCCCCAGAAGGCCCAGGCGGAAATTCAGCAGATCTACAAAGAAGAAGGCGCCAGCATGATGGGCGGCTGCCTCTGGAGTCTGCTGCCGCTGCTGTTGCTCTTCCCCCTTTATACTGTCATCCGGCAGCCTCTGGTGTATATGCTCCACTTGAGCGCTGACCAGGCTGCAAAAATTGTCGAGATCATCAAAGAAGCCATTCCCGCTGCATTTCTCTCCAACAGCTACTATGACCAGCTGTCCGCTGCGCCCCATCTCACCGAGTTTGCGGCACAAATTCGGGAGGCCATTCCCGAGCTGGCCAACACCACCCTGCCCAGCCTGAACTTCCAATTTTTAGGCATCAACCTGGGTCAGATTCCCAGCTGGCAGTTCTGGAAGTGGGAGGTCACCAACTGGGCTTCCATCGGTCTGTTCCTCCTGCCGGTGTTGTCTGCCGGCTCCAACGTTCTGTCCATGTGGATCAGCCAGAAGATGAACGCCTCTGTCACCACGGATCAGAATGGAAACCGGGATGAAAGCGCTGCAAAGGCAAACAATGCCACGAATAAATCCATGATGATCGTGATGCCGCTGATGTCTCTCTTCATCGGCTATTCTTACCCAGCCGCCCTCTCCCTGTACTGGCTGGTGCAGGGCATCTTTGGTATCATTCAGGACGTGATCCTGACACTCCGGTATCGGAAGATCTATGATGCAGAAGACGAGGTCAAGCGGAAGCTGGCCGCGCAGAAGGCCGCCGAAGAAGCTGAACGGGAGCGGATCCGCGCCCAGCGCCGGGCAGAAAATCCCGACGGCATCGTGGAAAACACCAGCAAGAAGAAGCTGCAGAAGCAGCAGCAATTCCAAAAGGAGCAGCAACAGGCTGCCATGCACCGGGCAAACGCAGAAAAAGCAGAGGAAGATCAGCCCCTGTCTGGCGACCCGGACCGCCCATACGCAAAAGGCCGTTCCTACCGAGCCGACCGTTATCGCAATGTGTCGAACGACACTGAGGAGTAATCTTATGGAAAAGAAATTCATTGCCACAGGGAAAGATTTTGACTCCGCAGTTCAGGCCGCCTTGAAAGAGCTGGGTCTGGAACTGGAGGATGTCTCTGTTCAGCTGCTGGAACGGGCAAAAAATGGCGTGTTTGGTTTCGGCGCCCGTCCTTGCAAGGTGGAAATCACCTACGAGACGCCGGACCCCGCCCCAACGCCGGCTCTGTCCGCCGCCTCCCGCAGCAAGCCAAAAAAAGCGGCTCCTCCGGCTCCCCCGGTTCAAGAAGATCCGAAACCGGTTGCCCCCAAAGCAGCCGCTCCCATGCCCATTGCGCCAAAACCTGCTGAGCCCAAGCCTGCCGAGTCCAAGCCGGAGACGCCGGCACCCCGCGCCCCGCGGGCGCCTCGGCCAGAGCGGCCACCTCATCAGCCCAAGGCGGACAAGCCCCTGGCGCCGAAGCCTGAAAAGGTCTTTGCCCCCGCCGCTCCCGGTAGTGTGGAAGAGAAAATTGAAACCTTCCTGAAGGGTCTGCTGGAGCGCATGGGCTCCACAGCCGTCCCCCATGCCTGGAAGAACGAATCTGAAATCTACCAGGTGGAGCTCGTCGGCAAGGATCTGGGTATGCTCATCGGTCGTCGTGGGGAAACTCTGGACGCCATCCAGCACCTGACCAATTACGCCGTCAACCACAATTGTGAAGGCCGGGTCCGTATCAGTGTGGATGCAGAGGATTACCGGGTCAAGCGGGAAGAGTCTCTTCGCCGCTATGCCAGAAAGAAGGCCCAGCAGGTGCTGAAGCAGCGCCGCCGGACCACCCTGGAGCCGATGAACGCCTATGAGCGCCACGTGATTCACGCGGCTTTGCAGGAGATGGACAACATCACCACTTATTCCACCGGCACAGATCCCAACCGCCGGGTGATCATTGAATACGTAAGGTAAAACAAACATAAAATCAGGCCTGTTGTAAAGAGTTTACTCTTTCAACAGGCCTGATTGTTATTCCATTCGGTCCTTTTCTGTAATCTCCCGGAGAACCCGGCAGGGATTTCCCACTGCCAGGACACCTGCGGGAATGTCTCTCGTCACCACGCTTCCAGCGCCGATGACCGTATCGTCTCCAATGGTCACACCGGGCAGAATCACCGCATTTCCCCCGATCCAAACCCGATTTCCCACTGCAATGGGCTTGCAGGCCTCTTTGGTATAGGGCCGTCCATCCGGTGTAAACCGCAGGATTCGCTCCCGGGCCAGGAGCGGATGGATGGGGGTGAGGAAGGACACATTGGGCCCCACAAATACATCATCCCCCAGCCGTATCTCGGCACAGTCCAAAAAGGTGGAATTAAAGTTCACATAACATCGGTTTCCCAAGTAGGTATTGCAGCCATAGTCAAATTGGACATTGGGATACAGCTCCGTCCACTCTCCCAGTGAGCCCAAAAGCTGCTTTAAAATCTTCTGCCTTGTTTCCTTCTCCTCCTCCGTGGTCCGGTTGAACGCCGCCGCCAGATTCCGCGCCACGTCCCGCCGGCGGCTGAGCTCCGGGTCCGAGGGATCGTACAGGAGGCCAGACAACATATTCTCCCGTTCTGTCATGGATGCTCCTCCTGATGATCGATCTTTTCCACGCCAATGACTTGACTGTCTCCTTCCACCCGCATGAGAATGACGCCTTGGGTATCCCGCTTATAGACATTGATGTCCGAAGCCGGCATCCGAATGATCACGCCGCCGGACTCAATGAGCATCACATCTTCATTCTCACCCACCACGCGGCAGGCCACCACAGGGCCGGTCTTGGCCGTGATGTTGTAGTTCTTCAGGCCCTTTCCGCCCCGATTCTGAGGCTGACGGGTGCCATCTTCTGAAAGACGGAGATATTCATTGATTTCCGTCCGCTTTCCATAGCCGTTTGCGGTGACGGTCAGGAGACTCTTCTCCTCTTCCGCCTTTTCCGCCCCCACCACGTAGTCACCCGGAGCCAGGGTAATGCCTTTCACGCCCGAGGCATCCCGACCCATGGCCCGCACATCTGTTTCGCTGAAGCAAATGGCCATTCCCTGGGCTGTTGCCAACACAATCCGGTCCTGCCCACTGGTCTTCATGACGGAAATCAGGTGATCTCCTTCGTCCAACGTCAAGGCCCGGATTCCCGCCTTCCGGTTGGTGTTGACTGCCTGAAGGGCCAGGCGCTTCACTGTGCCGTTTTTCGTTGCCATCATCAGGTATTCGTCTTCGCTGAATTCCCGGGTCAGGAGCATGGCCGTCACCTTTTCTCCCGGCTCCAGGGGCAGCACATTGACAATGGCTGTTCCCCGGGCCGTACGGGAAGCCTCTGGAATCAGGTATCCTTTCTTCTTATGGACCCGTCCAGTATCTGTGAAGAACAGCACATAATCATGGGTCGAGGCCACAAAAATGCTCTTGATGTAGTCCTCTTCCTTCAAATTCTGGCCATGGATGCCCCGGCCGCCACGACGTTGGCTCCGGTAGGTGTCTACCGGCATCCGCTTGATGTAACCCTGGCTGGAGAGGGTATAGCAGCAGTCCTCCTCTTCGATGAGGTCTTCTACGTCAATTTCATCCTCCACATCCTGAATTTCCGTCTTCCGGCCGTCGCCGAATTTATCCCGGATGGCGGTGAGCTCTTCTTTCAAAATGCTTCTGACTAGACGGATATCTCCCAAAATTTCCTGGTAATGAGCAATTTTTTCTTCAATTTCCTTGTATTCTGCCAGGAGCTTGTCCCGCTCAAGACCCTGGAGCCGCTTCAGCTGCATATCCAAAATGGCCTGGGCCTGTATTTCAGACAGCTGGAACCGGTTCATCAGGTTCTCTTTGGCATCGTCATAGGAGGTGCGGATGATCCGGATGACCTCGTCAATGTTCTCCTGGGCAATGAGGAGTCCTTCCAGGAGGTGGGCCCGCTCCTGGGCCTTCTTCAAGTCATACCGGGTGCGGCGCAGAATAATTTCTTCCTGGAAGCTTAAGTATTCATCCAGGATCTCCCGCAGGGAAAGAATCTTGGGTTGGGACTGGTCTTTGACCAGGGCCAACATGTTAATGGCAAAGGTGGTCTGGAGCTGTGTCTGGGCAAAGAGCCGGTTCAGCACCACCTGGGCGTTGGCGTCCCGCTTCAGCTCCACCACAATCCGCATACCAGTGCGGTCCGACTCGTCCCGAATGTCGGAAATACCATCCAGCCGCTTTTCATTCACCTGATCGGCCATGTTTTTGATGAGCATTCGTTTGTTGACCTGATAGGGAATCTCCGTCACAATGATCCGGGTCCGGTTCTGGCCGAACTCTTCAAAATGGGTGCGGGCCCGAAGGGTCAATCTGCCTTTGCCCGTGGCATAGGCAGACCGGATCCCGGCCCGGCCCAGAATGATGGCTCTGGTGGGGAAGTCCGGCCCTGTGATGTGCTCCATCAAATCCATCAGGGTGCATTCCGGATCCTCTAGAATGCAAATACAGGCGTTGATGACCTCCGTCAGGTTGTGGGGCGGAATGTTGGTGGCCATTCCCACGGCAATGCCGGCCGATCCATTGACCAGCAGATTGGGGAACCGGCTGGGCAGAACCCGGGGTTCTTTCCGGGTCTCGTCAAAGTTGGGATCCCAGTTCACCGTGTCCTTCTCAATGTCCCGGAGCATCTCATTGGAGATCTTGGAGAGTCTGGCCTCCGTATACCGGTATGCGGCAGGCGGGTCGCCGTCCACAGAGCCGAAATTGCCGTGGCCGTCTACCAGCATATACCGCATAGAAAAGTCCTGTGCCAGGCGCACCAGGGCGTCGTAGACCGATTGATCTCCGTGGGGATGGTACCGGCCCAAAACGTCGCCCACACAGGTGGCGGACTTCCGGAAGGGCCGATCCGACGTCAGGTTGTCCTCATACATGGCGTACAGAATCCGGCGATGTACCGGCTTCAGGCCGTCCCGTACGTCGGGCAGAGCCCGGCCCACGATGACAGACATGGCATACTCCATGTAGCTTGTTTTCATTTCCCCGACCAGCTCGGAGGTCACAATGGCCTGGTTGGGAAACAAAATGTCTTCTGGTTTGTAATCCTTCTTATGCTGTGCCAAGCTGCAACCTCCTTAGTAGTCCAGATTTGCCACATTGCGGGCGTTCTGTTCAATGTATTCCTTCCGGGGCTCCACCTTTTCTCCCATGAGGAGGGTAAAAATTTCATCGGCCCGGACTGCATCCTGCAATTCAATTCGTTTTAAGGTCCGTCTTTCCGGATCCATCGTGGTATTCCACAGCTCGTGGGGATCCATCTCACCCAGACCTTTGTTCCGGCTGATGTCCACCTTGGCGTTGGGATTGTCCTTTCGCATCTCCGCGGAAATCCGGTCCCGTTCCTCATCGGAAAAGGCATATCGGGTGGTTTTACCCCGGACCAGCTTATACAGCGGCGGCATGGCGGCATAGACATAGCCATGCTCAATGAGGGGCCGCATAAACCGGAAGAAGAAGGTGAGCAGCAGCGTCCGAATGTGGGACCCATCCACATCGGCATCGGCCATAATGACCACCTTGTGATACCGCAGCTTCGTGAGGTCAAACTCCACTCCGATCCCTGCGCCCAGGGCCGTGATCACCGGTTGCAGCTTGTCGTTGCCAATGACCTTATCCTCCCGGGCCTTCTCCACATTCAGCATCTTTCCCCAAAGGGGCAGAATGGCCTGGAACCGGGAATCTCGCCCTTGGGTGGCGGATCCGCCTGCGGAGTCACCCTCCACGATGTAGATCTCTGTGAGTGCAGGGTCTGACTCATTGCAATCCCGCAGCTTATCCGGCATGGCGGCGCCTCCCAGGGCCGTCTTCCGCCGGATGGAATCTCTGGCCTTCTGGGCAGCAGCTCTGGCCCGGTTGGCGGTCATGGCCTTGTCCAGAATGGCCCGGGCAGTCTGAGGATGCTCCTCAAAATAGGTGGTGAGCTGATCTGTCACAATGGAGTCCACCAGGGTCCGGATGTAGGCGTTTCCCAGCTTTGCCTTGGTCTGTCCTTCGAACTGGGCATCGGTCAGCTTGACGGAGATGATGGCGGTGATGCCCTCCCGGCAGTCCTCGCCCTGGACCCGGTCATCCCCTTTGATGGCCCCGGTTTTGATGCCGTAGGCATTGATTGCCCGGGTGAGGGCCGCCTTAAATCCGGTCTCATGCATCCCTCCCTCCGGCGTGTGCACGTCGTTGGCAAAGGAGAGGATGAACTCTGAAAAGCCGTCGTTATACTGAATGGCCACCTCCGCAGAGGCGTCTCCCTTGACGCCACTTACGTAAATGACGTCGTGATGAAGGGGTGTTTTGTTCCGGTTACACCACAGGGCAAACTCCCGGATGCCGCCTTCATAGCACATGGTCTCCTGGGGGCCGTCCTCTTGTCTGGCGTCCCGAATGGTGATGGACAGGCCCGCATTCAAAAACGCCTCTTCCCGCATCCGGGTGTGCAGCGTCTCGTAATCATAAATGACAGTATCAAAAATCTCCGGATCCGGCTGGAACGTCACCTCCGTGCCGGTTCTGTCTGTGGCGCCTACAACTTTCATCTCCTGGGTGATGGTCCCCCGGGAGAATTTCATCTCATAGATCTGACCGTTCTTGTGCACCCGTACCGTAAGCCATACGGACAGGGCATTCACCACCGATGCGCCCACGCCGTGGAGGCCGCCGGAGACCTTATAGCCGCCGCCGCCGAATTTTCCGCCGGCGTGGAGGACTGTATAGACCACCTCCAGGGCCGGCCGGCCGGTTTGGGCCTGAATGTCCACGGGAATGCCCCGGCCGTCGTCGGTGACGGTGATGGACTCCCCCGGATTGATGGTGACAGAAATGTGCTTGCAATACCCGGCCAGGGCCTCGTCAATGGCATTGTCCACGATCTCATAGACCAGGTGGTGCAAACCGGAGACGGAGGTGGAGCCGATATACATACCTGGCCGTTTCCGGACCGCTTCCAGCCCTTCCAACACCTGGATTTGGGCAGCGTCATATTCCGTCTCGACTCTTGTATTTCTCAGCTCGTCGGACATAAGCGAACCTCCTTTAGTAAATTATAAAATCAAGTTCCCTGCTTGAATTTGCAGAACCTGGCCGATCTTTGTAAGCCGGTCCTTCTCACAGCAGGTGATGAAAACCTGTCCCGACTGGATCTGGTTCAGGACGAAGTCCTGCCGCCCCGGGTCCAGCTCGGACAGGACGTCATCCAGAAGCAAAACCGGCTCCTCCCCAGTGTCTCGCCGGGCCAGCTCCCGCTGGGCCAGCTTCAAGCTGATGGCAGCCGTGCGGGTCTGCCCCTGAGAGCCGTAGCTCTTCAGACTGAGTCCATCCAAGGAAGCGTCAAAATCATCCTTGTGAGGCCCGGTGAGGCACTGTGCCGACTCCAATTCGGCTCCGTGGTGAGAATCCAGGTGAGTCAAAAGGGCCTGCTCCAGGGCCGACAGGGGGGCGAAGGGGTCTTCCACTGTGGAGACTGTGCGATATGGAATCTCCAGGGTCTCCCGTCCTCCGGAAAATTCCCGGTGAAACCGGGTGGCTGCTTCCCCCAGGCCCTTTAAAAATCTGGCCCGGTAGGAAATCAAAATGGCGCCCACCTGACACAGGCGGCGGGAGTATTCCGGTAGCACCTCCAGCAGAGAGGGATTCTCAAACCGGTCCCGGAGGATCCGGCTTTTTTGCTCCAGAATTCGGTTGTATTCCACAAGGGCCGCCTCATACCGGGGGCGTAGCTGGCACAGGGCCTGGTCCAGAAAGCGGCGGCGGGCCGCCGCCCCCGCTTTGAGGACCATGAGATCCTCGGGGCAGAACAGCACTGTGGTGAGAATGCCGCTCATCTCCCCATGAGACTTCTTTTTGACACCGTTCAGAAACAGCTGGCGGGGCTTGCGCCCGGCAAAGAGAATGGCCCGCAGATTCTGCCGCCGGGCTTGGTCCGTGACCGTCCCTTCCAGGTCTGCAAATTCCCTGTGGAACAAAATAAGCTCCATCTCCCGCCGGGTTCGAAAAGACCGGCCTGTGGACAAATAAAACACCGCTTCCAGGAGATTGGTTTTCCCCTGGGCATTGTCTCCCACAATCAGGTTGACGCCGGGAGAAAAGGTGCTTTCCAGGTTTTCATAATTCCGGAAATTCCGAAGGGACAGCCGGTCAAGCTTCATGGGCGGTCACCGTATAGGTGGCGCCCAGGCAGGAAGCGGTGTCCCCAGGGCGCAGCTTTTTCCCTCGCATGGTACAGACCTCTCCATTGACCAAAATCTGTCCGTCCTGGATGAGGTTTTTGGCCATTCCCCCTGAGGGCACGGCATCGGCCAGCTTCAAAAGGGCCTCCAGGCGAATGAACTCTGTAGAAATGGGAATGGGTTTGGACTGGGGTTCTTTCCGTTTAACAACAACTTTCAATCTGTGTTCCTCCTCAGTATTAGACCTCAATTGGCACGCAGACGAACCGGTAACACCATATAGGCAAAGTCGTCCTCTTCCCGCACTGGGGTAAAGACAATGGGGCTGAGCCCGTTTTTGAGCTCCAGGCAGACCTCCTCGCTGGGAACGGCCCGGAGTGCATCTGCCAGGTAGCGGCAATTGAATCCAATCTCCAATTCCTCTCCATTTCCGGCGATGGCGCACTGATCCTCCGCAGCGCCGATGGCTGTGGTGGTGCGGAAGGTGGCCACATTGTCTCCAAAGAGGCAGCGGACCGGACTTTTCAACTTCTCCGTCACAATCAGTCCCACCCGGTCAATGGTGGCGGCCAAATCATCCACATGGGCTGTGAGTTTTACGGGGCAATCTGTGGGAACCACCCGTCGCCAGTCCAGGAAGTCGCCTTCCAGCAGGCGGCAGATCAAAGTGGCGTTTCCCACTTCAAAGAGAATGTGCTTGGGCCCCAGGATGAAGGTCACCATCTCGTCCTCACCCAGGATTTTTTCCACTTCCTTCAGGGCAGCGGCGGGTACCACAAACTGCATGGTCTTTCCCGTGGCCTCCTTGAGATGGTACGTGCGGCGGGCCAACCGATAGCCGTCTACAGCCACCACGGAAATGGTCTCGTCGTCTACTTCAAAGAGGCAGCCGGTGTGAATGGGGCGGCTCTGATTTTCGGAGACGGCAAAGATGGTACCGGCAATCATCTCCCGCAGGGCGCCTTGAGGGATGGAAACGCCATTTCGGCTTTCCACATCGGGAAGCTCAGGGTAATCCTCCGCATTGGAGGCGGAGATATTGAAGTTGGAGAAGCCGGCGCGGATGGTCACTTTGTAGTTGTCGTCCACACGGACGCTGACTGGTCCTTCCGGCAGACGGCGGATGATGTCGAACAACAGCCTGGCAGGTAAAATACAAGCGCCTTGCTCCTGGATTTCCGCTTGGGTAGAGACGGTAATGGCAGTTTCCAGGTTGTAGCCGGTCAGTTGCAGATCCAGGCCGGCCCGGCAGTAGATGCCCTCGATGGCCGGCAGGGTGCTTTTTTGTGCTACCGTACGGCTTGCCACGGAGATGGCGGAAACCAGGGTACTTTTTTCACAGGTAAACCTCATATGCAGTTCTCCTTCGTTGAGAAATTCTCCCGTTTTTATAAACAGAGAGGTTAAAATGTAGCAGTAGCAGCAGTAGGGGAATTTTATGTGGAAAACCGGCGTAACCCCCCGCAGAATGGGGCTTCCCAGTCCACAGGCCTGTGTGGAGAATCATTTGCTTGTCCACAGCCCTGTGGTTCCACTGGATTGCCTAAATTTATCCACAGGAAGATTTTTGATTTTCCACGTGGAAATGTGGAAAAAATTTGGGTGCTGAAAAACGCCCGCTTTGGGGCTTACAGGGAGGAGTTGATGTTGGAGGTGATGTCCCGCACGGCGGATTGCAGCGGCGAGGCCGGATCTTTCAGGCTCATCTCCACCTTACGAATGGAATGAATGACGGTGGAGTGGTCCCGGCCGAATTCCCGGCCGATTTCCGGGAGGGAGAGATTGGTCAGTTGACGGATCAGATACATGGCAATCTGCCGGGCCTCGGCGGTTCCCTTGTTTTTGAGGGTTCCCCGCAAGACCGATTCGTCAATGGAGTAAAACCGGCTGACCTGACTGATGATGAGCGCCGGCGTGGGAACGGCGTTTCCCTCCACCTTGAACATGTCGTTGATGGCCCGGGAGACGTTGGGAAGATCCAGCGGCATGTCGTTCAGGTCCCGGTAGGCCAGAATTTTTTTCACAGTGCCTTCAATTTGCCGGACATTGTTGGTGATGTTGTTGGCGATGTAGTTGCAGACGTCGTCCCCCAGATCCAACCCCAGGGAAATGGCTTTGTTTTTCAGAATGGCCATACGGGTTTCATAGTCCGGCGGTTGAATGTCTGCCAAAAGACCCCATTCAAAACGGGTTTTCAGTCGATCCTCCAGGGTCAGCATATCGCTGGGCTTCCGGTCAGAGGTCATGACGATCTGCTTGTGTTCTTCGTATAGCTTGTTGAAGGTATGGAAAAATTCTTCCTGGGTACTGTCTTTTCCGGCGATGAATTGAATGTCGTCAATGAGGAACAGGTCTGCTTCCCGATATTTACTGCGGAATTCCACGTTTTTTCCGCTTTGCAGGGCGGCGATTAGCTCGTTGGTAAATTGGTCGCCCTTGATGTAGACGATTTTAAAGTCCGGATGTTGGCGGCGCAGTTCATTGGCGATGGCGTAAAGCAGGTGGGTTTTTCCGATTCCGGCGGGACCGTAAATGAAGAGGGGGTTGTACACCTGCCCAGGGTTGTTGGCAACGGCAATGGCAGCGCTGCGGGCAAACCGGTTGGAGGAGCCAACGACGAAGTTTTCAAATGTGAACTGGGGATTGAAGTCCATGACGGTGTTGGCCTTCCCCTTGGCCTTATATTCCGCCAATTCCTCAGGACCAAAGACCACCAGGCTGATCTCCGTATTGAAGATTTCCTTCATAGCGTCCTGGATGTATTCGGTACAGCGGCGTTGAATAATTTCCTTGCGGAAGGGCGATGCGGTGAAAAGGATCAACTGCTCGTCGTTGAGTTCCACCACTTCCGCGTCGTCAAACCAGGTGGAAACCACAGCCGGCGTCAGGCGGTTTTCCATGTGATTTAAGATTTTTGCCCAGACGTAAGCGGATGAAAACATTCACACAGCTCCTCTCTCTAAATATGGCGTGCAGACCGGAAAACCGGTGCTTTTGACGGCTTTGGCACAAATTCTCACCCTAAATTATACCACGGAACGGCGAAAAATACAAGCAAGTTTTATCATTGACACATTATTAAAAAAGAATTCTTCCCGTCCCATTGTCCCGGGAACCGTCTGGATTTTGGCAATGATGTCGAAGGAGGAGGCCAAGGCGTCCATTTGCCAGGAAAATGGTATGTTCTGGGTACAACGCAGATTTTCCGCCTGTGTGGCAGAATGACACGGCTGCATTTTTTTTGTTGAACTCCCTTGTACCCGCAAGAAGAATATAGTAAAATAGGCATTGCCCGCTTTGGGCTTGACTTCACAATGCGGAGGTAACGTCATGTCTGATCCCCGTGATGAGGATTTTTTGAAAGAGATCACGGATATGCTGGACAGGCCCGCGCCGTCCAGTTCCCGAGAGCCGCCGTCGGCTCAACGACGGCGGAAAAAACGTCGGCGGTTTCCATTTTTGGCCGTGTGGACGGTGCTGCTGGCAGGAGCTTTGCTCTTTGCCTGTTACCGTTATATGCAAAGTAGGGGGGAGCAGCCTGTCTCATTGGAGGAATCCACCCCCTCTGGCGCGGCGGGAGACGGAGATACCTTGACCATTGCAGCAGCAGGTGATATTAATATCACACAAGCTCTGCTGGACAGTGCCCGCGGAGCCGATGGAGCCTATGACTTTTCCCGGATGTTATTGGGGGCAGCGCCTTTGCTCTCCGGGGCAGATCTCACCGTTGCAGATCTGGAAGTGAATTTCTGCGGCGCCCCCTATGATCCAGAGCGATACAACGCCCCAGAGAGTCTGCTGGCAGCCTTGGCAGAGGCTGGTGTGGATTTGGTGCAAACGGCCAATACGGCAAGTGTCTACAATGGCATTGCCGGGCTGCAATCCACGCTGGAGACCATCAACCAGGCGGGATTGCTTCCGGTGGGAACCTTTGCCACGGAGCAAGAGGCCAAACAGAGCAAAGGCTTTACCATGGTGGAGGTGAAGGGCTTCCGGGTGGCTTTTGTGGCCTTTACCAAAGGTGTGGGCAACTTGCGTCTGCCGGAGGGGGCGGAGCGCTGTGTCAACCTCCTTTACAATGACTATAACACCACCTATCAGGATGTAGACGCAAAGGGAATTCGGGAAATCTTGTCCCAGGTCCAGGCAGAAGGACCGGATATCACCATTGCCCTCCTCCACTGGGGCAGCGAATACGACCGCGCCGTTAGCAAAACCCAGGAGGAAATTCGAGATCTGATGCTCCAGGGTGGGGTGGATGTCATTTTGGGAACCCATTCTCACCTGGTAGGACCTGTGGAGATGACCACTGCACAGAGTGGAACCATGCTCACGGCCTATGGTCTTGGAGATCTCATGTCTACGGGGGAAGGGTCTGATGACAGCCAGGGGATGGTTTTAAAGCTGGAGTTTACGAAACAGGGAAATGAAACGAGCCTGACCGGCTACCACTGTGACCCCATTTATCTGGCGGGAAATGGAAAGACAGGTACTGGGGCATTTGAAGTGATCAACACCCGGGATGAAATTTCCCTTTATGAGTCCCAATATGTGGACCGGGTCTCCCAAGAGATGTATGAAACTTTGAAGCAGTCTTTGGAGGAAGTAGAAGCTTCCATCAAAGCCCGGGAACAGGAATCGTAAAGTAAAATCGGGGTCTGTTGCAAGAAAGAAGATTTGCAACGGATCCCGATATGATCTGCGCACAGATTGCATCAATCGTGCCTTCGTATCTTAAATTAGGCCTACTGTAAAAGAGTGAAAATTTTGCAGTAGGCCTTTGTTGTTTATTTGTTCTTCAGCAGATCCCGGATTTCTGTCAGGAGCTTTTCCTCGTTGGAAGGCTCTGGGGGAGCGGCAGCTTCTTCCTCCTCCTTCTTTTTGCGGCCCATGTCCATCAGCTTGTTCAAAAATTTGACCAGCCAGAACACCACCAGAGCCAGAATCAGGAAGTTGATCACAGCGGAGAGAAAACTGCCGTAATTGAGCGTATTGGACACCGGATTTCCCGCCTCGTCCAGCTTTTGACCAAACCACTGGGGAAGAGTGAGATACCACTGGGAGAAATTCACCCCGCCCAGGAACATGGAGACAATGGGCATGATGACGTCGTCTGTCAGAGATTTGGTGATGGTGGAAAAGCCGCCGCCGATGATCACGCCAACTGCCATGGACAGGGCGTTTCCTTTGATTGCGAAGTTCTTAAATTCGTCAATCCAGCGGGGTTTTTTCAGTTTTTTCTTCTCAGCCATAAAATACTTCCTTTCTCACGTTGCTTTTTTAGTAACGACATTGAATGTACTTTTGGTCCCATTGATCGTCAAACAGTCTGGCATTGCGGGACATGGGACAGCCCTGAAAGAGGTCGCTGGCCAATTCTGTGAGAATTTCCCGGAATTCCAGAGGTTCCAGATAAAATTCGGGAATTCCCTCTGTCCCGACTTGAGCGCCCAGGAGGGCGCCAGCCACAGCCCCCAGGGCGGAGCTGAGTCCGGAATGGTTGACCGCGGCCACAATGCCCCGGTCGTAGTCGCCGGGATATTTCAGGCAGATATAACAGGCGCTTGCCAACACGGAGGCTGCGTCTGTGGGACGTTGCTGAGACAACGCTTCCTCAGGTGATGTGGAGGTCTCCGCCATGGCCTCGGCCCAGTCCAGCTTGCTTTCCAATGTGCGGATTTGAGAAAACCGACTGCCAAAATACTGGCTCATGGCGGTCCGGGTTCTTTTAAGGACAGAGCGGAAGCTCTCCGCATTCCTGTAGACAATCCGGTTCAGTAGATCGGTGAGGTAAGCGGCCGGAAGAAATCCCAGGGGATCCCCATGGGTGAGAGCTGCGGATTCTGCGCCCAGCAGTCGAATCTCTGAAGGAGACGTCTCTGTGGGGTGGAAAAACAGACCAATGGGAATGGACCGGGCCATACCGTTGGGACCTTGCGAACGGTTTACCGGTTCCTCCATGGTCCCGGCCTGGGGTCGCTCCAGGGCATAGAGAACCGCAGGCTCCGGGTTGCGGCGGCTGTACAGCGGCTCCAGGGAACACAGCCAGCAGTAGCATTTTCCCCGGTTTTTCCATCCGCCGTAGTGCTGGGTTTTGCTCCAGTCCCGGTAAGCCGCCTCCAGGTACTGCACATAGGGCGCCATCACCCCCCGAGTGGCGCCCCGGGTGGCGCCGAAGAGCAAGCCGTTGGCGGTAAACATGGCCAGTTGGGTATGGCTGGAGACGGTGGCGAAGCCGTTGACGGTATCGTATCCCTGAATCCCATCGGGTCCGTATTTCTCGTGGATGTCTTCCAGGGTCAGCTCCTCCACACAAAAGCCCAGGGCGTCTCCTGCGGCGGCGCCCAGCAGACAGCCGTATATTTGGTCTTGCTTGCGTACCATAAGCGCTCCTCACTCCTGTTGGTGCTGTTCCAGATAAATGAGCAAAACGGCGATATCCGCCGGGCTGACGCCGGAGATGCGACCTGCCTGACCGATGGAGACCGGCCGGATTTCCGAGAGCTTTTGCCGAGCCTCCAGCCGGAGGCCGCCCAGAGTGTGATAGTCCAGGTCCGGCGGCAGGAGACGGCATTCCTCCCGCTTGAATTCCTCTACCTGGCGGGTCTGCCTGGCCAGGTAGCCGGCATATTTCAGCTGAATTTCCACCTGCTCCCGGACAGCAGGTGGAAGCACCGGGCGGTCCGGATCCACCGGCGCGATGTCGTCGTAGTGTAGCTGAGGACGGCGGAGCAAATCGGACAACCGGGCGGAACCCTTGACCGCAGCCGTACCGGCCTGAGCCAATAGGGCCTGCAAGGCGGGGGATTCCGCTACCCCGGTGGATTCCAACCGGCGGATTTCCCGGCGGACCTGATCGTATTTCTCCTCCACCTCCCGGAGCCGCTCCTGGGAGATCAGGCCCACTTGGAAGCCTGTGGCAGTGAGCCGGGCGTCGGCATTGTCCTGCCGGTGCAGCAGCCGGTATTCGGAGCGGCTGGTCATGATCCGGTATGGCTCGTTGGTGCCTTTGGTCACCAGATCGTCGATGAGGGTGCCGATGTAGCACAGATCCCGGGTGAGCACCATAGGCGGCTTGCCCTGGAGTTTCAAGGCGGCGTTGACGCCGGCCACGAGGCCCTGGACCGCAGCCTCTTCGTAGCCCGAGGTGCCGTTGAATTGGCCCGCCCCATAGAGGCCCTGAATGGACTTGCACTCCAGGGTGGGGAGCAGGGCAGTGGGGTCGATGCAGTCGTACTCAATGGCATAGGCAGGGCGCATCAGCTTGGCATGCTCCAGCCCCGCGATGGTGTGCAGCAGTTCCTCCTGCACCTCCTCCGGCAAGCTGGAGGAGAGGCCCTGGAGATACAGCTCTTCCGTGTGCAGGCCGCAGGGCTCCACAAAAATCTGGTGTCTGGGCTTGTCCGGGAAGCGGACAATTTTGGTCTCGATGCTGGGACAGTACCGGGGCCCCACCCCCTGGATGGTGCCATCGAACAGGGGGCTCCGGTCCAGGTTATCCCGGATGATGGCATGGGTATGTTCATTGGTATAGGTGAGGTAGCATACGGCCTGATTTTGGACTGCCCCTGTGGTAGAAAAAGAAAAGGGTTCTGGGACGTCGTCTCCAGGCTGCAGCTCCATCTGGGAGACATCCACACTCCGCCGGTTCACCCGGGGCGGCGTCCCCGTTTTGAATCGCCGCATGGGAAGCCCCAGGGCTTTGAGACAGTCCGATAAACCTGTGGACGGATGCATCCCGTCAGGCCCGGAGGACAGGACACAGCTGCCGGTGATGATGGTGCTGTCCAGATAGGTACCGGTGGCGAGAATCACGGCTTTGGCCTCATAATAGGCTCCCAGTTGCGTCTTCAGTCCGGTGACAGCGCCATCGGTGACCAGAAGTTCCGTGACCATGGCCTGCTTCAGATCCAGGTTGTCCTGCAGCTCCAGGACGTGCTTCATGTACTGCTGGTAACTTCTGCGGTCTGCCTGGGCCCGGAGAGAATGGACCGCTGGGCCTTTTCCCCGGTTCAGCATCCGGTATTGAATGCAGCAGGCGTCCGCCGCCCGGCCCATTTCGCCGCCCAGTGCGTCCAACTCCCGGACCAGATGACCCTTTCCCGTGCCGCCAATGGCGGGGTTGCAGGGCATGTTGCCAATGGCGTCCAGATTGATGGTAAAAATGACAGTGTGCATCCCCAGCCGCGCCGCCGCCAAGGCCGCTTCAATTCCAGCATGCCCGGCGCCTACGACAGCTACGTCATAAGCGCCAGCACAATAACCCAAGTCAACTCCCCCTTTTAGGTCCGGTGTGGACCCCATTTGTTTACATAGTATAGCAAAAAAGAGCTCCAAAAACAAGGGTGCGCCAAGGAAATCCAACAGTAGACCTATGAAACTGAACAGACGGCCATATCAGGTAGAAAGAGCGTACGGCCTGCGGCAACGACGAAGCGTCTGTCTTTGCACTGCGATGGTATCTCACCGTAGGGGCGTATCCATGTGTCCACCCGTGGTAGGCATTACGAATTCGCCCAAAATGGGAGAAACCCGTACGATGTTCCCGCCGGGCGGACACACAGGTCCGCCCCTACGGTCAAATACCAATGTAGTGCGCAAACAAGTGTTTCTGTGTCGCCATTGGGTTTGCCACTTCGCAGAGCAATCAAATGATATCACGTGTCGAATATTTTTTGAGCAGCTTCCCCTCCCACTGTAGGGGCGGACCCATGTGTCCGCCCGTGGTAGGCATTACGAATTTGCCCAAAATGGGAGAAACCTGTACGATGTTCCCGCCGGGCGGACACACGGGTCCGCCCCTACGGTCAAATACCAATGTAGTGCGCAAACAAGTGCTTTTGTATCGCCATTGGGTTTGCCGTTTTGCAGAGCAATTAAATGATATCACATGTCGGGTATTTTCTGAACAGCTTCCCCTCTCGCCGTAGGGGTGGACCCATGTGTCCGCCCGTGGTAGGCATTTGGATGTGCTGAAAACAAATGTAAAGTTGCACCGTCGTAGGGATGATTTTGCCGCTGCACCGATGAAAAAGGTGCAGCGGCAAAAAGAACTGCGGATTTACATGGCCTCCAGGAATTGCAGCAGCGCTGCAAAATCTCCCTGGGCACAATCGGGAAGCTTCCCCCGGTTGATGAGACAATCTGTGACCAGGAAGGTCTCCAGTCCGGCGGCTTGGGCGGCCTCCACATCCTCCTGCACATCGTTGCCTACCATGAGGCAGCGGCTGGGTTCCAGGTGTAGCTGGTGTAAGATCTCCAGGTAATAGGCGGGGTTGGGCTTACAGGCCCTGGAATTTTCATAATCCGTGACCCAATCAAAGTCCTCAGGTTGGAGACCCACCCAGCTCAGCCGGGTGCGGACGCCCGCCGGTGGGAACAGAGGATTGGTCGCCAGAATCACCCGCTCTGCCTTGGTCCGGGCCAGGGCAACCGCCTGGGCCGCTGCAGGATTGGGACCTGTGAAGGATTGGGCCTTCTGAAATTCCCCGGCATAAAATGCGTCAAACGCGGGGATATGGTCATGAACCTGGGGGCCCAGTATCTGGGAGAAGGTCTCCCAAAACACCTGACAGTTGGGTCGGAGGCCCTGGTTTCTCACCATAGCGCCTACGCCCTTCCATAGGGCGGAAACCAACGATTCTTCTTCATAGCCATAGGGTGCAACTGCCTGGGCCAGGAGATGGAAGTATCCTTGGGTGAACCGGTCGTTGTCCATGGGCAGCAGAGTGCCGTCCAGGTCAAACAAAATGGCCTGATTTGTCATGGGGACCTCCTGAATTTTGATGTGATCGATGGAAGGAGTCATGGTGAAATGGGTTGCAAGGGAGGGGATGGTCAAAACCGTTTCCCCAAAAGCCCAGTGTTCCCATTGCAACATATTTTTTTAGGTTCCACTCTTGAATTTTTTAGATTCCGCCACAGCCATTTGATCGCAGCGGTTGTTATTGGGGTTGGCGCTGTGCCCTTTGACCCAGTGATAGTGGACCTGGTGGGTTTGCAGCAGGGGTAGAAGTGTCTCCCAGAGGTCCACGTTCAGGGCTGGCTTCTTGTCGGATTTGATCCAGCCCCGCTTTTTCCAGCCCCACACCCATCCCTTTTCCAGAGCGTCAATGACATACTTGGAATCGGAGTACAGCTCTACCACACAGGGCTCTTTCAATCGCTTCAGCGATTCGATCACGGCGGTGAGCTCCATCCGGTTGTTGGTGGTCTCCGGGGCGCCGCCGGAGAGGGTGCATTCGTGGCCGTTGTATTCCAAAATGGCGCCCCAGCCCCCAGGGCCGGGGTTGCCGGAGCAGGCTCCGTCGGTGTAGATGATCACGGTTTTCAAGGGGTATCCTCCCCGTCCTGGGTGGTTTCTTCCCCGTCAAAGCCGCCGCCCAGCTTTCTGCGGCGGGGTGCGGGCTTCAGCAAGGAGCAGCAGCCGGTGAGTTGCCACAAAACCATCGCCGCAAAAAACAGCCGCCCGGTCCAACCCGGATCCGCCAGGGAGATGCAGCTGAAGAACACGGCAGCCATGGACCAGAAGATGGAGGCGCGCCGCCGCCCCTTTCCCAAAGGAAAGCCGGCCAGCTGATAAGCAGCCACCATGGAGGCAACCATGGCCAGGAGCTGGAAGCAGTAATCGCCCAGCAGGGGGTCGGCGCTCCAGCCCCGGAAGCGGCAGATGAGCAGAGCCGCCAGATACAGGCTCACCAGCATCCCGGCCGGAGCCGAGACCTTGCCGGACAGGCGCAGGTACCCGTTGTAGGCCAGAGCGGACCCACCGCCCAGCCCCAGGGCGTAAACCACCATGGAAAAGAGGTCCGGCTTGTCCAGCAGTTGCACCAGGGAGCAGACAAAAAAGACAAGTCCTGCGACCATAGCGCCAGCGCCTGCCACTGGGGACGCTTTGAAATTCTCCTCCAGCCCGGCGCGCTTGCCCATGCCGAGGCACAGCGCTGCCAGTCCAATCAGCACCACGCCGGAGAGCACCCAGAGGGATACCATGGGCCAACTGCCGGGGATCTGCACACCCTGGGCGTCGTACCCCACCGTCAACATCATCAGACGCAGGACAAACCCTGCAAGCCCACCGGCCAGCGTGAGAAGCAGCACCGGAATGGGACCAAATTTTTGATCTTTCATGATTTTTCATCCATCCTTTTGTTGTCCAAGCAGAAAGTTCGTCTTTGCATTGGGAGAAATACCAAATCATTATAACACACAGGGCGCGGAAAGGGAACGACATCGGGAAATTTTTCTCATCCCCTTGTAATTCCGGCCCGGTTGGTATATCCTTGGAGGCAAGGAGTTGATGCAATTGAAAAAATGGAGTTGGGCCCTTTGTGTCCTGCAGTGGCTGATCTACGGCGTTTGTGTAATCGATGGCATTTGCATTGCCCGGGGACTGACCTTTTTGGGGATGGTTGGGGGCAATTGGACCTCTGGTTTGTTCTTTGCCGTTTTGGCTGCCCGTTTCCTGCTCATCTGGCGGATGGGCGACCGGCGTGGGATGAAGCGGCTGCGGAACCATAGCCTGTGTGTGCTGTGCCTGTCTTTGGTGATGCTGGTTGTATGGCTGCTTCTGTGGCGAGGGAATTCGATAGCCTATGAGGCGGCTCTGTACCTGCTGCTTTTGGTCTCTGTGCCCCTTCCCTCCTGTTCGGTGATGTTCTTGCCCATACTGGGCTGGGCGTTGCTTCTGGTAGGCGCCTGGATGCTGGACCGGCGTTGGTCCCGGCTCCCACCAACGCGATAAATGGAGAACCGGGTGGCTGCGATGGTCTATTGGAACCATTGTGGCTGCCTGGATGAGGGATTTTGTAAGGAAACAAAAGGAGAGAATCATGGAAACAATGACATTTGTGGTGCCCTGTCTGTTTGGACTGGAAGGGTTGGCCGCAGAAGAGCTGCGGCGGCTGGGGATGGAACAGGTCCAGGCAGAAAATGGACGGGTTCTGTTTCAAGGCGGGCAAGAGGCCATGGCCATGGCCAACCTGTGGCTGCGGACTGGGGAGCGGGTGCTTTTGCGCCTGGCGAAGGGGCCAGCGCGGAGCTTTGAGGAACTGTTCCAGACTGTGGCAGCGGCGCCCCTGGAGCACCTAATTCCCCGGGATGGGAAATTCCCTGTGAAGGGTCACTGCCTGAACAGTCAGCTTCACTCTGTGCCAGACTGCCAAGCCATTGTGAAGCGGGCGGCGGCAAAGCGGCTGGGGGAACATTACGGCGTGACCTGGCTGCCGGAGACCGGGGCGCTGTATCAGCTGCAATTTTCCCTGATGCACGACCAGTTTGAGCTGTTCTTGGACACCACCGGTCCCGGCCTGCACAAGCGGGGCTACCGGGCTGTGGGCAATGACGCCCCCTTGCGGGAGACCCTGGCTGCCGGGATGGTCCAGCTGACCCGATACCGGGGCCGGGACTTTTTCTGGGATCCCTTCTGTGGCTCTGGTACCATCCCCATTGAGGCGGCCCTTATTGCCAAAAACCGAGCGCCAGGCCTCACCCGGGCCTTTGCGGCAGAGCATTTTGCCTGGGTGGACAACACCCTCTTCCCCCGCCTCCGGCAGGAGGCTCCCGACCGGGAGTATCAGGGGGATTACCGCATTCTCGGCTCTGACAACGACCCAAAGTGCGTCAGCCTCTCCATGGCAAACGCCAGAAAGGCTGGGGTTGGGCGGCTGATCCAGTTTCGGGATGCCGACGCCACCAAAGTAAATCTTCCGGCGCAGGAGGGGATCCTGGTGTGCAATCCCCCCTATGGACAGCGGATGCTGGAGCAGAGGCAGGCCCAGGCGCTGGTGCAGCAGCTGGGCCGCCATCTGAAGTTTGCAGACGGATGGAAGAAGTATATCATCTCCTCGGAGCCGGAATTTGAGCACTACTTCGGCCGCCGGGCGGATAAGCGGCGGAAATTATACAACGGTATGATCCAGTGCGAGTACTATATGTACCTGGGGGGCAGGCGGAAATGAGGCATCTCTTTCTCATCAACCCTGCCGCCGGAAAAAAGGACCATACCCGGGAGTTCCAGGCCCAGATTGCCGCTGCTTGCAGCGGTCTGGAATATGAAGTTCAGGTTTCTCGGAAGCCGGGGGACATCACCGCGCTGGCCCGCCAGGCAGCCCAATCCGGGGAACCTCTTCGCATCTATGCCTGCGGCGGAGACGGGACCCTCAATGAGGTGATAAACGGCGTTGTGGGCTTTCCCCATGTGGCCATCACCCACTTCCCCGGAGGCTCGGGGAACGATTTCATCAAGATCTTCTGTGACACCGCCCCCTTTTTCCAGTTGGAGACCTTGCTGGACCCGGCAGAGGCGGAGTTTGACCTGATCTCCTGCAACGACGACTATGCGCTCAATGTCTGCTCCCTGGGACTGGATGCCCGGATTGCCGCGGAGGCCTCCCGGTATAAGCGGCTTCCTCTCGTCACAGGGTCTGGCGCCTATGCCCTCTCGGCCCTAGTCAACACCATCAAGGGCATCCACCGGCCCTACCGCATCGCCTTGGACGGGGAGGTGTTGGATGGGAGATTCACTTTGGTCTTTGTTGGTAACGGCCGCTGGTACGGCGGGGGATTCCACCCTATGCCGGACGCAGACCCCTGCGATGGGCTTCTGGATGTGCTCCTGATCCAGCCGGTGTCCCGGCTCCAGGTGTTCGCCATCATTGGCAAATATAAGGCTGGCCGGTACGCCGAGTACCCAGCGCTCATCCGCCATGTGCGGACCCGGCATTTGGAGGTTCAATGCCCCGCACCGGTGGAAATCAACCTGGATGGGGAACTCCGCTGGGCGCAGAGGGTCCAAATCGGGGTGGCAAAGGAGAAAATCCGTTTTTTCTACCCAAAAACTCTCACCTGGAAGCCGATTTGCCCGGTGTGTCTGTCTGTATAGAGTGCACCAACGGTGCAGGATCTGTCTGCCCTGGTGGTATTTTCCAGCAATTTGCCGGGAATACTACCAGGGCACTTTCATGTTCATAAAATTTTAACGGAAAAACGTGGAATTTCCTCTTGCATTTTCCCCAGGGTTGCGTTATGATATGGGCGTTAGCACTCGAGAGAAAAGAGTGCTAACACGACAAGTTTTGTATACCGCAGCGGCTTGGCTTTTGCCTGCCGCAATTCAATACTTTTGGAGGTAATCAATTATGAAACTCACTCCCATGGCAGATCGTGTGTTGCTGAAGCCCACAGAGGCGGAAGAAACCACTGCTTCCGGCATCATTCTCTCCACCGCCAACAAGGAAAAGCCTGTCATTTCCGAAGTCGTGGCTGTGGGCCCTGGGGATAAGGACACCGAGATGGTGGTCAAGGCCGGCGACAAGGTTGTGGTCGGCAAGTACACCGGGACGGAAATCAAGCTGGACGGCAAGGACTACACCATTGTGAAGCAGTCCGACATTCTGGCAATTGTGGAATAATTTGGAGGTTTTGCATTATGGCTAAGATGATTGTTTACGGCGAGGAAGCTCGCAAGAGTCTGCAGAAGGGCATTGACCAGCTGGCCAATACCGTGAAGGTTACCCTGGGCCCCAAGGGCCGGAACGTGGTTCTGGGCAAGAAATACGGCGCTCCCCTCATCACCAACGACGGTGTGACCATCGCCAAGGATGTGGAGCTGGAAGATGCATTTGAGAATATGGGCGCGCAGCTGGTGCGGGAAGTGGCCACCAAGACCAACGACGTTGCCGGCGACGGCACCACCACTGCCACGCTGCTGGCTCAGTCCATTGTCCATGAGGGCCTGAAGAACGTGACCGCCGGGGCAAACCCCATGGTGATGCGCAAGGGCATTGAGAAGGCTGTCTCCGCTGCGGTGGAGGCCATCAAGGCCAACTCCCAGACCGTCAACGGCTCCGACGACATCGCCCGAGTTGGCACCGTATCCTCCGGCGACGAGGCCGTGGGCAAGCTGATTGCCGAGGCCATGGAGAAGGTAGGCACCGACGGCGTCATCACCATCGAAGAGTCCAAGACCGCTGAGACGGGCCTGGAAGTGGTGGAAGGCATGCAGTTTGACCGGGGCTACATCTCCCCCTACATGGTCACCGACACCGACAAGATGGAAGCCGTTCTGGACGATCCCTATATCCTGATCACCGACAAGAAGATCTCCTCCATCCAGGAAATCCTGCCTGTGCTGGAGAAGGTGGTCAAGACCGGCCGGAAGATGATCATCATCGCCGAGGATGTGGAGGGCGACGCTCTGGCCACCCTGCTGGTGAACCGGCTCCGCGGCAACTTCAACTGCGTCTGCGTGAAGGCGCCTGGCTTCGGCGACCGGCGGAAGGAAATGCTCCGGGATATCGCCATCCTCACCGGCGGCACCGTCATCTCCAGCGAACTGAACATGGAGCTGACCGAGACTGACATCACCGACCTGGGCACTGCCCGCCAGGTGAAGGTGACCAAGGACACCACCACCATCGTGGACGGCAGCGGCGAAGCCTCTGCCATTCGGGACCGCACCAATGAGATCCGCGCTGCCATCGGCGTGACCACTTCCGACTATGACCGGGAGAAGCTCCAGGAGCGGCTGGCAAAGCTGTCCGGCGGCGTCGCTGTCATCCGGGTGGGCGCCCAGACGGAGGTCGCCATGAAGGAGCAGAAGCTTCGCGTGGAAGACGCTCTGAACGCCACCAGAGCCGCTGTGGAAGAGGGCATCGTGGCCGGCGGCGGCACGGCCTATGTCAACGCCATTCCCGCTGTGGAAAAGCTGGTCGCTGAACTCACCGGTGACGAGAAGACCGGCGCTCAGATCATCGCCAAGGTGCTCCAGGCTCCCGTTCGCCAGATCGCAGAGAACGCCGGCGTGGACGGCTCCGTGGTCTTCGAGAAGATCCAGAGCTCCGGCAAGGTGGGTTATGGCTACAACGCATACTCCGAGGAGTTTGTGGAGATGATCACTGCTGGTATCGTGGATCCCACCAAGGTGACCCGCTCCGCCCTGGAGAACGCCGCTTCCATCGGCGCTTGCGTCCTCACTACCGAGTCTCTGGTTGTAGATAAGCCCGATCCCGCTGCAGACGCTGCCGCCAACGCGGCTGCCGCTGCCCAGGGTGGCATGTATTAATCCACGGTTTTTCCCAATTTCATATGCAGGGGCCTGCTGCCAACGTCACAGTTTGCAGCAGGCCCCTTCGGCGTCGTCGGCAAGCAGTCAGCCTGCCGATGGAAGGCGTTTTCAAAAGATGTCTCCCATACGATATGGACCTGTTGCAGAGATTGATATGCTCCCCCTAGCCTTGACAGTTTCCTTTTTCACTGTCTCCTTTAGGGGGAGCATATCAAGCTCACTGTTTGCAACAGGCCCGATGCTTATGATTGGGTATTTTGAAACAGGCGCTGGTCCAGCCGCCTGGCGGTGACGGCGTAGTACAGGATGGTACCCAAAACCAGCAGGACGATGGCCTCGCCCAGGAAGACGTACAGGGCGTTCAGACCAAACAGAGGCCAGGTGAAGCCGCTTTCGCCCAGATACACCGCCAGCTCCCAGCCCACCAGGGGGGCGTTCCACAGGGCTGGCATCAGAAGGCCCAAAAACGGGCACTTGGCAAGGCGCACATTTCTCAGCCCCCACATGGAAGCGGTAGCAAGCAGAGTGGCCAGGCTGCCCACCAGCCAGTCCAGGGGTAGTGCTTGTGCCCAGCTGATGTTATACAACAGGCAACCCAAGGTGAGTCCGGGAATGGCGGCCGGTGTGAAGAAGGCGAAGATGCACAGGGCCTCGGACAGGCGCATCTGAATGGCCATGGTGGTGGAGCCTGGCCACAGCAGGTTTTGTGCA
The DNA here is from genome assembly GCA_900544975.1 of uncultured Eubacteriales bacterium. Taxonomy (GTDB): domain Bacteria; phylum Bacillota; class Clostridia; order Oscillospirales; family Oscillospiraceae; genus Faecousia. The sequence goes on from UQXI01000019.1 coordinate 36,292, forward strand.
TAAGTGAGAACCACATACAACGCCGCCAGGACGCCGCCATGGACCAGGAACTTGGTTTTCTTTGACATGTTTGCGCTACCTCCAAAAAATGGGATGGGCAGACGGTCCCATCCCAATAGAAAATGGGTGCCATGCACCCACCTCCACCCCCCGGCAAACCCGGCAGGAAATCCGTAGTTTTGTTTACAGACAGGATGGTTACGAACTGTCTTTTATGAACTTGCGACCATTATACAGGAAATGGGCGAAAAGGTCAAGATGAAGGTGAAAATGATTTCAACCGTCTTGTGCAGACAGTTGGGATAGCAGATCTTGTGCAGTGGTGGTCTCAGTCATATAGAGCCGACCCAATTGACGAAGACTCTGGGGCAACCCCTTTATGATGGTATTTATTTTGGGGACGATGGTAACGGTAGCGTAAATTCCCTGCTGAGAAAGGATGACTTCGCTCAGTTCTGAATAGATTCCCTGTGGGTAGGCTAAGACTTCCGGGGACCTGCCTAGTAACTCGGTCATGGCTTGGCAGTCCTGGGAGAGGAATTCCACATATGCCTCTTCGGATTCCCCTTCTTTGGGCAAAATACCTTTGCGGATGGGTTCCACATCCCGGCCTTGCACTTCGTGGATATTAAAGCCGTGGCTTTCAATTGAGACCAGCCCAGAAGCTTCCATTTCAGCTGCTTGTTCCAGCGTAAAATGAGGAATCATATCCACACCAGTATCTTTGTAGGTGTCTTTTCCCACAGAGACCCCGATGGGGAAAATTGTAGCCTTCATCTGGTATTTCTGAAGCAACGGATAGGCAAGAGTATAGTTGCTTTCATATCCGTCGTCAAAGGTAATAAGAACAGGCTTTTCTGGTAGCTCCTGGCCGAGCTCCACATAATTTTGTAAGTCTTGAAAGGTTACGGTGGTGTATCCCGCTGATTGCAATGCGGCCAAATGCTCTTCAAAGCGGCTGCTAGAAATGGTATCATTTCCGGTGCCCTCCTGTGCAAGATGGTGGTACAGGAGAATGGGAATTTTTGTGGTATATTCCTCCGCAGCAATTGGGGCGGAGATCTGAGCAGTTCCGGGTGGCGCTGTGATATACTCACCAAAATCTGCTGGTACATAAATGCTGTGATCTTCAAAGATACGAGCCAGTGCCATCTTGCCTAAGCAGTTCCGAAAGTGCGTTTCGTCATAAAAGTACCGGGGTTCGTAGCTGGCAGAGCTTAGGGTAAAATCCCAATATGGGACGATACGAGCCAGTGCGTTTCGAAAAGCTGCCTGATCTGCTTGGGAATAGCGCTCCATATAGGCATAATACATGGGTGGGCAAATTACGATCAGGTTGACATCGTTGGCATTACACATATCGCGAATTCTGGAAATACTGTTCATACAATCATCCAGATGGGGAATACCTACATTGCCACTGGGGTAATTTGTAAAAACGGTATAGGCGCTCTTTTCCAGATAGCTTTCCAAGTCACCGATGGGCTCTACATCTCGGCGGCTTTTATCGTAAGCTCCGGTGTCTGCGTGAAATACCCGATAGGATTGTTGAAGATATGGATCTGAGTAAAATCGTTGTATTTTTGTCCAGCCGTTACGTGGATTAGATAGTAAGTATTTGCCGTAAAAGAGGACTGGAGAACTGCCATCGACCTTCCAGTGGAGATTGTACGTTAGCGGGTCTGGCTCGGTGTTATATACAGTAGCATTGTGAATATATACACTGACCACCAAGTTTTTTACAGTGTAGTGCTTCATTAGGTATGCACAGGTTTGCTCAACATCCAGCATATCAGCGCCATACATCACTAGGTTGTAGAAGTTGGCGTCGAAGTATTGATTGAGAGAGTCTGTGGGAAAAGAACTGGAGGAGGAAGCGCCAATGATATAGGAATCATATTGGTCATGATGCTGCTCTAAGTAGGAGAGTTTCGCTACTCGAGGATTCATGGTTTCGTCATAGCTCCACCATTGGAAAAAACGATCGCCAAAGGCGCCGAAGGGGTCTGACCAAAAGTTAAAGCCCATGACGAGGATGGTCAAAAGCAATACCGTGCCGAGAAATGCCCACAACCATTGTTTGGACGACATGGGGTGCTTGGATGTCATTGGGATTTCCTCCAATCAAAATTGCTTATAGATAAATTCTGAAGAAATATATCCACCTCGGAGAATGCCGAACAGAAGAAGGGCAACGAGGGGAAGCAAAATGCACAGCCATTGCACAAGGAAATTTTGCTGCTCAAGTGTCTTGCGAATTTTTTTACCCCGTTCTTGGAAGCATTCCACGGTGAATACCAAAACAGTACCTATAAAGACAATGATCAGGTCTTGCATTTGTAGGCCTAAGTGCAAAATGGTACCATCACGTATCTGATACAGACAGGGATTTGTCACGGTTGTACGTAACATAGCCAATGCGGTCAACAGTCGGGGTGCACGGGTGATGTACCGCCCAACGAATACTAGAGCCATAGTCCGCAGGGTTTGGAAGACCCGAAATCCCCAGCTGGTTTCAGAAATTTTCAATGTCTGCCTCAGAGTATTCAATGGATTGGCCAGCAATAGAGAAGCAGTCATCAACACGCCGTTCCATAACCCAAAGGCAATGTAACGAAAGTTTGCACCGTGCCAAATGCCAATGACAAAGTAAACAATCAATGTAGCAAGCGAAGTAGGAAAAATTTTTCCAAACCTGCCACCGATTTTCCGTCGTGTGAATTTTCCGAGACGGATAAACGGTTTCGATAGTGTCAGGGGGTAGAACAAATAGTCGCGCATCCATGTACCAAGGGAAATATGCCAGCGCCGCCAGTACTCGCTGAGCGTTGTGGCAAAAATGGGACGGCGAAAATTTTCAATCAAATCAATACCGAACATCTGAGCAATTCCCCGGGTAATATCAATCCCCCCGGAGAAATCACAATAGAGTTGAATACAATAAAGGCCTACGGCCAAAGCGGTGATACAACCGCCATATTTTGTGGGAGCATCAAAGACGGCATTTACGCCTACTGCTGCGCGGTCAGCGATGATTAGCTTTTTCAAATACCCCCATAGAGCCAGCTGAATGCCATACTTTAAGTGATTGGCATCAAATGGGTGAGGCGTGATCAGCTGATTGCCCAATTGGTCAAAGCGGCTGATCGGCCCCTGTACCATTTGTGGAAAAAAGGATACAAACAGGGCAAACTTTGCAATATTTTTCTGGGGAGGGTATTTTCCACGGTAACAGTCAATGACGTAACCCATACTTTGGAAAATGTAGAAAGAAAGCCCCAGGGGCAGTAAAAGTCCTAACTTTGGCAGTTGGATTCTACCTTCTGAAAAGGTGGCTGCTGCTTGCACTGTGAAGTTCCAATATTTTACCAAATAGAGCAGCCCGAAATTTGCAATAGAAGCCAGTGCAACGACAATCTGCTTACGCTTTTTGAGCGTAGCGCCGCCAGTATGCTTTTGTTCCAGTGGCAAATTACGCTGTTGGGTATTCAGCCGGCCCAGCCAAAGACCTGCACTATAAGTAGTCACAGTAGTAAACAACAAATAACCTATGACGGCAGGGCCGCCATAGAGGTAGAAGCTGTAGCTGGCTGCAAGAAGCACAATCCACTGGAAGCGGCCAGGCACTAAGTAATATGCGGCCAATGTCAGCAGCAGGAAGCCAATGAATCCTGTGGATACAAAAGACATAGGCTTACCTGCGGCTATCAATGAGCTTCAACATATCCTCGACAGAGTTGAAGTTTTCCGGGAGGAGATCCTCCACGTTCAATTCAATGTCAAAGGTATCCATAAGCTCTGCCACAATAGTAACAATATCTAAGGACTCTAAGATACCGTTGTCTATTAAGGCTGTTTCCTTGGTGAAGTCAATCCCTGGACAGATTTCCTGTAAAATTCGCAGTAGCTCCTGTTTCACATTCATATTTATAGTTCCTTTCTTTGCCATCCAGCAGGTAGACCTTAGAGAGCCATCCATCTGCAGTATAGCCGTTTTTGAGGTAAAGAGCCAGAGCGGGTGCATTGTCTTGCCGGACCCACGTACGGCTGATGTGTTGCCCAAGTTGTTGCAGGTAGGTGGTCAGGAGATTTTGTGCTGCTCCCTGTCGCCGCAGCTGCGGAGCAACGGCCAGATGCCGGAGTTCTGTACCGCCGGGTATCGGAGTTTGGTGTAAAATTCCCTGACCATCTTTCGTCAAAAGTACCCGTCCCTGTTCCAAGTCTGCCAGCAAAGCGGCGTTTGTAGGCAAACACCCGGTTTTGGAGTCAAAGCAGCTCTGAAGAAGCGCCTGACATGAAGCCAGATCTTTGGGCGAGGCCAACCGGATAGGATCTGAGGCTATCCCAGGGGGGTCCCTAGGTAATCTGGTCATCCGCTGGCGTGTAAACAAGCAAAGAAAGCCCAATTGCTCCCATGCGGCCCCGACTTTGGCCAGAGCAACATCTCTGGGGCGGTATGGAATCTCCAAAACGATTGGCTGTTCCGGGGACCAACTGGGCAGGGACGCGCCTGGCTGGAGGTAAAAATTCATTCGCTGAAAGCCATCCCGCTGCCGCATCAATAGCAAACCATCAGTCCAAGCATGGATGAACAACGTTCTAGACTGAATTTCTTCCTGAAGTGCGGCTTTGGTCAAAGTTGTATTGGTTATGACCCCTGGTTTCAGCTGCTCCCGTAGTAGAGTCCGCAGGGTCTCATAGTTTGTGACTGTTTTCATCATATGTACGCTTTAGCTGGCCCCGATCAATTTTTCCGTGAATGGTGTAGGGCATATGGTCAACTTGATGATAGAGGTTGGGCAGCATATATCTGGGCAGTAGTGGGCGGAGTGCTGCGGCAATTTCATCCCCGGTAAGTGGACCTTCGTAAATGCAGAGAATCCGATCCCGTGTTTGATCGAATAGACACACAGCAACCTGAAGTTTGGGCAAACTATTCAGGGCGGTTTCGATTTCCCCAAGTTCCACGCGGTAACCCATGTGTTTTACCTGATTGTCTTTGCGGGTCAAAAAGCGGAAATTGCCGTCGGGATCTTCCACTGCCAGATCACCAGTGCGGTAGATTCGGTCAGGATACCAGGGATTACGCGGATTTTGCACAAAGGCGCTGTCGGTCTTTTCCCAATCTAGATAGTAGCCTTGCGCTAGCCCACTGCCACGGACACACAACTCACCGGCGCTCCCCCGTGATACAGGATGGCCTTCTTGGTCTAACAGGAATAGCTCCATATTTGCACAGGCTTTTCCAATGGGAATCACCTCGGTGTCTGCAAATTCACGGTGGATGGGATAATATGCACAGTCTACGGTGGCTTCTGTAGGGCCATAACAATTGAAGTATTGCACCTGGGGTAGAGCCTTGCGCCAAATATTTAGCTGTTTTGCTTGCAGAGATTCGCCGCCCACATTGACCTTTTTTAAACTGCCTGGCACCTCTTTTTCAAAAACTCCAGAGTTTGCAACCAAATGAAAGGCGGATGCGGACCAGGATAAAACTGTGATCTGGTGTGCATGAAGATAACGTATCAGAAGCAAGGGAAACATGAAGAATTTTTTGGGAAGAATATGTGTGGTTGCGCCGGTCTTTAAGGTGGAGTACAAGTCTTTTACCGAGGTGTCAAAACAGAATGGAGCCTGATTTCCCAGGATATCCGCTCCTGTGATGCCAATGGCTTCTGTAAACCAGTCTGTAAAGTCTATCACACTGCGATGAGATACGATAATTCCTTTTGGCATTCCAGTGGATCCAGAGGTGAAAATCATATATGCAGGATCTACATCCAGGACCTGCTGTCGGCATCTGGACAACAATGCATCATCTGGCTCGGTATCCAAAGCCTGTTCGATTGAAAACAACGGACACAAGCCAGAAAAGGAAGCGGCCAACGCTTCTACAGCGGTACTGTAAATCAAAGCAGCTGGCTGCAGTTGTGACAGAAGCGCTTCTACCCGTTGTGGAGGCATTTGGCTGTCCAAAGGAACATAGAAATTGCCACTATACAATACGCCGAGCAAAGCGGCTACCATCTGGACAGAGCGTTCTGCCAGAACGACCACTGGTCGATTGCAGGAGGCCAATTGCCGGCCTAGTGCAGTGCCAATTCCTCGACTTTGCTGGTGCAAGCCAAAAAAAGTAAGCGTTGTGCATTCATCCACGAAGGCCGGTGTTTCAGGAATGCGCTTGGCGGTTTTTTCGAGGTATTCCAATAGGTTTTTCTGCATCTTGTTGTCCTCTAGCCCAATTTGTAGATAAAGGTATTATACTGATCCGGGATATCTTTGTCAAGCGAGAGGAAGCCAGGGTGAAAATGTGCTGCAAGTGAGCAATTTTGTCCACTTGCAGCACATCATGCAATGCTTATTTATTCTGTTCCAATTCCTTTAGCGCATCCTTGCGGCTGAAGTTGGCCCGGCCCTTTTCGTCGAAGCCCATGAACTTGACCCAGGTCATATCGCCCAGCTTCAGGACGTCTTCCACCTTGTCCACCCGGTAGTTTTCCAGCTTGGAGATGTGGACCATCCCATCGTGGCCCGGGGCGATTTCCACAAAGGCGCCAATGGGCAGGATGCGGACCACCTTGCCATAATAGAGCTTGCCCACCTCGGGGACGAAGCAAATGTCGTCCACCATCTTTTTGGCGGCATAGGCAGCGGCGGAGTCCACAGCGGAGATGAAGACGGAGCCGTCGTCGTCGATGTCGATTTTGGCGCCGGTGTCTGCGCAGATTTTCTGGATGGTCTTGCCGCCGGAGCCGATGACTTCCCGGATTTTATCCACAGGGATCTTGAGAGAGATCATCTTGGGGGCATATTCGGACACTTCCGCCCGCGGCTCCGGGATGCAGGGGAGCATAATTTCGCTGAGGATCTCCAGCCGGGCCTTCCGGGTCCGCTCCAGGGCGTCAGCGATGATTTCCATGGTGAGGCCCTTGTTTTTCAGGTCCATCTGGATGGCTGTGATGCCCTCGGTGGTGCCTGCCACCTTAAAGTCCATTTCGCCGTGGAAGTCTTCCACGCCCTGGATGTCGGTGAAGGTTCTCCACGCGCCGGTCTCCTGGTCGGAGATGAGGCCGCAGGAGATGCCGGCTACGGGCCGCTTGATGGGAACGCCAGCGTCCATCAGGGCCAGCGTGGAGCCGCAGATGGAGCCCTGGGAGGTGGAGCCGTTGGAGGACAGAACCTCAGAGACTACGCGGATGGCATAGGGGAACTCTTCTACAGAGGGAATCACAGGCAGCAGCGCCTTTTCTGCCAAAGCGCCGTGACCGATCTCCCGGCGGGAGGTGGAGCGGGAAGCTTTGGCTTCGCCGGTGGAGAAAGCGGGGAAATTGTAGTGGTGGATATACCGCTTGGTCTCTTCCGGATAGATGGTATCCAGTTTCTGGGCGGCAGACAGGGTGTTGAGGGTGCAGATGGACAGAACCTGGGTCTGACCGCGGGTAAAGAGGCCGGAGCCATGGACCCGGGGCAGGATGCCTACCTCAGCGGCCAGGGGACGGATCTCATCCATGCCGCGGCCATCTACCCGTTTGCCAGCCAGGAGCCATTTTTTGACCACTTTTTTCTGCATTTTATACAGGCAGACCTCAATGTTGACGTCAAAGTCCTCGTACTTTTCTGCAAATTTCTCGGAAAAATCCCGGCGGGCGGCAGTCAGCCGCTCTTCCCGGACATTTTTGTCATCGGTGTCCAGGGCGTATTCAATCTGGTCCATGCCGTATTCACACAGCTCATCCAGCAGGTCGTGGTTGACAGCGGCCTTCTCGAAGGTGAATTTGGGCTTGCCAATTTCCGCCACAATGCCGTTGATGAACTTCACGATTTCCATGTTGGTCTCATGGGCGATGCGGATGCACTCCAGAACGATGGGTTCAGGAGATTCGTTGGCCTCGGTCTCGATCATGACCACCTTCTCGAAGGTGGAGGCAATGGTCACAAAGCAGCTGGCGGCGGCCCGCTCCTCTGCCGTGGGGTTCACCACGTATTCCCCATTGACATATGCCACGTTGGTGGTAGCCACAGGGCCATTCCAGGGCACGTCGGAGGAGGCGATGGCGATGGAAGCGCCCAGAGAGGCGACAATTTCCACCGGATTGTCGTAGTCGTTGGCCAGCACGGTGCAGGTGACCACCACATCGTTGCGCAGCTCGTCGTCAAACAGGGGGCGCATGGGCCGGTCGATGAGGCGGGAGTTCAGAATGCCGCGCTCGGAGGGCTTGCCCTCCCGGCGGTTGAAGGAACCGGGGATCCGGCCCACGGAATACAGCCGCTCTTCGAACTCAATGGTGAGGGGGAAATAGTCAATGCCGGGCTTGGGATCGGCCGAAGCGGTGACGGTGGTGAGTACCACGGTGTCGCCATAGCGGCAGATGCACTCGGCGTTGGCAAGCTCGGCCACCTTGCCGGTCTCTACGGTGAAGGTGCGGTTGCCGATTTGGGTTTCAAATACCCGATGGTTGGGGAATGTCTTTTGTGTAACCAATGCAAGTTACCTCCTGAAAAGTAAATTTGGCTCTGTTTGGGAGGTTTAGCACTTGAAACCACCGCCGAAGCCTTCGGCGGCGCTTTCAACTGCTAAATGTCTCCCGCGCAGAAATGGGGTGGATTTAGAAAAAAGGGCGACAAAAGCCGCCCTTTTTTGACAAACTTATTTCCGGATGCCCAGCTTGGCGATGACCGCGCGGTAGCGGTTGATGTCCTTCTTGGCCAAGTAGTCCAGGAGATTCCGGCGCTTACCGACCATCATCAGAAGGCCGCGACGGCTGTGGTTGTCGTGCTTGTGCACCCGCAGATGCTCGGTGAGCTCGTTGATGCGGGCGGTGAGGATGGCAATCTGCACCTCGGGGGAGCCGGTGTCGCCCTCGTGGGTGGCGTAGTCGGCAATGACCTGGGATTTCTTTTCTTTCTGAATCATGATGTGTTCCACCTTTCGATTGATTGCCCGGCAGCCAAGAATGGGCCAGTGGAGCGCCAGTGGCGGTATCCCGAAACTGAGCGGCGGGCATAAAACAAGATCTGACCGTAGCCAGCTTGCCTATTTTAACACGGAACCATGAAATTGTAAAGGAAAATTTTGAGATTTTTCAGATTTCAACCTCATGGCCCCAGGGTTTCCGGCTGTATCCTTCAGTTTGCACAGCAAAGATGAAATTTATTCCTCTGATAGGTCCAGGACAATGGTTTTTGTACTGGGCTGGAGCTGCCGGTATGCCACGCCCGCAGAATCCATCATCCGCTTGGAGGCCCGTGTGGCGGAGGTATCGGCGTATTTGTCGGACAGGTACAGGACTTCCTTGACCCCGGCTTGGATGATGGCCTTGGCGCACTCATTGCAGGGGAAGAGCGCCACATACAGGCGGCTCCCCCGCAGGTCCCGGCCGTTGGCGTTGAGGATGGCGTTGAGCTCGGCGTGCACCACATAGGGGTATTTGGTCTCCTCCCCTTCCCGCTCCCAGGGATATTCGTCGTCGGAGCAGCCGTTGGGCAGGCCGTTATAGCCAGTGGAGATGATGATATTGTCTTGAGACACAATGCATGCCCCGACCTGGGTATTGGGGTCTTTGCTCCGGCGGGCGGCCAGCATGGCGACCCCCATGAAATATTCGTCCCAGGTGATGTAATTTTCCCGCTTCATATGGATACACCCTTTCCACAAACTGTTGAGGAGTCGGCAGCCGCAGTCTTGCGCAAGCTACCAGATTGTCTGAAATTATAGCAGAATTCCCAATTTTCTGCAAGATCTTTCCCTCAGCTTGCGATTTTTTCTTTCCCATGGTATGATGGTTCCATGTGACAATATGGAGGTGTTTCCTTCTGAAGATTGGAAATTTGACCGTTCCAGGCCGCTTGGCTCTGGCGCCCATGGCAGGGGTGACGGATTGGGCCTTCCGCACCATTTGCGCCCGCATGGGAGCTGGGATGACCGTGACGGAGATGGTATCTTCCCGGGCGTTGGTCTACCGGGACCGGAAAAGCGCCGGGCTGCTGCGAAAAAATGAAGGCTCCCTGGTGGGAGCCCAGATTTTTGGCAACGATCCCCAGGTGATGGCCCAGGGGGCGGCCTTGGCGTTGGAGCTTTCCGGCTGTGACTGGATTGACATCAATATGGGCTGTCCCATGACGAAGGTGGTCAGCAATGGGGATGGGTCTGCCCTGATGAAAGACATTCCCCTGGCCGCCCGAATTGTGGAGGCTGTGGCGCAGGCAGTGCCGGTGCCTGTGACGGTAAAATGCCGCCTGGGCTGGGACCGGGGCAGCATCAATGTGGTTGCCCTGGCCCAGGCGGTGGAGGCCGCAGGGGCCCAGGCCATTGCGGTGCACGGCCGGACCCGGACCATGCTCTATTCCGGCGTCGCGGACTGGGATACCATCCGCAAGGTCAAAGGGGCGGTGTCCATCCCGGTGATTGCCAATGGGGACATTGTCTCCGGAGAGGCGGCAGTCCAATGCCAGAAACGGTCCGGCGCGGATCTTCTCATGCTGGGTCGGGGCGTCTTCGGAGATCCCTGGCTGTTCCAAGAGGTTTCTGCCGCCCTGGAGGGGCGGCCCATCCCCCCTCGCCCGCCCCTGGCCAGCCGGGTGGACACGGCGGTGGAGCAATTCCGGCTGGCAGAGGCGGACAAAGGGACCCACATCGCCTGTCTGGAGGCCCGGAAACACTTTGCCTGGTATCTTCGGGGGGTGCCCTACAGTGGATATTATAAGGAGAAAATCTCCCATATCTCCACTATGGAGGACATTTGCGCCATTGCCGCTGGGATTCAGCGGGATTTGAAGGATCAACCGGCCTCCCGGGGGAATAGCAACTCCGCAATCTGAATGGCATTGGTGGCGGCGCCTTTTCGGATCTGATCGCCGCAGCACCAGAGGCACAGGCCGTTGGGGTCGGTGAGATCCGGCCGGAAGCGGCCCACAAAAATGAGATCCTGCTCGGAAGCTTCCAAGGGCATGGGGTAGTATCCCTCGTCGGTACGGTCTATGAGGCGGCAGCCCGGTGCATGGGCGATGGCATCCCGGGCCTCTTCCACGGAGACGGGCCGGTCAAAGCGCAGGGTGGCAGAGATGGAGTGGCTCCGGATCACAGGGACCCGGACACAGGTACAGGAGACGGTGAGCTCCGGCAGATGGAGAATGCGCCGTCCCTCGTTCTGCATCTTCATCTCTTCGGAAGTGTAACCTTCGTATTGGGTTCCTCCGATTTGGGGAATCAGGTTGTAGGCGATTTGATGGGGGAAGGCGGAGACCTGAGGCGTCTCCCCGGCCTCCAGGGCTGAAATTTGGGCGTGAAGCTCCCCGATTCCAGCCACGCCGGCCCCAGAGACGGCCTGATAGGTGCTGGCCACCATGCTCCGAATGGGAGAAAGCCGGTTCAGGGCGGCAATGGCTGTGACGGTGATGATGGTGGAGCAGTTGGGGTTGGCGATGATTCCGGTATGGAGGGCAGCGTCCTGGGGGTTGACTTCCGGCACCACCAGCGGCACGGCGGAATCCAGGCGGAAGGCGCTGGAATTGTCCACAAAGACCGCACCAGCGGCCCGGATGGCTGGAGCAAAGCGGAGAGCGATGTCATTTTCAGCGGCCCCCAGCACCAGATCAACGCCCTGGAACGCGGCCTCGTTGGCCTCCTCAATGGGAATGCGTTCGCCGCGGAAGGTCTCGGTCTTTCCCACGCTCCGGGTGCTGGCCAGGAGCTTCAGTTTTCCCACAGGGAAATTCCGCTCCTCCAGAAGCTTCCGCATCTCCTGACCCACGGCTCCAGTGGCGCCCAGAATGGCGACGGTATATTCTCTCATGGCGATCAAATCCTTTCTCTGCTTGGCGCAGAATGGGTTTCTGTTGCAGTTTTACAGAAAGTGGCAGCCTGCTTCCAGGAGCCGGTGGATGGCCTCGTTGGCTTCTTCATCTGAAAAAAGGGGTCCCCATTGGGGTTTCAGCGCCAGGGCCTCCAGGCTCAGCTCCCATCTCTCCAGGCGGGCCAACTGGTCAAAGCCGTCGCTGCAGCGACGGCCGGTGAGGATGCGGTGGGCGGCGGCGCAGGCGCCCAGCTGCTCTGTTTGTTGCCGCATTCGGCTGGTCGGGATGCCCAAGCGGTCCATTTCTGACCAACATGCCGCCCAGGCTTGGGCAAAACGTACTTCTTTGGTTTCCATACATCCACCTCTGTCCTGTTGTCTGCATTGTATTATACTATGGCGCCCGGTGATTTTCCACCGCATTTTTTGCCGATTTGTTTGCGTTCCGTGCGTTTTTTACGGACAGGCCCAATTCTTTGCTTTCTGAGAGCGGCTTTTTTTCGTTTTCCTGTTTACGCAGGTTCTGTTTTGTAGTACAATGACTCCAGTTGGAGGTGGGAGTATGCATTGCCTGAAGTGTGGCACAGAAATTGAATCTCCCCAGGTGTTTTGCAGCCGGTGCCTGGAGGATATGAAGAACTGCCCTGTTTCACGTGAAACACCGGTGGTCATTCCCAAGCGCGCGGCCATCGAGCAGGAGCGGCGGGGAAAGCGGCCTGGAAAGCCACAGAAGCAGGAAGAGCTGCTGGCCATGATGCGTAAGCGGCAGCGGAGACTGCTGCAAGCTTGTGTGCTCCTGACCGGAATCTGCCTGATTTTGCTGGCCCTGCTGATCTTCCTACCGGGCATCCATTCCACGACGCCCACCATTGGCCAGAACTATGTAACCAATGTGACGCCGTCCGGCAGCTGAGCTGTTTCACGTGAAACAAAATCGTTGCAATTCAGGACGGCTGTGTTATAATAACCCAAGTACGGCCGGAAGAAAACCGGCGGAGGGAACGGAGGGATGGAATGGGGCGGATCATCGCCATTGTGAACCAAAAGGGCGGCGTGGGAAAAACCACCACGGCAGTCAACCTGACAGCGGCGCTCACAGAGCGGGGAAAACGGGTGCTGCTCTGTGATTTCGATCCCCAGGCCAATGCCACATCCGGTTTGGGCGCAGACAAGCGGCGCATTGGAAAGACGGTCTATGACGCCCTGATCAACGGCGCTGCGCCGGAGCAATGTCTGGTGGAGACCAAGTTTGGTTGGCTTCTGCCCTCTTGCAGCGCGCTGGCGGGCGCTGGCGTGGAGCTCATTGGCGCACAGGATCGGGAGCATCAGCTGCGCCGGGTCCTGGAGCCGCTAAAGGAGCGGTTCGATTACATATTCGTGGACTGCCCCCCTTCCCTGGAGCTGCTGACCCTCAACGGACTGTGTGCTGCGGATGGGATCTTGGTGCCGGTGCAGTGCGAATATTACGCCCTGGAGGGGCTCAGCGACTTAATGGCCACACTGCGGGCAGTGAAGCGCCGGGTGAACCAGGCCCTGGACATTGATGGGGTGGTGCTGACCATGTATGACGGCCGGACCAACTTCTCGGCTCAGGTGGCCCAGGAGGTCCGGCGGCATTTCCCTGGTAAAGTGTTTCGCACCATGGTCCCCCGCAATGTGCGCCTGGCAGAGGCCCCCAGCCATGGCCTGCCCGTGGGCGCGTATGACCGCTTCAGCCGTGGGGCGGTGGCTTACGGCGACTTGGCTGATGAAATCGTGGAGAAAGGATGAACGCCATGGCCCAACAGAAAGGGCTGGGCAGAGGCCTGGGCGCCCTGCTTGGCGACTACAATCAAGGTCCGGAGGAGGAGGGAAATCTCCGCATGCTGCCGTTGCAACGGGTGGAGCCCAATCCGGATCAACCCCGCCGGGATTTTAATGAGGAAGAGCTCCAGGCCTTGGCCGACTCCATTGCGGTGCATGGCATTTTGCAGCCCCTGACGGTGCGGGAGCTTCCCCAGTCCCAATACTATCAGATCATTGCCGGAGAGCGGCGCTGGCGAGCGGCCCGGTTGGCTGGACTCACCGAAATTCCTGCCCTGGTGGTGGAGGCGGATGACCGGAAGGCTATGGAGCTGGCGCTGATTGAAAATCTCCAGCGGCAAGACCTGAACCCGGTGGAAGAAGCCCTGGGATACCAAAGTCTTCTCACAGACTATGGCCTAACCCAGGAGGAGGCAGCCCAGCGGGTGGGAAAATCTCGCCCTGCGGTGGCCAACGCCCTGCGGCTGCTGAATCTGGAGGCGAAGATCTTGGAAATGGTGAAGACCGGCGCACTGAGTCCCGGCCATGCCCGGGCGATCTTGCGTGTGAAGGATCCCAAGAAGCAGCGGGAAGCGGCCCAGAAGATTGCGGCGCTGGACCTCTCCGTCCGGCAGGCGGAGGCCCTGTGCCGGAACATGAGTCGGGAACCCAAACCGGAGCAGCCTGCCCCGGCGCTCCAGGTGGACTATGTGGCGGAGTGCGAAAAAACCTTGTCACGGCACCTGGGCCGCGCGGTAAAAATCGTCAACGGAAAACGGAAAGGCCGGTTCGAACTGGAGTTTTATGGTCCGGAGGATTTACAGCGGCTCTATGAGGCTCTGCAGACCCTGCCAAAGGAGATGAGGAACGAGCAATGAGAAATCGGCGTGAGAAAAAGGAACACAAGTCTGGCCATGAGCTGCTGGAAAAAATGGGCCAGTTGATCGAAGAGCAGCCGGAAGAAGGGGCGGCTCCCCCGGAAAAACAGCCAGAGACGACAATGCCGCCCAACCGAAATCGGGCGCTGATGACCTACATTGCCTTCCTGTTTGGGGTGGCATTTATTTTGGTGCTGCTCTCCTTCCTGATTCAACAGAAGGACTCCCAGCAGACCATTTCCGAGCTGAATCAAAATGCGAACAGCGCCCTGTCCCGGGCGGAGCAGTTACAGGACAACAACCGGCAACTGCTGGAAGCCAACCAGGCCCTCCAGACCCAGGTGGAGCAGCTCCAGGCCGATCAGAATGAAACAAAACGGCTCTATCAGGAGCTGGAAGAGACCTATGCGTCGCTGCAGGAGGACCACCAGGCCCTGCTGGAGCAGTCTGCGGAGCATGCGCAGCAGGTGAAAGCCTATGAACTGCTCCTGACGGCTGAGCGGGCCTTGGACGAGGAAAACACAGAAGCCTTCCTGTCGGCGATGAAGAGTTTGAAGCCTTTGGCAGAGAATTTGGACGCCAAGGGCAAGGCGTTGTACCAGGAGTTGCTGCCCTTTGTGACGGAAGCCCAGGAAAACACCGGTGAAAGGAACCCATGAGGTGATTGTCATGTTGGATATCAAACGAATCAAAGAAGCCCCGGAGGCGGTCAAGGCAGGTCTGCGGGCCAAGGAAGTGGACTGTGACGCGGCGGTGGATCGGATTTTGGAGCTGGACGCCCAACGCCGGGCGCTCATTGTGGAGACGGAGACCAAAAAGGCGGAGCAAAACCGGATCTCCAAGGAAATCCCCAAGCTGAAGAAGGCGGGACAGGATGTGGCCCCCATTTTCCAGGAGATGGGAGAGCTGAAGGCCGCCATTGCCGCTGCCGCCGAGAAGCTGGATGCAGTGGAGGCGGAATATCACACCCTGATGCTCAGCCTGCCCAATCTGCCGGACCCGGATCTGGTTCCTGGCGGGAAGGAGCACAATGAGCCTCTGCGGTATTATGGGGAACCCCATCAATTTGCGTTTCCCCCCAAGCACCATGTAGATTTGTGTTTAGACCTGGGCCTCATCGACTATGACCGGGGAACCAAACTGGCCGGTTCCGGCTTCTGGATGTATCAGGGTATGGGGGCCCGGCTGGAGTGGGCGTTGCTGAACTACTTCATCGACACCCATGTAGCCGATGGCTATGAATTTGTGCTGCCCCCCCACATGCTGGAGTACCAGTGCGGCGAGACGGCAGGCCAGTTCCCCAAGTTTGCCGAAGAGGTCTATAAAATCGCCAACCCCACAGATGACCGGATTCACTACATGCTCCCCACCGCAGAAGCGGCCCTGGCCAGCGTATACCGGGGGGAGATTCTGCCGGAGGTGGAGCTGCCGCGAAAGTTCTTTGCCTATACCCCCTGCTTCCGCCGGGAGGCGGGCAGTCACCGGGCGGATGAGCGGGGCATGGTGCGGGGCCACCAGTTTAACAAGGTGGAGATGTTCCAGTACACCCGGCCCGAGGATTCCGACCAGGCCTTTGAAGAGCTGGTTGGGAAGGCAGAGCGGCTGGTGCGGGACCTGGGCTTCCATTTCCGCACCGTGAAGCTGGCGGCGGGGGACTGCTCGGCAGCCATGGCCAGAACCTATGACATTGAGATTCAGATCCCCTCTATGAACGGCTATAAGGAGGTTTCCTCGGTCTCCAATGCCCGGGACTACCAGGCCCGCCGGGGCAACATCCGCTTCCGCCGGGAGGCCACGGGCAAGCCGGAATTTGTCCACACCCTGAACGGCTCTGGGTTGGCAACCTCCCGGATTTTCCCTGCCATGGTGGAACAAAATCAGCAGGCGGACGGCTCTGTGGTGGTGCCAGAGGTGTTGAGAAAATACCTGGGCGGCATGGAGGTCATC
>UQXI01000020.1 GCA_900544975.1 uncultured Eubacteriales bacterium
CACGATGGAGAGCGAAGAAGCAACGCCCTCACTCTCACAGGCACAGCGGATGAAAAGCATGAGCCAGAGCGGGCAGCTTGACATGGATATGATATTTTCCATTATGACGGAGGAAAAGGGAAACCAGAAAGAAACCTTGAAAATCAACACAAGCAAACTGAAAAAATACTTTCCGAAGGACACAACGCCGAAGCAGATGGAGGAAACCATCATCCGACTTCTGGAACGTGAGTTGCAGAGAAAACGGAGCAGGGACAGCCGCTAACCTTCTTTTTTCGGGAAGTAAATGCAGGAATTTGGAACAGAAGAAAGACAGAATTTTAAGGAGAATGAGGTAAGGAATGAAAGAAATCCAGTATGAGATTGTAAAGGAAATCGCCGTATTGTCTGCGAGTGACAGCGGCTACACAAAGGAAATCAATCTTATTTCATGGAACGGGAGAGAGCCGAAATATGACATCCGCAGCTTTTCCCCGAACCGTGAGAAGTGCGGAAAGGGTATCACGTTGAACGCTGATGAAGCAGCGGCACTCCTTGAAGCATTACAGAAAGAAGTAAACAGCGGGGATTGATGGTATCTGATTGACAGGGCGGGGCGTTTCCAGACGTTCTCCTGCCCTGTCTGGAAAGGAAGATTTAAGTATGGGCGAGGATAAGAAAGCAGATAAAAAGAGAAAGCGTATCGTGCCAAAAGCACCAGTGCAGATGATAATCAGCCGTGAATATGTCGGCACACAGACCGTTACAGAAGCGTTTGTCCCGATTATCTCCGAGGATATTCGGAAGAAGATTGCCGAGGGCGACACCTTCGACAATGAGGGGCTGTCCGCTTAGAATGTACGCAATGGAACATGAAAACGTTAGGACAGATATGGAGGTTTTACAGTATGGCAGGAATAAGAACGGAGAACAAGATTTATGAAGTCGGCATTTACTGCCGCTTATCAAAGGACGATGGCACGGATAACGAGAGTGCGAGCATTGCGACACAAAAATCCATCCTCACGGATTATGTGAAAAGGCAGGGATGGCATTTAGCAAAAACGTATGTTGACGATGGCTACTCTGGAACAAATTTCCAAAGACCAAGTTTCCAGAATATGATTAAGGACATTGAAAACGGGCTGATAAACTGCGTGATTACAAAAGATTTATCCCGTCTGGGGAGGAACTATCTTGATTGTGGGTTATATCTGGAAGTCTTTTTCCCAGAGCATAACGTGAGGTATATAGCGGTCAATGACGGCGTGGACACCTTAAACAAATCCGCTATGGACATCACGCCTTTCCGCAACATCCTAAACGAAATGTATTCTGCCGATGTGTCAGTCAAGATAAAATCGGCGTACCGTGCGAGGTTTCAGCAGGGGAAATTCATGGGAACAACAGCCCCTTATGGCTATGTCAAAGACCCTGCCGACCACAACCATCTGCTGATAGATGACAAAGTTGCCCATGTGGTAAGGGAGATATTCGACCTTGCGTTAGCGGGCAACGGCATCGCCAAAATCCGCAAGCACATCAACAAACAGCATATCCTACGCCCTGCCGCTTATGCGGTGGAGCAAGGGGCAACAGGCTATGAGCGGTACTTTGAGGATAACGAGGAAAACCGTTATATTTGGAGCGAGAACAGCGTGAGGGGCATTTTAAGAAGCCCGATATATGCGGGCAACCTTGCAGGCTACAAGCGGATTGCAGCCAACATGAAAAGCAAGAAACGCCCCTCTAAGCTGCCCGAAGAATGGGAAGTGATACCAGACACCCATGAGGGGATAGTCACGCAGGAGGAATTTGACACCGTACAGCAGCTTATGACGAGCCGCAGGCGGGAGCAGAACGCAGGGGGATTTGAGAATATCTTTTCGGGCGTTATCAAGTGTGCGGACTGCGGCTATGCGATGCGGGCGGCGAGTGCCAACAGGAGGAAACGCCCCGACATCATCGACTGCGTACAATACACCTGCAATAATTATGGCAGATATGGCAATGTTATGTGTACCGCACACAGCATTGAAGCGAGGGACTTATTCAATGCCGTCCTTGCCGACATCAACCGCTTTGCGGATATGGCGGTCAATGATGAAAAGGCGGTCAGAGCCATAGAAAGGCGGCTCACGGAAACAGACCAGAGCAGGGCGAAATCATTAGAGAAAGAAAAGAAGAAGCTGAACAAACGCCTTGCGGAGCTTGACAGGCTGTTTTCCTCTCTCTATGAGGACAAGGTAATGGAGCGTATCACGGAGCGGAATTTTGAGATGATGTCGGGGAAATACCAGAAAGAGCAGCTTGAAATTGAAGCACGGCTGAAAGAGGTAACGGAAACGCTCAATGACAGCTATGAGAAATCGCAGGGCGTGAGGGACTTTCTATCCCTAATCCGCAACTATCAGGGGCTGAAAGAGTTGGACGCAACCATCATAAACGCACTCATAGACAAGATACTTGTTTCGGAACGTGAGAAACTTGCGGACGGGACAGTAAGGCAGGAAATCAAGATTTACTATAAATTCATCGGCTTTGTCGGTGAATTACATATCACACCCACAAAGCGGTGGACGGCGTTAAAGCCTAAAAATTGTACGGTGTGCGGTGTTGAATACGTCCCCAGCTCTGGAATATCAAAGTATTGTCCCGCTTGTGCTAAGAGGATACAGAGGGAGAAATCAAACGAGAGCAAACGCAGGAGTAGGGAGAGGAACCGAAGGGCATGTATTGAACTGTCCGCAAAAAATGACCGACTGATTGCGGCGTCCTGCGGGGAGCTGGGGATTGACATCAGCCAGGCCCTCCGGGTGCCGGGAGGTTCCACTTCCACCTACCTGTACCTGAATGGCCCGGACGGGGACATGGCGCTGGCGGTGTCGGATATGGACATCTGCCGGAAGATGACGCCCCAGTTCCTGGCCTCTCGCCTGACGCTGTTGAAGGGGGCGCAGTTAATTGTGGCAGACGCCAATTTGCCTGCCGAATCTCTCCGTTTTTTGGCGGATCACGGCGCGGCGCCTCTGTTTGTGGACCCGGTGTCCACGGTCAAGGCGGAAAAGCTGCGGCCAATTCTGGGAAAGATTCATACCCTGAAACCCAACCGGATGGAGGCGGAGCTTCTGTCCGGTGTGGCCATCACAAATGAGGAGAGCCTACGGCAGGCGGCCCAGGTGCTGCTGGACACGGGTCTGCGCCGGGTATTCATCTCCCTGGGAAGCCGGGGGCTCTTTGCGGCGGACCACAGAGAGAGCCTGCTGCTGCCCTGCCGACCGGCTGCACCGGTCAATGCCACAGGCGCAGGGGATGCGTTTATGGCGGGGTTGGCATGGGCATACCTGGAAGGGACGGACCTCCGGGGGACGGCCTTGGCTGGAGCCTCAGCGGGAGCCATTGCCATTGAGGGAAGCGAAACCATCAATCCGGCCCTTTCTCCAGAGGTCCTTCGGGCCCGGATGGACCGGTGAACATTACAATGATTTGGAGGAAACTGCTATGCATGGAAATCAGTATTTGGATATTAAACCCGAGGTGGCGGAGGCCATTGCCCAGGGGAAGCCTGTGGTTGCTCTGGAATCTACCATCATCTCCCACGGAATGCCGTACCCCCAGAATGTGGAGACAGCTCTGCAGGTGGAGCAGATCATCCGGGAAAACGGGGCGGTACCCGCCACCATCGCCATCATCGGCGGCCGGCTGAAGGCCGGACTCACGCCGGAGGAGATTGCATACTTCGGCAAAAAGGGACAGGCCATTGCCAAAGCGTCCCGCCGGGATCTGGCAGTGCTGTGCGCCCGGGGGCAGGATGGAGCCACGACGGTGACCACCACCATGATCATTGCCCATATGGCCGGAATCCGGGTGTTTGCCACCGGCGGCATCGGCGGGGTCCATCGGGGAGCGGAGACCACCATGGACATCTCCGCAGACCTGGAGGAGCTGGCCCATACCCCTGTGATGGTGGTCTGCGCCGGAGCGAAGAGCATCTTGGATCTGGGCCTCACATTGGAATACCTGGAGACCCATGGGGTGCCGGTGATTGGCTATGGGACGGAGGAACTGCCTGCGTTTTACACCCGGACCTCTGGATTTTCTGTGGATTACCGGATGGATACGCCCCAGGAGCTGGCCCAGGCATTCAAGGCCCAGAACGACATGGCACTGGGCGGCGGCATGCTGGTGACCAACCCCATTCCCGAGGCGTATTCCATGGACCCGGCGGCAATCAACGGGGCCATTGACCAGGCCATAGCCGAATGCAGCGAGAAGGGGATCCATGGAAAGGCCACCACCCCCTTCCTCCTGGCCCGGGTGGCAGAGCTCACCGGGGGCGACAGCTTGGCTTCCAACATCCAGCTGGTGTACAACAATGCCCGGCTGGCGGCCCAGACCGCTGCGGCCTACTGCCGGTTGTAACTGTAACAGAATCTTGGGTGCTGTCTCGAGTGGATTCGTTTGAATCACAAGAGGCAGCACCATTTTTGTCGTGGTGGGCGTTACGAATTTGCCCAATGTGGGGGAAAATGTACGATGTTTCCGCTGATGGGAAGAGGCACGGGTGCGCTTGACGGGGGCGGGGGTCTGTGGTACCATAAGGACTGGTATCAAACTGTCAGATGAGGAGGAGCGCGGATGAATGATCAGGAAAACTCCCAGTTGGAGTGGGAAGAAACCGGCCTCCCTTCCCGGATAGAAGGGGAAAAAGAAGCGGCTCTGCTCCGCTTTTTCCATACCAACCCCCAGGCGGCCCTGGGGTTTTCCGGCGGTGTGGATTCGGCCTATCTTCTCTATGCGGCCATGACGGCCGGCGCTCGGGTGAAGGCCTATTATGTGAAGTCTCCCTTTCAGCCCCAGTTTGAGTTGGAGGACGCCCGGCGTTTGGCCGAGGCGCTGGGGGCGGATTGGGAGGTTTTGGAGACTGACCCGCTGTCGGACCCGCAAGTGGCGGGGAATCCGCCCAACCGGTGTTACGTTTGCAAGAAGATAATTTTCGGGCGGATTGCAGAGGCGGCACAGCGGGACGGTTTTTCTCTGCTTCTGGACGGCACCAACGCCTCGGATGACGATGGGGACCGGCCTGGGGTCTGGGCTCTGCGAGAACTGGCGGTGCGCTCGCCTCTGCGAGAGTGTGGGCTCACCAAGGGGGAGATCCGCCGGCTCTCCCAGCGGGCGGGGCTGTTCACCTGGGACAAGCCGGCCTATGCCTGCCTGGCCACCCGGGTCCCCACTGGGACGGCTCTGACCCGGGAGCTTCTGGAGCGGACGGAACGGGCGGAGTGCGCCTTGGCAGATCTGGGCTTCCGGGATTTCCGGGTGCGGTATTTGGAGGGCCGGGCGAAGCTCCAGGTGACGGCAGGGCAGATGGCCTTGGCGCTGGAGAAGCGGCGGGAAATATTAGAGGCTTTGCAGCCGGATTATACAGAGGTCCTTCTGGACCTGGAGGAACGCGATGCAAGACAATAAGACAAAAACCATTTTAAAGGCGCTGCAGCAGGGCCGAATTTCTGTGGACGATGCGCTCTTACAGTTGAAGCTGGAGCCCTTTCAGGACCTGGGCTATGCCAAGGTGGACCATCACCGTCGTCTGCGCCAAGGGGTGCCGGAGGTGATCTACGGAGCGGGAAAGACCCCGGAGCAGATGGTGGGCATTGTATCCGCCATGCAGGAGGCGGGACAGGAGACGGTGCTCATCACCCGCTTGTCCCCGGAAGCGGCGGAGATTGTGGGCAGGACCCACCCCATGACCTACCATGAGATGGGCCGCATCGCCACCATCGGCCCGCTACCGGAGCCGGACGGTCTGGGGACCATCGTCATTGCCACAGGAGGCACCAGCGATGTGCCCGTGGCGGAAGAGGCAGCCATCACCGCCCAGGCCCTGGGCAACCGGGTCCGGAAGCTCTATGACGTGGGGGTGGCCGGGGTGCACCGGCTTCTGGCCAATCTGGAGTACATCATGGACGCCAGCGTCATCATCGCCATTGCGGGGATGGAGGGGGCCCTGGCCAGCGTGGTAGGGGGCCTGGCGGACTGCCCCGTGATTGCGGTGCCCACCAGTGTGGGCTATGGGGCCTCCTTCCAGGGGCTATCGGCCCTGCTGTCCATGCTCAATTCCTGCGCCAGTGGGATTTCTGTGGTGAACATTGACAATGGATTTGGGGCCGGGTATCTGGCCAGTATGATCAATCACATGGAGGCAAAGCAATGAAGACACTGTATCTGGACTGTGGCATGGGCGCGGCAGGGGACATGCTGGCGGCGGCCCTGCTGGAGCTGCTGCCGGAACCTGGGGCCTTTGTGAACCGGCTCAACGGCCTGGGCCTGCCTGGGGTGACCTTTGCCCTGGAGCGGAGCGTCAAATGCGGCATCACCGGCTCCCATCTGACCGTCCTGGTGGGCGGGCAAGAGGAGGGGGAGCATGACCACCATGGGCGTTCCCATACCCATCGCGGCCTTCGGGAGATCCGCCATCTGGTGGAGGACCATTTGCAGCTGTCGGAGGCGGTGCGGCAGGATGTTCTGGCGGTCTATGACCGCATCGCCCAGGCGGAGAGCCAGGTCCACGGTGTGCCGGTGGAGGAGATTCACTTCCACGAGGTGGGGACCTTGGATGCGGTGGCGGACATCACCGCCGTGTGCTTGCTGATGCACACCTTGGCTCCCCAGAAGATTTTGGCCTCCCCGGTGCGGGTGGGCAGTGGGCAGGTGCGGTGCGCCCATGGGCTGCTGCCGGTCCCCGCCCCCGCTACGGCGCTTTTGCTGCGGGGGGCGCCCATCTATGCAGGGGATCTGACCGGAGAGCTTTGCACCCCCACTGGAGCGGCCCTGCTGACTCACTTTGTGACCCGGTTTGGCCCCATGCCGGTGATGCAGGTGGAGGCAATCGGCTATGGCATGGGGAAGAAGGATTTTCCCGCGGCCAACTGCGTCCGCGCCATGCTGGGCGGGACGGAGGAAGGGGCGGACACCGTGTGCCTGCTGGCGTGCAACCTGGACGACATGACCCCGGAGGCCCTGGGCTTTGCCCAGGAGCGGCTGTGGGAAGGGGGAGCTCTGGACGTCTATACCGTGCCCATCGGCATGAAGAAGTCCCGCCCTGGGGTGCTGCTGGCTTGCCTGTGCCGGGAGGAGGAGGCCGGGAAGTTGACGGAGTTGATCCTCCGCCACACCACCACCCTGGGGGTCCGCCGGACAAGCCTCACCCGCACCCTGCGCCCCCGCAGCTTCTGCACCGTCCAGACCCCCTGGGGCCCGGTGACGGTGAAAGAGACCCCCGACGGCCGGGGTAAACCGGAATACGAAGAAGCCGCCACCATCGCCCGCCGGGAGGGCCTCACCCTAAGTGAAGTCCAGGAGGCGGCGATGGAGGAGTGGAGAGCCGCGAGAGTCAAGCCATAAAGAATTGCCGGGTCTGCCCCCAATGAGGAGAGGCAGACCCGGGCCCAGTGCGAACCCCATGTGGAGAGGCCAGAAATGCACCGCGATTTTCAGGGGTTCGCACTGGAAAATGAGGGGATTTTTCACTTTGGAATGCCACTTGCCGGTTGCGGCGGATTGTGGTATAGTGATTTTGTCGGAATCTGGCATGGATGTGTTAATGCCAGTTGGGTAGTTTTGCCGACACAACTTATCCCCGCAAGGGGACGGAAACCCTTTTTTATCTCTGCGGATATCTTTGCGTTTTCCAGACACAACTTATCCCCGCAAGGGGACGGAAACCGCGAGCTTTCCAAAATGGCTGGAGTTTCAAAAGGGACACAACTTATCCCCGCAAGGGGACGAAGAGGGCAATACGGGGGCACCATCTACTACGTTATAACGTTAAAATATTACGATTTGTGTCACGATTAAGGCCTTGGGGGGGTGGACCTATATGTTTGTCTAGAGAAGACATTGTGCATTTTCCGTCCATGTTCGGCGAATACGAAATGCCTACTACGGGCGGACACATGGGTCCGCCCCTACGATGGGGTACCGACGTGGTGGGTGGCCAGATTCTTTGGCGCTGCTGTAGGTTGTAGTTTCTTTTCGCCAGAAATGGGCACAAAAATGACAAAATAGGTTGGGTAATTTCTGCCCAGTCTTGCCGCTTGCCGTAGGGGCGGACCTGTGTGTCCGCCCGGCGGGGACGTTGTGCGTTTTCTGCCCATGTTCTGCGAATACGAAATGCCTACCACGGGCGGACACATGGGTCCGCCCCTACGATGAGATACCGACGCGGTGTATGAACGGATTGTGCGCCTGGTGGAAATGTGTACGCGCGGTTTGCCTCTATGGTGTGGTGGAGAAGAAAATGGGACTTTTCGTGTGAAAGTCCCATTTTTTATTGTGAATTTTCTTGCATCACGGGCTGGGGTGTGATATACTGATTTTGTCAGAAAATGTAAAAATTACGGATTCTCAACCCGAAATTTTGCTGGATTTGGTGAATTTTGTTTTTTGCGGGGAGAGAACCTGGGAATGAGGTGATTTTGCTTGCACACCCAGACCTTACAGGTGACCTTGCGCTGCTTGCTGCAGGGGCTGGAGGAAATGGGCCGCCGGGGAGGCGGGCAAGGGGACTGGGGGCGGTTGCGGGAGCTGGGGCCTCAGTGGGCGCCGGTTTTGGATGGACTGCAGGAGCCGCTGCCCCAGAATCGGGTGACGGATCTGGCGCACCTGGCCAGACGCCTTTCCACTGCCGGGCATGAGCCGGAGGGAGTGGGCGGAACGGTGGATCCCCTGACGCCCCTGGCGACGGTGTTTACCCATATGCGGGGAGAGCACTCCGGTTATCTTCGGCCCCGGCAGGGGGCGGAGGACCAGCTGCCTCAGCTGGAATCCAAGAGGTTCTCGCTCCAGCCGGAAGACTACCAGCGCGCATGGGAGGGACTCCAGATGTCCCTGGCGGAGCTGCAACCGGAGGAATCGTCGGTGATTCCGGCGCTGCTCACTGCGCTGGAGCGGTGGACCAGTGATTTCCCGGATGAGGTCCGGGCTGGAGCAGAGACAGACCTCTCCCTCTACGACCGACGGCGGACAGCCGCTGCCTTTGGGTCCTGCTTGAGCGAGTATTTGTTGGCTCAGAAGGATTCGGGGTTCCAGGAGGCGACCCTGCGGAAGAAGGAAACCTTCCTCCTCTATACAGCCGGATTTTCCGGGATTCAGAAATTCATTTACACCGTGTCTACAGACGGCGCGCTGAAGTCTCTGCGCAGCCGCTCTTTTTTCCTGGAGCTACTGATGGAGCACTATGTAGACGAGTTGCTGGCGGCATGCCAGCTGAGCCGGGTCAATCTGCTGTTCCACGGCGGCGGGCAATGCCATTTGCTTCTCCAGAAGACGGAGGCGGTTGAGGAAGCTCTGGTGGTTTGGAACCGAAAGTTTAACAACTGGCTGATTCAGGAATTTGGGATTTCCCTCTACATGGATCACGGTTGGGTGGCTTGTTCCGGCAACGACCTGTTGAACGAACCGGCGGCGGAGTGCCCCTATGAACGAGTGTTCCACGAGTTGGGGCAGAAGCTGGAGCGGCAAAAGCTCCGCCGCTACAACGGGGAGCAGCTCCGACTCCTGAACCGGGAAGAAACAGACCAGCAGGGCCGGGAGTGCAAGGTTTGCGGGCGGACGGATCATTTGGTCCCCCTCCGCGACCAGGAGGGGCAGGACGGGCCACAAGAATTCCGCTGTCCCTGGTGCAGGCGGTTTTTGGAGATGTCTAAGCAGCTCGTGGAACGGGATGTGTATGTGGTGTACCGGGCTTCGGAGGAAAAGGAGAAGTCCAATTTACCATCTATGGATGAAAAGACAGTCAAGCTTCCTTTACCGGCTGTGGATGGAAGGGTGTACCTTTGCTTAGAACAAGAAGAAACGGCCTGCGCCCACTTGGAGGGCGAGAAGGCCGTGGTACGAATCTATTCCAAAAAGTTTTTGCCGAAGCTACCGGGCAGCATCCGGCTGGATATGGGGGATTATGTATACCGCGAGCATGCCGCGCAGAAGGACTTGCCAACGATGGAAGGTTTGGCGGCTTGTTCCGAGGGCATCCAACGCATTGCCGTCTGCCGGATGGATGTGGACAACCTGGGCGCCGCGTTTCACTCTGGTTTCCAGCAGGAGGGGGAAACGGACCCGGTGAAGCGGCAGCGGTTTGTGAATCTGCCCCGCGCGGCAGCCCTCTCCCGGCAGATGACCCTGTTTTTCCGGCGCTATATCAACGGAATTTTGAGCCAAGCCTATGATGAGAAGTATTCGAGCATGGCCGTTGCCATTGTTTATGCTGGTGGCGACGATGTGTTTTTGGTGGGGGCATGGAATCAGGTGTTGGAGGCAGCTTGGCGAATTCGGGAGGCGTTCCAGTGCTTTACTTGTGGCGCGTTGACCATCAGCTGTGGTTTTACCCTCTTTGACAGTCACTTCCCCATCCGCCTGGCGGCGAGCCAGACGGCAGAGTTGGAGGAAAAGGCCAAGGGGCGGCATGGGGAAAAGGAGCATGAAGAAAAGGACGCCATCGCCTTGTTTACGCCAGAAGAAAAGCATGTTTATCAATGGGATGTGTTCCGGGAGCAGGTCCAGAAGGGAAAGTTGGAGGCTCTGAAGACGTTCTTCCTAGAGTATCCAGAGCGGGGAAACGCTTTTTTGCACCATATTATGGAGTTGCTGCGCCCGGTGGAAGATGGAGGGAACCGGCCAATTGAATTGGCGCGGTATGCGTATCTTTTGTCAAAGCTGGAGCCCAAGCGGAATTCTCCCAAATATCCGGCATATCGAGAATTTATAGAACAGGCCTATGGGTGGGCCTTGAGCGGCGAGGACCGCAGACAGTTGATCTCTGCAAGTTATCTCTATCTTTATGAAAATAGAAAGGAGAAAACCGATGGCGTTTCCCAATGATAGAAACCAGTTTCAAAAAAGGGGCGGCCAAGGGAAGCCGCAGAGTAAGGGTCCAGAGCCGGTGAAGGTGGAAGAAGTGCCGGAGAACTATGTGGAGCAGGCCGAAAAAGTGATGTATGACCTGCGTAATCGGAGATCCATTACCACCACCAAAATTCGGAATTTATTCAGCTTAGTTGTGGATATTTGCAGCGAAGAAGAGCTGCGTACTGAGAGCACCCTTCAGGATAAGAGCGTGGCAAGGCTCAAGCGGATGCATGTCCGGGTCATCTATGAGTCTGGCAGAGACAGTGGAACCAAGGAATTTGTAGAGAAGACGAAGCTACTGGAATACCTGAAATGGATTGGAAATGACCGGAAGAGACTCATTCGGTTTACCCGTTATATGGAGGCGCTAGTCGCATTCCATCGATATTTTGGCGGTAAGGAGGCGTAAATGGACATGTACGGTAAAATTCTGATTACATGCAGCCTCGTGGTGCGGACGGGCCTGCATATTGGTGGTTCGGGGATCTTTTCCCCCATTGGAGCTGTGGACAGCCCTGTGATTCGGGATCCGCTGACGCAGCGGCCCATTGTGCCGGGCAGCAGCCTGAAGGGGAAGTTGCGTACGCTTCTGGTGCGTAGTGACAGCTATCAAAAGGGCAATGGGATTGAAAAGCTGCCCGAAATTGACCAGGAACCGGAAGAGATTCTCCGTTTGTTTGGCTGTGCAAATCCTGTCCGCCGGTCCCGTCTGCAATTTTCCGACTGCTTTGTCCTCAATGCAGAGGAGATGGATGTAGTGGGCTTGACAGAAGTGAAGACGGAAAATGCCATCAGACGTAACGATTCCGTGGCCAATCCCCGGCAGATTGAGCGGGTGAATCCCGGTGTGAAGTTTGGTGTTAGGATTGTATATGATATTGCGAAGAAAGAGGAGATGGAAGCGGATTTGACCTTGCTGGCCAAGGGAATGAAGCTGCTGCAGTTGGACTACCTGGGGGGCCATGGTTCCCGGGGCAGTGGGCGGGTGAGTTTCCGGGACTTCCATGTGACAAACTGTGAAGATCATCAGGAAGACAGCTCCCTGACGAGCCTCTTCAAAGAGGTGGAAGATTATGAATTACTTCCTGTTTAAGCTCCAGTTTGAGACTGCCGTCCACTTTGGTTCCTCGGATGCGGCGCTGTCTCTGGCCACTTCGGAGGAGCATATTCGGGCGGATACGCTGTTTTCTGCCCTGTGCCAGACGGCCCTGTGTCTCTATGGGCCGGAGGGGGTGGAGGCGCTGTGCGGGCAGGTGCAGGAAGGGAAGCTGCTCCTCAGCGACACCATGCCCTGGCGGGGGGATACCCTGTTCCTTCCAAAGCCAGTGACACCTGTCGAGACGGAGCAGGACCTGCCGTCTGACCAGAAAAAGAAGCGGAAAAAGCAGCGGTGGATACCGGCATCTGCCTGGAAAGATTATGCCACTGCCTTGCAGAGCAGCTCCAGCGTTACAGAGCAAGCGTGTTGCACTCGCTTTGGGAGACATATGGAGCTGACAAAGGCTGCGACTCCCCAGGGAAGCGATGCGCAGCCTTACCAAGTGGGGCTATTTCAATATAAGGGGATTTGCGGGGAGGAGAAACGGGAAGAATGCCAGCATTGCCCGAATGCCCAGTCCTGTTGTGGGCTCTATTTCCTGTGTGCCTGTCAGCCGGAGCAGATTGACCGGTTGACCAAGCTGGTGTCTGCCCTGGGGCTCAGCGGCCTGGGGGGAAAGACCAGCGCCGGGTTTGGCAAGTTCCGGATTGCAGGAGAAGAAGAGAGGCCGGTTGCGCTGGAGGGGAGTCAGGAGCTCCGGAGCCTGGGCCGCGGCCTTGCTGCCCAAAAGGGCCCTTACCTCCTCCTCACCACCAGTTTGCCGGAGGAAAAGGAGCTGGAGGGTGCGCTGAAGGATGCAGATTTCCGACTCATTCGCCGTAGCGGTTTTGTCCAGGCGGAGCTTTCCACGGCAATGAAAAAACGGAGCCAGTATTTCCTCTCTGCCGGGGCGGTTCTCCAGGTTCCCTTTCAGGGAGCGCTGTATCAGGTGGGCCACACGGGTGCTCACCCGGTGTACCGCTATGGCCGTCCGCTTTTGTTGGGGGTGCCAGAATGAAAGAGCTGGGTCATTTGCAGGTCTATGACCTGATTTTGAGAACACGTACCCCTCTCTTTGTGGGGAGTGGGAAGAAGTATGTGAAGAAGGAATATCTGTTTGACCCGAAGAGCAAACGGGCATCGTTTCTAAAGGAAGATGCGTTTTTTCAGTTGCTGACGGACCGGAATCTGGAGGAACGGTATGAGCAGTTTATGCGGGGAGAGCAGGACAATCTATATGCGTTTTTGACGCGGGACTGTCAACTGCGTCCCGAGGAAGTTCGCTCGGTGATTCGTTATTCTGTAGATGCCTCCGACGCAACGGTGGTCAAAGACAAGAAGCGGGAAATTCATGGATTTATTCGCAATGCTGCCGGGCAAGTTTATTTACCGGGCAGCAGTGTCAAAGGCGCCATTCGCACGGCGTTGCTCTTGGAAAAAATGCAGGAAGAGTTGCCCGAGAAAGACGAGGATCAGCGGAAGCGGGTGTTGGCATCGCGCAAGAGAGAGAAAGAGATTCCGGAAGGGCGATATCTCAACCTGCTGGAGCTGAGAACCAGAGACGGAAAGGTGCTAGATGATGCGGTCAACAGCATCATGCGGGGGCTGCAGATCTCGGACAGCCTGCCTGTGCCGGATTCTCAAATGATGCTGTCGAAGAAGGTGGATGTGAACCAAGACGGAGAAGCCCACACCATCACTTGCGTCCGGGAGTGCATCCGGCCGGAAGTGGAGCTGCATTTGAAGCTGACTTTGGATCAATCAGTATGCAAAGGCAGCATTACAAAGGACAGTCTGCTGCAAACGGTTGACAGCTTTGCAGATGACTATTATAAGACATATGTGGAGAAGTTTAGGAAACCGGTGAACAGCGCCTATGAGGAGTACCAATACTGCCTGATTTTAGGCGGTGGGGCCGGGTTCTTCTCAAAAACCCTGGCGTATCCTTACTGGGGTGCAGAAGAAGCATTGCAACGGGTTTCCAATCGGCTGGATCGGTCCTTCCCAAAGCATCATCATAAGTCAGACCAGGAGATTTCTCCCAGAATGCTGAAATATGCCCAATATTGTGGGGAATTATATCCCTATGGCGTCTGTGAGGTGGATATCCGGTGATGACCCAACACCAGCTTGTGTTACATACCCCAGACGGAAGGCCTATTCCAGCGGTTTGGGCATACCGGCTGTATGCCTGGCTCCTGACGCGGATGCCCAGGGAAGAGGGGGATTGGCTGCACCAGACGGGGGAGCATCCCATCAGTCAATTTCTCTCCTATGACAAGGATACCCAGCAAACGGTTTGGACGGTCAATCTCCTCTGCGCTGAGCTGGAGGAGCGGCTTTCGCCCCCGCTGTTGGAGACGAATGTCATTGACCTCCACGGCTGTTCTATTTCCGTAGAGCAACAGACAATCCGCAAGGTCCCGGGGCCGGAGGCGCTTATTTTCCAGGGACGGGAGCAGTGCCGGAAACGGGTGGAGATTCGGTTTCTCACCCCCACGGCATTTAAGCAGGCGGGGCGCTATGCCATTTTCCCCCAGGAACGGCTCCTGCTGCAGAGCATGCTCAGCCGTTGGAATTACCTGTGTCCGGACTATCCCCTCACGGATGAGGACGCCATTTCCGCCCTGCTGGAGGGGATTCACATTGTGGATTACGCCCTCCGGACCACCCGATACCGGATGAAGGACACGGCCATTCCCGGTTTCTGTGGCAAAATTCAGGTAGAGGCCAAGCTGCCCCTGCCCCTTTTGGAATTATGGGGTGCGCTGGTGTCTCTAGCGCCCTATGCGGGGGTGGGAGTGAAAACCACCCTGGGTATGGGTGGGGTGCAGGCAGCCTTTCAAAGTGACAAATAGCAGGTTTTGTATGCAAATCAGCCAGCCCAAACCGGGCTGGCTGATTTGCATGTGCACGGTCAATTTTGATTCATAAAGTACAGATAAGCCTCATCCAGCCCCACCCGGATATCGGAAAAGCGGGAAGGGGGGAGGTTGGGGCCGACCAGGCGGAGGAGGAGTTGGGCGCCGTACTGGCAGATGTTGGAGATGCGGTACTGGCTCTGGAGTTGAGGAAGCTCCTCTGGAGTGCAAAGGATCTCAGAGACAAAGGGTCTGGTTTGGGCTACCAGGGCGGCGGGGGTGTCTTGGGCGATGAGTTGGCCTTTGCGCAGGAGGAGAATTTCCTCGGCAATGGACTCCACGTCAGATACCACATGGGTGGCCAACAGGACGATTCGCTCTGTGGCGATGGCGGAGATGTAGTTCCGGATGCGAATCCGCTCCTCCGGGTCCAAACCGGCGGTGGGTTCATCCAGGAGGAGAATCTTGGGAGAGCCCAGCAGGGCCTGCACCAATAGAATCCGCTGCCGCATGCCGCCAGAGAGGCTGCCCATCTTTTTGTGCAGGCAGTCAGACAGGCCGACGACCTCCAAAAACTGGGCGATTTCCTCCCGCGCTTTGGCCCGAGACAGCCCCTTCAGGGCGGCCATGTAGTACAGAAAGCGGCCCACGGTGAACTCCTCATAATAACCCTGCTGTTGGGGCATATAGCCCACCAGAGCCCGGTAATTCCGTCCCAGCGCCAGGATTTCTTTCCCGTCGTAGAGAATATTCCCCGACTCCCGTTTGATGGTATCGGTGAGCAGGTTCATGAGAGTGCTCTTCCCCGCGCCGTTGGGACCCAGGAGGCCGTAGACGCCGGGGTGAAGACAGACGGTGAACTCCTTCAGGGCGCAGTTGGTTCCGTAATGCTTGGTCAGGCTTTCTATGTTCAGTTCCATAGTATTACCCCCGTTTGCCTAAGGTTTCCGTGCTCCAAAGTAGAAGGCTGCTCCAGATGCACAGGGCTGCGGTTCGAATTGTGGTGAGCAGGAGCCACAGCCCCAGGATGCTGATTCCCCGAGGCAGGCTCTCCAGGAAGGACAGGCAGCAGGCCGGGGCATGGAGATAGGGGAGGCTCCCGTAGCTGCGCACCAGCTGGACCAGCTGGATGCCCCATACGCTCACGCTGAAGATGGCCGTCAGAATCCAGGCAGCTCCGTGACGGCGACGGCGGAGGGGTCTCCGCCCCTGGGGGGTTGCCCGGCAGGTGCGTCCCATACCGGTTCGCCGTTCTGCGCCGGATTGTGTGCCAAACAGGAGGACCAGGGTCAAAAGGCATACCAGAAGTAGGGAAGTGCTCCGGGCGCTGTCGGGACTCAGAAGCTCCCGGTAAACCCAGTGAGGCAGCACGTAGCTGCCGGGTTGGGTGGACAAAGTTTCCACATGGGCCTGGTACTGCTCCAGAGCTTGGGCCTGGGCTTGGAGGTCTCCAGCTTGCAGGGCGCTGATTTCGTAACTCCCGTCGTAAGCCTCGCCGGTTTCGTAGCGTTCCTGAAGCGCGTCCCATTGCGCCTGCTGCTCTGCCAGACGGCTGCGCCGCTTGGCGAGATAATCCTGGGTTTCCTGGCCCACAGGGCCTTGGCTTTGGCGATAGTAGCTTTCCAGGTTCACCTCCACCGGGTCGCTGGTACCCAGGCCTGGGGACTGGGCCAGGAGGGCGGCCAGTGCAAGGGCGGCCAAGAGGACGAGAGCGCCTCGCCCTACCGCCAGGGTTTTGTACAGCTCATGGCCCAGGAGGCTGGTGTGTCGGGCCAGGGGGGCAAACATGCGGTGTGTTCGGTCCAAGAGCCGATTAACCCATCCATAGCCGGAGACCGGTTTCCGATGCCGGTAGACGACGCCAATGCCCAGGAGCATTGGCATACTCAGGAGAAGGCCCGCCCCGAGGACGAGGGACAATTGCCCCACAGGGCGCCCCAGAAGGTTGAGATTGCAGTAGCTGGTCACCAAGGTGCGGGGGTGGAGCCAGGAAAAGAGATTTGCCTTCTGCAGCAGCGCTGTCTCCGGCAGTCTGCGGTACAGGGCATATTCCCCAGCCAGAGCCAATGCCCAGGCCGGCCCCACCAGTCGCCGGTCCGCCACCGTCTCCTGAAGGAACCAGAGGACGCCCCCCAGGAAGAACGCGCCCAGGGTCCGGAGGACCAGGTAAAAGAGCCAAAAGCCGCCGATGGTCATGGGGTATGTAAAGTTTTGAAATAGAGAAACGGACTGGAGCACCCGGTTCAGCTCGTCCAGGCCGCCGTACATCCAGTAGGCGTGACTCAGCTCGACACAGGTGAGAACGGCAGAACCCAGCAGCGCCGCCAGGGCCACGGTGCACAACCGCCAGACCGGCAGTCCCAGGCGGCCGGAGGGGCTTGCGCAGACTAGATTCCACAGCCCTCGCTTCCGCTCCTCTAAAAAGGAGGATACCACCAGGGCCATGTATGCCCCCAGGAGCCAGTCCGAAAGATCTACCCCCAGGACCTGCTCTACGGCCCGGTCATGCCCTGGCGTGACCTCCAATCCCTCCAGCCGCCGGTAATCCGAGGCGGTCTTTTGGATGTTGGCCTGGGAATAGGGGGAACCGGCAAAGATACTGACGGAGGACATGTGTTCCGCCTGTGCCTGCACCTCCTCCAGCCGGGTGGAAAAACCCAGGAGATATTCCACTTGATTCCGCAGCAGGCCATAGCACATCCGGTCGGAAAAGCTCCGGTTGGGGCTTTCCAGGATGCGGTTCAGCCGGGTATGAAGCGCCTCCAGGGATTCGCCCTGATGAGCGGTTAGAAACTGTTCGGTCTTGACCTGGGCCAGGCTGGTGTTCCGTTGTGGGGTGATGCGGATCAGGTTTACCAGGCACAGACCGGCCAGAACCAGCAGCCCCAAAAGCCGCCTCCGGCTGAAGATCACGCGTTTGATCTCTTCCAAAGAACCACTCCCTTCCTAGAGCAGGGTGATTGCAAACACATGGGATGCTGCCGGGCTGTGCGATTACCCGGGGAATGCAAATAGGCGGGTCATTTGCAGCGTGTTCTCACCTGGGAGGACCTGGTACAGGCACCGCTGGTCCTGGAGCTTGATTTGGAAAAAGATCCGGTCGGAGGCCACAGCCACGGGCCGGAGGGTTTGCAACAGTGGCCCCTGGGCCAGTTCTTCCGGCAGGGAGACCGGACGCCACTGCTCCCCGTCATACAGCGTCATGGCTTGTACCCGGTCCACGGGCTCCTCCTGATGGGCCAGGGGACGGGACAGGAGGGTGGACTCCACAGCATACTGCTCCGTCAGCTGCCAACCCCAGGCGTTTTCCAGCTGTGCATCCAGCGCTTTGGTCTCCTGGCCGGTGGTGAGGTTCACATCATAATACCCGTCTCCCGGCCGGTAGATCCGCAGAGTTTCTCCAGAGAGATAGGAGCCGGTGAAATCCAGGTCCATCAGACTGCCCAGCTTGGAAACGTCTCCCAGGCGTTCCAACCCATTAGCAGTGGGGCGGTACAGGGTATACGCCCAGTTTTCTTGGCTGTCGTCCAGGCAGAAATAGAGGGCCGTATCGCCGCCCATGTTCTCATACCGGGTGACGGACCCCAGCCAGGAGGGGAGCTGCTCCATGGCGCCGGTAAAGAGCTCCTGCTCACCCGTTTCGTCCACCCGCACCATGCGGGTGTCAAAGGCGCCGCCTTCGTTCATTCGGCAGTACATGGCAATCAGCTGATCCCCCAGGAGGCAGAACCGGTCCGAGCCTCCTGCATCGGAGAGGGAGCCGGGGATGGTGTAGGCCACCTTTCGGTCTCCACCGTCGTAGGCCATGCTGGCCAGAACCGTGCCAGCCGCTTCGTCAGGATGGTAGCGGGAGTTGCTGTCGCAGAAATAGAGCCGCCCTTCCCGCAGGACAAATCTGCCGTCGT
This sequence comes from uncultured Eubacteriales bacterium, assembly GCA_900544975.1. Taxonomy (GTDB): domain Bacteria; phylum Bacillota; class Clostridia; order Oscillospirales; family Oscillospiraceae; genus Faecousia. Next base: position 18,729 of record UQXI01000020.1, read on the forward strand.
TGGGCAGGTATGCCTGGCAGTCTGGCCCACTATGGCTGCAATCCGGACGACTGCATACTGGGGCCCACTGGGTCAGGTCTGCCCGATCTGCGTAGTACAAAATATTACCTGTGGTGTAATAAAATCCGGTTTCTGTTTCCGCCATCAGGTAGGCGCTGGTTTGGGCGCAGAGGGTGGTGTCTACCGGTATGTCCGGCGTGTCTGGAGTGTCCTGCTTACAGCTGGCAAGGGACAGGACCAGCAGAGCAGACAGGGCCATAGTCCATATTTTTTTCATGAAAATCGCCTCCTCATTGAGTTGTGATTTGATAGGATGTGGTGGATATGGAGCTTTGGAATGAGAGCTATTTCTGCACGGTATTGCGATAAAGAAAAAGAGCGGTAAGATATCGGCTCTACCAGTCATAGGAAGTCAGAAATGTAAGCTGGTACGCTTCTTCATTCAGCAGCAGCTGATACAGCCGGGTATGCCCAGGATTTGAAACATCTGAAAATGTAAAGAAAACGCGGTCTGAGGCAACTGCCAGGGGAGTAAGCCAGGGGGCCCCTGTTGCTTGTGTCAATTCTTTTGGTAGAGTGACAGGGTTCCAAGATTCTCCATCGTAGAACAACATGGCGTGGGGACCGTCTTTCATCTCCAGTTGCTGTTCCGGGCGGTTGAACAGCAGGGGAGACTCCAGAATATATTGGTCAGTCAAATGCCAGCCCCAGCCGTCTTCCATTTGAACGTCCATAGTTTTGGTCTGCTCCCCGGTGGCCAGGTTGATGTCATAATAACCGTCGTTGGGCCGATAGACTTGGAGAATATCCCCGGTGAGATAAGCGCCGGCCATGTCGCAGCTGGCCAAAGTTCCAAGACCCAGCCCGGCAGTGTCACCAATGGGTTCCAGCCCTGTTTCAGTGAACCGATACAGGACGGTGCCAAAGCCGCTGTCATCCAGGTTGTAGAGAACGGCAGGATCACCCCCAACGTATTCAGAGGCGGTGACTGTGCCTAGGAACCGGGGTATATTTTCGGAGTGGCCTTCTGCCAAGATTTGAATTCCTTCGGAGGTATATTGAGCTGCATAATTTTCAAAAACACCAGAGCTATTCATATAGCTATAAAATAAAACTATACGGTCATGTAAGAAGCAGTTTCTCCACTGCCTATTGGAACCCTGTTGATCAGAATTGAAGACTACATGTTCCAATTTCCGCTCACCACCACTGATCGGCATACTGACAAGTACAGTGCCACTATGTCCTTTCTCATAGAGTCCGTAGCTTTCACAGAGGTAAATTCTGTCATGATATAGCTGAAATCCGCTGCCCGACATATTTGCATCACAATCCGGGGATTTTAAATCATGTGTGCAGTTGGGCTTGCTACATACTGGGAGCCATTTGGTTAAATCTGATTTATCAGCATAGTATAGATAGCCTGTAAACAGCGAATAAAACCCCAAGTCTGTCTCAGCCATAGTATGATTGCTGGTAATCGCGCAGCGGGCAAATTTGTCAGAGGAGATTTCTCCCATGGGAGGTTGTGAAGTGCAGCCAAACAATGCGAGGCAGAGAGTAGCGAGCAGGAACAATATGATCACTCGTTTCATATTGGAAGCCCTCCTTCGGTGAGACTGCTCCTCACACAGCAAGGCGCGAGGAGCAGAGAAGGTATTGCGGAGTATAAGTTTAATTGGTAGAGGAAAACAGGTCATTAATTAGTGACCCGTTAATATAGTGGTGAGACCACATTCTGAACGATGACAGGCTCATTGGTATATTAAAGGAAACGCTGCCAGCTCCTTCCAATGGTCCAATGTTTGTATAGAGAGGACCGGTGGTGTAGCGATAGATTTCAGCGCTTACCTTTGTTGTGTAACTTCGGTTGGTAACGGAAGTTCTAGCATAAGCTTCTCCGTCCTCGCATGTTCCTACGAGTTCATAATAGTAATCGCCATAGAAGCCCTCACGGAATGCGGCTGAAGCGGAAATAGAAGAGATAAGGAGAGCCAAGGATAGCATCAACGCGACCGCAAACATTCTTTTCATATATTTTGCACCCTATATATCAAATTTCATTAAGCACATAGGTACAAGCTCTGGATTTTCTTGATCAAGAATTAAGTAATACCAGTTAGTTTTATTGTTAGTATAATCATCGAATGTAAAAACAACACGGTCCGAGGTTACACACTTGGGAAATAGTCGGTTTGTGCCGGAAATCTGTGCGATCTCCGCTGGCAGGGTAACAGATTTCCAGGTTTCCCCATCATATAGCAGCATCGAATGAGGACCTGCTTGTATCTCCAGTCTTTGTTCCGGCCGATTAAAGAGAACTGGTGATTCCAGAATATACTGGTCTGTCAAATGCCAGCCCCAACTGTCTTCCATCTGGACGTCCATGGTTTTGGTTTGTGCTCCTGTGGTCAGGTTTATGTCGTAGTACCCATCATTGGGACGGTAGACCTGGAGAACATTTCCCGTAAGGTAAGCGCCTGTCATATCACAGTTTACCAAATCCCCCAGTCCCAGATTGGCGGTGTCTGCAATGGGGACGAGTTCACTTTCGGTTAACCGGTAGAGCATGGTACCAAAACCACCATTATCCGAGTCTAAGCAATAGAGCACGGCGGTGTCACCACCCACCTTTTCGGAGGCGGTCACGGTGCCCAGGAAACTGGGCATATTTTCTGTCCGACCTTCGGCCAAGATTTGGTCACCTTCAGGGGTAACTTGTATGACATAGTTATGAAATGTGCCTGACTCGTCCATGCAAGCGCAAAATAGTAACATTCTGTCCGCCAGGCAGCAGTTTCGCCACTGCAGCACATGCTCTTGGCTGGGGAAGGAAATCGTATGTTCAATTTTTCTATCTCCCCCACTTGGTGACATGCTTAAAATTAAGAGATCGTAGCTTCCGCCGTGGTTGGAATCACTATCACAGTAGTAAATCCGATTTTGCTGTAGATAGAATCCACTGCCAGATATTCTGGCGTCGCACTCAAGGGCCCTTTGGGTATGGTCACAATTTGGCTTATTGCAAACCGGGGTCCAATTGCTCAGATTGTCTTTGTCAGCATAATACAAGTGACCCAAAAAGCTGGTGTATATTCCATCCTCAGTTTCGGCCATGCTATAACTACTGGTAGTAGCACAAAGTGCATACTTGCTAGATGAAACGGATGATTGAGGTGAGTTGTGGCTACAACCGAATAAAGATACAAGTAAACATGAAATCAAAAAAACAGTCAGACGTTTCGCCATAAAAATAGCCTCCGTTTTAGATACAGAATCGCCCCGCACTTGGGGGGCGATTCTGCTTAGTAGAGTTTCTGATCTATGATATTAACTATTATCTGCCCGGAGGCTGTCTATGTGCACGCCGTTGATATGATGATAAGATATAATAAATAGGGGTAAGAAACTAAATGTGCTGTTCAGCGAGATACTTGATTTTGCAGACTCTGGCCCCATAGTTGTATACCACTCACCACCGCTATAGCGATAAATATCGGCAGATACCTTCGCTGTGTACGAGCGACTTTCACAGGAGGTACGGATATAAACGTCATTTCCGCTGCAAGTTGCGACCAATTCGTAATAGTAGCCATTATAGCTACCATCACGGTAAGCGGCTGCTGCTGAAAGGGAAGAGGCGAGGAGAACCAGGGCTAACATCAGAGCGATTGCTGCTTTTCTACGCATAAATTTTCCTCCATTCTTAAGTTGAGAGTCTGTCACTGCTTGCCGTGGGCAAGCAGACTTCTGACTTGCACGCCGTTTACATAATGGTACGAAACGAGATAAGCTAGTTGGTAATATGTAGTGCCAGAAACGGAAGCAGAACGGGTATGGGATTTGTCGGAATAGATGGTGGACTGGTACATGGCGTCCTCGCCCTGGCCCATATACCGGTACAGGGCTGCATCGGCGCGGACTTTGTAGGTGGTGCTTTCGCAGTAGGTGGAAGCAGAATAACTTTCGCTGTTGCAGGTGGCGGAAACCTCATAATAGCTTCCACCATACGTGCCGTAATCAGAGCTGCTGCCTGCGGAGACCGGGATGATGGCGACAAGCAGTGCAATGGCTACGGCCAGGGTTACAATTGCTTTTCGTTTCATGCTTTGGGTGCTCCTTTCCACGTTTTGACGGCCATGATCCACTCTTTACCTAATCGTAACCTGGCGATGTATCATGGCGTTCCACCGCTGTTACAGTTTACAACCCTCCCTTTTAAAATATTGAGAAGCACATGGACATTCTGAGTTGAGTCGTTCATGTGCCCTACCTCTATTCTACGGGATAGCGTTCTGGATGTCAAGTAAAATTTGTAAAAAAAGTGCAAAAATGGAAAAAGCTGGAAAATCCTCTCCTAATTAGAAATAGCGCTGAGTTCATTTTTGAATTTCTTTATGTGGTGCGGCAAATCTCACAGGCAAGTTGTGTGTTTCTTCCATATTCCCACGCCGTCACAATGTGTTATAACCGCTAAAATATTACGATTTGCGTTGGGGCAAGATTTCCCATTGAGAGAATACGATCCGGGTTGCGATCCCGTAGAGGTGGATTGATGTGTCCGTTCTATGGAAACACTGTACGGATTCCTCTGATTTTCAACGAATCTTAAATGCCTACCACAGGCGGACACATGGGTCCGCCCCTACGGCAGGTAGCAGGATGGTCAGAAAAGGACCGACGCATTTTGTCATTTAAATTTCCCATTTCAGGCGGAGATTGTGCAGATTCTACATCAACTCCGGCAGAATCCGTTTCAGCACAATGTTGTGATATGCCCGTAGGGGCGGACCCATGTGTCCGCCCGTGGTAGGCATTACGAATTCGCCGAACGTGGGAGAGAATTGCAAGGTGTTTCTGCCGGGCGGACACATAGGTCCGCCCCTACGGCAGGTGGCAGGATGGTCAGAAAAGACCGACGTATTCTGTCATTTGAGTACCACATCTTCGTATCTCCAGCAAAAGGGCCTGTTGCGTTTGCAACAGGCCCAGGGGTACGATTATTTGCTATAAATCTGATAGTAGCGCTGGATGATGGTGGCAATTTGTGCCCGGGTCGCGGTGCCGCGGGGGACCAGGTTGCCGTCGATGCCCTGGATCAGTCCCTGTTCCACAGCCCAGGTCATGGAGGCCAGGGCGAAGTCACTGACAGTTTTGGCGTCGGGGTAACCGGTCAGGGCGCCTTGGGTGCTGACATCCGCGCCCTGATACTTGGCGTACCGGGCCAGGAAGGTGACCAGCTGTTCCCGGGTGACGGCAGCGTTGGGGGCGAAGGCGGTGGTGGAAATGCCCTTGGCGATCTCCGCTTCATAGGCCCAAGCCACGGCCTCGCTGTAGTACCGGCCGGAGGCCACATCGGTGAAGGGAGCTTCTTTTTCCGCTGCGGGAGACCCAGCCATACGGTGCAGGATGGTCACCAGCTGGCCCCGGGTAAGGATGCCGTTGGGCTGGAACCGGTTGTCACCCACGCCGTTCATGAGTCCCTTGGAGACCATGAAGTCGATGCCCTCATGATACCACTGGCTGGTGTCCACATCGGTGAACTGCATGGCCTGGCAGGGCAGGACCTCCACAATGCACTGGTTTGTGGCAGAGACAACATAGGGAGAGGAGACGGTGATGTAAGCGAAGCCGGGGGCCACCGCCGTGATCTGACCGTTTTCGTCCACAGTGGCGACGCTCTCATCATAGGACTTCCAGATGAGCTGTCCGTGCTCCTCCAGGGTGGGCTCCGGGGTCAGGGTGGCGGTGAGGGGTTTGCTGGTACCCTGATGGAGGGTCATGCGGGTTTCGCTGAGTTCCACAGTCTCCGGCATCACCGCCTGGGAGATTACGGCAAAGTTGACGGAGTACTGGCCATCTTTGGTGGTGGCCTTCACCATGCTGAAGCCGGGCTCACTGGGGGTGTAGCGGGCCACATTCATGATGGTGCCGTTGTGGTCGTAGTCCTCTTCTGTGGTCAGGATGCCGTCTCCGGACACGATTTCCCAATCGAAGGGTCCGTACAGACCAATGGGCCGCTCATAGGTTTCACCGGAGACCGTTCCTGCGGGGTTACCGGCGGATTCCACACCGTCGGTCCGGATCAGCAGTGTGCTGGTGTGGGTGGGAGGTGTGAAATATACGTTGATTTCGCCGGTGGCGGCGTCATAAGAGAAATCCTGACGCCAGCTGTTGGTCATTTCGTATTCGTAGCCGCTTTCATAGCGGGTAAAGACGCGAATCTGCTCCGGCAGGGCGTAGCCCTCTTTGTTGACTAATTTGCCGCTCCAGGAACCACTCGTCTGGCAGAAGTCGGGGCCGTCCAGCACGAGACCTTCGGCGGCGTCCTGAGAATGGTCATCGGCATAGGGGTTGTAATCTTTGGCAGTCCACAGAGCCACGTCTGCCACGACATGTGCGCTGGTGTTGTTGTACTTGGCGAAGAGCAAGGCTTCCTCGCCCTGATTGACGTAGACAGTCTGGCCGCCGTAATCAATGGCGGAGATCAAATCCTCATCGTCACGATTGACATACAGATCCTCCCAGTTCAGCTTCATCTCCCGGGTGACGCCATTCAGGGTCACCTTCAAGGTGCCGGATGCGCCGGGGACCGGGGGATTGTTGGAGCCGGAAGCGCTGTAGTTCAGGTACACTTCGCCACTGAGACCGTCGGAGGTGTACCGGGCACAGTTGATGAGGCCAGCGTAAAGATCCGGATCATCTTCAAAGACCTCCCAACGAACTTCGTTGAGCTCCACGTCGGCGGGCTGAAGATTCTGCACCTTCACAACCAGCGTACCGCCGGGCTTCAGACCAGAGAAGGATTCGATGGACAGGTCAAAATCGATGACTTCCGTATTTTTCTCCCGGACAGCCACAATGCAGTAGGCCGACTCAGTGCCATTGCTGACTTCTACGACCGCCTGACCAGGCGCCAAAGTCTGAATATGGCCGAACTCATCCACAGTGGCAACCTCGGGGTTGCTGGAGGTAAAGGTCAGGGGAGCATCAGAACCGGTGTTGTTGTTGACGATGAGGTCAAAGGTGTTGCCCACGTGGAGCAGCGCGGAAGTGGTGGACAGGACCAGGCCAGGGGTGGCGTTCACGGTGACTCCGTAGCTACGGTCGTTTCCGCCGTAGTCGCCGCCGAAGATGTATACGTTGCCGGTCCACTCAAAGTCATAGAGCTCGTTTTCGCCTTCGAAGGTTTGATTGGTGTGGCTGTATTCGGTGACGTCGGCGGTAAAGGTCCATTCGTTCACACCGCCGTCAAAGATGCACTGGGAGTAGAAGGCGTTATTGTAATCCGGGGCGTAATCCACACAGGAGGGATCACGCTTGTCCGTCCGCTTTACCACAGGTACGACTTCTACAGAGGCGATGGCGCCGTCGTCGGTGAATTTGCCGGAGAGCAGGGTCTTGCCGTCTTCGATCTTCAGGGACACTGCGCTGTTTTCCAGTCTGGGCGCTTGGGTATCCACCCGCATGGGGATGGAGAGTACGTCACCGGTCATGTCGATCTCATGGCCGTTGTATTTCGGTGACCAGCGGCCGGAGACGATGGCCTCATAGTCCGTTACTTCCTGACCGTTTTCATAGGTGGTGGGGAAATCGCCGGGGCCGTAAGCGGTGATGGTGTAGATGCACTCGGTGCCACTGGGAATGGCGACGTTATCCACCTTACCGTTGAAGTTGGCGTTGGTGAAGTAATACAAGGAGGCAGGCAAGACCATGCCCTTCGCCTGATTGTAATAGGACTTGAACTGGAAGGCAGTGAAGTCCCGGTAATAAACCTCATCGGTCTTGGCGTCTTTCACTTCTACAACCACGACCCGGGCTTCTCGCTTCTGATACAGGATGTAGTCGTTCACCTGCCGGAAGAAGCCGGTGGGGGAGATGGTGACATTTTCCGGATGGAACACCATTTGCTCCGGGTCGGTGCGGTTAAAGACGTTTTGGCCCAGGTTATAGTAGTTGTACCCATTAAAGTAGCCCAAAATGCTGACATTCCACTCTGCTTCATTGTTCAGAACGTTCTGACCATCGGTGGGTTCGTCTGTCCAGAGAGCGGAGTCAAAGATGGGGGCGGCGGTCCAGTCGCCGAAGAAGGCCAGGAAGGGGAGACCGATCTGGGGATGCTGCTCCTCTGCATCGGTCAGGATGATAAAGCCCTCAACGTAAGTACCGTTTTGGAAGGTTTCGCTCAACTGTGCTTTTTCTGCATCGGTGAGGGTGACCATCTTTTCCACCTTGGTGTTGCCAGAGGCGGGGACGGTTACCTGACCCAGATCCACTTCCCGCAGGAGCACGTCGTTGGCCAGCATCACGTCCCGCTTACCATACTTGGTGTCTACGGTGTCGCTGCCGGGTACCAAGAGGACGGCCTTCATGTGATAGGTCAGGGCCTCTTTGGAGAGGTTGCGGACAGTAAAGGCCATGTTGTATGCGCCGGTTTTCTGGGGATCATCCTTCAGCTCCAGCTTGCCAACGTTCTGGCCCTGGACGGTGATGTAAGCGGGGGTATGGACGGCGCCGTCTACGTTGACAAGGCCAGCGCCCTGCTGACGGGGGGTGTAATATACGCCGTTTTCATCCTTCATGGGAAGGGCGGTGCTCATCAGCAGCTGCTGGGTCAAATTGCTCATGGGGATCTTGGCTGTGACGCCCAGCTCGTTCTGCACGTACTGCTGTACCAGAGCGGTGAGGCCGGTCATATGGGGGGCGGCCATGGAGGTGCCGCTCATCATGCCGTATGCGCCCACATAGTCGTCATACATGCCGCCGGGATTGGCGGGGGAATAGGAGCCATCCAGAATGGTGGACCAGATGTTGCCGCCAGGGGCGGTAATCTCCGGCTTCAGCTCCAGGTTGGGACCCGCGCCCCAAGAGGAGAAGGAAGACATTTTGCCACCTTCTGGGGAGGAGACCACTTCGTCGTCTTTGTGCACCGTCAGTTTGACGTAGGCGCCGCCGGCGATGGCGGCCTTTGCAGCTTCGGCCAGGGCAGCGCCATCCTTGCCGGAGATAAAGGCGGAGGTCAGAGCGGTGCCGTCGGCGCTCATCATAATGAGCTCAGTGGCTTCCGGGTCCTCGTCATAGATGATGACGGCCTTCACCGGGGAATCGGTGATGTAAGTTCCCAGCTCGGTGTCGTAATAAGACCAGGTAAACTGGGTCGCCATGTTGATCTTGTCTGCGAAGGAGATGCCGCCGCCCCGCTTCACCAGGGCAATGCCGGTCACACCTTTTTCACCGCTGCCGTAGTAGCTGCGGAACCCGGCGTTGTAATAATCGTCATAGGTGCCGTAACCGTCTACGGGGATTACCTGCACAGCGTCCCGTCCGGCAAATTTGTATTTCATAGCGATGTCCGTGGGATCCTGGTAGGCGATTTTATGGGCCTGACCATCGGTACCGGTCCAGCTGAGGACCGATTGTGCCTGGACTGTGTTTTCCATGGAGGCCACGCACAGATTGGAGCTGTAGATGGAGGGGGAGGACACCATGGAGATCTCCGGGTCGGAGGTCAGGGTGTTGCCTTCGTAGTTGTTGTTGACGCTGGAGTAACCGGCATTGCCGGCGGAGGTCATGAAGAGGATACCAGCGTCATTCAGCCGCCGGTATACGACACTGGCAGCGGAATCGTCATTGGCAAAGCCGTTGTCGGAGCCCAAAGACAGGTTGACCACATCGGCGCCCAGGACGGCGGTGTCTTCCAGGGCGTTGATGATCGCGGCTTCCGTTGCGCCGCCGTCTTCATCGGGGAAGACCTTCATAGCAAGAATCTGGGCATCGGGGGCCACACCGGAGAAAATGACTTTGCCTTCCTCGGTCTCGGCATAGCCCGCTACAGTACCGGCTACGTGGGTACCATGGTTGCTGGTGGTGGGCAGCACATTGGCGTCTCCGTCGGCATAGTCCATGGCAAAGGGAACCTTCAGGTTCTTATAGGGATCGTTGTGATCATAGATGATATGGCGGCCGTCTGAGCCGGTGGTTGCCCGGAGCTGTGTGGATTGCAGCAGGCGGGCCATCGAGTCGTAATCATACCGCAGCGTCCAGCCGTTTTTGGCATCGTTGGGGTCATTCCGGAAGGAGGTTTCCGTAAAAGCCTGATGGGTCCGGCGAACACCCACCTGGGGGTCGCTGGAGTCGCCCCAGGCGGACCACTGCAGGTCCAGTCCGGTATCCAGCACAGCCACCAGCATACCCTGACCGGTGATGCCCTTCTGCCAGGCTCCGTTCAGGCCCACCAGGTCATAGCTGTAGCCGTGAGCGCCCTCTTCAGAGAGGATGCCGGTCTCATCGATGGGACGGTCATACACATGCTGCACATAGGCGTTTTGCACCCCGCTCATGGCCTGGATTTCAGCCAGCTTCCCATAGGGGACTTCCACGGCCACGGCGTTGACCAGATTGGTCCACTGGGAGACCAGCTTCACATCCTGGCCCATGGCAGACAGCAGGTTGCTCTGTGCCTTCTGCAGCTGGGCCTGCCGGGTCTCGGCAGTCCTGCTGGTCAGATACTGGCTGACGGCTTCGCCGGCAGAGACGCCGGAGACAGAGGCCCGGTCAAAACCAGCCAGGACAGGCTCTTCCTCCAGGGTGACGATGACGGTCACCAGATCCTCGGGCTGGTAGCCCGGGTCAGCTGGACGGTCCGAATCCGGCTCTTGCGCTTGCTCTTCCAGCCGGGAAACGCCGGGGAGTTCCGTCGCTTCTAAGGATTGGGGTTCTGGGCTGCTGTTTGCGGCCAGGGCAGAGGGGAGAAGCCCCACCAGCATGACTGCCACCAGCAACAGGGAGAGAATCCGTTTCATAGTGTTGGTTCCTTTCTGTTTTAATACAGTACTTTGGTTCTGTACGCCATACAGACGCGTGCGGTTTGTAATACGACCATGTGGCATACCTGCAAGGTCATTATAGCATCTTTTGGGAAGGGGTGTCAACTGGTAATGCAAAAAGGTCACTGGAAAAAGTGCTGAATTTTGCCATGGAAATTTGTACAAAATGGAAAAATGGAGGCCGGGAGTTGATTTGCTTGCATCGGTGTGCTATACTGAAAAACATCTGGGCTTTTTCAGAGATCCCTGTATGCTTCTGGTTATGTTCCTACCCTGTGCTTCTCATGGGGATGCATCGGAGGCGGCAGGCGCATATTTCTCCACTGCGTATACAATGCCCAATGGCGGCTGCCTACGCGCATCTATGGAAGAAAAGAGGCGGCAGAATGGAATATATTCCCTGGTTCAATCTTCTCCTGGAGGCACTGGCCTATCTGGGACGTCGGGCGGCGGGCAATACAGCTCAGCGGCTGATGGAGCAACTGCAGAGCAACGGGGTCCAGGACTTGGACCGGTTCGGGCAGCAATTAGGTCCCATTGCAGCTTTGATGGACCGGATGGACCGGCAATTGCAGATCCCGGAGGAAGCGCTTCAGGCCTTGTTTGGCAATTTGTCCGGGTTTCCCTATAATACCATTGGCTCCAGTTGTCCGGCGTTTTTGCTGTTCTACCCCATGACGGCGGGATTTACGGGTGACTTGGAGGGCGTGACCGAGGAGTTGAGGAAGATGCCGCCAGAGCGGCTGGCTGGCGTTCTGGCCACGTCTTTGGATGTGGCGGATGAGGCCGGCTTGGAGCTGAGCGGCGATGAATTCTCTGCCCGGGTGTTGGCCCTCTCCATTCCGGCAGAGAGCAAGGTTGCCATTTTGGACCTGTATCACCGGCCGGAGCCTGTTCTGGAGCAGGCGTCTTTTTACTTGACCAGGGCCATTCGTCTGCTACAGCGGGAGAAGAAGGCCATGGAAGCAATCTGCGCCGGGTTCACCAGCACCCTGCAGCGGGAGGGGGTTGAGCGATTCCTGACCCATACCTCCAGCTTGAATTGCAAGCCGGAGCTCCAGTATTCGGTCCACCCCTTCCTCTTTGGCATGGATACCAATTTATCTGTAACGCCCCTGGAGGGAGACGGATCGGTTCAAGTGTATTGTGGCGTGTTGCGTGGCCCCCTGCAGGCCATGCTGGCCTCCAGCCGGGGACCGGAGTATGAGGTGTATCATGCCATTAAGCTTCTGGGAGACCGGACCCGCTTTGACATCCTCTGTTACCTCCGGGATCGGCGGGCCTATGGCCAGGAATTGTCTGCCCGGTTTGGCCTGTCCCGCAACACCATCCACCACCATATGAGCAAGCTCTTGGCCGCCAGGCTGGTGACCTGCACGGTGGATGGCAACCGCGTGTATTACACCGTGGACGGCGACTCTGTCTCGGCGCTGTTGGAGCGGCAAAGAGCGCTCCTGGTACCAGCGCCGCCCAAATAGCCTATGGATCAGAATCTCGCAGCCGGAGCGGAAACGCTCCGGTTTTTTGCAACCGTAGGGTGCGCACTGGTTTATAGGGAACGATCTTGACTGTTCCGGCTGCATCAGCTTCCGCCTTTGGCAAGTTTCCTACCCTCTGCCAGGTGGAACAGGCGGCTTGTTATAGTTTCTGTATATATATTTCACCTGGATTTTACAAAAAGGCAGTTGGCAGCGGCGAAATTTGCGGTATAATGAAATCTGAAAATCGGCGGTATGCCTAAAAATGGGGGAAGAAACGCCATGATTTACTTGGTAGAAGACGACGGCAGCATCCGGGAACTCGTCTTATATACATTAAATAACTCTGGCCTGGAGGCCAGGGGATTTGAGACGCCCGGCGCCTTTTGGCGGGCCCTGGAGCAGGAGATTCCGCAGCTCGTTATGCTGGATATTATGCTCCCGGAAGAGGACGGCCTGCAAATCCTGCGGAAAATCCGGCAAGGAGGCCCCTGGAAGGGGATTCCTGTGATGATGCTCACGGCCAAAGGTACGGAATATGACAAGGTCATTGGGTTAGACGCAGGCGCCGACGACTATGTGCCAAAGCCCTTCGGAATGATGGAGCTTCTGGCCCGGGTGCGGGCGTTGCTTCGCCGCTCCGGAGGCCAGGCGGCGCCGACGGAGTATGCGGTGGGGCCGCTGTATGTATCCCCCGCCCGACATGTGGTTCGGGTGAACGGGCGGGACGTGACGCTGACGCTGAAGGAGTATGAGGTGCTGAAAATGCTCCTGGAAAATCTGGATGTGGTCCTCACCCGGGACCAGCTGCTGAACCGGATTTGGGGCTACTCTTTTGATGGGGAGAGCCGGACGGTGGATGTGCACATCCGAACCCTGCGACAGAAGCTGGCAGAAGCCGGGGAGCTGATTGAAACCGTCCGGGGCGTGGGCTACAAGATCGGAGCCCAGTCATGAGGCGGTCCCTGCGCCTCAGCCGGACGGTATACCGCAGCTGTATGCTGGCGGCGTTGGGTGCGACTCTGGTCTGCATTGGGATTTTTTCCGGATTTGCCTATCATCAGGTGAGCCGGGAGAATGCCAGCAACCTCCGGGAAGAGGCGGTCTACATTGCCCGGGCGGTGGAGCTGTCCGGGTTGGAATACCTGCAAAATCTGTCCCCGGCCGAGGGAAGCCGGGTGACCTGGATTGCCGCCGGTGGTCAGGTGCTCTATGATACGGAACAGTCAGCAGGAGCCATGGAAAATCACAGCATGCGGGAGGAGGTCCGCCAGGCGCTGGAGCAGGGGATGGGACAGAGCAGCCGGTATTCCAGCACCCTGACCCAGAGGACCCACAATTACGCAGTGCGGATTGCAGACGGCTCTGTGGTGCGCTTTTCCGTCACCCAGGCGTCAAACCTGTCGCTTCTGCAAATGGCGGCCCTGCCCACCCTGGTGGCCCTGGCGCTGGTTGCGGCAATGACGCTGCTGGTTGCGGCCAAGACGGCCAGAAATTTGGTGGAACCCATCAATCGCATCGATCTGCAGGCGCCGCTGGAGAGCCAGACCTATGAGGAGCTCCGTCCTCTGGTCCGGCGCATCGGGACGCAGAATGAGCAAATCCTGGATCAAATGAAGCATCTGACCCAGGAGCATGAGGAGCAGGACCGGTACCGCCGGGAGTTTACGGCCAACGTCTCCCACGAGCTGAAGACGCCCCTCACCTCCATCTCCGGGTTTGCAGAGATCATTCGGGATGGTTTGGTGCGGCCTGAGGATGTGCCCCGATTTGCAGGAAACATCTACAAGGAGGCCCGGCGGCTCATCACCCTGGTGGGGGACATCATTAAAATTACCCAAATGGACGACCAGCAGCTGCCCATTCAGCGGGAGCAGCTGGATCTCCGGGCATTGTGTGCAGACGTGCTGGAGCATTTGCAGCCGGCGGCGGACAGTGCCGGGGTGCACATGATTCTGGAAGGGGAGGCCCATTGGATCAACGGCGCCCGCCAGATTGCCGATGAGATGGTCTATAATCTCTGCGACAATGCCATCAAATACAACCGTCCCGGCGGGACGGTTTGGGTTCGTCTGGAGGCCCGGGACGCAGAAACTGTGGCCCTCAGCGTGGAGGATACGGGCATCGGCATCCCCGAGGAGCACCAGAGCCGGGTATTTGAGCGATTCTACCGGGTGGACAAAAACCGCTCCCGGGAGATTGGCGGCACCGGCTTGGGCCTGTCCATTGTCAAACACGGGGCTTTGTACCACGGAGCGGCTCTGTACCTGAACAGCGCCCCTGGGGTGGGCACCAAAATTACCGTGGTTTTTCCAAAGCAGGGACCGGACCCGGAATCATAGCACCGTGCAGGCGGGCAAAGGATCCGGAACTGGCACAGTATGTCGATTGGGTGCATATACGAAATGAATTTGATGCGTTTCTCCCGGACTTTCGTGCATTTTTCATTGCAAATGGGGCGCTTTGGTGGTATAATAATCGGGCTTTGAAGATGAAAATAAGGGAGATGGGCCATGAAACCGAAGGAAATTTCCAAATCTGTACTGAAGCGGCTCCCCAGCTACCTGACCTATTTGAAGTCGCTGCCGGCAGACGGTCCGGCGAACATTTCTGCAACGGCTCTGGCGGCTGCGCTGAGCATGGGGGAGGTTCAGGTCCGGAAGGACCTGGCTCTGGTTTCCGATGGCGGCCGACCCAAGGTGGGGTATATGCGGGAGAGCCTGATTTCGGACATTGAGCAGTTTTTGGGCTATGACAATACCACTGAGGCAGTGCTCATTGGCGCTGGCAAGTTGGGACGGGCACTGCTGGGCTACAGCGGCTTTGCGGAATACGGCCTGGAGATTGCAGCGGCCTTCGACACCAATGAGGCCATGGACGGTGAAATGGAGTCCGGGAAGCCCATCTACGCCATTTCCAGGCTGCCCCAGTTTTGCAAAGAGCGGAAGGTGCTGATGGGCATCATCACCGTTCCCGCCTCCGCCGCCCAGGCGGTGTGTGATCTCCTCATTGCCAATGGCATCAAAGCCGTCTGGACCTTTGCCCCAGCCCACCTGGATGTACCGCCCCACATTCTGGTCCAGTATGAGAATATGGCCACCTCTCTGGCCGTCCTCTCGGTCCACCTGTCGGCCCAGATCAATGGAAAGTAGATGACAATGACTAGAATCGCGCAGCCTGGGTGCTCCCATGGCTGCGCGATCTTGTTTCGAACAGAGACGGTGATGGCATGCGCTGGGCCATTTCCGCCCAGCCGCGCCATCCGCCCTGCGGAAATATTGTGCGTTTTCCGTCTATGCTTGGTGAATGCGTAATGTCTACCACGGGCGGACACATGGGTCCGCCCCTACGATGAGATACCGAGGCGGTGCATAAACGGATTCTTCGGCGTTGCCGTGGAATATCCTATTTTTCCGTTCCGGCAGGGGCGCCAAAATCACAAGCCACCTTGCCACCCGCCGTAGGGGCGGACCTATGTGTCCGCCCGGCGGAAACATGATACATTCCCGACCATGTTCGGCGAATTCGCAATATCAACCACGGACAGACGGATCATGGATAAAAACGCCGCGCAGGTTGGGGACTTCCAACCTGCGCGGCGTACGCAGTTTCATTATTCTGCGGAGATCAAATAGTAATACACAGGTTGTCCCCCAGACAGCAGGTTGACATCTGCACTGGGACAGACAGAGGAGAAGATACCGGCTGCCTTGGAGGCCTGCTTTTCTGTGATGTCCTCCCCGTAGAAGATGGTGATATACTCCCGGCCGCTGTCCCGGACCTTTTCGGCCAGGCTCCGCAAAACGGTGTTCAGATCCCGGGAGGTGGCGAAGAGGGCCTTGTTGTACATGGCCAGATAGTCGCCCTGATGGATTTCCTGCCCGTCAAAGTCCGAGTCCCGGGCGGCGTAGGTGATCTGCATGGTGTCCACCTGATCCAGCGCGTCGGTCATGGCGGTGACGTTGTTTTCCTCAGTGCCCTCGGGATCATAGCTCAGCATGGCGGTGATGCCCTGGGGGATGGTCTTGGAGGGGATGACGAGGACCCGCTTTTCGGTCAGGGGATCCACCTGCTCGGCGGCCATGATGATATTCTTGTTATTGGGAAAGACGAAGACCGTTTCCGCAGGGACCCGATTCACGGCCGTCAGAATGTCCTGGGTGGAGGGGTTCATGGTCTGCCCGCCGGAGATGACGCCGTCTACCCCTAGGTCCCGAAATACAGAGGCGATGCCCTCACCGGCGCAGACGGTGACCACGCCGAATTTCTTCTCCGGGGGGGCAATCTGGGGCTGAAGCTCCTGCTCGCTCATGACCTTTTCTGTGTGCTGCAGACGCATGTTCTCAATTTTTACGGTGACAAAGGAGCCGTAGGTCAGGGCCTCCTGCAAGGCAGAGCCGGGGTTGTTGGTGTGGACGTGGACCTTGATGATCTCGTCGTCATCCACCAGCACCAGGCTGTCGCCCAGCTCTTGGAGGAAGGTCCGCAGTTCCTCAGGGTCCCGTCCGGTCTCCCGGGAGACGATGAATTCTGTGCAGTAGGTGAAGGTAATGTCCTCGGTGTTGAAGTCCGAGAAATCGGCCTGCTCCTTGGGGGCTTCCTCCTGGATGTCTTCCGAGACGGTCACGTCCTCTCCCCGCAGGGCCAGGAGCATGGCTTCTAAGGCCCAAAGCCAGCCCTTGCCGCCGGCGTCAATGACACCGGCTTTCTTCAGCACCGGGTTCTGATTGATTGTGTTGGCCAGGGCAATTTTGGCTTCTTCCACGGCAGCCTCGTGGACAAATTCAAAGTAGCTGTTTTCCTGGGCAGCCTGTCCTGCCTTGGCCGCAGACAGGCGGGCAACTGTGAGAATGGTGCCCTCAGCGGGCTTCATGACCGCTTTGTAGGCGGCGTCCACGCCCTCCTGGAGGGCGTTGGCCCACAGGACGCCGTCGCACTCCGTGGCCCCTTTCAGAGCCTTGGAAATGCCGCGGAACAGCAGGCTCAGGATGACGCCGGAGTTGCCCCGCGCTCCCCGCAGCATGGCGGAGGCGGCAATGGAAGCCGCCTTTTCCAGGGTGGGGTCTTCGGCCTTCTTCAGGTCTGCCACAGCGGAGTGGATGGTCATGGACATGTTGGTACCGGTGTCGCCGTCAGGCACCGGGAACACGTTCAACTCGTTGATCGATTGCTTGTGGATTTCAATAGAGGCGGCCGCGCTGATGATCAGTCTGCGAAAATCGGCCCCGTTGATGGTTTGCCTCAATGGAATTACACCTCCGAAATTGGGACAAGCCCAATGTATAAAATGGGATTACCCAATCATCATGGAATCAATGTAGACATTGACAGCGCGGACCTGGGTACCGGTGCATTTGTGCACCACATAGCGGACCTCAGAGATGATGGAAGCGCCCACGGCAGCCAGGTTCACCCCGTGGTCCACCATAATGTGCAGATCAATGGAGATGGTATCATCTTCGTGGAACTGGACCCGGACGCCTTTGCCCATGGATTCTTTCCGCAGCAGGTGGACCAGGCCATCGGTCATAGAGCGGATTGCCATGCCCTTGACGCCAAAGCAATTGGAGGCGGCAACACCGGCGATGTTGGTATAGACATTGCTGCCAATGACGACAGCACCTCGTTCCGTTTTCTGACGAATCATACAGGGACCTCCTTTGCCGGGAAACCGGCGGATTGTATGAAGCTATTTTACCTGATTTGCCCCAAAAGCACAAGGGGAAGTTTTTACAGGAGCGTAGGGTTCCA
This sequence comes from uncultured Eubacteriales bacterium, assembly GCA_900544975.1. GTDB lineage: Bacteria > Bacillota > Clostridia > Oscillospirales > Oscillospiraceae > Faecousia. Next base: position 36,784 of record UQXI01000020.1, read on the forward strand.
CGTTCCGTGGCTTGGATCGGTCAGATCATGGAGGCTTCCCAGCATGCAGGAGCGGGGATGTCCATCAGCTTTGCCACAGTGGGAGCTACATTGGCCAGGCCATAGGAGCCGTCTTTTAGGGTATAGCGGTGGTCTTTGTCATAGACAATGAAGGGGACGGGGTTCAGGCTGTGGGCGGTGCGGATGGAGGTTTTGCCCTTCTTGGTCTCAGTCATCTGGTCGGCGTTGCCGTGGTCGGCAGTGACCAGCACAGTGTAGCCGTATTGATCAGCGGCCTCCAGGATTCGGGCCAGGCTCTGATCCACACATTCCATGGCGGTGATCACCGCCTCCAGAACGCCGGTGTGCCCCACCATGTCGCCATTGGGGAAGTTGCAGCGGAGGAAATCAAACTGCCGGGAGGCCATGGCGGTTACCATATGCTCTGTGATTTCCGCGGACTTCATAGCCGGCGCCTGTTCAAAGGGAATGACGTCGGAGGGGATTTCCTCATAGGTCTCCAGGTGTTCATCCACTTTTCCGGACCGGTTGCCGTTCCAGAAGTAGGTCACATGACCATATTTCTGCGTCTCAGACAGGGCATATTCCCGGATGCCGTGGGCGCAAAGGACCTCGGTGAGGGTGTTCTGAATCACGGGAGGCTCCACCAGGTAGTGCTCCGGGATTTTCAGATCCCCGTCATACTCCAGCATACCGGCAAAGTGCACGCCGGTGTAGTCGCCCCGGTCAAATGGAGTGAACTCCTTCCGGTCAAAGGCCAGGGAAATCTCCTGAGCCCGGTCGCCCCGGAAGTTAAAGAGAATGACGCTGTCCCCATTGGCAATCGGGGCTACAGGCTTTCCGTCCCGGGCTACCACAAAGGCGGGCAGGTCCTGGTCGATGCAGTGGGTTTCCTCGCGGTAGGTTTCGATGGCCTCTTTGGCAGAGGGGAACTGACGGCCCAGGCCCTGGACGTGGGTCCGCCAGCCGGCTTCTACCATGGACCAGTTGGCCTGATAACGGTCCATGGTGATCTGCATCCGGCCACCGCCGGAGGCAATGGCATAGTCGAAGCCGGGCTCCCGCAGCTCTGCCAAAGTGGCCTCCAACTGCTCCACGTAGGTGAGTGCGGAGGTGGCAGGCACATCGCGGCCATCCAGAAGGATGTGGCAGTAGACCCGGCGCACACCGGCGGCCTTAGCGGCCTTCAGCATGGCCAGCAGGTGGGAAATGTTGGAGTGTACATTGCCGTCAGACAGCAGGCCCAGGAAGTGGAGGGCTTTGTCTTGGGACAGGCAATTGGATACCAGGTCGGTCCAGGTTTTGGACTGGAACAGCTGACCGGATGTGATGGACTCCTCCACCAGCTTGGCGCCCTGGGAGTAGACCTGACCGCAGCCCAGGGCGTTGTGGCCTACCTCCGAGTTGCCCATATCGTCGTCTGTGGGCAGGCCGACGGCAGTGCCGTGGGCCTTCAGCCAGGTGTGGGGGTAGTGCTCCAGCAGCATATCCAGGGTGGGGGTTTTGGCCAGCTTCACGGCATCGCCGTCGCCGCCGTCGCCCCGACCCACGCCATCCATAATGACCAGTACAATGGGTTTTTTCATATTCTGATAGCCTCCAGCTATAAAGTATCCGATTTGGGGACCTAACCAATCTATTTTACACCATTTTTAAGGGGGAAACAACTCCTTTTTTCATTTCCCGCAAAAGAGACAAAAACGCCGCTCCAATTCCAGACATCTTTTACCAATATACCGGATTTGCAGTCCGATTCTTGCAGGCAACCGCCCGGAGGAGACAGGAGGATGCAGCGGCGGGATCCCAATGCAGGAGAAAACTGGCCTGATGAAAGGAGAGGAAATTGGCACTTTTCAGATAGCCAGGCTGGACTATAATAGAGCAGGAATTGGAACTTGGGAGGTAGTGGTATGAAAACAAAACGTTCCGGCCCCATGGTTGCGGTTGTTGGCTTTGTCCTGCTTGCAGCAGGTGTGGTTTGCAGCCTCCTGGCCCGGGGCAGCGCCATTGGCGACGGTGCGGGAGACACCGGCGAGCTCCTGTATGCCCTGAGCCTGATTTTGGCCCTGGTGGGATTGGTAACCGGGATTGCCGGCCTGCTGCGGGGACGCAGCAGTTTGGAGGACCGGAGGACCGACGTCCGTGCATTGGCGCTGGCGTCTCTGTTCGCGGCGTTGTGCTACATTGGTTTTTCCTTCTTTAAAATTGACATCCCCGTGGGGACGGAAAAAACGGCCTTTCACCTGGGCAACGTGTTCTGCGTTCTGGCGGCCCTCTTCTTGGGGGGTCTGTGGGGTGGTATGGCCGGTGCTGTGGGTATGACCATTGCCGACCTCACCAGCGGCTATGTGACCAGCGCCCCCAAGACCTTCCTGCTGAAGCTGTGCATCGGCCTCATCGTGGGTCTGGTGGCCCGCTGTGTGTTCCACCTGGACCGGGAACAGCGGCCCCGGAAACGAGTTTTGGGAACGGTAGTCTCCACAGCCTGCGGCATGGCCTTCAACGTGGTGGCAGATCCCGTGGTTGGGTATTTTTATAAAACCTATGTGCTAGGCGTACCCCAGGACGCTGCCGCAACCTGGGCCAAGATCGGCGCCGTCACCACCCTGGTGAACGCCGTGGTGGCCGTGGCAGTCGCCAGCGCCTTCTACCTGGCCCTCCGCCCCGCCCTGGAACACGCAGGCCTGCTGAAAAAGGCCGTTTAATGGAATACGGAAAGCAGCGGGAGAACATCGCAGGAAAGGCGATGTTCTCCTGCTATTGTTTTACCAGCAATTTTTTTAACGGTTCCTTGCGGATCGTTACCTTGAAAAAAGTTGAGGATTTGCTCCTGATGCGTGTAGCAAACTTTCGGCTGCATTTTGATATACAGCGGTACTTTTACCGCAATCCCCAAATGTTTGCGATAAAATACTAGCTGCTTTGTGCTTGACTCCCAAGGGATTTAATGGTAATATAAATAAAAATCTAAAGACTGCGTGCTATAATAAAACGCCAGAATGATAAGCCTAGAAACAGAAATGCAGGTGAGAGGTTTGCTGGAAATTGGAATTTGTGACGACCAGGTGGAAAGTGCGGAAATTCTTCGAGATTTGTTATCCAGATATCTCGAGAAAAGATGCTTGGATGCCCGCATTACCATGTTTCAAAGTGCTGAGAAGCTAATGGCGGGGAGATTTCTTGAATTTCAAGTTATTTTCCTGGATATTGTTATGGAAGAACAGGATGGTATTCAAACGGCATTACAGATTCGCAGGAAAAACCCAGATGTTTCCCTCTTGCTTGTTTCCGCATATTTAGATTATGCTACCATGGGATATCAAGTTAAGGCCAATGCGTACCTTTTGAAAAGTCAATTGATGACAACTTTGGATGCTGCTATGGATGCAGTACTTTTGGAACGAAGGCTCAATCACGGTGTAATTGAAATTGCAGTAGGTGGTTGTGTAGTGCCGCTTCCGCTGCGACAAATCATGTATATCGAGAGTCAGGGACGAACGGCAATTTTTAATTGTGAAGAGGAGTATTCTACATACATGCGTTTTTCGGATATAGAGACAGCCTTATCTGGAAGGGGGTTCCTCCGCGTTCATAGGTGCTACATTGTGAACATGAGGCATTGCGTTACGATCAAAAATTATCAAGTAATTCTGGACAATGGGAAAACGCTGCCCTGTAGCCGCCAGGAGTATCGCAGTCTCATGCAGCGCTTGATGCGCTGGAAAGGAACCAATCAATGAGGGGAATTGAACTACTATTGGCATCGGCCACAGAGTATTTGTGCGGGATGTTGGTATTAGCGGCTTTTTTTTCTCAGCGTGATAATCATCCATGGCTTGCATGGAGCGTAAGACTCCTTTGTGGTGCTTTTCATATTTGCGTGTCGATGCTTACCAATGATTGGCCACTCGCCTTGCGGATGATCCTAATATTGATAGATTGGTTTGCAGTTTGTGAAGTCTGTTACCTAGGAAACAGGTGGAAGAAAATTTTGATTATTCTGCTGTTTTGGGGGGTGGACTATGCGATTGACATTTCTGTGTTGTCTATATGTATCGCAGTGACAGGTGGGTCTGCAAAGACTGCGGTTTCTCCCAATGGCAGTTATTTGATCTCTATGATCAGTGCCAGATCGTTACTGCTTTCTGTTTCGTTTGCTTGTGTCCGTATTGTTCGGAAGCAGGAGAGGAAGTATCAGACGAGTGGGATGACGTGGGTATGCCTACTCTTCATTCAGCTATATACCATTGTGGGAGTTGGGGTACTGATTCGTAACGCTATGCAGAGCGATGTATTATCTGGCAGCATAATTGCATTTAGCGGAGGATTGCTCTGTGTCAATGTGATATTATGTTTGGCGGTTAATAAACTGGAGCAAAATCGTCAGATAGAGCAGGAAAAACAACGTTTTCAGGCGGAAGTTACGCATAGTTTGGAGTTGGCAAACACATACCGGGATTCTTTCAATCAACAAAGAAAAGTGACCCATGAGTTCAGAAACCAATTAGATGCTGTGGGAAACTTGCTATCCCAGGGGGAGTACGATCGTGCAATACAATATGTAAAGCATTTACAGTGCAGTTCTCAGGACATTGTTCCGCTTATTTCCACCAATCACCCTATGGTGGATGCCATTTTTAATCAAAAGTACCAACAAGCGAATGAAAGAGAAGTTGGAATCCTGTATGATTGCAACGATCTGGCCCAGATTCCCATGGAGGATGGTGACCTGGTCACGCTTCTTGGTAACATTTTAGACAACGCAATTTCTGCCAGTGCGCAGACCTCAGAAAAAAGGGTATGGGTACGGCTATGGCAGGAGCAAGGCGTTTATCAGTTGGTGGTTCGCAATAGCTGCTTGGAGGATCCCCCTGCATATCCGGCACAGGAGTGTATACTCCATGGGTTTGGCATGGGCCTTGTAAAAGCAGTTTTAGAGAAGTACGCTTATCCGTATTATTGGGAGCAGTGCACTGCAGTGTTTGCTTTTTCAGCAATCCTTGGTTGAATACCTGCAGTTGGTTACATTTACCAACAGTTCGTTCCGAAGCTGTTTACAACTATGCAGAAATATGGTATCATGAAAGCGCAAAAAGAGTGTACTTACTCTTGAATGCGATCAATAGTAGCATATTTTTCGTGGCTGTATTTCATGGATTTTTGAAAAGGAGCTTGCGGTGCTGACGTAGATTTGTAAGAAGATCACTAGACAGTTGGTAGAATGGGACATTTTGAATCGGGAACTGTCAGATTGGTGCACCTATTGGTTACAAAAGAGAATACTAACAATGTTGATTGTTTTACTGATGTCTTTACTTGGGGAGTGGGCCTTTGGTGCTGATGTCACAGTGTGCTTTCTTCTCGGGTTGTTGCCTTTGCGTCGCCGATTATGCGGATACCATACCAAATCGCCGGGGAGTTGTATGGTTCTTTCTCTAGGTGTTATGCTGCTGGCGCTATTGGTGCACAGTACCTTTAACAGAATGGCATCAATTGTGTTTAGCATTGTAAGCTTTTCTGCCTGCTTTTTTATAGTCATATGTGTCCTAATAGATCAGACAGATCCACAGTTGCACTTGACGCAGGAAGAAATCAAGAAGAATCATCAATTGGCGGTCTGCGTGTTGATAGGGGAGAGCGTAGTAAGTGTACTACTGTCGTTGCTGTTGCATTCGGTGAAATACGTGTCTGCGTGTCAAATGGGCATTGTGGTAGTGGTACTGTCCTCTTCTTACAACAAGTTGAAATTAAACAGGAGGTGCCTGGGATATGGCAAAGTTTTTTGAAGCCGTGAAAAAGGTGGTTGGATTGCAGATTAACAGGGCTGTTTTAAGACAAAAGAATGAGTGGCCAGCCACAAGTATTCCAGTGTATTTCCAACTGGAACGTCCAAAGACAGACGTTAACCGTCAGCAAGTGGAATTCGAGGAAAGTATATAATGAATGACCGGCCGGCATTTATTATATAAACGGCCTGATGACTGTAAACATGCGTAATATGTGGTGGTCATTCATTGGGAAGTGATTCTCAGTGGTCGTATACTGATTGCGACTGGGCCAAAAGGTAATCAGCAACTCACGAAAAAGGAGGATACTATGAAACAATCAACGAAGAAGTTTATAACCGCTTTCTTGACCCTTGCATTATTGTTCTCTTTTAGCATCCCTGTCCTTGCTGCCGAGACTCACGACCATTGCTGTGACGTTGGTGTTGTCTGCGAAGATGATGCAATTCGCGAAGGCGCGTCTCCTATGGGTTCCTGTACATCGCATACGTGGCAGAATACGAGTACCTGTGTCCGCTATGGTGGCGTTTATGTCTCTGCAAGTGTCTGCAAATCCTATTGGAAAGAGACGAGAACATGCACAAAATGTGGAACGACTGAGTTCGTTAGATACTACTATGTTGCCAACGACACGCATCACACAGTTGTATATTCGGCATCCTGCAATGGTACGACCCAAACTTGGCTGAATGAGTGCAGTCAATGTGGACATTCAATGCCGACAACTACGAGAAAGTGCCCTGGTGGGCCACATAGCGGGAGTTGTGGCTATCTACCCGTATAGGATTTTTATGGTTTGTTGATTTTAATCTATCTGGCGCATGGCTCAGGCCATGCGCCAGATAGGTATATGGTTCGGAGGGGTGTTTTATGAACCTGTTTGGAAAGCAGTTTCGGCATACGCCTGGATTTACTGCGCTATTGGCGTTATTATTGGCCGCTGCAATTGCTTTTTGTACCATCGGTTTTGCTGCGTGGAGCGGAGCAAACGCACAGTTGAGGGAAATGGACGCCCAATATACCACCATTGCGGTTCCCCGTGGGGATGTATATTGGACTGGCCTGTTATACAAAGAAAATGAGTGGACACCTCTGGCACAGCAGAATGTTCCCGGCCTTCTGGCAGACGATTGCCGGGGATTTCTGACTGCCCACGTAGACGGATGTGATTCTCTGTCTGCCTATGAACTGAACCATTATGAGAGTGCAGATTTTGATGTATATGGGAATTCTATGGCTGTTCTGGCAGTGCGGTGTATCTCTGTTTCCGAATCGGACGCGCCGATTGAACAGGCCATTTTCAATGAAAAAGATGAGATCATTGGTTATGAGGAGGTAGTGGAGCGAAGCTATTATGCGAGCTTTGCGCTGGAAGCGGTGGTTTGCCGGCTGGCGGCCTATGATGTTTTACCTGAAGCAAAAGAGATTACAATTGGCTCCTCCTTGTTTACCGAGGATGGGCAGGCGCCCTTCGCAGAGGGAAAAACCTATCTGCTTTTCGGTACATATGAGGGACCGAGGACGGTACGAAACGATCAGGCCGAGGAAGGGGAGCCCCGCTGGGAGTTCCCGTACCCCGGAGAACATGTCTTGGCGGTAGACGATCAAAATGACAGTGGGATTTTGTCCCAGTATGATGGCGTAAGCGGGAATATGCTTTTTTCCTGGCGGGAGAACAGGGAAGGAGCGCATATTTGGCGCTCCCTGACAGAAGATTCCTTGCCGTTTTATGCAGAATATGATGGAAATTGGCAGGAGTTTCTCGACAGTGACGCCGGCGCTGTGTGGCGAGACAAAGTGATCCCTATGTGTCAGATCAATTATGAAAGTGCCGGCGTGATTTTAACTGATCATATAAACAGTCTGCTGCTATTTAATACAGGCGAAGCCAGCATTCTGGAGGGGCGGAGCTTTGAAGCAGCGGAATATGCAAGCGGTGAGGCGGTATGTCTCGTCAGCGCTGCCTATGCGCTGAAAAATGATCTTACCGTGGGGGATACCATCAACCTTGACTTGTACCAAGCTGTGTTGGGTTATCGGGAAAGTCTTGGCAACGCCTTGACTGGGAAGATGGAATCTATTTTGGTGCAGTCACCGTGCAGACCGGAAAATCGCATCGGTGTGCAAAAAGACTACCGGATTGTAGGAATTTATACCGCGCCGGAGTTCTCGGCTGGCTTGCATAGCTTTCAGGCCGATACGATTTTTGTTCCCAAAGCCTCTGTTCCCAATGCTTCCGCCTATGAGGAGATTACCAGTCCGCTGCTATACTCCGTGATTTTGAAAAATGGTGGAGAAGCGGAATTCGAAGCCCGGATGGAGGATTTGGGCTATGGGGGCGCCTTTTCCTATTTTAACCAGGACTACAATGCCCTTGCTGATACGCTGTCGGTGATTGCAGCCAATGCGCTTCGTTTGCTTTTGGTTGGATGCAGTGCCTTTCTGCTGGCTGCGGCACTTTTCCTGTTTCTGAATTTTAGAAGGATGCGCCCCATTGTTCGGGGCATGCGGCGATTGGGCGTTGGAGCAAAGACTGTATGGATCCAGCAGCTCCAGGCAATGGCGGTTTTGATCTTTGCTTCGGCGGCCCTGGGCGCCGGACTGGGTGCTGTATTGTACGATGCTGTAACGGCTCGTGTGCTGTCAGAGACAGTTGCGCTGAATCTTCAAAGGCTTCTGATTTGTGCTGGCATACAGGCAATTTTGCTGCTTTTGATCGCGGCTGTTTGGGCATGGCTGGCTGCGAGACAAACGTTGATGCAGCTTGGCAGCAGAGGTAAGATGTTATGAAGCAGAAGAAACCGGTAAGCGCGCTCCGGCAGGTGACATGGACGGCGCTGTGGCGGCGCAAAGGAGTCTGTATTCTGTTGTCCGCGATTGCGGCGCTGGGGGTATTTTCCTCCATGGCTTTACAAAATCTTGCCACTCGGCAGGAGGCTGCTATGGAAAAGATGGTGCAAACCACGCAGATTCATTGTGTGGTGACAGACCCGCAGGGGGTGAACAGCGATAATTTGCAGATGTTTTCTGCTTTTGTTGATATGCTCATGGGGCGACGCCACGAGCGTGGATGTTATTTGGACGAATATGTAAAAAACGTACGGGCAAAAGCCTCTATCCAGCTGGAAGAGCCTCAAGATGTGACATTGCGGCGGATTTTAAGCTTTGACTCCGACCATGCTCTGGCGGCAGTCACAGGCGTCCGGATCGAAATGGAAACGGGGTGGACAGAAGCCGCGTTGCAGGGAGACGCCCAGGTGTGTCTGATTCCGGTGGGAATGGAAACGCAAACGGGAGCAGATGGAACCCCGTTTGTCCCTGTGACAATGAACGGTGTATCTTTGGAGCTTCAAGTAATCGGCACAGTCTTCGGCAGTACCGGGAATGTGATTTGGTGCCCTTTTTATATGCAACAGCAAGAAGGCATTTCGGAAGTGTTTCGGGTGGAGAGCTGCTCCTTCGACATTTTGGACAATGCCCAATTGGAGCTATGTAAGGCTGCAATTTATGAGACCTTTGTGGAGCCGAGGTTATCCAATGTGAGCGATGGGCTCAGCTACGGCGTTTTGATTCAGGATGAAACCTATCAAAACACACTGGAAGAATTGGGCTCCAACCTTTCTATGCTGCGCCTGATGCTGCCAGTATGGACCGTGCTGTGTGGTGGGATCGGCTTTTTGGCTGCATACCTTGCCACGCGTGGCCGGGTTCGGGAATTTGCGGTGATGCGGTGTCTGGGGTTGAAACAGCGAAGCATTTTTGCGCAGGTATTTGGAGAGCAGGTTTTGTTGGCAATTGTGGGAGCAGCTGTAGGCGGCATAGCCGGGTTTCTGCTCGACCGGTCTGTTTTCGGTGAAGCCCTTGCCAAAGCCGGGCTGCTTTTGGGGATTTTCCTTGGAGGCGCTGCCGTAGCCAGTTGGAATGTCACCCGTGTGAACGTCATGAAATTAATGAAGATGGAGGAATGAGCCATGAATTGCTTGCAGGCCAATGAGGTGGTCTATGCCTATCAAAACAAATACCAACTGGTGCAAGCGTTAAGCGGCGTCAGCGCGGATTTTGCACAGGGACAGCTGTATGCGATCATAGGAGCTTCCGGCAGTGGCAAGACCACTTTTTTGTCGTTGCTGGCGGGCTTGGATGTGCCCACTTCTGGCAGCATTACATGGAATGGAACATCCACTGCGGAACTGGACCGGGACGCTTACCGGCTGGAGCATGTTTCTGTAATTTATCAGGATTTCAACCTGTTTTCCCACTTAACGGTGTTAGAAAATGCCGCATATCCGCTGTACGCACGGAAAATGTCCAAAAAAGAAGGGGATGCCCTGGCCAAAGAGAAGCTGCTGGCCCTTGGCTTGAAAGAGGAGCAGCTGGGACGCTTTCCCAATATGCTTTCCGGCGGTGAACAGCAGCGGGTAGCGATTGCCCGGTCTCTGGCGGCTGGCAGCGAGATCATTTTGGCCGATGAGCCGACGGGCAACCTGGACAGTGAAAACAGCCGGAGCATCATAGAGAGTTTACGGCGGTTGGCCAAGGAAGAAAACCGGTGTGTGATTGTGGTGACCCACGATCCTGTGGTTGCCGAGGCGGCGGATGTGGTTCTTCGTATGCAGGATGGGAAGTTTATCCTAGGATCACAGTAACAGAAAGCGGGACGTGTTCTGCGTTCTGGCGGCCCGTTTCTTGGGAGTCTGTGGTGGATGCGGACCTGCTGAGAAGTCCAGCGGATGGTTCTAATTTGATGTTTGTTGTTAGGAACAAGGGATGTTTTAAGCCATGCACGGCACGGCTCGAAACATCCCTTGCGTTTGCTGAACTATGGGCTTTTGGTGAGGCAAAGCGCCTGGCGCTTGCGGCAGTCTGGTTTGGATGGCTTTTCAATCAGACCTTCAGATAGGCCATCAGCTGAGATGTCAGTTTTCGGATGGTGACGGGATTGGTGCGATAGCGGGGAGGGCCATTGCAGACTTCCATGGTGATCAGTCGGGCGTTCAGGAGACCATCCAGGTCCCGGTACACCGAACCTGCGTGAAGCTTCAGCGCAGCCATCAGCTCCGGTGGACTCATGGCGTGGTCTGCCATAAGCCGCAGCATCTCCATTCGCGTCGGATTGGACAGCAGGCGCAGCGCGTTGAACTGTGTATCCTGCAACTTTTCATCCTTGGGGCGTACAAAGTCGGCCAGCGTTGGCGGTACATCCGGGCTGAACATGAGGGATACGCTGGATCCGTCCAGTAGGAACTGGCCCGGGCCACCGCCCTGGTGGAAGTAGAGAAGACCAATGGTACAGCGGCGAATCTCCTGGTTGGCCAGCTGGGAGAATTTGGCCAGGTACGCAAGTAGATTTCCCTCCCGGAAGAATGTCTCCCACTGATCCAACCGAGGCTGCGCCCGTTGCACCCAAGGATCCAGCAATTCCCGCAATCGCTCCACAGCCGGGCGCAGCAGCTCTGCAACCTTCCGGATGTGATACGGGAAATTGGAAAGGACTTCCACCAGCTCCATTTTCGTCTCGACTGGAACAGACAGCTTTTGCATTTCCTGAGCCAAAGAGCGAAACTCTGCTGTTTCCCCATCCTCGATACTAGCGAAAGAAAAATGGTCAATCATGCCAGAGATATGGTAATTGTTTCCCTGCACTGCCCACCACTGAAGCGATTGGTCCAAATAGTCATCCACTTCCGGGCAATTGGGGGCCAAGGAGATATAGAGTAAGCAAAAGCTCAGGCAAGTGGGGGACGATGGGTGATCCTCTGTATGGAAAGCACGGAAGTAGAAGGAAACTTGTTTCCCATTCATGGGAAGCAGCGCACAAATTTGTGATTGGATCCGCTCGACTTCCTCTGCCGGAATGCAATACTCACCGGGAATGACAACCGTTTCGGCGGGAATATGATTGAACTGGGCAAAAACCAGCTCTGCCGCCTCCAGTAAGAGGCAGGGTTTTCGACTGACGATCAGCTGCATGAAGGCGTTCGTCCTTTCCGTATTTTCGAAAATATTATAGCAATTCCAGGTAAAAAATACAAGATGCCAAACGGACCCTACGAGAGCCCTTAGGTGTGTAGGGAACGGGCTTGCCCGTTCCGCCTGGTAGAGGACTTCAAATTTGCAGAACGCGGAAGAAGGGACAAGCGGAACGGTCAAGAGCGTTTCCTACATAAATGAGTAAACTTTGAATTGCCCTCCAGAACGAATCAAAGGGAGAAAGCAGGCTGCGAGATGAAAGGTCCGCCCGGCCTGTTGGATCGGCCGGGCAGATCAGGATGCTTATAGATTGGTATATCGGATTAATACAGTGACGGCCTGGGCGCGGGTGGCGGTACCCTGGGGATTCAGTGTGCGTGCGGTCATGCCCTGAATCAGCCCTGTGGCGACCGACCAGGAGAGGGCATCGCGTGCGTAATTGCTGATGCCAAAAGCGTCAGCGTAGAGGCTCAAATCAGCCCGGGCGCTGGTATCCATCCCCTGGCTTTGGGCAAAACGATAGAACAGCGCCGCCATTTCTTCCCGGGTGGCAGTGGCGTAGGGGGCAAAAATCTCTGCCGTGCGGCCGTGGACAATGCCCTGCTCCACGGCCCAGGCCACGGCTGGGGCATAGTACCGATCCTCCGCCACATCCCGGAAGCCGCCATTGCCTGTTGCAGCAGGCGCGCCGGCCAGGCGGTACAGCAGCGTGACCAATTGGGCGCGGGTTACTGTTTGGTTCGGGCTGAATGTGTGGGGACTGGTTCCCTGTGTCAAACCCATTTGCACAGCGGTGATGACATCCTCCGCTGCCCAGTGGCCTTGGATATCCGGGAAACGATTTGCAACCTCCTCCCGGGTGGAATCAGTGACGTAAAGATCCACGGTATCCGGGTAGAGACCCAGGCCGCCCCGTACGGTGACTTTGCCGCATGTTAAGGTGCGGATGGTGCAGGAATGATCGTCGGTGGCAACGATCTCAGCGACATCGGAATTGGAGAGCTTCCACTCCAGCTTTGTGGAGAAGTCGTTGTCCTGGACGTCCCGGATGGTCAGGGTGTCGCCCACCTGGAGAATTTGGCTGTCAGCCTCCAGATTCACATAATTTTGGATGCGGGAATCCAGGTGAATTTCCTTGGCATAGGCATTTCCCGCATAGTCTGCGCCAATTGCCAAATACTTGCCGTCCCCGTCCAAGCGACTTACATTCAAACCTAGCTGGGAAAAGCCATAATTCTGTCCGGGAACGATGTTGAGCATACACATGCTCATCATACTGCCAAACCACTGGCCATCGCGGCGACCAACCAGCGCCTCCATGGTATAATCCAAAAACCACTGTTCATCCCAGGAGGAACGGCAATAAACCAAGCTATCAGCATGATACTCCTCCGGCGGTATCATACCTGCGTCAATCGCCCATTGGTTATCCCATGTCTCTGACCACAGCTGATTGCAGTCCTTCCCGTTGGATTTGGGGGAAGTGACGTCGATGTACATAGGAAAGGCAACGGTGTGGTTGGCATTATCGATATCCTGGGTCTTGTCTGTTACCTCCAGCTGCACTTCGGCCTGGATGGTCACCCAGGTGCCTTCGTCCAGCAGACAGCGGCTGGTGTCATACTCATCCCATTCATAACCGGTTTCTTCATTGACGCAATGCCTTACAGGATATAGCCAATCCATGGCCAATCCCGTGCCCTCCACCAGGCCTGCATAGACGGGTCCATGCACAGAGTCAGAATAGTAGGTTTTGGATACGAATCCAGTGTCTTGCTCCCACAGGAGTTCACCGGTTTCCCGGTTGGTTACGGTATAGTGGATATTTTCAGCATTTCGTTTGAGCCCCAGTCCCATTTGGAAGGCATCCAAGTACCCGTCTCCGTTGGGGGAGATTCCCACATTTTCTGGCCGGAAAATTGCAGCATTGTCGGCTGAACCATACAGAGCGGGGGGCACTTTCACAAACAGTGCACACTGTGTGTCTCCCAAATAGAATTTCTGAGTCGTGCTGTCAAACTCTGGCTCATTGAAAACAGGGATATTGGTCCAAAGGGCATTGTGGAACTGATCCGCAGTGGTATAAGCCTGGTCCCCACCCATCAGGCTTTCGTAGGCGCCTTCCTCCAGGACAGGAGCCTCTCCAAAGGCGCCGTAGAAGCCAAGGAAGGGAACAGAGAGGCTGACATCGGTCTGGCTATGCAGCTGGATGAAGCCCTCGACGTAAGAGCCATAGGGGAAGCGTTCTTCCATATACGCCTTGTCTGCGTCTGACAGGGTGATGGTGACAGACACTGTGGCCTTGCTGTTGGCAGGGACCAAGACGGTGTCGTTTTCTACGTTGTAGGTCACGTCGGCGGAGAGTTCGCGGGCATAGTCGTACACCAGATAGGTCACTTCACCTGCCACAATCTGGCCGCCTTGGGCAATCTGGCCCAGGACTGTGGTATCCAGGGTGTATGTTTTGGCGGAGTCAGAGAAATTCACGACTTCAAACGTCGCAGCGTATACGCCGGTCCGGTCTGGGTCGTCACCCAGCTCCAGCTTGGCTTTGTTGGCGCCCGCTACCTGAATGTAAGCACCGGAGTGAATGGCATGGGCGGCGTTGGCCAGACCGGCTCCTTGACGGCGGACGAAATAATAGGTGTTGTGCTCAGTGTCCACAATGGGGGTTGCGGTGCTCATCAGCAGACAGTTGACCATGTGTGGGATTTGGGCTTCCTCGATCCCTTGCTCCTTCAGATACTGACGCACCAGGGTAGCAGTCGCCGCCACAGCGGGAGAGGCCATGGAGGTACCAGACATGACAGCAAATTGACTGCCACAGTAGGCGGAGAAGACGTTGCCTCCGATGCCGGTGATCTCCGGCTTCAGAGTCAAGCCTTCGGTGGGGCCCCAGGAGGAGAAGGAGGACATCTTCCCAGCGGTTTCACTGGCATTCCAAAAGAGGTCGACCCGCAGTGGATTGCCTGGCGTGTGGCCGTAG
>UQXI01000021.1 GCA_900544975.1 uncultured Eubacteriales bacterium
GGAGTATCTGGACGATGTTTTCAAGGAACTTGGTGTGCTGACTTACGAGGTGGAACGCATTGCCTACGACCCCATCATGACGGATGTCCATTACCTGCACCGAGGATCAGGGAGGGGTTGTAATTCTTGATCGTATTTCGGGCAAGTCTTACTGTCATATCTGTGGTTCTCCTTCTGCGTTCGTACCCCGAGCGGGCTGTACGGGATTCACATGTACCATTATATGCTTCACCTTCACGAACTGGGCTTCAATGGCAACGTGTACCTGCTCTGCGATGGCGTGGCTCTCTGCCAGCGTGATCTGACCGTCCGCAGCAATCTCAATATCCACATATATCTTGTTGCCGAAGATACGGGTCTGAAGCAGGTCGATGCCCAGCACACCGGGCTGTGCCGAAGCGCATTGCCGCAGAGCTTCCTCCATCTCTTCATCACAGGAGTGGTCGACCATTTTGTCCATGGCATCCTTGAAAATATCAAAGGCGGCCTTGAGAATAAACACGCAGATAACCAGACTGGCAATGGGATCCAGAATAGGGGAGCCCATTCGCGCTCCGGCAATGCCAATGAGCGCACCCACAGAGGACAGGGCATCACTGCGGTGGTGCCAGGCATCCGCCATCAGCGCGCCGGAGTCCAGCCGTTTGGCATAGAACCGGGTATACCAGTACATTGCCTCCTTTGCGATGATGGAAACGACGGCCGCCAGCATGGCCAGAAGTCCCGGAACAGTGAGCTGCTGTGAACTGCCGGCAGTAATCTGCTCCAATGCGGTATGCCCGATAAACAGGCCCGTAATAATCAGAGTCACTGCCAGCACGATGGCGGCCACACATTCAAAACGTTCATGTCCGTAGGGATGATCTCTGTCTGAGTCCTTTGCCGAAATTTTCACACCGATGATAACGATAATGCTGCTGAACACATCCGACGCCGAATGAACGGCATCGCTGATCATAGCACCGGAGTGGGCAAGAATTCCGGCAAGGATTTTGAACAACGAGAGAACTGCGTTTCCGATAATGCTGACCATGGATACCCGGACGGCGGTTGTCTCAAATTGCTCGGGTGGAATGGCTGCGCCCTGGGGACGCTTGGTGCGGGAATGATTTTCCATAATAGTTACCTCCAAATGGCTTATAAGATAACTCTATGGCACTTGCTTTCCGCGGGTGCATATAATAACACCCACGGAACCAGTAATCGTAACTTACTGTCCCGTGGGTGAGAACTCCACTGTCACGTTCGTGACCCGGCTCCGGGCGTTAGCCCTGGCTTGATCAGTTTGTACTGTAGTTGGTATGCAGTGCAAAGAGTGGAAATAGTATAACAGACGGGATTCCTTCTGTCAAGGGAAAAACCATATAATTCAGGGCAACAGCATTTAAAAATCATCTCAAATGTGGTATCATGATACCACGAGGTGAATAAGATGAAAAAGCTATTAAAATCATTAGATACGGTTACAGATGCACGCAGGCCATGGGGAAACATCCGCCATAAACTGGTGGACATCGTTTTCATCGGATTGGTGTCGGTCATTTGCGGCGGGACAGATTTTGTGCACATGGAGGATACCGGATACGGAAAAATGGAATGGTTCAAAAATGTGCTCGAATTACCTAATGGCATACCGGATAGTGACACCTTTCGGCGAGTATTTGAACGCATAGACCCGCAGGGGTTAGCCACCGTGCTGCAAGATGTAGTGGCTGTTGAAGGAAAAACAGTGGCACTTGACGGCAAAACGATCTGTGGCAGTGGAAATGAGCAGCATAGAGCTTACCATGTGGTGAGCGCATGGGTAACAGAGAGCCAAATCACACTGGGGCAGCTTGCGACGGAGGAAAAGTCCAACGAGATCACGGCCGTACCCGAACTGCTGGACATACTGGACGTGAAAGGAAGCACTGTCACTGCGGATGCCATGAGCTGTCAACGGGCAATTGCTGCCCAAATAAGGCAAGGAGGAGCTGATTACGTTCTTGCATTAAAGGGAAATCAGCCTGCACTGCTGGAAGATGTGAAGTTCTACTTTGAAAATGAGCGCGTGGCTTCGCATAAAACGAATGACAAGGATCATGGAAGAATAGAAAGTCGGGAGTATTTTCTGGAAACAGATATAAGTTGGCTGACACAGCGGGCAGATTGGGCAGGACTGCAAGGCATTGGAATGGTAAGATCAACCGTCATTCAGAAAAAAACGGAGAATTGATAGAAGATTGTCGATATTTTCTTACCTCGCTGACGGATATTGAAGCCTTTGCTCATGCCGTGCGCCAACACTGGAGCATTGAAAACCAACTTCACTGGCAATTGGGTGTTGTGTTCCGTGAAGATGCCTGCCGTGCGCGTCAAGACAACTCTCCACTCAACCTAAATATTATCCGAAAAGAAGCGCTACACCTGTTAAAGCAGGCGGACATAGGCAAACGAGTGAGCCTGCGCCGTAAAATGGCCAAAGCTGCGATGAATAATGACTCTCTGTCGGCTTTTTTTGCCCAAAAGTAAATGCTGTTGCCCTGCGGAATTCTCCACAACGAAAGCACCTGCTCTTTTCTTTCTATCCAGCCAATGCACCAGAAGGACCTGTTCTTTTCATCCTGTGGCTTTTCACCCGAACGCTGCACCCTATCCCCGCAGGGCGATATACTGGGTATAGGAGGTGTGCGAAATGAATCATTTTGTCCTACTGGCGTTGGCCGCAACCCTTGGCACATGGTTTGTAACGGCCTTGGGCGCTGCCACTGTCGCGTTTTTCAAATCCCCAAATCAAAAGGCCATGAACCTCATGCTCGGCTTTGCCTCCGGTGTGATGATTGCGGCCAGCTTCTGGTCTCTGTTGCAGCCGGCAATTGAGCGGGCGGAGACCGCTTCCACCTTGCCTGCATACGTGGTGGCAACCACCGGCTTCCTGTTGGGTGCACTGTTCATGTGGGGTTCCGACAAAATCGTGTCCTTTGCCCGGAAAAACGCTGACAGCATCCAAAATCAGAATCGCGAACGGCTCAACCGAATCATCATGCTGGTTCTGTCCATCACACTGCACAACATCCCGGAGGGGCTGGCGGTAGGCGTTGCATTTGGCGCCCTGCAGCGGGACGGCTATACCACGGAACGTCTCATTGGCGCCATCACGATTGCAGTCGGAATCGGACTGCAAAATTTCCCCGAGGGTGCGGCTGTGTCTTTCCCCCTGCGAAGAGAAGGCTACTCCCGGAAAAAGAGTTTTCTGATTGGGCAGGCCTCTGGTTTGGTGGAACCCGTCGCCGGTGTGATCGGCGCTCTGTTGGTGGTCTATGTGGAAGCCATTCTGCCCTATGCCCTCTCTTTTGCCGCAGGCGCCATGATTCTGGTGGCGGTACATGAGTTAATCCCCGAATGTCAGAGAAATCAAAAAGCCCAGCCCTATCTTGCAACCATGGGGATCGTATTCGGATTTGCCCTGATGATGCTGCTGGACGTCATGCTGGGATAACCAGCAGAAAAAAGAAGCCTTGACTGTTCCTCATCCGGTTCAGCCAGGCTTCTTTTCCATAGATTGCAGACCTGCCACAGGCAGGATGTGTTCACCGTGTTCCGCGCCGGTCCCTACTGGGGCGGGACGCACTCCGTCGGCCAAACCGGCGGACAAGCAGAACTTCCGTTGGAATCATAGACAGGAGCACCAGGACATCCTCCACCAGAATCGAGATGAGCGCCGCCTGACACTGGGCCTCCACACTCCAGGTTTGCATGCCCAGACAGACCCAAGCAAATACCACGGTCTGCACCAGTCCCAGGCCAAACCAGATCTGGCCCGCCACATTCTGCGCAAACTGCCAAGCCTCCTGACTGGCCCGGGCCCGGCGGGACCGATAGCCCAGGAGCCATGTGGGCCCCTTGGGGGGATACCGCCAGCAGATCAACCCCAGAATCAGGCAGAATAGGGGTGTCACCAAAATTAAAAAACTGAATATTCTCCAAACTGTCATGGGGCCCTCCCCCTCATTTCTCTTCCAGGAATTTGTTCAGCTCATCCATAAAGCTATGCACATCCTTGAACTGCCGGTATACCGAAGCAAACCGCACATAAGACACCTCATCCAGCCGCTTCAGCCGCTCCATCACCAGCTCGCCAATGGTTTCGGAGCGGACCTCCCGCTCCAGAGAGTTCTGCAGGATCTGCTCAATCTCCGAAACATCCTGTTCCAGAGCGGCCAGGGGCACCGGACGCTTCTCACAGGCCCGGACCATGCCGTTGAGGACCTTGTTCCGGTCAAAGGACTGGCGGCTGCCATCCTTCTTCACCACAATGATGGGCAAGCTCTCCACCGTTTCATAGGTGGTAAACCGCTTCTGGCAGGACAGGCACTCCCGCCGGCGGCGGATGCTGAGACCATCGTCAGAGTGGCGGGAATCCACCACCTTGCTCTCCTGGTCTCCGCAGTAAGGACATTTCATAGGATTTGCTCCTCTCCGTATGCTTTTGTACATTATAGCAAACGATTTTCCCTATGTCCAGTCCTTTCCGCGTATCAGGCGCAAACCATGTCAAAAACCATATGCTCCATGGCCTTGGGCGGAATCAGGCCGTCCGCCAGGCAGTTGAGAATGGCCGTAATCTTCGGTCCAAAGGGCGTCAGACCCCGGATCACCTTTTGGTCCAGTAGCGCGTCCCCCTGAAACAGCAGCGTCTTGGCGCCGTAGATCTCCAGACTGTTACATCCAAACACCACCTCATCAATGAGGAGATAGTATTGTAGCAAATACCGGGCCCCCTTTTCGTCATGATACGGCCGTTCGTACATTAAAATGCTTCTGGTCATGTCCTCGCCTCCCCATTTCTATTGAATCACATTTGATTCCAAAAGAACAGAGAAAAATACCGCAAAAAGCGACAAAACCCCGAAAAAACCTGAAAATTTTCAAGAAAATTTCCAGATATTTTCCGGAGTTTTCGGAAAACCCGGCAAAGCCTGCCAGGTTCCGTCGAACGAATTTCACGCTTCGAACATGGGAAGGTCCAAGGGCGCAGCAGAACCAATCAGCAGCATACCGCCCCACAGCCCTGCCAGCATCACCAGGATTCCCACCTGACGCTCCGTCCAGGCTACCTGCTCCCAGCGGCACAGCAGCAGAAATCCCAAGGCAATGACCAGGTAGTACAGCCCAATGTCAAACGCCACCGATTCCACCCCCAGGCCATACCGGGCCGTATACCAGATCCCCAGCAAGACCGGCGGCATCACCAGCAGGCTCCCGCAGGCCGCCGCCCAGAAGGAGGGTCGCGACGGCGCCCAGTGGGCCAGCAGACCGCAGACCAATAGAAACGGCCAAACAAGCAGCTTCAGGTGCTCCCAAACACTCTCATTGACCGGCGCAAACAGGCCAAAGAGGGCAATGGGCTGCCATGTATACAGGAAATGCAGCCCCGTCCCCAGCAGGGCTGTCATCAATGCCCCAACGCAGCAAAGTCGTTTCATCCCAATCCCCCCTGCCAAAGCCTATTCACCGGGCCCCGGAATCATACCGGAGCCCGGGACAGGATATACTGCATTACCGGCATTGGGTGTTATGTGCCGCTTCCTTCCGCGCAGACAATGGTGCCGGGCTGTCCTGTAAACGAGGACAGCACCTCTATGGCCAGCCCAAAACGCTGTGCCAGCTCCACAGACCGGTCGTGGAGCACCTGAGCGCCCCCCGCAATGAGCCTGCGCATCTTTTCATAGGAGATCCAGTCAAATTTCATGGCATCGGGATATAGTCTAGGATCTTTGTCGTAGACGCCGTCCACATCGGTGTAAATCTGGCACAGATCGGCGTGGAGAAACACCGCCAGGGCCACCGCTGTGGTATCGGAACCGCCGCGCCCCAGGGTTGTGATGTCTCCCGCCTGATCCACCCCCTGGAAACCCGCCACCAGGACAATCTTCTCCCGGTCCAGCTCCTGGAGAATCCGGTCATTGCTCAGCCCCAGAATCCGGGCGTTGCCATGGGTGCCGTCGGTGTGTATGCCCGCCTGCCAGCCGGTGAGAGAAACCACCGGGTATCCCATGGCCTGGATGGCCATGGCCAGAAGCCCCGCCGAAACCTGCTCCCCGGTGGAGAGATACGCGTCCATTTCCCGGGCGGTTACCCGGGGATGGATGGATATGGCCTGGGCAATCATCTCATCGGTGGTCTGCCCCTGGGCGGAAACCACCGCCACCACCCGGCTGCCCCGTTTGGCCGCCTGGGTGATGATGCGGGCCGCCGCAAAAATGCGCTCCCGCCCTTCCAGAGAGGTCCCTCCGAATTTTTGCACAATCAGCATGGTATCACCTCCATGAGACAGCCGTTGCTGTCTCATGGCATCTTATGCAGCTGTATGCCCCGGTGACCGTATTCCCGGAAAGAATCCGGCAAAACCTGACACAGATAGCAGCATGGCAGCCCCCAGCAAACGCCAAGAGCTGCCATAGAGAAGCATATATCGTTGGGGCGTCAGCCTGCCAGAATCTCCGCCCGGACCACGCCTTGCATGGCATTGAGATACCGCAGAAGCTCCTCCAGAGAGGTTTGCAAGTGATTGGTATCGGCAGAGATGGTCACCCCAGCACAGCCATTGGTGGGAATGGTTTGGTTGATGGTGAGTATATTTGCGCCCCATTGGGCAAAAATGGTTAGCAGGGAGGACAGATTGCCGGTCTCATCGTGGAGCGTCAGCTGAAATGTGATGATCCGGCCTGCCATCAGGTTCTGGAAGGGGAGAATGGAATCCCGATACTTATAAAAGGCACTGCGACTGATCCCCGACTGACGGGTCGCGTCGTTAACGGTAGCTGCTTCTCCTGTGTCCAACAGGCGCTTGGCTTCCGCCACCTTTAAAAAGACTTCCGGCAGAGCAGAGGATTCAATAATGTAATATTTTGGATTATTTGCCATAAGGCAGCCTCCTGTAGTCGCTTTCACTAGTTTTCTGGGCCCTAACCCATATGTATTGTAGCATATTTCTCAGGAAATGCAAGGAATTTCTGCATAATGGCATAGATTGTGCGTCAGGAGGAGCTATGCGGAGTACAGGCAATCGATATCGGCTTTTCATCATCGGGGGGATCCTGGCGGCGGTCCTATTGTCCGTGCGCTATCTGCTGCCCCTGGCCCTTCCGTTTCTGGTGGGCCTGGCTGTGGCCTGGATGGCAGAACCTCTGGCCAAGTTCCTGTCCCGACGGGCAAAATTCCCCCGGGGACTGGCTGCTGGAACGGCCATTGGGGGAGTATACCTGCTGCTTCTGGGTCTTTTGTACCTGTTGGGGCGGTTGGCCCTGCAGGAGGTGGACCACCTGGCCGCCGGACTCCCGGGGATTGTGGACGGTCTGGACCAGACCGCAGACCGGGTCCAGGGCTGGCTGTACCACCTGGCCCAAGGCGCGCCGGAGCGGCTGCGGCCGGGGCTGGAGGAGAGCATCTCCCAGCTGTTCTCCAATGGCTCCGCCCTGGCAGAAGGCGCCGTCTCCCGGGTCCTGGGCGCAGCCTCCCAAATCATTGTGACACTGCCGGACACTTTTGTGTTCCTGGGCACGGCAGTGGTATCCAGCTTCATGATCTCCGCACAGCTGCCTCGACTCCGTCCCTTTCTCCAGGGGAAACTGCCGCCAGCCTGGTCACAGCGGGTGCTGCCGGTGCTGCAGAACCTGCGGGTCAATCTGGGCGGGTGGTTCCGGGCACAGTGCAAGCTCATGGGGCTCACGTTTCTGCTGCTAACCATTGGCTTTCTGATTCTACGGGTGGAATTCCCCCTGCTTCTGGGGGCGCTCATCGCCCTGGTGGACGCCCTGCCCATGCTGGGTACCGGTACCGTTCTCGTCCCCTGGGGCCTGCTGGTGCTGCTGCAAGGGCAGACAGCCCTGGGCCTGGGCCTCATCGCGCTGTACGGCGTCACCGCTCTGACCCGCTCCATCCTGGAGCCCCGCATGGTGGGGCGGCAGCTGGGGCTTAATCCGCTGTTGACCCTGGTCGCCCTGTATATAGGATACCGCCTTTGGGGCATCCTGGGCATGATTTTGGCCCCGGTGCTCACCATCACCATTCTGGAAATCTGGTCCATGGCACAGCCGGAAAGAGGCAATTGAATTCTCTGGGAAAAACCGGTATAATGGAGAAAAACCCTTGGGAGAATGCCATGGAATTGGAGCACATTGCCTTGCGGTCCGGCCGCCTGTCCAGCTTTCTGAAGGGGGAGCTGAACATGTCCACTGGCCTCATGAACCGGCTGAAATGGACGGGCGCCCTGTTGGTCAATGGACAACCTGCCCGGACCAACACTCAGGTCACGCCGGGGGACCGGATCACCGCGCTGCTGGACGACCCAGAGCCCGAATACCCGGCAGAGGACATGCCCCTGGAGATCCGCTACGAAGACCGGGACCTTCTGGTGGTGGACAAGCCAGCCGGTACCCTGATCCACCCCTCCCGCCACCGGATGACCGGGACTCTGGCCAACGGCGTGCTGGGGTACTACCGCAGAACCGGCCAGTCCTGCGCGTTTCACCCGGCTACCCGGCTGGACCGGGATACCTTCGGCCTGGTGCTGCTGGCCAAGAATTCCCACATCCACCGGCTCCTCAATGACCTTCACGCCCAGGGGCATCTGCATAAAATCTACCACGGCCTGGTGTACGGCGCGCCGCCGGGGCCGGAGGGCACCGTAGATATGCCCATTGGCCGTTGCCCCAAACCCAGTCTCCTCCGGCGCATCGACCCCCAGGGGCAACCGGCCAGAACCCGGTACCGCCTGCTGGAGCAGGGCCCCCACTGGAGCCTGCTGGAGCTGGAGCCTCTCACCGGCCGAACCCATCAGCTTCGGGTCCACTGCACCTACCTGGGCTGCCCCATGCTGGGAGACCCCCAGTACAGTACACCGGAAAGCGCCGCCCTCTCCGCCCGCCTGGGCCTCACCTACCAACAGCTCTGCGCCCAGGAGCTTCACTTCCCCCATCCCATGACCGGTACGGAACTATTCATCCAATCAAGCCTGCGTGTAAAATCGGAGAGCACACCAGCCCAATCCAAAATCTGAAAAGGCGGTATGCCCCCTCAAAGAGGGGCATACCGCGATTGATTTATCTATGGAACTGCTTCTCCAACAGATGCAGCCTACAATACGACCCCTCCTCCGCCACCACTCCCAGGTCCTGGTAGCCACGCTGGTGGAAGAAGGCCAGGTCTCCGTTGGGAAAGACGCCGGTCTCATCGGAAATCACCAGGGCGCTTTCATACCGCTCCGCCAGGTACGCCTCCAGCGCGGCAAGGGGAGCGGACTTATAGTCATAAGCTTCGTCGGATAAATATACACAGGTCAAAAACGCCTTGCCGGGATCCCGGGGGATCCCATAGGGCACGTGGACCGAGGGGACGTACTCTGCCCCACCCAACAGCCGGTTTCCCTGTACATGGAGAAACCCGTAGACAGAAAGGCCCATCTCCTGGAGCAGCGCCGCCTTCTGCCTGCATCCTGGGCAGCCTTCATGTCCCACACAATGCCCGGCCAGGTCCACATTCTCTTTCGTTATGGGCAACACGGTCCCTGTGACCGGCGTTCTGCCCAGCGCCGGACGGTAGGGAAGCTCCGAAGGTAGTTCCCCGCGACAAAGCCGCTCCAGGAACTCCCGGCGCAGAGGGGCAACATATCGATGACAATCGTTCACCACCGTCAACGTGGGATAAAACATCCCAAGCGCCCCAGCAAGGCCGGGCTGCTTTGCAATGTCATGGGTGTGAATCTCCAATCGGTGGTCATACGCCTGTAAAAGCTCCAGCATTTCCGTGTTTAATGGACACGCTGCCCAATGGTAAAAATCCAGCTTCATCGTGACCGTTACACTCCCAGTTACAGCATCTCCCACCCACAGGATTGGCAGCGAACCTTTCCCCCTTTGGGGAGCATCTTTCCGCATTTGGGGCAGCGCCAAAATTTATCCCGGACCATGGCCACCATCAGCGCCAGGGCCAGGGCAGCGCCCAGAAGACCCATGCGCAGAATCTGGTTGTCCAGGGGGAGGGCGATGATTGCCAGCGCCAGACAGCCCACATAGAGCAGCCGGGTCATCCAGCGGCAGGTTTTTAGATCCATATTGGTTTCTCCCTATTTAATAAATTTTTCTACAGCCTGGCACAGATCCTCAATGGCGCTCATGTCCCCGGCTGCCACAGCATCCACCATGCAGTGGCGCATGTGATCCTGCAAAATCACCTTCCCCGCATTGTCCAGGGCAGAGCGGACCGCTGCCAGCTGCACCAAGACCTCAGAGCAGTCGTATCCCTCTTCCACCATACGCTTTACCTTCTCCAGGTGGCCGATGGCCCTGGCCAGGCGGTTGATCACCGCTTTTTGATTGGCATGCACATGGCCGTGGCTGTGAGCAATGCCATGGGCGTGCAGATAAGCATGATCATGGGAGTGCTCTTCCTCGGGGGACCCAGTGTGATCGTGTGTCATAGACGTTCCTCTTTCTAAAATCCTTGCTGTTTTTCATTATTATAACAGTATCCCCAACTGAGCGCAAGGGAGGGAGGGGGATATTTTTTCCCCCATGCGGAATCCTTTGACATAGGAGAAAAGGTGCTGTATAATAAGGCCAAAATGAAGATTGGCGCCCATCGCCAATGGAGAGGAGTCCCATTATGCATTTGGATCACGATCATGTCGGCTCTTCCGCAGAGCACACCCATTCCCACGACCACCATCACAGCCACGAGGGGCAGGAGCATTGCTCCGGGGCGGATTGCAGCGCCTGCGGCGGCTGTCCGCACACCCCCATGGAGGAGCTGATGGCTCTGATGAAATATATGGTGGGCCACAATGCCGCCCACGCCCAGGAGCTGGCCGGCCTGGCCCGGCAGCTGGAAGAGGCCGGCGCACACAGCTCCTATGAGCAGGTGATGCAGGCAGTCTCAGACTTTGAGAAGGGGAATCTGCGCCTGTCCACGGTGCTGACCGCCCTGGAGCACGAAAGGAACGGATGATTATGTGTCTTTCCACAGTATACAAGAACCAGGTGTCCCCGCAAGACATCGTCATGAAAAACGTGATGCGGGTGGAGTGCAAGGATGGCTGTGTCATCCTCACCGACCTGATGGAACGTCAGGTGGCCATTGAGGGCCAACTGCAAGAGGCCAATCTGGTAGACGGTTTCGTCATCGTCCGGGAGTGTACCCCCGTCTGACGCGGGGTGTGTGATACAGATGCCCATCCTGCCGGGAACGGTCTCGCCATTCCACAGCGCCCCCAGACGGATTTACCCGCTTCTGGCGGCGAATCCCAGAAGGCTTTTCGACAAACTGCGGTGTGACCCGGTTCCCCGGGTCACACTTTTTTCACCAGGAGACACCCCTATGAAAATTTGGTACAAACTTGGAACGTTGCTTTTACTTCTTCTCCTCCTGCCGGGGTGCAGCCCTCAGCCTGTGGAGGCGCAGGTATACGCCATGGATACGGTGATGACCCTGAAGCTGTGGGGCAGCGGTGCAGAGACCGCAGCCCAGGAGCTATCCCGGCTCTTTCAGGAACAAGAGGAGCTGCTGTCAGTCACCCGGCCAGACTCTCTGGTGAGCCGCTTAAACAGCGGGGAGACGGTGGAGTTGCCCCAGTCCATGCAGCCGCTGTTCCAGGAGGCCTTGTCTCTGAGCCGCCGGACTGGCGGCGCTTTGGATCCCTGCCTGTATCCCGTCACCAAGCTCTGGGGCTTCACCACCGGGACATACCGGGTCCCGGAGCCGGAGGAAATTTCCTCCGCCCTGGCCCACACTGGGGCGGAACAGCTCCACCTGGACGGTCCCCGGGCCAGCCTGGGGACTCAGGCGCAACTGGATCTGGGGGCCTTGGGAAAAGGTTGGGCTGGCCGTCTGGCCGTAGAATACTTGGCCGCCCAGTCCGGCATCACCGGCGGCATTCTGGCCTTGGGGGGCAATGTGCAGACTTATGGAGCCAAGCCAGACGGTTCCCCCTGGCAGATCGGGATTCAGGACCCGGGCGGCGCCGGAACCCTGGGGCTCCTCTGCCTGGAGGGGACCTGGGCTGTGGTCACTTCCGGCGGATATCAGCGGTATTTCGAGGCGGACGGGGTGCGCTATTGCCACATCCTGGATCCCAGTACCGGCATGCCTGCCCAGGCTGGGCTCACCTCCGTCACGGTGGTGGCGGAAGACGGCCTTCTGGCAGACGGTTTGTCCACCGCCCTGTACATCATGGGTCTGGAAGAAGCCACCGACTTCTGGCGGGAAAATCAGGACTTTGAGGCCGTATTTTGCACCACAGAGGGGGAGATCTACGCCACGGCAGGACTCACATCCAGCCTCACCGGCTGTACCTTTCAGGAGATTGTGCCATGATCAAAACCAGAGTTTGGATTTGCCTCCTGGTGGGGCTGTTTTTGGTGGGCCTGGCCCTGCTGCTCTGGCCCCAGGAGCCGGCCCGGACCGCCGAAATCTGGTCCGACGGCGTTTTGGTGCAGCGCGTCAGCCTAGCCCAGGACCAGAGCTTTTCTGTAGAAAGTCCATACGGAACCAACACCATCACCGTGCAGGGGGGCCGCATTGCCGTGACCCAATCCGACTGTCCTGGGGGCGACTGTATGCAGACCGGCTGGCAGGACGGAGGCAGGCCCATTGTCTGCTTGCCTCACCGGCTGGTCATTCAATTCACCGGCACAGCGGGACCAGACGCCATATCCGGTTGAAGTGGAGGAAAACAGCCGCAATCTTCCCATTTTCTTTGACATTTTACGGTGCAAGTGGTAGAATAAATCCAATTCTTCCGGTCCTTGTGGAGGACCGGCCCATTTTCTGACAGAAAGGGCGGCTTTTTATGAGCTACATTCCCCTGGGGCTGTTTGCCCTGCTGATCGTGGCAGCCGATCAAATCAGCAAGTATTTCGTGGTGGAGCGCATCGCCTATGGCAGTACGGTTCCGTTTCTGGAGGGGGTCCTCCATCTCACCTATGTGCAGAATTACGGCGCGGCCTTTTCCTTCCTGCAGGGGCACCGGTGGCTGTTCATCGTGGTATTCGTGGTGTTCGTCGCCCTGCTCATCTGGGGACTGCACAAAAAGGTTCTGCCCTTTGCCCGGTTTGAGCTGTGGTGCTTGGCCGCCATTCTGGGCGGCGGCCTGGGGAATATTCTGGACCGGGTCTTCCGGGGCTATGTGGTGGATATGATTGCCACAGATTTTATCCGGTTCCCAGTGTTCAACGTAGCCGATTGCTTCATCACCTGCGGCGCCATTGGGCTGTTCATCCATCTGATATTTTTTAACCGGAGTTTTTGGAAAGATGAAAAGAAGGGGACGGCGCATCATGACACTGATCTGTGAAACGGAGGGTCTGCGGCTGGATCTCTTTCTGTCCGGAACCGTGCCGGGGCTCAGCCGTAGCGCTGCCCAGAACCTTTTATCCTCCGGCTGCGTCACCTGCAACGGGGAGGCCGTGAAGAAAAACTACCGCACCCGCCTGGGGGATGTCATCCAGGTGGAGCTACCGGAGCCGGAGCCTCTGGACGTCATCCCCACCAAAATGGACCTGGAAATCGCCTATGAAGACGAGGATGTGCTGGTCATCAACAAGCCCAAGGGCCTGGTGGTCCACCCGGCGGCCGGGCATTGGGACGACACCCTGGTCAACGGCCTGCTCTACGCCAAGGGGGAGAGCCTGTCCGGCATCAACGGCGTCCTGCGCCCTGGCATCGTCCACCGCATTGACAAAGACACCTCCGGCCTTTTGGCCGTGGCCAAAAATGACCTGGCCCATACCGTCCTGGCCAGTCAGTTAAAGGATCACACCCTGGCCCGGACCTATGAAGCCGTGGTCTGCGGCAATTTGAAAGAGGATCGGGGCACTGTGGACGCCCCCATTGGGCGGCATCCCTCCGACCGGAAGCGGATGACCATTACCGATCGGGGCAAGCCCGCTGTCACACACTGGGAGGCCGTCACCCGGTACCGGGGCTACACCCACATTCGCTGCCACCTGGAGACCGGCCGCACCCACCAGATTCGGGTGCACATGGCGTCTCTCGGTCATCCCATCCTGGGCGATCTCATCTATGGGCGGAAAAAGCCGGAGTTGGGCCAGGACTCTCAGTGCCTGCACGCCTCCACCCTCTGCTTCCGGCACCCCAGAACCGGCCTGCCCGTAATCGTCACTGCGCCCCTGCCTCGGTACTTCCAGGAGGTCCTGGAAAAGCTGGAGCGCATGGGCCGTTAAAATGCAAGTCTAGACCCCCCGTGTCCTGCATACACTGAAGCAAACCAGACAGGAGGCATTGCAGATGGCACAAGGGGAGGACCGGGGGCTGCAGCAGCCCCACAAGCTGAGCTTAGACGAACGAAAAAAGCTCACCGTCTCCGGCGTTGCGGAGGTTGTGAGCTTTGAGGAAAACGCCGTGGTCCTCCGGACCAGCCGGGGGACCCTTTTGGTGCGGGGCCAAGACCTGCACCTCAAGACCTTATCTCTGGATGGGGGACAGGTTGCTGTAGACGGGACCGTCACAGCGCTCATTTACGAGGAGCCCCGGCGGGAAGGCGGATTTTTCTCCCGCCTCTTCGGCTGATGGCCCCGGCAGTGGCCGAGCAGGCCCGTTGGTTTCTCTGGGCCCTGGCTCTGGGGGCAGGGCTGGGCCTGGCGTATGACTGCCTGCGGGAGCTGCGTCGGCAGTGCCCCCAGACCACGGTTCCGGCGGACCTGGCCTTTCTGGCCCTGGCCGTTTTCACATTGGCATACCTGGGACTGGCTCTGTGCCACGGCCAGCTGCAGCTGTTTCAGCTCGTGGGTCTGGCCGCCGGCGCAAGCGGGTACGGCCTCTCCCTGTCCAGACTTTGCCGGCGGGCCTTTCGTTGGTTCTGGAAGGCAGTGGGAACGGTCTTGGAAATGATCGGGCGTCCTATTTGGGCTTTGGCGAAAAAAGTCAAAAAATTCTTAAAATTTCTCTTTTCAACTGGGCGGAAATGGGTTACAATATTCGGTAATAGACGCCGTAAAAACGTGCGCGGCGCCCACTCTGGAGGGAGACGACATGAAGCTACCCGTGAAATTCCGCAGATCCTCCTTGCTGACGAAGGTAGTGGTTCTGCTGGTGGTGGTGTCCGCTACTGTTATCCTGGTATCTCAGCGGAGCCAGATTCGGAGCAACCAGGCACAGTATCAGGAGCTGGCCGGCGAGGCCGCCGGGCTGCAGCAGGAAAATCAAAATCTTCGGTCAGACATCGAAGGGCTTGATTCCGATGAGAGCGTGAAGAAAATTGCCCGGGATAAGCTGGGCCTGGTGGGGAATGGGGAAATTATCTTTTCCGACGTGGGGGAATAACCGGCCGGAAGCCGGACCCGTAGGAAGCAGCGTCTGTATTTTCTGAGGAGGACGAATTTCACAGTATGGATTTGACAGTTGGAGCCATCATCGAAGGTAAGGTCAAGAGCATCACCAACTTCGGCGCGTTCATCGCCTTGCCGGAGAACAAGACAGGCATGGTACATATTTCAGAGGTGGCCAATGCCTATGTCAACGACATCCGCCAGTACCTGACGGAGGGACAGGACGTGAAGGTCATGGTCATCGCCCTGGACCCGGCAGGGAAAATCAACCTGTCCATGAAGCGCCTGGAGCCCAAGCCCCCCGCCCAAAACCGGCAGCGGAACAACAACGACCGTCCCAAGGCGCCCCGTCCCGGCAATTCCCGCCCCCATGCCGCGACCCCTACCCAGGCAACCGTGGCCAAGTCCTCCGATCAGATCTTTGAGGAGCGGCTGAAGCAGTTTATGTCTGAATCCGACAGTAAGATTTCCTCCTTGCGTCAGTACTCAGACCATCGCACCAAAAGCCGCCGGCGGTAGGCAATCACATGAAACACAACTGGACCTGCTGCAAAGGCGGGCGAGTCAAGTTTCTCCCCATCAGACATTGCGCCAAACTTGACGTGACACGCAATGTCCCTGGGGAGCCCCCTTGACCGCTCCGCACTGCGGCAGGTCCTTCGTATGGGAGGAACCATATATGGCGTCGGTTTTGATTACCGGTGGTTCCCGGGGGATTGGCGCGGCAGCTGTCCGGGCCTTTGCCGCCCGGGGAGATCGGGTGACCTTTCTCTACGAAAAACATCACGCCGCTGCCCAGGCCGTGGCCGCAGAGACCGGTGCGACCGCCATCTGCGCCGATGTTGCCGATGAGGCCGCCGTGGCGGCGGCCTTTGCCGGGCTGGAAGAGCTGGACGTGCTCATCAACAACGCCGGAATCTGTCACTACGGCCTTCTTTCCCAGACGCCCCAGGCCGTTTGGGACCGGATCTTTGCGGTGAATGTGCGAGGCGCTTACCTCTGCACCAATGCCGCCATGCCCCTGTTCCTGAAGCGGCACAGGGGCGCCATCATCAACGTGTCCAGCATGTGGGGCCAGGTGGGCGCCTCCTGCGAGGCGGCCTATTCCGCCTCCAAAGGCGCCATTTTGGCCCTGACCAAAGCCCTGGCCAAGGAGCTTGGCCCTTCCGGCATCCGGGTCAACGCCGTGGCCCCCGGCGTCATCCTCACCGATATGGTGGCCCACGTGGATCCGGAGGTGCTGGACTCCCTCCGGGAGGAAACCCCTCTGGAGCGCAACGGGCGGCCGGAGGACGTGGCAAACGCCATGGTCTATCTGGCTGGGGCCGAATTCATCACAGGACAAATCCTGCCGGTGAACGGCGGGTTCGTCATTACATGATATCAACTACACAGGAGGAACAAGCCATGAACATTTCCCTGGCATGCGACCACGGCGGACTGGCCCTGAAGCAGGCAGTCAAGCAGCATTTGGAGAAGCTGGGACACCAGGTGGAGGATTTCGGCACCCATACCTCGGACAGCTGCGATTACTCCGACTTTGCCGCACCGGCGGCACAAGCCGTGGCCCAGGGGCGCTGCGAGCGGGGCATCGTCATCTGTACCACCGGCATCGGGGTGTCCATCACCGCCAACAAGATCCATGGAATCCGCTGCGCCCTGCTGTCCGACCTCATGAGCGCACGTCTGACCCGGCAGCACAACGACGCCAACATGATGGCCCTGGGCGCCGGCGTTGTGGGGGAGAAGCTGGCCCTGGAAATGGTGGACCTCTTCCTCACCACCCCCTTCGAAGGCGGCCGCCACGCCCGCCGGGTGGACAAGGTAATGGCGTTGGAGTAACGCAAGCCGTCCACACAACTATAAGGGCTACATCTGCAACGTAGCTTCGCCGCTTCCTCTCGCTGTGGGGTCAAGCCCTGACTGGTCTTTCGGACTGTTTGGATGTATTGACTCCATGGTTCTGTTGCAAAGGAAACTTTGATATACTCCCCCTAAAGGAGACAGTGAAACGCAAAACTGTCAACGATAGGGGGAGATATTTTATGTCCAAAAAGAGCCGCACAGAGGAGTACAACAGGCACATAAAACTTACCCTTTTTTCGCTAATGTGCTTGACAATGATAGGAAATATGCTATACTAATAGCAAACAACACCCATATTCTGGAAAGTGGTGGTCCAACGACTTCCAAAACGCAAAAGTAAACTTCTTGTTTTTGCCACAAGTACGTTTTTTCTTATTTCATCCATCAGCCGTGAACACAAGCATTGTAACGACCCATTCCATGTTTGGATCACGTTCTTTGGAGGGAGGGGGTGATTCCAATGAGCCGGTATGTGATCCCGCGGGGAGCGGATTTGCTGGCTTTGGCCCGCGACTCAGAGCTGCCCGGCTGAATCGTGGCATAGCCAGGTATGATCTATTTGGTATGGGCACATCACCAAACAGGAGGTACTAAAATGAAGCTGCTCAAAAAGTCATTTGCTTGGATCCTTGTCCTATGTATCTGTGTTTCTCTTTCCCCCGGTGGCGTGAGCGCTGCCACAAAGATCGACTCCGAACCCATGGACAACGCCTCCATCCTGGCTGACCGGGCCGTGGAGTATGTGACCCGATATGTGGAAAATGCCTACCTTTACGAGGATCATGACTTGGCCGTTGGCACCATCCGGTCCGTTGCCGCATATACTGACCATGCAGCTATCAGCGGACAGGAGCGCCTCAGTTTGAACGGGGAAACCTTCTCTGTGGCAGAGCTGTGCAAACATGTCCGCGGCTTTGAAGACATGGCGACATACTACCGCTACACCCGCTCTGCACAGAATATCACGCGGCACCACTTCACCCTCGCCACCACCGTGCTGGATACGGAGATCGGCGCCGACTACGCAACCGTACAGCTGTACGCCCATATTACTTTCCAGTATGAGGAAGACGGCGAAACCACCGAATGCGGAGACCGGTACGAGGTGAAATTCGGAAACGTCCATGGCGTCTGGTGCATCGTAGACATCGTATCCGAAGAGATGATCGCCTACGGCATGACCCCGGACTCCTTTGACCTCGCCGCCTCCCTTGCACAGTTCGACCGCCTCCAAAAGCAAGACCCGGTGGTCCAAACGGTAGCGCCGGAAAACGGTGTGGAAGAAGGGGCGGAACCGGCTGCCTTGAACGATTCGGTCAATACATACTGGTATTACAACCGGGACAATGCTGCGGCTTATGCTTATACGTACACGACAGATTCTTATACGGCAAGTAGTGGCAATAATCCGAACTTTCAGAATGACAATTTTTCGGACTATACTGAAGCTGGGGGAAACTGCCAGAACTTTGCCTCTCAGTGTGTGTGGGCAGGTTTAGGCGGAAGCGATACTTCCGATGATATTAATAACTTAAAGTTTCCGATGGATGCCAACGGTGACAATGTATGGTATGGTAATGGTTTATGGCAAGCAAATAAGTATTGGACAAATACTCAATGGTTTGATGATTATGTAAGTGCCTCAGCAAAAGAAAAAATCGGAACACGCATGAGTGCCAATACGTACATCTTGCCTGCAGGCCAGAATTTTTCCAGCATTTCCAACGCATCTACTCGCCTATTAGGTGCTGTATTTCATGTTTATGGAAATGGCACAAATCACGGTCACGCGATTGTAGCCACTGGTGTAACGGGAGTTGGATTTAGCAATATTACATTCTGCGCCAATTCCCCCATGCGAAAAGCAGCAAAACTTTCAGACTACAGCCAATTTATTTCACACTCCATCCGTGTTATCATTCCATCAGCGATGATTCGGAGCAAAGTCTGTAGCAGCTCCGGTCATACCTATGCCTCTTCCTCTACTGGTACCTCTTGCTATTGCACCAGGTGCGGTGAATGCAAACTGACCATTACGGGCTCACTACTGAAGCCCTTGAAAGCAGGAACTACAAAGGCAATCACCGGAACAGCCAATGTGAAATGCTTCCGTATCGCCATCGGTGTTACAAAGCCTAGTGGATATACTTCCTGGTATGAGTTTACCAACACGTCCAGCGCAACAGTGAACTATACTTTCAGTGAGCGTGGCCTGTACACCGTGGTGGTGGCAGCGCGGGACGTGGCCACTACAGAAGCCCATAGCTGTAAAGAAACCCATACCTTCAAAATCAGGATCTATTGATTGCACCATTTGGTTTATGGGAGGTTTGTTATGAAAAAACTTTTGCAGTTTTGTTCCCTGTCTTTGACCATCGTGATGTTCGCATCTCTGTGCGCATGCAATCCCCAAGGCGAGCCCTACCCATCGGATGAGATAATGACTTCTACTCCCACACAAACTTCTGAGCCCATGGTTTCTATTCCAGAAGAAACCAAACTCCCAACAGAAGTGCCTGTGGATAGTACTGAGCCCTACATCATCGACGATGAGAATTTTGAGGTTTACAATGAAGGCGATCAGCTTTATCACTACATTGGTCAAGACCAGACCGTCACGGTAAAAGATATAGGTCTGGAAATCCATCTTCCAGAGGAGTGGGTTGGCCAAGTGGAAGTGATCCGAAATGCATGTCCTGAACGTACAGAAATATATATCGCAAACATCCAACTCATGCAGGCTTATGCAGAAATGAACCATGATGAAATCCAGGAAAGCTATGGATGGTTAGATTGGATTCTACGGATATTGGCAATTCGGAAAGACGATACGGCCACGATCGAAGAATTTGATCAGAGCGAGTATAAGATCTGTTTGGGGGAGAGTGAAAAGTACCGAATCTACTTCTCGTGTACAGATATGCACTATATGGACTGCGAAACATTCCTCACGTGCCGCACGAATATGATCCACAACCAAGGCCAGGAATATTATGACAATCTAGTAGGAGACCTGACCTGCACTGTGGAGCAAGCAAAGGAAATTCTCAAGATCATATAACCACCTGCTTTCCGTACGAAGGCACCCTCCGCCAGGGTGTAACGTATACCCACAAAATGCGGGGCAGTTTGCAGTCTCCTGTAAACTGCCCCTAGTACGCTGTAACTGCTCAAATCGGGTTACAATCAAGTCCATAGGAGCAACTACGTGTCCGCCCATAGCAGGCATTACAAATTCGCCGAACATAGGCAGGAAGAGCAGGGTGTTTCTGCTGAGCGGACACATAGGTCCGCCCCTACGGCAGACTTGGAGGACAGGTAGATATTGGGGGCGTATTTCTCATAGCGATTTTCCTGCTATAGATGGCAAATCTGAACTATAACACCACAGAATCTGTCTATGCACTGTGTTGATACTCATCGTAGGGGCGGACCTATGTGTCCGCCCGGCGGAAACATCCCATATCTCCTGCCCATCTTTTGCAAATTCGTAATGCCTACCATAAACGGATACATCAGTCCGCCTATAAGACGCCATCACAACGCAGGGCATAAACAAATCTATTTCAAAACACAGGTTGCCGACTGATTTCCAAATGTGCAACGGAGGCGCGTGAAAGCAGGCACCTATGTGCTCCGGCCTGCAGCG
Organism: uncultured Eubacteriales bacterium; assembly: GCA_900544975.1. Taxonomy (GTDB): domain Bacteria; phylum Bacillota; class Clostridia; order Oscillospirales; family Oscillospiraceae; genus Faecousia. The sequence continues at coordinate 20,839 of UQXI01000021.1, forward strand.
CTTTTTTGTTTGCAAAAATTTCCTGGCATAGAGCTTCCGCCGCTTCACACAATACCACGGAGGTGGTTTTGTATGAAACGGCGGTTTTTGACTTGGATCCTGATATTGGCGCTTCTGGTAGTCCCGGTCCATGGGGCAGAGGATTACATCAAATGGGTGGATTTCAACGTCTCCTACGAAGCCATGGACAAGGCCCTCTCCCTGGATATCCGCTCCCAGGAGCAGGATATGCCCGTGAGCTGGATCGACCTGCTGGCCCTGGCAGCCTGCCGGACCGGAGGGAAGGTCACGGCAAAGTCGGTGGAGCAGGCATACCAGAACCTGCAGTCCGGCAAGAGCCCCCAGGAGCTTTTGGGAGAGCTCTTTAAATACTACGCCTATTACCATGACGCCTATGACGCGGCTCTGGGCGGCCTGGTGGGGAACTATGCCATTCTGGTGGAAGACGAGACCGGGGACCAGGTCTGGAAGGCCTCCTACGGCCTCAAGGCCTTCTCTCCCATTGCCGCCGGGTACGGCTACAGCCACTGCGACGACTTTGGGGTAGGGCGGAGCTATGGCTTTGCCCGAAAGCACCTGGGCAACGACCTTATGGGCGCCCTGGGCACCCCCATTGTGGCCGTCGAAGCCGGCACGGTGGAAGCCATGGGTTGGAACCAATACGGTGGCTGGCGGGTGGGCATCCGCTCCCTGGACAGCCGGCGCTACTATTACTACGCCCATCTGCAAAAGGACACCCCCTTCGCCCCCGGCCTCCAGGAGGGAGATCAGGTCCAGGCCGGCCAGGTCATCGGCTTCATGGGCCGCACCGGATACTCCACCCATGAAAATGTCAACAACATTGAGACCGTCCACCTGCACTTTGGCCTGGAGTTGATTTTTGACGAAAGTCAAAAGGAGTGTAACAGTGAAATTTGGATTGACGTATACCAAATTGTCCGCCTCCTGAGCCGCCATCGGAGCAGCGTGATGAAGGCTTCTGATGGAACCTGGCAGCGGGTCTATGCCTACCGGGATTTGGACGCCGACAACTGGGACATCACATCAGGCTCATAATAGGTCCCTATAAACAGGGGCAGTCCATCCTCCCCTGTGATTGCATAGAGGAACGGGCGCCTCACGTCAAATTCAATCGTTTCCTCTGGTTGAGTCGCGTGCGTACCTTCCATGCCCATGACGGTGTAGTCGGCTGCGCTGGATCCCTCCTCATCTACCACTACCTGGATCGCATAGCTGACCTCGCCAATGCAAATTCCATTCTTCTGTTCCGTCATCGGTGTAAAATCCGAAACCTGGGCATCAAATACGTCGGTAACACCCAGCGCCTGGAGCTCTTGGCGCAGATCCAGGTCTGATGTTATATTCATCTTGGGAATGATCAAGTCCACCATGGGATATGTACTGTTTTCCCAGATCTCCTGATTGAGAAGGAATCGGACCACCTCTCCACTGTTCAGCAATTCCTCGGGCAGACCGCCTTCCTCGGGGAGCATCAGCCACATGCCCCCACCTCCCTCCATGGGCAGAAATACCGCAGAAAAGTTTTCTCCCTGGTAATACTGTAGTACGCTCCTTTGCTTGATAAATTTGTAGTTTACCGCCCGCTTGAAGCCGTAAAACAGCATTCCCTGTGTCCTTTCCGGTGCAAAGGCCGACTGCCACTTTGCCCGGTAGTGCACCGTGGAGGCCAACGCCAGGACGGTGTCTACATGGAACTCCAGTCCCTGGGCCTGCTCCTGCAGCAGGCCGCCGGTTTGCTCGATGATCCACTCTCGCAAGGCCTGGTTGGTTCCTTGGGTCCCCATTTCCACCTGGTAGGAAGAGGTATGGTACGTTTCCGCCAGCCGATCCATGGTCTTCTGGACAAAATCCACATCCTCGCTCAGCCACAGGGAGGTGGCCAAAATGCGGGTGCTTGCCCCGTCATTTACATAGTTGGCTTTCCACACCGCCTGGGCCTGGAGGCGCAAGGTCTCCAGATCCGGCGCGCCCAGCAGACCTAACACCTGCTCCCGACTCTCGCCGTCTGTAATCTCCGCCAACATGGCCAGGGACATATATAGGCTCAAGGGAGAGTACATCCGGTTTTGCCCCTCGTGTCCCGCCAAAAGCTGAGGAATGGTGGTAGCCAGAAATCCATCCAGGGCGCCTTGGTACTGTTTGGAACAGGTGGCCCGGGCAACCCGATCATTCAGCCACGGTTTCATCCGCTCTCCATTTTCCGGACCGCTGCCCAAGAGATATGGACAGACCGCTGTCTCCGGATACACCGCCAAGCTCACCGCCTGCGCCGTGGGCATGACAGGCTTTTCTTCTTTCCAAAACAGGTTCCCCACAACCACCGCTGCGACAACCGCCACCGCTATGAGGCCCATCCACAGGGGACGGCGGTGCTTCCTTCGGAGCCGCACCGCTTCCACAACATGGATATCACTGATCTCTTCCATCACTTTCGTCCAGCTTTCTTCCTTCATTCCATCACTCCTTCCTGTTTCAGATTCTGCTTTCGCCATCTGCCTATGCGGTACCGCTGCACGGGGACATGGTTTTCCGTCATCCCCAGCTGCAGCCCCAGCTTGGAGCAAATCTGACAGTTGGTTTCCAGATTGAGAAAAAAGCTGCCGCAAGCCGAAACGGCCAGGAGCGCCCCAGCTGCATGCTGCATGGCGGATTGTCGCCATGCAGTGCGGCAGGGAAGTCCTGATTCGCTCGCATCTTGCAGCAGCTTCCTGTGTGCTTGTCAGTCGCAGTGGCAGTGCCCCTCGTGGCAGGCGGCACAGTGTTCGGCAAACTTCTCCTTGTCATAGGCGATGCCATTGCGGTCATAATAGTCCTTCACCGCAGCCCGAACGGCCTCTTCTGCCAGGACGGAGCAGTGGATCTTGTGGCTGGGCAGCCCATCCAGGGCCTCCACCACCGCTTTGTTGGATAGCTCCAGGGCCTCAGAAATGGGCTTCCCCTTGATCATTTCCGTCGCCATAGAGGAAGAGGCAATGGCGGAACCGCAGCCGAAGGTGTTGAACTTCACATCCGTAATGATGTCGTTTTCCACCTTGATATAGATCTTCATAATATCGCCGCACTTGGCGTTACCCACTTCTCCGACGCCGTCGGCGTCCTCCATCTTGCCCAGATTCCGGGGGTGGGTAAAGTGGTCCATAACCTTTTCACTATACAGCATAATGAATCTCTCCTTTCTCAATTGCCTCCCACACCGGGGAGATGGAACGCAGGTAAGAAACCACCTGGGGAATCTCCTGGAGCATATAGTCCACATCCTCCTGGGTGTTGGCTCCGCTGAGGGTCAGACGCAAGGAGCCATGGGCCACCTCGTGGGGCAGTCCCAGGGCCAGCAGCACATGGCTGGGATCCAGAGACCCAGAGGTACAGGCAGAGCCAGAGGACGCCTCAATCCCCTTGGCATCCAGCAGCAGCAGCAGCGATTCGCCCTCAATCCCCTGGAAGCAAACATTTACATTGCCAGGAAGCCGGTGCTCCCTGTCGCCGTTGACCATAGCCAGGGGAATCTGGCTCAGGCCTTCCAACAGCTGGTCCCGGAGCTTGGACACCCGAGTTCCAGTCTCTTCCATCTCCTGGCATGCCTCGGTCAGAGCGGCCGCCATGGCGGCAATGCCGGGGACGTTTTCCGTCCCAGCCCGCTTGCTCCGCTCCTGGGCGCCGCCCTCAATGAGGTTGGTAAGCCACACGCCTGTCCGGGCGTACAGCGCGCCAACTCCTTTGGGGGCCCCAAACTTGTGGCCGGACAGAGAAAGCAGATCGATGTGCATGGCCTGAACGTCAATGGGCACATGCCCCACAGCCTGGACGGCGTCCGTATGGAACAGCACACCATGCTTCTGGCAAACTGTGCCAATTTCTGTGATGGGCTGAATCGTTCCCACCTCATTGTTGGCAAACATGACGGATACCAGGCAGGTATCCGGCCGGATGGCCGCCTCCACCTGTTCCGCCGTCACCAAGCCCTTCCGGCCCACGTCCAGGAGGGTCACTTGGAACCCCTCCTTCTCCAGCCGCTTCAGGCAGTGGAGGACGGCGTGGTGTTCAAAGGCCGTGGAAATGATGTGCGTCTTGCCCTTCTTTTTCCCCAGCATGGCCCCAGAAAGGAGGGCCTGATTGTCGGCCTCGCTGCCGCCGGAGGTGAATGTGATCTCCCGCTCCCGGGCAGCATTCAAGCATTTTGCCACATCCTGCCGGGCCTTCAGAAGCACTTCTGCCGCCTCCTGGCCCGTCGTGTGGAGGGAAGAGGGGTTGCCCCAGGCCCGGTCCATAGTCTCCAGCAGAACCCGGCGGGCCGTTGCAGAAATTGGGGTGGTAGCTGCATTGTCCGCATAAATACGATTCATATGATCACCCTTTGTATAGTAAAATTGAGATTTATATCAAAATCGGGAGGATCCCGATTGCACCTCCGTCAATCTGAAAACAGACCGGTGGATAAATACCGTTCTCCGCCATCGGGCAGAATCACCGCCAGGACCTTCCCCTGGTTTTCCGGCCGCTCTGCCACCCGAACTGCCGCCGCCAGCGCTGCGCCGGAGGAGATGCCCACCAGAAGGCCCTCCAGCCGGGCCACATCCCGGACGGCCTGATAAGCCTCCTCTTCCGTCACCGGTATCACCTCGTCATAGAGGCGGGTGTCCAGAACACGAGGGATGAAATTGGCGCCGATTCCCTGGATCCCATGGGGGCCAGCCGCGCCACCCTCCAGCAGGGGGGAGGCGGCGGGCTCTACCGCCACCAGCTTGATCTTGTAGTTTTGTTGCTTCAAATACCGGCCCGTGCCTGTGATGGTGCCGCCGGTTCCCACGCCGCTCACCAAAAAGTCCAGCCGTCCGCCGGTATCCGCCCAGAGCTCGGGCCCCGTGGTCCGAAAATGGGCCTTGGGATTGCTGGCATTTTCAAATTGCCCAGGGATCCACGCCCCGGGAATTTCCTTTTGCAGCTGCCGGGCCTTCTCCACCGCCCCGGCCATCCCCGCCGGGCCAGGCGTCAGGACCAGCTCCGCTCCATAGGCCCGGATCAACTTCCGCCGCTCCGGACTCATGGTCTCAGGCATGACAATGATCACCCGGTAGCCTCTCGCCGCCCCAAAGGCCGCCAGGCCAATGCCAGTGTTGCCGGATGTGGGCTCCACAATGGTGCCGCCGGGAAAGAGGAGGCCGTCTTCCTCTGCCTGCCGGAGCATTTCCAGGGCCACCCGGTCCTTCACGCTGCCGCCTGGGTTCCGGCTTTCCAGCTTGCCCAGGATTTGCGCGCGCAGCCCCCGGCTGGCCGTAAACCGCCCCAGCCGTACCAGCGGCGTCCGCCCGGTTAGCTCCTCCACAGATTGATAAATCGCCATTGTCCGTCCTCCTCGACCATTCGTCATTTCTCGCTGAAGGCATTCTAGCACACAATTCCTACTAAGTCAATAGGAATTCCAGGATTCTCCACAGTAGTCGCTTTCCTTTGGGTCTCAGGAATCCGTGTTTACATGGACAGGCAGCGGTGTATATTCACACGGGTGTGTAGGGAACGGTCTTGACCGTTCCGCCCGGCAGGAAATGGAACTCTGCAGAAGGCGAAAGGTTGTGCAGGCGGAGCGGTCAAGACCGCTCCCTACGCATACCCGGTTCATCTTCACATGTTCCCCTTCGGTCACATCCACCTGTAAAGGCGCACTCTATGCGTCCCGAACCACCTTAACCTGTCATGCCCATGGGGGCGCATGCGCCCGCTTTTTTCTATTGCCCACACTTGCACACTGCGCCCGCGCCCGGGTTGGCTTCCGGCTGTGGGCAGGGCAGGTCCTGGGGCAACCGCCCCTGGAGCAGATCCGCCAGGGACACCCGCCGCAAATAGCCGTCAATCAACTGATCCAGTTGTCGCCACATGGGATAGGTGATACAGCGCTCCGACTTCTCACAGGCGCCGCCAGGCTCCAGACAATACACCGGCGCCATGCTGCCCTCAGTCAGCTGGAGAATCTCTCCCACCGAGCAGGCCTCTGGCGGACGAGTCAGGCGATAGCCGCCGCCCTTGCCCCGCAGGCTTCGGACCAAACCGGCCCGGTTCAGCATGGCCACAATGCTCTCCAGATATTTCATGGATATATTCTGCCGCTGCGCCACCTCCCGGAGGGAAATGTACGCCTCCGGATCCTGCTGCGCCAAATCCAGGCAGACAATCAGGGCGTAGCGGCCCTTCGTAGATACCATCATCGTTCTCACCTCTTCCCATATAATACGATAGGATTACTAGGAATTCAAGACCCGCTTGCACTTAATATACCCGTCGTGGTATACTATATGCATCTCAACCAGGGGAGGAATCTGCATGGACCAGGAACATGCCATGCGCCGGGGCTATCTGGAAGAGGATTTCCGGCTGTTTCATCTGAAGGACGCCGCCATGGGACCTGTGGATTGGCACTACCACAGCTTCCACAAAATTCTGGTGTTGCTCTCCGGGCATGCATCCTACGCCATTGAGGGCCAGAGCTACGCCCTGGAGCCTGGGGATGTGGTGTTGGTACCCCGGGGCTCCATTCACAGGCCGGAGATTCCACCCGGACAGACCTACGAGCGATACATTCTCTATATTGCGCCGGAATTCCTCCGGCAGGCATCCTCCCAAGACACCGATCTGGGGGCTTGTTTTCGCCTGGCCACGGAAAAATACAGCTATGTCCTCCGTCCGGATCAGGAAGTGCGGATCATTCGGTTGCTGGAGACCATGCGCAGCTCCCAGACCGCCCCGGGCTATGGGCAGGAGCTGCTGGACCGGGCCCTGCTGACACAATTTCTGATTGCCGTCACCCGGGATCTGGAAGAGCGCCAGCTACAATATGTAGCCTCCGCCTCCTGCGACAAGAAAATTGTCGCCATCTTGAAATATCTCAACCTGCACCTGTCCGAGCCCCAGTCCATCGACCACCTGTCCCGTCAGTTCTACATCAGCAAGTACTACATGATGCGCCGGTTTAAGGCGGAAACCGGCTACACCATCCACGGTTACCTCAATGAAAAGCGGCTCCTCCTGGCCCGGGAGAAGATTGGGGCAGGGGAGCCCCTGATCCGGGTCAGCGAAGATTGCGGGTTCCAGGATTACTCCACCTTTTCCCGGGCCTATAAAAAGCGGTTTGGCGCCAGCCCCAACACGCCCATCTCCAAACATCAGGATCTGGTACCCGCCACTCCTCTGGACTGAAGCGCCATGAAAGAGACGATTGCATCCGGCCTCTCCCGGGAGGGCCTGCGCAGAATTGCCGCCTGCACCATGCTGGTGGATCACATTGGGGCCACCTTATTTCCCGGCGTCCTGTGGCTCCGGTGCGTGGGGCGGCTGGCCTTCCCCATATTTGCCTTTTTTCTGGGGGAGGGCTTCCGGTTCACACACAGCCGGCGGCAGTACCTTTTGCGCCTGGTGCTGTTCGCCCTCCTGTCTGAGCTCCCCTTTAATCAGATGGTCTATGGCCGTTGGATCGCTCCATCCGGTCAGAATGTCCTGTGGACCCTAGCTTTGGGCCTGTGCGCCATTGCTTGTGTCCAGCGGGCGCCCAGCGAGCCGGGCCTGCACTCCTTATTTTGGTATTCCGCCGCCGCAGGCTGCTGCCTCCTGGGTCAGCTGCTGCACACCGATTATGGCGCTTTCGGCGTGCTGCTGTGTCTCCTGTTCTACGGTACCCAAGGCTTACCCGGCCGGTTCTGGATCTGCGGGGGAATTTTTCTCCTGATGTGCTACGCCTTCCAGTTTGTCTTCCTCCCGGGCATTCCCATTCCCTTGGAGGCCCTGGCTCTTCCGGCCTTCCCCCTCCTGGCGACCTACCACGGCCGCAGAAGCCACCACCAGCTCCCCATCCGATACGCTTTCTACTGGTTCTATCCCCTGCACATGCTACTTTTGGGACTCCTTGCCCACACCACCCCATAAAACGGTACAGATTTTCCGTTTCCACGGAAAGCTGCTATTCTGCAAATTCCCGATAGAGGAAGGTCGCCACCTGCCCACGGGTACAGCTTTGGTTGGGCCTAAAGTGGGTGGCGTCCACTCCCGTGGTAATGCCCGCCTTTGCCGCCCACAAAACAGCATCGTAATAGAACCGTCCCCGCTCCACATCTGCAAAGGGATTTGTCCCCACTCCGGTCGGGCAGCCCTCTGCCCGCCAGAGGAAGGTCACCAGCTGCCCCCGGGTCACTGTTCTGTCTGGGGCGAAATGGGTGGCGTCCACCCCATCGGTGATCCTCTGCTCCGCCGCCCACAGCACCGCCTGATAGTAGTAGCGCTGGGGTGAGACGTCTCCGAAGGGACATTGCGCGGACTTCGGCGCCGGGCAGCCATAGGCCCGCCAGAGGAAGGTCACCACCTGCCCCCGGGTGCAGGTGCTCCCTGGGGCAAAGTGGGTGCTGTCTACCCCAGCGGTGACCCCAGCGTCAGCGGCCCATCGAACCGGCGTGTAATAATACCGCTCCTGTGTCACATCCACAAAGGGGTTGGGCCAGGGGCCGATGGCTTCGGTCCGGTTGTCGCCGCACCGGGTGCAGAGCCAGGTCCGCACCCCAGACGCCGTCTCTGTGGGCGGAGCCGTCACTCTGCCCCGGTCCCAGCTGTGGCCCCTCGAGTTTACATAACAATCCACATACTGATCTCCGCAGACAGTGCAGGTGTGGGTGGTATAGCCCTCCTCCGTACAGGTGGGCGGCGTGACCAGCTCCCCATAGCGATGGGGCAGGGGAGGCAGCGCCTCGGTCTCTTGGCTGCCGCACCGGGTACAGGTATACGCCTTGATCCCGGGGCTGGTGCAGCTGGGCGCTTGGGTCACCGTCCCCTGGTCATAGGCATGGCCCAGAGCCTCCACCGTCTCCCGCTGGCTATGGCCGCACCGGGTGCAGGTCCGCACCTGCACCCCTGGTTCTGTGCAGGTGGGCGGCTGTTTGCATATTTCCGGTCCGTAGCTGTGCCCCAGGGCAGGGGTCACAGCGTCCCGGTAAGAATCCTCGCAGAGGGTGCAGGTATAGGTCGTGTACCCCTCCTCCTCACAGCCCGGCGGCGTCACCACCGATTCATATAGGTGGGTATGGGGCGCCGGGGTCCACTGGGCATACAGGGTGTGACTTTCTCCCACCGTCACCTGGGTATCCTCGGTCACCGGGAGCTGCACAGCGCCTTGATCCAGATACCAGCCTGCAAATGCATAATCCAACCGCACCGGCTCCGGCAGCGGGCCATAGGCCGCCCCATAGGTGACGGTCACCGTCGTGGGGCTGACCGTACCGCCCCGGGGATCCAGGGTCACCGTCACCTGCCCATTCAGACATTCCACCTGGCGGGTGTCCGGGTCCAGCCGGTAGAACACCGGCCCACCCCCGGCGGTGCAGTACCACCAGACAGCCCCCTCCATCACCACCGGTTGGCAATCCGACAGTCTGCCGCTGGCATGGTAAATCGTCCCCTGCAGCTTCCCCGTGCCGTCCAGGAACCCATACTGCAGCTCACCCTGGGCCTCCCAGAGCAGCAGCAACCGGTCTTCCCCCAGCTTCACCAAGTACGGATTGGACGCTCCGCCCAGATCCTCTTCCTCAAACGAAGTCATCCAGCGAACCTCCGTGGCCGCCTGGGTGAAGTCATTTGCCGGAGTACTGGTGACAAAAATATTCCGCACACCGTTTCGATGGTTCTCCCCCGTCTGGTCCACAGAGCAGCCCGCAACCAGGTAGGACGTAGCAGTCGCCTCCAGGCCCCCCACGCTGACGCCGGTCCGGTTGTCCCCAATCTCCCCCTGGATGGGAAGGACCTCCACCGTATCTGCATAACCGGAAAAGGTCTCCTCACCCCCGGGCTTGGCACACCGGGACAGGACCACCGCCCTGGGATACGCATCCCCATGATCCGCCGCCAGAAGCGTTGTCCCCCTGCACGTCAGGAATTGGTTGAAGGAATGGCTCACATATCCAAATCCGAACCGACTGACTGCTGTGTGCTGGTCCGTCACCTCCATGGTCGAAATCCTCACAGAGAAGGTGAGGTTGGCCTGATGGTGCAGGCCGTCATTCTGGGACCGATACATTTTGTGGCTGGTGCGGATGTACAGCATATCTCCGCACTGTACCATAGAGAGGCTCCCGGTATGAAAGGGCGTCACCGTGTTGGCTCCCAGAAGCCTGGCGTCGTCCATCCGCTTCCAGTCCTTGCGATACCGGACCACCCGGATGACCTCTCGGCCGTTGTCTTCCTCAGGGTTTTCCTGGCCAAACACCAGAAAATTGTACTGCTCTCCCGAGTAAAATCCCCCAAACAGCGGCAGCTCCACCGGCAGATTCTGCTGGGACAAAATATCCCCGGTCCTGTTGTAAGCTTCCACCGTGATTTCCTTGCCTGTATACTCCACTCGGGTCATCCCGCCGCTCTCTTCCTCCATCAGGTAAGAATACACCGGCTGGGCTGCATAGCCCCGGTAGTCGTGCCTGCCTCCATTGTCCGAAGGGACCGGCGCGGGACCTGCTGCCCCGATGCTCCCGGAAAGGATCCCCCACAGGAGCGCTGCCAAAATGAGCCCATGCCAAAATCTCCGCATAATCCGCCATCCTTTCTCATGTGTGCACCTTTTTCTCCATTTTACCATCTACTTCTACATATTTCAAGCAAATTCTTCCATATTCCTCAGCGCTGTATCTGCGCTTGACAAGCGTAGACCCAGGCACTATACTTGCAGGTACGAAAAACAAAGGAGCGTTTCACCATGTGGTTTGACGAAGCAGTTGTATATCAGATTTATCCCCTGGGCCTATGCGGCGCCCCCCGGGAGCAGGACGGGATTCTGGAGCATCGGATCCTCCGGCTGCTGGACTGGATTCCCCACATCCAGTCCATCGGGGCAGATACCGTTCTCCTGAATCCCCTCTGGGAGAGCGACCGCCACGGCTACGACACCCGGGATTATCTCGCCGTAGATTGCCGCCTGGGCACCTGGGAGGACCTCCGGCAGGTCTGTCAGGCGTTTCATGGGGCCGGTCTTCGGGTGCTGCTGGATGGGGTCTTCCACCATGTGGGCCGGGGTTTCTGGGCCTTCCGGGATGTGCAGGAGCGGCGATGGGACAGCCCCTATCGGGATTGGTTCCACCTGAACTTTGACGGCGACACCGGCTACCACGATGGCTTCTGGTACGAAGGCTGGGAGGGCCACCACGAGCTGGTGAAGCTGAACCTCCAAAATCCGGCGGTGGTGCAGCACCAGTTCGACGCCATTTCCCGGTGGGTCCGGGAGCTGGACATTGACGGCCTGCGGCTGGACGTGGCCTACTGCCTGCCAGAGGGATACCTCCGGCAGCTTCGGACCTTCACCAGCGGCCTGAAGCCGGATTTTGTCCTCTTGGGCGAGACCCTTCACGGCGACTACAACCGGTGGATGAATCCGGAAATGTGCCACAGCGTCACCAATTACGAGTGCTATAAGGGGCTACACTCCAGCTTCAACTCCATGAATCTGTTTGAAATCGGTCACAGCCTGGCCCGGCAATTCGGGTCCGAGCCTTGGACCCTATACAAGGGGAAGCATCTCCTGAGCTTCCTGGACAACCACGATGTGGAGCGCATTGCCAGCATCCTTCGGGAGCCCCGGCATCTGCCCCTGGCCTATGGCCTCCTCTTCGGGATGCCTGGCGTTCCCGCTCTGTACTACGGCAGCGAATGGGGGATCCTGGGCAGGAAGGCCGATGGGGACAACGCCCTTCGCCCAGCCCTGGAGCGCCCGGAATGGGGCGCTCTCACCGATTGGATTGCCCGTCTGGCCCAGGCCCGGCGCAAAAGCCCGGCGCTGTGTCACGGCTCCTACCGGAATGTGCACCTCACCAACCGGCAGATCATCCTGGAACGGGCCCTGCCAGAGGAGCGGATCCTGGTGGCGGTCAATGCCGATGGGACCCCCTACACCGCTCACTTTGACGCCGGAGCAAGCCGGGCCGTGGATCTTCTCACAGGAGCGCCCCACAGCTTCAGCGGCGGCAGTCAGTTGCCTCCCTACAGCGTCGCCTACTGGCGCATAGAGGGTTAAAAGTCCCATATAAGCAAGAAATAGGGGAGAAATTGCGAATAATCGCAATTTCTCCCCCTTCTTTTGACGAATGCCAAGCGGGGCGGTCAACGCCATTTCCTATCGGGTGCTGCGTCCTGACCGAATATGACGCTGGAAGAATTTGACCAGCTCAACCAGTGGGAGCATCACGGCTGCCAGCCCCAAGGCCACGGCATACTCTTCCAACCGGATGGGGGTAAACCCAAAGGCATTGGCCAGGAAGGGAACCTCCACCACCAACGTCGTAAGAGCCAGAGAAGCCAGTGCCGCCAGATTCAGGGCTTTGTTTTGGCCCCCCAGGGTGAAGATGCTGTTTCTCTGACTGCGCATATTCAAGCTGTGGACAATCTCCGCCATGGACAGGGTCAGGAAGGCCATGGTCATGCCGTCGGGGGAGTTGGCAATCTCCCAGACGCCAGACTCCATAAAGTGACCTACAAAATAGGAAACCAGGGTGAGGACCGAAACCGCCAGGCCCTGATAGGCCACGTCCAGACCCAGACCGCCGGAAAAGATTCCGGCCTTGGCGTCCCGGGGCCTCCGGCGCATAATGTCCGGCTCTGCCCGCTCCAATCCCAGGGCCAGGGCAGGGAAGCAGTCGGTAATCAAATTGATCCACAGCAAATGCACCGGCTGTAGAATGGTAAAGCCCAACAGCGTTGCGGTAAAGATGCTGATGACCTCGCTCATATTGGAGCCCAGGAGGAATTGAATGGCCTTGCGGATGTTGTCGTAAATCCGGCGGCCCTCCTCTACAGCCCCCACAATGGTGGCAAAATTGTCATCCGCCAGGACCATATCCGCCACATTTTTGGTCACGTCCGTACCAGTGATCCCCATACCCACGCCAATGTCTGCTGTCTTGATGGAGGGCGCGTCGTTGACGCCGTCGCCAGTCATCGCCGTGACTGAGCCAGCCTGCTGCCAGGCCTTTACAATGCGGGTCTTATGCTCCGGCTGCACCCGGGCATACACGGAGATGTTCCGGAACTCCCGTTCAAACTCCGCCTGGCTCATGTCATCCAGTTGTGACCCGGTTACGGCCCGCTGTCCTTCCTCCAAAATGCCCAGCTCCCGGGCAATGGCTGTCGCCGTGTCCACATGGTCGCCGGTGATCATAATGGGGCGGATGCCGGCGCTCCGGCACTGGGCAATGGCATCTTTCACCTCGGGCCGCACCGGATCGATCATACCGGCCAGACCCAGGAAGGTGAGCTCCCGCTCCAGGTTGGCGGGAGAAGTATCCGCCGGAACGCTGTCCCAAATCCGGCAGGCAGCGCACAACACCCGCAGCGCCCGGCCTGCCATGGCCTGGTTGGCCGCCAGGATCTCCTGACGGCGCGCTTCGGTCAGCTCCACCCGGCAGCCCTCCAGCTCCATCCAGGCACACCGCTGCAACACCTCGTCCGGCGCACCTTTGGTAAACTGCAAAATCTGGCCTCCAGCCTGATGCAGGGTGGACATCATCTTCCGGCCGGAGTCAAAGGGCGCCTCTGCCACCCGGGGCGCGTCCTGCTCCATCCGGTTTTTGTCCAGGCCCTCCTTGGCGGCCCAGGCCACCAGGGCCGCTTCCGTGGGACCGCCCAGGGCCTCGCCGGCGGCGTTCAGCTTGGCGTCAGAGCACAGGGCCATGGCCCGAGCCGTCCGCTCCAGATCTCCGAAATGATCCACCACCGTCATTTGATTCTGGGTCAGGGTGCCGGTCTTGTCAGAGCAAATGATCTGAGCGCAGCCCAACGTCTCCACCGCAGTGAGCCGCCGTATGATGGCATTCCGCTTGGACATATTGGTAACGCCAATGGACAGCACCACCGTCACCACCGCGGCGAGCCCTTCCGGAATGGCCGCCACCGCCAGAGACACCGCCACCATAAAGGAATCCACCACCACACCGGCGGAGAAGGCCCCGGCCCGCAGAAGCTGCACACCGAAAATCACCAGGCAGATCCCCAGCACCAGCCAGGTCAACACTTTGGACAACTGGCTCAGCTTCCGCTGCAAAGGCGTCTGCCCCTCCTGGGCCTCCGCCAGCGCACCAGCGATTTTGCCCATTTCCGTGTCCATGCCCGTGGCAGTGATCACGGCAGAGCCCCGGCCATAGACCACGGTGGACCCCATATAGACCATGTTCTTCCGGTCTCCCAGGGGGACGTCCTTGCCGCCCTCCCGGAGATGGATGAGGTCTACGAACTTATTGACCGGAACGGACTCTCCCGTGAGGGCCGCCTCTTCGATTTTGAGGCTTGCGCTCTCCAGAATCCGCCCGTCGGCGGGGACAGCGTCGCCGGCCTCCAGCAGCACCACATCGCCTGCCACCAGATCTTCACTGCGGACGGTCACCATCTGACCATCTCGCAGAACCTTGGAGGTGGCTGCGGCCATCTCCTGCAGCGCCTCAATGGCTTTCTCCGCCTTGTTCTCCTGATACACTCCCAGGACGGCATTGACCACCACCACGAAGAGAATGATAATCACATCCGTAAAGCTCTCGTTCTCATACACTGCCAGCACACCGCTAATGGCGGCCGCCGCCAGCAAAATGAGGGTCATGGGATCTGCCAACTGGAGGAAAAAGCGCTTCAGAAGGCTGTCCTTTTTCCCCCGGGCCAGCTGGTTCTTCCCGTTCCGCTCCAGCCTGGCCTGGGCCTCCGCCTGGGTCAGACCCTGTGGGGAAGAATCGACCGCCAGAAGTGCGGCTTCTTTGGACTCGTCGTAAAATCGCTGCATATGGTTCTTCCTTTCTGCCTGTATGACTCTTAGTTTGGAACAAAAAAGCGAGACCCATGCACAGTTTTCGCTGCACATGAGTCTCGTTGTATCCTGCCAAGCCAGACGCGGAAAGCGCCATGCATGTTGACTTGACCCGCCCGCTTCCGCTGGGCGCAACTACTCCCCCATGAGAGCCCCGATGGGCCCGCTGTTTTGTTGGGGATATGATAGCAAATTTTTCCCGGCACTGCAAGGGGAATCTGATGCATTTGGGACACTTTTTCACATTTGACCTAAGACGCCCCTTAGATCCCGTAAAACAGCCAGATGTACACATAGGCCGGGACAATGGCCGCCAGAGTAAAGGGAACGCCAATGCGCATAAAGTCCCGGTTCTGGACCTCATACCCGGCCTTGCGCAGAATGCCGATGCCGGTGATGTTGGCAGAAGCGCCGATGGGCGTCAGGTTGCCGCCCAGGGTGGCGCCGGACAGGAGGCCGAAATACAACACCGTGGGATCCACCCCCATGTCCAGCGCGATCTTCTGCACCACAGGCAGCATGGTGGCCACATAGGGAATGTTGTCGATGAACGCGGAGAAGAGCACGCTGGCCCACACAATGACCGTATAAATCACAAAGAGGTTGCTCCCGCCCAGCTTGGCGATGAGCGAGGCCAGCTGATCAATGACCCCCTGTTCTGTAATGCCGCCAATCACCAGGAACAGGCCCAGCAACAGCAGAATGGTGTCCAGGTCAATTTCCTTCAGGGCCTGGGTCACGGGCTGCATGCTCTTCTGCGTGACCACGGTATACAGCAGGCCAATGGCCAGAAGGCTCATGCAGATGATGCCGTTGATGGTCTTGGGCATACCCGGCAGGAAAGAAGCCAGAATCAGCAGCACAATGGTACCCAACAGCAGAATGGTGGGAACATAATTGGTCACCTGCGTGACCCGTGGCTCCGGGACCGGGGCGGTCTCCTTCCGGAACATCACCAGCAGAATGGCCGCTGCACACAGCGCCCCCAGTTCCACTGCGAAGAAGATGCTGGGCTTGCCCAGGTAGAAGAAGAAGTCCAGGAAATTCATATTGGCATAGCCGCCCAGGAGAATGGCGGTGGTATCTCCCACCAGGGTTGCCGCTCCCTGGAGGTTGGAGGAGACGGCAATGGCGATGATCATGGGTACCGGATTGATATTCAACCGCTTGGAAATGGCCATGGCCACAGGCGCCACCATGAGAACCGTGGCCACATTGTCCACAAACGCGGAAATCACCCCGGCAAACAGAGCCAGCATCACCACCGCCCACTTGACATTGGGCACATGGGACAGGAGCACATCCGCCATCCGCGCAGGCATCCGGGACTCAATGAACAGCGATACAATGCCCATGGTGCCCGCGATCATCATGAGCACATTCCAGTCTATGTAGCCAAAGGCATCCCCCAGGGGCAGCATCCCGGTCGCCAGGAACACCACTGCCGAACCCAAGGCCACAAACCGGCGATATTTGGGCAAACACAACATCAAGATATACGTCAGGGCAAACAGGCCCAAGGCCAGGGGCATAGACTCCACAAAAATCCCTCCAAATTTGCCGGTTCCACACCGGAAGTTTTACAAGTCCTACCCATTATATAGGCCTGTCTCCGAATTTGCAAGGGAAATATCTCCAATCCGGCCTCTGAGACACAGAACCTCCCAACGCGCCTCTCCGGGCCTGTTGCAAACGCAACAGGCCCGTTTGTTGACTTTTTGCCCCCCCTATCCTGCTACGACGATTCGGTTATTTGCAGAATCCAGGCTCAGGGTAATCCCTTCATTGAGACAGGCCAGCTTTTCCAGGTCGCCGGCTGTCAAGGTGTAGCCCTCAGTACCCACTGCAACTACCGTACCGGAAGCAGGCGCTTCTTTGTAGACAACCTGAACCGCACCGGTGAGCGCACCGTCTATGCTCAAGTATCCTGCCTCGTCTACCACCGTCCAGAAGAATGGTACATGAGACAAGTCCAGGGGATTCTCCCCGGCCCGAATGACCGGCGCCATGCTTCTTCCGACCGCGCCCAGAGAAGCAAAGCCATTTTGATTGGGATCCAGCGCACAGGTATTCCCTGTAAACGTACCCCCCAGAATCACCGGGCAAACCGCTTGGTTGGTGCAGAAGACCGTACCGGCAGAGGTCGCCGTGGTACCCAGCAGCGCATTGTTTTGGAATGTGCCGCCGAAAATTTGAATCTCCACGCTGGCAGAGGATGTGTAAATGACTGCGCCGCCGCCAGTGGACAAGACATTGTTGGCAAACAAGCCGCCATAAATGTTCAGCTTGGTGGCCCCCAGTGCGTTAAAGCAGCGGGTTTCGTTGTCTACAATTTCTCCGCCATACACATTGACGACTGGCGTCCGGTCCACGCCGGTGCTGGCCAGGTAACTGCCTGTGGAATAAATGGCGCCGTCCTTGGTGGCAAGGCCTGTGATCTTTGCGCCATCGTAGATGTTCAACGTGCCGCCATAGACGTATGCCGCCTCGTCGTTGCAGTTTTGCAGCACCGTACCGCTCTTCAGATTCAGCACGGAGGGACCCTCGCCATCGCCTTTTTCCGGATCTCCCAGCTCTACCCGGAACAGCGTGGTGGTGCCGGTGGTGGTGTTGTAATACCGGTTGCCGTCCACCACAATGTCCTCCAATGTCAGGGTAGCGCCCTTGACATAAGCCAGATACCCTTTGGTGCTGCCATCCACCTGAACATATGCATTGGGAATACCAGCCAAGGACCAAGTCTCGTCCTGGACAATGGTCATCACCTTCGGCTTGCTGCTGGTGGTACCGGCCAGTACCCGGATCACATGATCACCGGTGGCCGATTGGTTGGCAATCAGCAGCTGCTTGGCCCTGGCGAAGGTGGCCACCGCCGTCTCCCGGGTCAGGCCGTCGTTGGCGTCGTTGCCTTCCCCAGAGAGGTAAATGCATGTTCCAATGACCTGGGTAGCGCCAATGTAAATCTGGTTGCTCTCCCGGTCCAACGTCAGCTGATATTGGGGCGGGAGGGCCTGGGAGAGCGTCACCTGGCTCAAGTCGGCTTCCGTCAAGGTGTAGTCCTTGCCCTCCAAGAGGACGCTTTGATATACAATGGCTTCGCAAACCAAATATAGGGGCTCAGTCAGGGGACAAGACACCTGGATTGGCCGACGGGTTGCAATGTTCTGAAGCCAAATGTTACCCTTCAGCACCCCCTCTTTGCCCAGGGTCAAGTCACTGTGGAGGCGCAGCGCGATGTCCCCACCGGCAGCCGTCATATGGTTGTCGTGAATGGCGCCGCCGTTCAGATCAATGTGGTTCACATCGGTGGTTGTACTGGGAGTAGCACCGTTGGTCATGATTGCAGCGGCATTGATGCCGGTGTTGCCGGTAATCTCGCCGCCATTCATGATGAAGCTGGCGCGGTTATACATATAAATGGCGCCGGCGCCATAGGTGGCCTCCGGATTTTCCACACGGTTGTTGTAAATCCGGCCCCCGTTCATGGTCATTACGGTGTTGCCATCCTTAGAGCTACCTGCCAGCAGGAAAGCGCCTGCCGCCGTACTGGAGGACGCAGAAGTCGACTTGTAAATCGCCGTGTTGTTGTAAATCTCACCGCCATTCATGGTGATCTCCGAGGTACCGCTGGTGGTGCAACCAAAGGCGCCTGCATAGCCGCCAACGTTATCGTGAATCTTCACCCCCTCCTGGATGGTCAGGTGGGCTCCATTCAGGTAACCAACGGCGCCGGTGGACGTGTTTTTCGCGGTGGTATTGCAGAATTCTGTGCCTTCGTTGAGGGTCAAATAGCCACTGGTACAATTGAAGACCATGTAGCTGACGAAATCATTGCCCTCGGCATCGGCCCAGTATTTGGCGCCGCCATCCACTGTGATGTTTTGTAGCGTCAAGTTGCCGCTGGCGTTGATCCAGAATAGATAGCTGTCGGGATAGCTCTCATCCCGCAGCACCACAGCGTCGGGGTATTCCGACAGATCCCAAACCTGGGTATCGCCCACCGTCACCATACCGGTCACCCGGATCTCCTTGTGGGCCGCCCCGGCCAACAGCTCTTTGGCCCTTTCAAAGGTCTTGACTGCATCGGAAGTGGTCATACCGGAGTTGCTGTCGCTGCCGGCCTTGCCATCCAGGTATACGTATTCCAGCTTTGCCTCCGCCCAACCGGCATATAGCGTCGTGTCCTCCAAGATCTTATCCTTGGCCCGGTCGAAGGGCTGTGTACATGCCGCATCAAAGAACCAGCCGTTGAAAACAAAGCCGTCCTTCTCCGGATTCTTGGGGTTTGTCACATAGCGGTTGTGGTCCACCTGGGTGCGATGGTACACCTCGCCGTCTACCATGTACACCACCTCATACGTGTTGAGAATCCACTGGCTGTACAGCGTCAGCTCCTTTTTCACCGGTGCGGAGAAGTCATAGGCAGTGGTGCACTCCGGATCCACATACCATCCGTCCACATGATAGCCGGTCCGTTTGGTCTCCGGCTGCTGGGCCGTCTGCCCCCAGGTCAGGGCCTGAGGCGTATCCACATACATGTTCTGATAGTTGGGGGAAATGGAGAAGTGCACATAGACCGTCCGATATCGGGTGGTATATTGCACCGTCACATCTTCGTCAAAGTCTGACAGGATGAAGACGTCCCCAGCCCGGCTCATCTTGCCGGTAGAGGCGACAGCGTCCTCCAGCTCAAACCCGTCGTTCCATTCTCCATAGATGCCGAACTCCACATAAGGTTCCCCGGTGGAGACGGTAATCTCCGTCACCTTCCGGCCCTGGTACTTGGCGTAGCCGTGTTCCCCCACAAACGCAATGCGCACCTGCTTCGGCGGATCCGTAGGCGGGTCCACGGGCGGATCCGTGGGGGGATCTACCGGCGGATCGGTGGGAGGATCCACTGGGGGATCCGTGGGAGGGTCTACAGGCGGCTCTGTGGGATCCGGCACATGAATGCCCGTCACCTGCAAAAATACGCTGAATACCTTGGCCGCCTCCGCCCGGGTAATGGCCTTCCGCGGCTGAAAGCGCCCGTCGGGATAACCGGCCAGGATCCCCGCCTGACTACAGGCGTCTACCGCATCTCTGGCGTAGCTGTGGATGACGTCCCGGTCCGTAAACGCCACCGGCTCCTGCACCGCCTCCAGAGTCCGTTCCATCACTCTGGCAAAGCGGGCCAGGAAGGTGGCCGCCTGCTCCCGGGTCACCGGCTGGTCTGTGCCGAAGGTTCCGTCCGGGTAACCCGTTACGATCTGGCGCTCGGTTGCCCAGTTCACCGCACCGCTGAAGTACTTTCCAGTGGGCACGTCGGGAAACACCGAAGGTTCGTCGGGATACAGGGTCTCTCCGCTCATTCTGGCCAAAACCGTGACAAACATGGCGCGAGTCATGGTGCCGTCCGGCTGAAACAGATTGGAAGCCACACCGTTCATAACGCCCCGCTCTGTCACATCCTGGATGTACGGGTAGGCCCAGTGATTTTCTGATACGTCCGTATAGCCGCCGCTTGCCGCAACCGCGCCTGGACATAAGCCCAAGATCAAAGCAAGCACCAGCGCCAGGGACAACATTCGTTTCCGCAGTTTCATTCAGACCTTCATTCCTTTCTTCAAGAAGCACCCTGGGGGAGCTCCTGGGATCCATCAGACGTCCATCTTCTGCCGCCGTCGCTGGCGGCTGGTTCTTCACAGTACGAGTTGATAATTGACCAGAATCTGGGCCGCCTGGGCCCGGGTTGCCGTGCCCTTTGGCGCCAGGATTTCAGCGGACATTCCTTGGATGATGCCGCTGGTCACCGCCCAAGTCATGGCCTCCCTGGCCCAATCCGCCACCTGGTCCTGGTCCCGGAATGCGCTCAGGTCCGTCTGCGGTTCCGCAGTCGCCTGGTTTTGCAGCTGCCAGAAGCGGAATACCATGGTGACCATCTCCTGCCGGGTGATGGCTCTGCCGGGAGCGAAAATCCCCTGGCCATAGCCCTTGGCAACCCCGTTCTGCGCCGCCCAGGTCACGGCTTCCGTATACCAGCTGTTAGCCGGTACATCGGAGAAGTAGCCGCTGCCCTGGACTGCTGGAGAACCGGCCATTCGGTACAGCACTGTCACCAAAGTCGCCCGGTTCAGGGTCTTATTGGGCGCAAACAGGTCCTGGCCCACGCCGTTCATCAGCCCCGCTTCATATACCTGGTAGATGGGCGCAAAGTACCACTTGCTTGCATCCTGCACATCGATGAAGCGATAAGGAATCTGCAGGTTCACACCCGTGGCATCTCCCTGCTCGGGCAGGCTGAGGACCACCGGATAGGAATTCCCGCACGTTCCACGGAATTTGAGCACCAACAGCTGGGTTTCTCCCTGGGCCTCCACGCTGGCCCAGGCAAAGGAAACGGTCCCGGCCTTGGATGTATCCAAATCGGTGATTCCTTCCTCCTCCGGAAGGGTCGCCTCGGCGGAGACCAAAGTCAGCGCCTCCGGGTAGGTGAACACAATCCTGCTGTTTTTCAGGGCGGCGTCCTCACAGGTGTAGATGCCCACTGTGATGCTGTCGATGGTCGTTTCCAGCGTCTTGATCTGGAAATCCGGCGTATCGCCGGCTGCCATCGCCACCGTGCAGCAGCTCAGGAGCAGGAGCACTGCCAGCAAAGATGAAAGCAGTTTCTTGAACATATCGAATCTCCTTCCTTGTTTCGTTGCTGTCCGGGCTTACCGGTCCAGCTGGGGGTGCACTGTGGTTTCCAGATTGGCCGCCATCGCCTCACCCAAAGGCTGTAGCAGCTCCAGATCCCCGGTCTCATTGGAAGCTTCCTTCGGAGTCGCATCATAAATGGACACCGGCGCTGTGCTCATGGACCCCAGCTCAAAGAGCCAAGGGTTGCTGGCTGTCATATCCACATACAGGAGCTTGGAGCCTTGTTCCGTCAGGGCACTGATGAAGAGCTTGCCGTCTTGCCCGCAATACAGGCTGGAGCCTGCAATGGCGCCCGCTGCCATGCCAGGGATCTGGACCAGGGCAGTAAAGGGGAAGATCACGTATTTCTGATCCTTGCTGCTATACGCAAAGGCGGTCTGGTAAATGGTCCCATCGCTGCATAGCACCAGGAACACATCTGCCTGTCCATAGGTGTCATGGGGCTGCGTCCCCACATAGGCAATGCCCACGGCATAGGCATTGTTGGTATAGCTGGTAATGGTCCAGGCGCCCTGATACCCGCCGGTGGCAGGATCCAGCACCAGGACATAGGGACCATACGATGCCAGCATAATCCCACCGTTGACCCCAGGCGCCCAGGACATGTCGCTGTAGCCCGCCTCCGAGGTTCCCACCTTGGTCATGGTGTAATCTGCTTCGTTCACCGTGTACAGAGAGGAAACCAGGTGGCCTTCGCTGTCCTTCTCATTACTGGCAACATACAGCGTCCCATCGCCGTCTCTGGCTGCAGACAGCAGATCCACCTCTTTTGCCGTGGCATGTTTGGTGGTAACCGACTGGAGATCGTCTGCATCCACATCCACAAACCACAGGCCTGCGTCATTCAACAGGGCTGCTGTGAGCGTCGTATTGGCGTCGGGAACTCGGACCGAGCCTCCAAAATTCACTTCATACGCCGCCATGTTGGAAGCATAGTCGCAAACCGCCACCATAAAATGATTGGTATAAATCTGGCTCAGGTCCAGGTCTACCACAGATTCCACTCCCAGCTCCGTCTGATTGACTGGGCTGCGGCTCAGAACCTGACCCTCCATAGACAGTACCAAAACAGCCGCCACATAGCGGTTGTCCCGCACCTTCACCCGCAGGCTCCGGTCTCCGGTGATGGCATCCGCCGTCATAGCCACTGAGGTGGCCTCCGGGGCGGTGTTATCGATGGTGAAGGTGGTGGTCCAGTAAGCGCCGCTGGCCAGCTCTCCGGTGACCTGCTTGTTCTCCCGATCCCAATAATACTCCGGCACGGCGCGAGCCGTGACGCTGACCCGGGTTCCCTCCGGCAGCTTCTGTCCTTCTGCGTCGGTGACATACCAGTTGAGGGCATGGTTGGTCGCCACGCTGCTCCAGGAAGCGCTGCTGGCGGAGTAATAAGCCCCGGTGCCAGCCCCCCGGTCTACGGTGGCATAGACCTCGCCAGTATCCGCATTCGTAATGAAGAACGCCACATTGTCTGTATTCCGAATCAGGGAAATGCTGGCCTGGGCCAAGGTACTGGTGTTGGAGAAGGCATTCCGGTCCGGTATGTACTGGGCGTCATCCACAAAGGGATTCGGCATATAATAATTGGTGGCGCTGGACCCCTTGAGCTTGAATCCCAGGAAGTTCTCATAGCCGTTCTGCACATAGCCGCAGGCGGTTGCATCATACTTGTCCTCCAGCAGAATGTACTTGTCGTACATACTGGGCTCGGACCAGTTGCCATAGTAAGCCAGCAGGGGAATGGACATTTCCTTGCCGGTGCCGTCCTCTGCATGCACATAGAGATACCCGTCCACATACCCGCCGTTGGGGTAGTGCGCGTTCAGGTAGGCTTTGTCTGGCTCAGACAGGGTGACGGTGGCCTGCACCTGAATGCTGCCGTTGGCCGGAACCTGATACGCGCAGGCCGTCACATCCAGCTCCGTGGTGTCTCCCCGGATGGCCGCCAGGAACCGCTGGGCGTCCCCGGTGGTGATGGCGCCGTCGGCGTCAAAATCATAAAGGCTGGCGTCCTCCTCAAGGGCTTTGGCGGTCCCATTGGCCACCTGCAACAGCAGCTTGGCGTCCAGGACATCCACTTTGCCGTCCCCATTCAGGTCATAGGTGTAGACAACCTGGGCCTGGGTTTCGAAGTCCACCTGGGGCTGCAGGCCATAGGCCTTCTTGGACATGTAGTCTTGTCCATCGATGGTTTCTGCCGCCATGGTGAAGACCTGGCTGTCCAGGCTGTAGAGAATTGGCTGATCCGTGATGTTGTGAATGGAGAAGCTGCTACTGTAAACGCCGGTGCGGTTGGGATCGTCCCCCAGCTCAATTTTTACCTTTCCGTCGTTGCCCTCCTTTTCTCCCACCAGCAGATAGGCAGGCGCAGTCACCGCCTCATACACTTGGGACAGGCCCGCGCCCTGAAGCCGGGGAGAGTAGGGAAGGCCGGCTGCATCGTCCATCAGGGGCTGGGCGGTGCCCATCAGCAGCGCAATGGCCAGAGTCCGGACGTTGAGACCGGTCTTCTCCTCCAGGTGGTTTTCCTTGATGTACTGTGCCACCACAGCGGCAGAGCCGGTCACCGAGGGAGCCGACATGGAGGTGCCGCTGTTGAGGCCATAGGCGCCGCCATCCAGTGTGGAGTAGATGTTGCCGCCAGGCGCAATGATTTCCGGCTTCAGCGCCAGATTCTCCGTCACACCCCAGGAGGAGAAGGAACTGGGCCGATAGCCCTCGGCCGTATTGGTGACCGTCTGAGGCCGGTTGGTCACCGTCACCTTGCCGCCCCAGACTCCGGCAGCGTCCTGAGTGGAAGCCGCCAGCACCCCACCGGCATCGGCCTTGGAGAGAATGACCGCAGGCGCGGTGTATGTATAGCCCTCCAGGTTCATGTTCAGGGTTCCATCCACATTGTTGTATATGACTGTGGCCGCCGCACCGGCTGCCGCAGCCCGGTTGGCCTTCTCAAAGAAAGAGATTCCGCCGCCCCGAGAAATCAGGACCACCTTGCCTGTGAAATCCTGGCCGTCAAAGTCCGCCTCTTCGCCGTAGATCCCGGTCTGATTCTCCGGATCACCCAGGAAGACGTAATCGTACTCTGTGCCACTGCCGTCTGCGGAGGTGTCCAGCGCTTCAAAACTGTCTGCCCCATACTTGTTGCCGGTGTCACCGGCTACGGCGGGATAACCGTTGTACGACCCCACAATGCCCGTGAGGCCAATGTTGGTTACAGAGGCAATGGTGAAGGAATTGGTATACGAACCGGGGCTTCCGCCGGTTTGCATCCGCACGTCGGTGGTGAGATTCAGCCCCGTGCCAGTCAGGTTGTTGTCCGACCAGCCGCCATTGTTGCCGGCGGACATGGTGATCACCGTGTCGGTGTGCAGGATCGACTCAAAGAGCTCTGCGTAACTGGTCGTATAGCTCCGTCCGGCGGAGGCAGAGCCCAGCGACAGGTTCACAGAGTCACAGCCCAGCAGAATGGCGTCCTCTATGGCAGCCATGTAGTCGGATTCGTACGCACCCCAGCCTCCGCTGAACACCTTCATCACCAGAACCTGGGCATTGGGCGCCACACCCGTGACGCCGTTTTCCTGAGGGGCATAATATACGTCGCCGTCGGCATCGGTGTAGGGAATATAGGTGTTCGCAGCGGCAATGCCGGCCACGTGGCAGCCGTGATCGCCGGAGGTGGCGTCACAGTTGTAGTCAATGTTCTTCGACAGGTAGTCAAAACCAAATGGAATCTTCTGGTTGGTATACAGCTCCTGGGCGGTGACCCCCTCCAGGCGCTCCGCCACGTGGAGCCGGGGCAGAACCGCTTCCACATCCTCCACCGTCAGCAAATTGTAATCTGACACCTGTACGCCAAACTTGGCGGCGCTGATGGCCAAACCGTATGCCAGACCCTCTCCGGTAAAGGAGGGATGATCCCGGTCAATGCCCGTATCGATGATGGCAACCCGGCTTCCCGCACCAGTGTAACCATCTGCCCAGGCAGTGTAAGAGCCGATCATCTCTCCGGAAGTGGAGGTGTCCGGCTGCACCGTGTGGTCCAGCTCATATTGCTGCTCCAGATACACCGCTTTTACCCCCGGCACCCGTTCCATCTCTGCCAGCTTCCCATAAGGCGCCGTGATGGCAATGCCATTGACACCAATGGTGAAGCGGTAAGCCACATCCAGAGGCTGTCCCTTCAGCACTTGGGTCTGAATGCGCTGCAAAGCCACTTCCTGGCCGGCCATCAGCTTGTCACTGTAGGTGAGGGCTGCCTGGTTATCCGCCAGATTCAGGGTGGAGTAGCCCCGGTCCACCAAGGACGGGTCTTCCAGGATGATGATGGCCCGGACCTCTTCGTCGTCTGCCGGAACATCCGCCGCAGTCTCTTCCCCCACCTGGGATCCCTCCATCAGGAGGTCTTCCGGCAGGATGCTGGGGTCCACTGGCGTGAACGCCACAGCGGAAGAGGAACCGGCAGCCACGCTGGCCGTGGGCAGGAGCGTCAGCACCATGCACAGCGTCAGCAGGACCGCCAAAAAGCGCAGGTTGGTTTTGCCATTCGTCATTGCTTTTACCTCTTTCCTATTGATTTTGCAGCCGGTGGCTGCTATATTGCGGACGGATAGAATCCCGTCCGGCAATATCCATGTCCAGATTTCGCTGGGGGCAATGCTTGCGGGCTCGTTCATCCTCTAAATTCGTCAAAAAACACCGCACGCTAATGCCGCTTTATTTCCGCACCATATATCCATTATACCATCTTTTTCCTGTAGCGCACAGTCCTTTTTGCGTAAAAAAACGAAATGTTTTTTCTGGTCACCAGAAATCCAGCATCTCAATTGGATGTACTGATGATATCCCTGCTCACAGTTTCAAGCTTCCCGGACTTGATATCAAGTCGGTCAAACCAGGGCAGGACCATACCCGGCATTGCAGTCACGAATGCTCCCGTGCCTTACAAACACTTTGAATATGTCCGCGTGTGGAAGACATTTTAGACATCGTGCAAATACGGCGTCTGTTTGCAATCGAACCGGGATCCAGCGAACCTCCTCACTTCTCTGGTGTTTTCCCTCTGTCCCGCAATTTCTCCAGCTTTTTTGCAACAATTTTTTCCTGGCCTATAGCTTTTTGCCAACAGGTCCGCTATAATGTTCTTACAGCAGGGACGATTCCAGAGAACCCCCCTGATCCAGCCGTAACCTTCCCCATCCTATATATGACAAGAGGAGTGATCAAATTGCACACTGGAACCATGTGGGCACTGGTCAAAGATCAACCAGCAAAAGGCCTTTCCATGAAGCGAGTAGAGATTCCCACCGTAGGCGAAAATGACGTCATGATTAAAATCCATAAGACCGCCATTTGCGGCACAGACGTACATATCTGGGACTGGAACGAGTGGGCGCAAAATACCTTCCGTGTCGGCACCACCGCCGGGCATGAGTATGTGGGCGAAATTGTGGAAATGGGTTCCTCCGTCCAGGGGCACCACATCGGTGAGCTGGTCTCCGGCGAGGGACACATTGTCTGTGGTATGTGCCGCAACTGCCGCTCCGGCCGGGGGCACCTGTGCAAAAATACCTCTGGCGTCGGCGTCAACCGCAACGGCGCATTTGCGGAGTATCTGGTCATTCCAGCCTCCAACGTGATCTCCTGCTCTTCCAAGATTCCTGAGGAGCTGTACTCCATTTTCGATCCCTTTGGCAACGCCACCCACACCGCCCTGTCCTTTAACCTGCTGGCAGAAGATGTCCTCGTAACCGGCGCAGGTCCCATCGGCATTTTGGCCGCTGCCATTGCCAAGTTCTCCGGCGCCCGCCACGTGATCATCACGGACCTGAACGAATACCGGCTGGATCTGGCCCGGCAGTTCGGCGTCACCGCCGTGAACACCAAAGAGACAGACCTGCGTGACGTCATGGCAGACATGGGCATCCACGAAGGCTTTGACGTGGGCATGGAAATGTCCGGCAACCCCATCGCCCTGCGGCAGCTCATCAACTCCATGTACAACGGCGGCCGGATTGCCCTTCTGGGTCTACCCAATAAGAACGCTGTGGAGCTCCCCCTAAACACCATCATCTGGAACGGCCTCATTCTGAAGGGCATCTATGGCCGTGAAATGTACGAAACCTGGTACAAAATGCAAGCCATGGTGGAAGCCGGCTTCCCCCTGGAGAAAATCATCACCCACCGGTTCCCCATCCAGGACTACCAGCAGGGCTTCGAGGCCATGTGCTCCGGCCACTCCGGCAAGGTCATCCTGGACTGGGGCGGAATCAACGACTGATTTTAAGAAAGGACGCGGTATTATGAACAAGCAAGAAGCATTTTCCTACTACGCTTCCCAGCTGGAGGGCATTCGGGAGTCCGGTGTCCTGAAGGCAGAGCGGATCATCACCACCCCCCAGAGCGCCCACATCTTTGCCGACGGCAAGGATCTTCTGAACATGTGCGCCAACAACTATCTGGGCCTGGCCGATAACCGGGACCTGGCAGAAGCCGCCAAGGCCGCTTATGATACATATGGCTATGGTTTGGCCTCCGTCCGCTTCATCTGCGGCACCCAGTCCATCCATAAGCAGCTGGAGGCTGCCGTCAGCCGTTTCTTCGGCACCGAAGACACCATTCTCTACTCCTCCTGCTTCGACGCCAATGGCGGCCTGTTCGAAGTGATGCTCACCGCCGAGGACGCTGTCATCAGCGATGAGTTGAACCACGCCTCCATCATCGACGGCATCCGCCTGTGCAAGGCCAAGCGGTACCGCTATAAGAACAACGACATGGCCGATCTGGAAGCCCAGCTCCAGGCCGCCGACGCAGCCGGCGCCCGGCTGAAGCTCATTGCCACCGACGGCGTGTTCTCCATGGATGGCATCATTGCCAATCTCCGGGGCGTCTGCGACCTGGCCGACCAGTACGGCGCCATGGTCATGGTGGACGACAGCCACGCCTCCGGCTTCGTGGGCAAACACGGCCGGGGTTCCACCGAGCACTGCGGCGTCATGGGCCGGGTGGATGTGATCACCGGCACCTTTGGCAAAGCCCTGGGCGGCGCTTCCGGTGGCTTCACCACCGGCAAGCGGGAGATCATCGACTTGCTCCGCCAGCGGAGCCGCCCCTACCTCTTCTCCAACACCCTGGCCCCGGCTGTGGCTGCCGGCACCCTCAAGTGCCTGGAGATGCTGGAGCAGGACACCTCCCTCCGGGATCACCTGGAGGACATCACCGTGGGTTACCGCCAGGCCCTGAAGGACGCCGGCTTTGACATCATCGACGGCACCCACCCCTGCGTCCCCATCATGCTGTACGACGAGCACAAGGCCGCCCGCATGGCCCAGAAGCTCTATGAACTGGGCATCTACGCCGTCAGCTTTACCTATCCCGTGGTCCCCAAGGGCCGCGCCCGCATCCGCACCCAGGTCTCTGCCGCCCACACCAAGGAAGACCTGGAATTCGCCGTCCGCTGCTTCATCGAAGCCCGCCGCCAGATGGAAGAAGAGGACGCCAAAGCTGAATGATTTCGCTCCCATATTGTTTAAAAGGGTCCAGTTGCAAAGGTCAAACTTTGCAACTGGACCCTTTTGAAGTGGCCTCCCATGGGCAGGCACGCAGGTCTACCTCTACGATGATATCCCCGCGTGCTGCACAAACGGATTCTTTGGTGTTGCTGTAGCATGCACGCATTTTTACTTCGGACCTTGCCGTTGACCACAACGGATACCAGGCCTCTGGTGTAGCAACGCAATTTCTCATCCCCATTGGGGGCATTCTGTTAATTTGGGGAACAGCCATCTC
>UQXI01000022.1 GCA_900544975.1 uncultured Eubacteriales bacterium
GTTCTTATCTTAATCGTACGAAATTTCGTTGTGCCCAGCGAGCAGCCCTTGCAGGTAAGAAGGCGAGATGCTGGAGTTATACCATTTGCCGTCGGTTTTACACAGCATCAGCAGCTCGATCTGGCCCTCTCCGGGGCTTAGGCAATCCCTCTCGGTATACCGGACAAACGCCATGGCATAGGTGTCCTTCCGACCGGAAAACACCTCCACCAGCTGCAGCTGGTAGCTCTGGGGCACGGGCAGGCGGCCGATCTCCCAGGCCAAGGTGGTGTATTCCCCCTCGGCGGAGGTCAGGTTCAGGGAAATGCCATTGATTCCGCTGATGCGAAATGGGCGGTCAGTCAGGAACCATCCGCGTTTTAAAGAGTTCACGGCGCTGTCGACGTCGGTACAGGAAAAATCCATGGTACTGTAAATCATGCAGCAGGCCAGGCAGGACAGGTGCCGGTCCTTCCCATCCACCGGTACGCCTTTGAAATAGAATTGGAGCTCCTCATTGTCTGGATCCAGGGACCCGCAGACCGTATCCCGAATGGCAGAGATTTCTCTGGCGGGGATACAATATTCTGCGTTTTCCGTCAGCTCCTCTGCCGGTATTTGATTGACATAGCTGTAGACAAGCTCTACCGTCTCCAGGAGGATGCAGGGTTTTCGATGAACTTGAAATTCCACGAAAGTCCCCCTTTCACTTTGGTTTGGTCTATTATAGCAATTTCCTCCAGACCTTGCAAGGATTGTGGATGAAGCGCGCGTTCGGAACAGGGCACAGGGATGGACCGGTGTCCGCCTGCGGTAGGCGTTGCGAATTCGCCCAACCTGGTTGGGGAACGTATAGTGTTTCTGCCGGGCGGACACATGGGTCCGCCCCTACGGCGAGGGGTGAGGATGGATGGGAATTACTCGACGTGTTTTGCCATTTTAATGCCCATGTTAGGAGGAAATTTGGTGTATTTTACGAAAACACCGAAGAATCTATTTATGCACTATGTTGCGATATCCTCGTAGGGGCGGACCTATGTGTCCGCCCGTGGTAGGCATTTGGAATTCGCCCGACGTGGTTGAAAAGCGCATGATGTTTCTGCCAAGCGGACACATAGATCCGCCCCTACGGCGAGGGGTGAGGATGGGCAGGAATTGGGGGCATTTTGTGGTAATGCCATGGGATGGCATTGGGGGCGCGGTGCGCCCCCAATTTGGGTGGGATTGCGGTGAATTCAGGCGGCGGGTTCCCAGGTGAGGTAGCGCACCAGGATGACGGCTGCCTGGGCCCGGGTGCTGGAGGCTTTGGGGCAGAGGGTGGTTTCGGATACGCCCCGGATGAGGCCCTCGGCCACGGCCCATGCCATGGGGGACTGGGCATAATTGCTGAGCTTCCCGGCGTCCAGATAGGCCGACAGGTCCGCCTGGTTGGAGACATCCTGGCCTTGGAGCTGGGCGTAGCGGTAGAGGATTGCCGCGAACTGCTCCCGGGTCACGGGGCTGTTGGGGCAGAACCGCTCTGTGGTGACTCCATTCACCAGGCCGGTTTCCTTGGCCCATGCCACGGCCTCGGTGTAGTACCGGCCCTGGTGCACGTCCTGGAAGCTGCCAGTGCCGGTGGCCTCCGGGGAGTCGGCCAGGCGGTGGAGCACGGTGACCAGCTGGCCCCGGGTGAGGGCGGCCTCCGGGGAGAAGGTGTTGGCGCTGGTTCCGCGGAAGAGGCCCTCCTGGATGGCGGTGATGATCTCCTCCCGGGCCCAGTGACTGGCAATGTCCGGATATTGCCTGGCAATTTGCTCCCGCTCCGGGTCCCGGACGGTGATGTTCAGGGACCTGGTGTATGGTCCGAAGCCACCGGAAATGCTGGCGGCGCCAGGGGTCAAAGCCCGGATGGTGCAGCTGTAGCCGTCGGATTCCAAGATTTCCAAGATCTCGGGGTTGTCATTGACCCATTCAATCTGGATGTCATACGGGTTTTCTGCGGTATTCTGGATGGTCAAGGTTTCGCCGGGATCCAGAATGGTTTTTTCTGCGGATAGATTTACATAATTTCGCATCGCCTCGCCCTGCTCAAAGACAGCTACGGAAGTATTTCCTGCGCAGTCGATTGCAAGGTCCAGTACTTTGTCACAATCATCAATGCAGTTAGTGCCATGATCAAATACCATACTTGCGCTATCCAAATACATGGGAAGAGGTGATCCATCGTACATTGCGCTATATCCGCTGCCACCCCACTGGCCGGTACTCTCGTTATAGCGTAGATCCAGGGACATACTATAGTCCAGGAACCATTTTTCGCTACAAGGGATATTGTAGGAATATATCTTTTCAGTGCCCCAGGGGGTGTCCATGTATTCTACGTAAAGCGATATATCTTCTGCCTGGAATGGTCCGCTGTTGTCAATGTAAAGGCTGAAGGATACTGTATCATTTGCACTGGGACCGCCGCGCTGGTATTCAGGTGTGACCTCCGCTTGAATGTCTACCCAGGTGTTCTCTGCCAGCAGACAGTGATCCCAGTCGTAGGAAATGTACCCCTCTTCGTTCCGGGTGGACGCAAACAGCCATTCATAGGACAGGGCCTCGTCCATACTGCTGCCTGCATACAGTACGCCACCGGCGTTGTCGCTATAGTAGGTTTTGGGGACAAATCCGGTGTCCTGCTCCCAAAGAACTTTGCCGGTGGCTCGGTCGGTCACGGTATAGTGGATATTTTCTGCATTCCGTTTCAGGCCCAAGCCCAGCTGAAACAGGTCCAGAGAACCGTCTCGGTTGGGAGAGAAGCCAGCCATTTCCGGGTAGAAGGAGGTTGTCACATGGGCAATCGAATCCTCTGCCGGAACGCGAACCCAATCGGGAACGCAGGTGTCCCCCAAATAGAAAGTGGTGTTCTTGGACAGCCCCAGGATGCTGTCATATACCGGGCGAGTGCCCCAGAGGCTGTTGTGGAACTGATCCGCTGTGGTGTATCCGTATTCCACGCCACCCAGCAGGGTGTCATAGGTCCCCTCCTCCAGGACAGGACCTTCCCCAAAGTCGCCGTAGAAGGCCAGGAAGGGGGCGGAGAGGGTTACGCTGTCTTCGCTGAGCAGCTGTACAAAGCCCTCCACATAGGAGCCGTAAGGGAACCGCTCGTCCATGTAGGCCTTGTCCGCGTCCGAAAGGGTAACGGTTACAGAGACCTTCGCGGTGGAGTTGGCCGGAACGGTGATGGTTCCATCGGCGGCGCTGGAGGTGACGGCGGCGTCCAGCTCCCGGGCATAGTCGCAGACCAGGTAGGTGACCTTGCCGTGCTTGAACTGGCCCCCCTGGGCAATTTGGCCCAGGACGGTGGTATCCAGGTGATAAGTTTTGTCTGCGTCGGAGAAGTTTACCACCTGGAAGTCCATGGTGTAGGAGCCGGTGCGGTCCGGGTCGTCCCCCAATTCAAATTTGGCTTTGTCGTGCCCTCCACCTGGATGTAGGCCCCGGAGGCCATGGCAAGGGCGGCGTTGGCCAGGCCTGCGCCCTGACGGCGGACGAAGTAGAGGGTGTTGTGCTCCTCGTCCCGGACGGGGGTGGCGGTGCTCATGAGCAGGCAATTCACCATGTGGGGCAGCTGCTCCTCCGCCACGCCGGATTCCCGCAGGTACTGCCGCACCAGAGCCGCAGAGGCCGCCACGGCGGGAGAGGCCATGGAGGTGCCGGAAGCCACGGCGTAGTCATTGCCCACATAAGCCGAGAACACGTTGCCGCCGATGCCGGTGATCTCCGGCTTCAGGGTTAGGCCATCGGTGGGACCCCAGGAGGAGAAGCTGGACATTTGACCTGCAAATTGGCTGGGATTCCAAATGGTGTCTACCCGCAAGAGGTC
The DNA here is from genome assembly GCA_900544975.1 of uncultured Eubacteriales bacterium. GTDB lineage: Bacteria > Bacillota > Clostridia > Oscillospirales > Oscillospiraceae > Faecousia. The sequence goes on from UQXI01000022.1 coordinate 3,836, forward strand.
CTTGTCCGGGAGATTGGACCAGATGAAGTCATATTGCAGTCTGCTGGTGGCAGCCATGGGCACATCGAATCGAGTCAGGGAGAAATGGACTGCCATACCGGCCGGCAACTCCTCTGTGACCGTGGGGCTGTAAAGGATCACGGCAGCCGCTTTGGATTGCACTGCTTGGGCCATGATGCCGTCTGCATTTCCGCCCTCGAAGGGGGCGAACATGAGCTTTCCTTCTGCGTCCTCCCACCGGGTGGCGTAGGTCAGGAATTGACCTGCCAGGCGCTCCTGGAAGCCCATGCCTTCCGGGACGGATTCGGCCTCCTGGTAGGCGAAGAATTGCCGGAAACCTTGGGCACGGTTGTACCAGCTGACGGTGGAGAGGCCCCGGATTGCCTCAAAAGAAACTTCCTGGGGATTTTCCATACTGGCCACTGTCAGCACGGAGTCAAAGGTGCCGGGCATGCCCAGGGTGCCGGTGGAGACGGAGCTGGATTCCACCAGGCCCTCGCCCCAGAGACTCCGGTAGCCGGTGGAGGCGTCGTTGCCGGCGGCCACCACCACGTTGATGCCCGCCGCCCGGGCGGCGTCGTAAACTTCCGTCATGCCCTCGTAATAATGAGGACCACAGGCGGAACCCAGGGACAGGTTGGCGCAGTCCACGCCCAGGGCAATGGCGTCTTCCATAGCGGCAATCAGGTAGTCGAAGTAGCACATGCCGTCCATGTCAAACACCTTCATGATGACCAGCTGTGCCTCCGGGGCAATGCCCAGGGTCTCCATGTGGAGCTGCTCCTGGACCTCCTCCGGCAGATTGCCCGCCACAATGCCAGCCACGTGGGTGCCGTGGCCCAGGCCGGTGTCGTCATCGGTGCCGAAGTTGGCCAGGCCGTCTGCGTAGTTGAAGCCGAAGGGAACCTTGCCGCTGTAGTACACGGTGTCCAGGCTGGTCTCCTCGGACAGGGCTTCGGCGTGGAGGTTGTTGGCCTCCAGAATGGTGGCGATGTCCTCCTTGGTGTAGGCCACCCGGCTCTGGTCCTGGGGCTCCTGGATGAAGCTGGGGTTTTCGTAGCTGAGGCCGGTGTCGAGGATGGCCACGCTCATGCCCTCGCCCTGATAGCCCAGGTCCCAGGCCCCGGTTGCGCCCATGGCAGGGCCTGCGGAGTGCATATTGGGCAGGAACTGAGAAGCGGACTGGACCACAGGAGCCTCCGATTCCGGCACAGAGAAGGCAGGCATCAAAAAGGCGGCCTTGACCCCGGGCTGCCGATTCAGCTTCTGGAGGTCGCCGTATTGCACTGTGACGGAGATGGCGTTGGTCAGGAGGGTGAAGTGGTCCGAAACCTGCAGGTCATAGCCCAGCTTCTTCTCCAGGGCCTGGGTCTGTACGGCCTGCCGCTGGGCGATGCGGGCCATGGCGGCCTGCTCCGCCTGCCCCAGGGGCTGACCCAGCCGGACGGACATGGACTCCATGGAGGCGACCGGCGCATCTTCGAAGATCACCATGGCCTTAACCAAAGATTCCTGGGTGTAGACCTCAGAGCAGAGGCTGATTTCCTCACCCTGGTCCAGGGGGGCATCTCCCAGGATTTCCCGCACGGCCTGGGAGTATTGGGCGGCCTCTTGGGCGTCAAAGTCCTGGCACTGGAGGACGGAGCCGTCTTCTGCGGTCAGGTACCGGGTTTCGCCGCCCTCCAGCCCGGCCAGAGCCTCGGCCTCCTGGGGGGTGAGGACCCGCTGGGAGATGTACATGTCTCTGGCAGCTTCCCGGGTGTAGACACTGCCGTCTTCCTCTTCGTAGACGTAGGTGTAACCTGCGGGGACGAAAGTGGTCTCCCCGGCCTTCCCGTAGACGGTCAGGGGACCGTAGTCACTTTGGCCCTGTGGAGCCGGGGCCTCCTGGGCCTGGCTCTGGGGCAGCCCCATGACGCCCAGTGCCAAAACGGCACAGAGGAACAGGGCCAAACAGCGTTTCAAAATCTTTTGCATATGGTACCTTCCTTTCTGATTTGGTGTGCTGTCATTATAGCATAGAGAATGCGTATTCGCAAATGAATTTTGCTTTTACGCAAACAGCAATTCAGACAAAATTTCCGGCCCAAATTTGTGCAATTTGCCCAAGAGCTACGCCTCGTAGGGAACGGTCTCGTGTCAATAGCAACATGGTTTACGCTTTGTGAAGGGACATGGGTTACAACGAACCTCCCCGCTATGTTAGATTTTTGATAAGATAACGAAGCGTAGCTTTGTCCTTGAGACGTGGATCTCCCTCAATCAGATACACGCGCCGGAATTCATATGCTCGCTTCTTCACGTTTGGCCGCAACAGTGATAGGGAACTCATTACTTATGAGCTGTTGGCTGGCGGTTCCGGGGGTGCGTACGGAAAATCCCGTCTGATTTCTAACAGGAAGTCAGACGGGATTTTTGACTTATATTTTCAGAGATTACGTTTTTCCGATGGAGGCATGATTTCTATTGATTTCTGCAACAATGTCTTGCTCATTGCTCGGAAGGCTGTCGTACTGACAGAGTACCCCGTGTCAGCTGATAGACACGGTCACATCGACAGGCAACATTTAAGTCATGTGTAACGATTACAACAGCTCTACGCTCATTGTTCACAACTTCTCGGAGATACTCCATCACAATGAAAGAGTTCTCCTGATCCAGGGCGCCTGTCGGTTCGTCAGCCAATATGATCTGCTGGTCGCAAATCAGGCTACGAATAATGGCGATACGCTGGCGCTCACCTCCGGAAAGGTTTTTAACCGTAGTTTTCAATTTGTCAGCTACCTGGAGCTTCTCTGCCAAGCCCCGCATTTTCTTTTTGTATTCTGCATTGCTTTTGCGTTGTCTGCTGTATAAAGTGGGCACAAGGATGTTCTGTGAAGCGGTATCTTCTTCTATTAAGGCAAAGTCCTGCACGATATATCCAAAATACCGATTTCGTATCCTGCATCTTTCCGAATCATTCAGGTGGTCGGTGCTTTGACCATCTACCAAGATTTCGCCGGTATCAGGAGCCAAAACGATGCCCATCAGATTCAGAAGTGTTGTTTTACCGCTTCCGGAGGGGCCGATGATGGCAATCATTTCACCCGGAAAAATATCCAGAGAGACATCAGTTACAGCATGAACTGTACTGTCGTGATCAAGAAAGCTTTTGCTGACATGCCGAATTGATAGCAGTTCCATCAGTAATCCCTCCTCAGATTTCCCAAACTATTCAGCGTACCGATTCGCTTGCCCGCGTAGCAGGCCGCAAATACACATAAAGCCAAAATAAGAACCATGCACAACGGCAGAAGATACCAGAGTGTCAATTCGTTGACGGCGAGTATAAATAGAACCCCAACGATTGGGAGAATGTTCAGGGAAAAGACAAAGCCTCCAACACGCTGCTGAATCAAGCGGACGGGCGCACCATACAGATGATGTACGGTGTAATCAGCAACGTGCGCCTCAACCATTCGAATTACGTTACACATCAGCATAATGAGCAGGAGCACGCCCGAAAGAATATAAAACCACATGTAGAGTCGGTGCGCGCGCATGGAGGCGATCGTCGTCGTTTTGGTGAACTCCTCTGTTGAGATCCCCTTATAAATCGTGCCATATTGATTGTAGAACATCGCTTGAAGATAACTTACTTCTGCATCAGTTGGGTTCAAAAGCACCATACGGCCAAACACTTCACTGGTTAATCCCCACCATGGAAACATGCTATTTACCGTTTGAAAGTCCCTGGTACAGAGAACTAATGCGTTGGAAAGGATGGGGTTTTCGGAATCGATGTAGTATAGGGGATGAAAAAGGTCAAAATCTGAACCTACCGTATCGATCACATCGATCGTCTGCCCTGCAACTGTGAGCTGCGTTCCAACGTCTTCTTTATGTGCTTCTGGAACGAATAAGGCCATAGGCGATCCGTAATTCAGCCCTGCAAGGCTGCTGTACTGGCCAAAGAGAATAAGAATGGATTCATACTTATCGTCAACATATCCATCGTTTCCGACAATCACATAGCTGCCCGCATTGCCTTCTTCGGATAGATTAAGCTGCAGGTACTTCATCAAATCAAAAGATTCTGACGCCTGTCGTCCCCCTTCAGCCGGTTCCATTTGCGTAGGCATAAACTGGAACATGACTACCTTCTGATCAATAAAAGACTGGATGGAGGAAGATTGCTTGCGCACAGATGAAAAACTAGCGTATAAGAAGGAGATAGCCATAACAATCATGGTCGCGACAACGGTATAAAAAAGCGCCCATGACCATTCCTTTCGAATATCTCGCAAAACTTGTTTTAGTACCATTTCAATAACGCCCCTCCTTCCCACGATTTTTCCGAACCCAATCAGCAAAACACAATATCTGCATCAGGCAGGCAAACAGAATGTTACAGATTCCACTGATTCCCGCAATCCTAAGATACGCCCCCTGGTGAATGAGATTCAGCTGCGTTTTTCCCAGGATAAAGCCCAGCAACGTTCCAAGTATGGATGTACAGACGAGATGAAGCAGCATTTTCGTAAAGAGCATGAGATAAGACGCGCCATACAGATGATGCACAGTCAAATACCGATTGCTCTCCCGGTACATCATGAAGACTGAAAACACTGCACAGAAGATAAGGCCAAGAAATGTAAACAACATGGACCGCGACACAAAATCATCAAAAAACATCTGGACGAGCACATCCCAAATGCTTGATTGACTGTCCCGATACGTCTGATACTCTGCGGTCCTGCCTGTTTTCTCGATCATCTGCTTCAATTCACGTATGACGGCATCATCGGAAATGTTTGTATACAGCATCCCGTCCATATCTGTCATGTCGGACAACGGGTAATAGAAGAAGGCATTGCCTTGGAAGGTTGGAGTTTTTTTCTCTCCAATCACACCGACAATTTGGTAATTATAAACTCCTGGAAAGAGGACATTATTTTCGGCATAGCTGTCCAGGATTCCCGTATCATTTTGAACGATAGTCGTTTTGGGTTCCTGCCCAGTAAATGAGACATTCCATGTGCTTTCAAACCAGTTTGCATAGTCAACGGCAGCAATGCCGGCAGCAGAAAAGCCTTTATAAAAGAGAACAGCTCGATGGTTAGATGCCCAAGCTACCAAGTCATCTTTCATCGCATCAAACTTTTCCTTTTTTTGAGCGCCAGGTTCACTTTCGTAGGAAGACGCATATACGACCAGACCGGAAAAGTCATCTGTAGCCGAATCAAAATGTGTATTGTAGACCATGTAGAAAAATAACGTTGCAAGCATAAAAGCGAAAACCAAAGAAGTGAAGGATAGTAAAGTCCCTTTCCGTTTACCCATGGCTGTGCCTCCATTCATAAGCTTGTGAGCCCCAAGTGCATTACATCAATATCTTATGTTTGCAAAGTTCGCAGATTATCCCGCGACAGGGGGAACGCTGATCGGCCAGATTCCTGTCCCATCGGGAACCCAGTCGAAACCATACCGAAACTGAGTCTTGTTGGGATTGGGGATGATGGAGTCCGTATATGTGTGGCTTCTGCTCAGAATGCGCCCATCTGTTGGACCATTGCCATAAGCCGTGTACAATCTGCCGGTATCCTCCACGATGTTGCCAAGCAGATCATAACGCCAATCACGGATGTAACCACGCGCAGCATGATTCCCGTTCTCAACATATGACGGCTGGCACCTTCCTTTCTGATTTGGTGTGCTGTCATTATAGCATAGAAAGTGCGTATTCACAAATAAGTTTTGATTTTACGTAAATAGCGATTCAAACAAAATTTTTGACCAGAATTTATGCAATTTGCCTAAGAGCTACGTCCCTGTAGGGAACGGCCTTGGCCGTTCCGCCTGGAAGGCACTGAAAATTCGGAGGAACGGTGGTCTACATCACGGCTCCAGCTGGTTTATGCCACAAATATGCAGGGTCCGGATGTTTGCACAGAGGCACCGCTGCGGGTAGACGGCCTGCCGAGGAAGCGGAATGGTCAAGACCATTCCCTACGGGTTGCAGTTCATGACAAAAAATCTGGCAGGAAATCGGGAATGAGTCCGATTTCCTGCCAGAAATGGGGTTGTTTTAAAACGTAATTTGCGGGGGCGTTCTGGGAGATTAGCCCCGCTTTTTCATGACTTCCCGCATGCGGGCAGCGTGCTCCAGGGTCCGTTTGCGGATGCGCAGGCTCTTGGGGGTGCATTCCAGCAGCTCGTCGTCTGCCAGGAACTCCAGACACTGCTCCAGGGAGAAAACTCGGGGGGTGGTGAGGCGCAGGGCCTCATCGGAGCCTGCGGCCCGCATGTTGGTCAGCTGCTTCTTCTTGCAGATGTTGACCGTCATGTCCTCGTTCCGGCTGCAGATGCCCACCACCATACCGGCGTAGACCTCTGTGCCGGGGCCGATGAAGAGAACGCCTCGCTCCTGGGCATTGAACAGGCCGTAGGAGCTGGCGTCTCCGGTCTCAAAGGAGACCAGAGAGCCGGTGAGACGACGGGTGATTTCACCTTTCATAGGCGCGTAGCTGTCCAGCACAGAGGACATGATGCCCTCGCCCCGGGTGTCGGTGAGGAATTCGTTCCGGTAGCCGAAGAGACCCCGGGAGGGCACCAAGAATTCCAAACGGTACCGGCTGCCCACGGGCGACATGGTGACGAGATCGCCTTTCCGCTGGCCGATCTTCTCAATGACGGCCCCCATGGTGCCGTCCGGCACGTCGCAGACCAGGCGTTCGATGGGCTCGCAGACCTTTCCGTCGATCTCCTTGGTCAGGACCCGGGGAGTGGACACGGCGAATTCGTAGCCCTCCCGCCGCATGGTCTCCATGAGGATGGACAGGTGCATTTCCCCCCGGCCGGCGACGTTGAAGGCGTCGGTGCCCTGCTCGGTGACGTGGAGGGAGACGTCTTTTAGGAGCTCCCGCATGAGCCGGTCCCGGAGGTTCCGAGAGGTGACGTATTTGCCCTCCCGCCCGGCAAAGGGACTGTCGTTGACGGAGAAGGTCATTTCGATGGTGGGGTCGGAGATTTTGACAAAGGGCAGAGGATCCACTGCGTCAGGGGCGCAGATGGTCCGGCCGATGGTGATGTCTGCCATACCGGAGAAGGCCACAATTTCACCGGCGGAGGCCGCCTGGATGGGGGTCTTCCCCAGGCCGTCAAATTCGTAGAGGGCGACGATTTTGCCCTTCTGCCGGAGCTCCGGATCGTGATAATCGCAGATGGAGACCTCCTGGCCCACCTTGACGGCGCCGCGTTCAATGCGGCCGATGCCGATGCGGCCCACGTATTCGTTGTAGTCAATGGAGGAGACCAGGACCTGCAGTGGGGCGGCATCGTCGCCGGTGGGGGCGGGAATGTAGTTCACAATGGTCTCGAAGAGGGGGACGAGATCGGTCCCCAGCTGGTCGGGGCCATAGGAGGCGATGCCTTGCCGGGCAGAGCAGAAGATGGTGGGGGAGTCGAACTGCTCGTCGGTGGCGTCCAAATCCAGGAGCAGCTCCAGGACCTCATCCATGACCTCATGGACCCGGGCGTCGGGACGGTCCACTTTATTGACCACCACGATCACCTTGTGGCCCAGCTCCAGGGCCTTCTGGAGGACAAACCGGGTCTGGGGCATGGGGCCCTCGGCCGCGTCGACCAACAGCAGCACGCCGTTGACCATCTTCAGGATCCGCTCCACCTCGCCGCCAAAGTCGGCGTGGCCCGGGGTGTCTACGATGTTAATTTTGGTGTCTTTATAATGGACGGCGGTGTTTTTGGCCAGGATGGTGATGCCACGCTCCCGCTCCAGATCTCCGGAGTCCATAACCCGCTCCACAGTCGCCTGATTTTCCCGGTAGATGCCGCCTTGCTTCAGCATTTGGTCCACCAGGGTGGTCTTGCCGTGGTCTACGTGGGCGATGATTGCAATGTTGCGAATGTTCTCTTGCTGCGCCATAAAAAGGTCGCTCCTTCCATGATTTGACCGCTTTTCCAACTGTGCAATATACCACATTTGTGAGAAAAATGCAATGGATTTTAGAAAAAAACAGGAATTTCCAGAATCTTGGCCGGGGTGCAGGCCAGCCAACATTCACAAATTGTTGATAAATTGCATGGGAGCAGCGTGTATAATAAATCGCATGAAAAAACAAAGGGTTCGCAGCCAGCTGGGGGATTTTTATGGCGTTTGTTGTATTTCAGGATGTGGGGAAAATTTATAAAACCGGCGAGGTGCAGGTGGAAGCTCTGCGAGGGGCCACCTTTGAGGTGGAAAAGGGAGAGCTCTGTGTCATTGTGGGCCCTTCCGGCGCTGGGAAAACCACGCTACTCAATATTTTGGGCGGAATGGATACGAGAACCAGCGGCAAGGTGTTTTTGGATGGCGCGGAGGTCTCCGCATTTCACAAACGGCAGCTGACGACCTACCGGCGGCAGGATGTGGGATTTGTCTTCCAGTTCTACAACCTGGTCCAGAATCTGACGGCGCTGGAGAACGTGGAGCTGGCCAGCCAGATTTGCCGGGATCCTCTGGATCCGAGCCAGGTGCTGGCAGATGTGGGCCTGGCAGCCCGGGCCAAGAATTTCCCGGCGCAGCTGTCCGGCGGTGAGCAGCAGCGGGTGGCCATTGCCCGGGCCCTGGCCAAAAATCCCAAGCTCCTGTTGTGCGACGAGCCCACAGGCGCTCTGGATTATCATACCGGCAAGGCAATTCTGAAGCTCCTCCAGGATACCGGCCGACGGACCGGCATGACAATCATCATCATCACCCACAATTCGGCCCTCACCGCTATGGCAGATCGGGTGATCCAGGTGAAAAACGGCACGGTAGTAGACGTCCGGGTGAATCCCAACCCCCGGCCCGTCTCGGAGATTGAGTGGTGAGCCGGTCGATGCGGAGGGACCTCCGCCGCTCCATTCGAAAGTCCGCTGGCCGGTATTTGGCCATCCTGGCAATCATTGCCCTGGGGTCTGGTTTTCTGGTGGGTCTGCGGTCCACCAAGGGGGACATGATGGCCACGGCGCAGACCTATATTGACAAGCAGGCCCTCTTTGACTTCCGGGTGCTGAACACCTACGGCTACACCCAAGAGGATGTGGAGGCTCTGGGCCAGCAGCCGGGCATTGGGGCCGCCGAGGGCGCCATCTCCATGGATGTGCTCTTGGGAGGCGAGGATCGGGAGGAAGACGCGGTGTTCCGCCTGCTGAACCTGCCAGAGCGCATCAATGTGCCGGAGTTACAGGCCGGACGAATGCCCCAACGGGCGGGGGAATGCCTGGCCGACGGATTCTATTTTACCCGCAGCGACATTGGGAAAACCCTGACCCTCTCCCAGGAAAACGAGGCAGACGCCAGGGAGAAGCTCACAGTGGAGGAATTTACCATTGTGGGTCTGTGCAGCTCGCCCCTGTTCCTGAACTTTGAGCGGGGCAGCACCACCTTGGGCAAGGGCTCCCTGGCGGCCTATCTGTATGTGCCGGAGGGCGCCTTTGATTTGGGCGGGGTGTATACGGAAATCGACCTGAAGCTGGACCGGAACTATCCCATGTATGACGAGGAATATGAGAGACGTCTGTCAGAGACGGCGGATGCATTGGAGCCCTTGGCCAAAACTCTGGCCCAGGCACGGTATGAAACCGTGGTGGAAGAGGCGGAAACCCAGCTGAGAGAGGGCCGGGAGGCATATGAAGCAGGGCGGAAGACCTATGAGACCCAGCGGGACCAGGCGCAGGAGGAACTTCAGAAGGCGGGTGCACAGCTGGACCAGGGAGAGGCGGAGCTTCAGAGCAAAGAACTGGAGTGGAAGAACGGCCAAACCGCCCTGGAGGCAGGCCAGGCGCAGATCGATGGGGGCAACAAGCAGCTGAAGGAAGGGGAGATCCAACTACAGCAGCAGAAGGCCCAGACCTACCAGCAGTTTGCGGACACCCAGGCCCAGCTCACCAGTCAGTATACCCAGGCTTCCCAAGGCCTAACCCAGATTGAGACGGGTTTGGAGCAGCTGGAGTCGGGCCTCGGGCAGTTGGAAAGCGGCCTTGCTCAGATTGAGACAGGACTTGGACAGCTGGAGCTGAGCCTGCGCCTGACGGACAGCGGCCTCACAGCAGCCCGGCAGCTGCTGGAGGTGGTCCGGAAAGGGCTGGAGGCGGACCCGGAGAATCCGGGCCTCCTGGAGTCTCAAAAGGAGCTGGAGCAGCGGATTCTGGATTTGGAGGCCCAACGGGCGGAGATGGAGACCCAACAGGCGGAGACTTTGACCCAACAGAAGGAGCTGGAGGAGCAGAAAACCGGCCTGGAGACGCAGAAAGCGGAGCTTCTGACTCAGCAAAGCCAGGTCCAGGCCGGATTGAATCAGATCCAGGATGGCCTGCGGCAGCTGGACTCCGCCCGGAGCCAGGCAGAGGATCGGTTCGCCATAGCCCAGGCCACCCTGGAGGCAAATCGCCTGGAGCTGGAGCAGGCCCAGACACAGTTGTCGGAGCAGCGGCAGCAGCTGGAATCCGGCCGGCAGCAGCTGGACGACGCCCGGAAAGAGCTGGAATCGGGCCGGAAAACCTATGAGGAAAGCCGGAATCAGGCGGAGTCGGAGCTGAAGGCGGCAGAGCTGGAGCTGGAAGAGGCCCGGCAGCAGCTGGAAGAGGGACAGACGGCGCTGGAGCGCATGTCAGAGCCGGACACTTATCTCCTGGACCGGAATACCAATGTGGCCTATGTCTGCTATGAAAGTGATGCGGACATTGTGGAGGGGATCAGCAAGGTGTTTCCCCTGTTTTTCTTCCTGGTGGCGGCCCTGGTGTGCATCACCACCATGAGCAAAATGGTGGACGAGGAGCGGACGCAGATTGGCGTGATGAAGGCGCTGGGGTATGGCAGCGGCGCCATTACGGCGAAGTATTTGGCCTATTCCGGCAGTGCTTCCCTCCTGGGGTGCCTCCTGGGGGTGTCGGCGGGGTCCGTCATTTTCCCAAGCGCCATTTGGCAGGGCTACAACATTATGTACAACTTTGCCTCCCGGATGCAGCTGACCTTCCAGTGGCCATTGTGCGCGGTCATTGTGTGCAGCTACACAGGCTGTATGCTGGTGGTGACCTGGCTCTGCTGCCGCCGGGAGCTGGCAGAGGTGCCGGCGGAGCTGATTCGCCCCAAGAGTCCCAAGGCGGGAAAACGGCTGCTGCTGGAGCGGCTGCCCCTGTGGAAGCATTTGAGCTTTCTCAGGAAGGTATCCATCCGGAATATTTTCCGGTACCGAAAGCGGCTGGTGATGATGCTTGTGGGGGTGGGCGGCTGCGCCGCTCTGGTGGTCACCGGCTTCGGCATCAAAGATTCCATTGCCGGGATGGCGGATGATCAATTTGGGGAAGTCACCTTATATGACATGTCCGTCACCTTCTCAGGCCATCAGACTCCGGAGGATCAGGCGACCTTCCTGGACGGCTGTGCCGGGACGGTGGAGGAGTCCCTGTTCCTCCACGAGAGCATGGCGGATCTCACCGCTGGGGCGGGGACCAAGTCGGTCCACCTCCTGGCGTCCCAGGAGGAGCTGACCGAGTTTGTCTCTCTGCACCGGGGAAGGGAACCAGTGGCGTTCCCGTCCAAGGGGCAGGCGGTCATCAGCCGGGGCCTGGCGGAGACGCTGGATCTTCAGGTGGGAGATTCGGTGGTACTCCGGACGCCGGAGATGAAAACCCTGGATGTGACGGTCAGCGGTATTTTTGACAACCATGTATACCACTACGTGTTGGTGTCCGTGGATACGGTGCAGGAGCAATGGGGGACGGAGCCGCCGGTGAATACGGCTTACCTCTATGTCCCAGAGGGACAGACGGCCCAGGAATCCTCCATCGTGGTTTCCAGTCAGGCGGATGTGCTCAGTGTCATGCTCTGCCAGGATATGGCGGAGCGGGTGTCTAACATGATGCAGAGCCTGGATTACATTGTGGCCCTGGTGGTCATCAGCGCGGCGGCCCTGGCCTTCATCGTGATGTACAACCTGACCAACATCAACATCGCCGAGCGGGTCCGGGAAATTGCCACCATCAAGGTGTTGGGCTTCTATCCCATGGAATCCGCGTCCTATGTCTTCCGGGAGGGCATGGCCCTCACCGCTATGGGCTGCGCTTTGGGGCTGGTCGCAGGAAAGCTGCTCCACGCCTTTGTCATCAGTCAGGTCCGCATTGATATGGTCTTCTTCACCCCCAAAGTTGCCTGGACCAGCTACCTCTGGGCGGTGGTGCTCACCTTCTTGTTTGCCTGCATGGTGGATGTGTTCCTCTATTTCAAGCTGGAGCGCATCAATATGGCGGAGGCGTTGAAATCTGTGGAGTAGTTGTGCTGCTAACAATCCTTGAATTTGCGCTTTGGAGAGAGTTTCCCGTGAGGGAACGCGCTTAGGGTTACGGTCAAGGCCATAGGGGCGGATTTGTGTGTCCGCTTAGTGGAAACATAGTGCGTTTCCTTCCCATGTTCTACAAATTTGTGATGCCTACCACGGGCGGACACACAGGTCCGCCCCTACGATGATATCGCAACATGGTGCATGAACAGATTCTCGGTGTTTCCGTAAAATTCACAAGATTTCCTCCTAAAGTGGGCAATAAAATCGCAAAAATGTCGAGTAATTTCTGCCAATCCTCGCCGTTCGCCGTAGGGGCGGACCCATGTGTCCGCCCGGCGGAAACATCATGCGTTTCCCAACCACGTCGGGTGAATTCGCAACGCCTACCACGGGCGGACGCACAGGTGTGTCCGCCCGCTGATATGCATGGCGAGTTTTTAAAAAAACGAAGAACTTTGCAGCGAAGACATACAAAACCGCCCTGAGGGAAGGCCTCAGGGCGGGTGGTATTATGGAGACTTATAGATATTTTTTCATTGCCTCAGAAGCCTGCGCTGGCTCGTCGGAAATGGTGATGGTAAAGCGCATGTCGTTGGCTGCGCCGAATTCTTCGCACCAGGTGACGAAAGCCTCTCCGGTGGCCCGGTCTTCGCCGATGATTTTGTACAGGCTTTCGATGAACACGTGGGTGATGTCAAAGTTCCCGGCGTGGAGGCCGCTGAGGAAGCCCTTTAGCAGGGGAACGTTTGTAATGTTATATTCCTTCGCGTCAATGAGACGGACGCGGTAGTCAATGTCATAGGTGAGCTTTTTACCAAATTCCACACAAACTACGCTGCCGGTCTCGCTCTGGACAGCTTCGTTGATATCTTTGACCAACTGCTTGGTCTTGCCGGAGCCTTTCAGCCCCATAATTACCTGAACCATTGGTATCTCCTCCTTGCAGCACCGGCGGGCCGGTTTGTTCTACTATTCTACCAGCTCTCATGGGGATTTGCAACTGTTTTCATGGAAAATTCACAGAATGGCTTTGGAATAGGACACCGCAGAATTGGCGCCGAGATGGTCTGAAAAGGTTATTTCCGCTCATAACCAGGCTTGCCCAGAAGCTGGAACATATTCCGCTTGTAAAACTCCACGCCGGGCTGGTTAAAGGGGTTAACCCCCAGCAAATAGGCGGAGATGCCGCAGGACAGCTCGAAGAAATAGAAGAGGTCGCCCAGCTTCATATCGTCCAGCTCACCCACGTCCATGGTGATGACCGGCACGCCGCCGTCCGCGTGGGCGGCTACGGTGCCGCGGAAGGCCTGCTCGTCTACGAAATCCAGGGTCTTGCCTTCCAGATAGTTGAGACCGTCCAAATTCTTCCAGTCGGAGCCCACGGTGACGGTCCGGGCGGGGGGCGCGAAGCGGATCATGGTTTCAAACAAATTCCGCTGCCCCTGCTGGATCATCTGACCCAGGGAGTGGAGGTCGGCGGTAAATTCGGCTGTGACAGGGAAGAGGCCCTTGCCGTCTTTGCCCTCGGTTTCGCCGAAGAGCTGCTGCCACCATCCACTCATCATCTTGAAGGCAGGCTCGAAGGAAACCAGCAGTTCGATGGCCTTCCCCTTGCGGTACAGCAGGTTCCGGATGGCGGCATACAGCCAGACCGGGTTCTCGAAGGAGCGCAAATCATAGTCTTTCTTGGCCTTGGCAGCGCCCAGCATCACGTCGCAGATGTTGATCCCGGCGACGGCCATGGGCAGCAGGCCCACAGGGGTGAGGACGCTGTAGCGGCCGCCCACATCGGGAGGAATGACAAAGGTCTCCCAGCCCTCTTCCATGGCCATTTGGCGCAGGGCCCCCTTGCAGGGGTCGGTGATGGCAAAGATCCGGCTCTTGGCGCCGTCTGTGCCGTATTTCCGCTCCAGCATCCAGCGCAGGGCCCGGGTGGCAATGGCAGGCTCTGTGGTGGTACCGGATTTGGAGATGAAGACTACGGAGAAGTCCTTCCCGTCCAGCTCGGAGGACAGGTCGTTCCAAGCCCGGGTGGACAGGCCGTTGCCGGCGAAGAAGATCCGGGGGTTGCCTTTGACGCCCCGCTGCAGGTTGTAATTGTTGCCGTATGTGAGTTCAATGGCAGCCCGTGGGCCCAGGTAGGAGCCGCCAATGCCCACGACCACAAAGACCTCGGAGGTCTCCCGAATCCGGTCCGCAGCCTGGGCGATCCGCCGCATCTCCTCCGTCTGCTCATAGGAGGGCAGGTTTAGCCAGCCCAGGAAATCATTTCCCTCGCCGGTGCCTTCCATCAGGGTTTTGTGTGCGGAAGAGACTTCTTTTTCTAAGGCCAACAGGTCGGGCAGGGCCAGCTGCCCCCATACGTTGGATATATCCACTTTGATCATGGTAGCACATCCTTTCAAACGGTAGTTGTCAGGTTTCTTCTATTATGGTATCTCAAAACGGGGGGAAACGCAAGGACTATTTTGTGCGGGAAGTGGGGAAACGGCGTTGGGCAGACAGGGATCTTTGTCATTTTTTTGGATTGCAACTCAGAGCTAATTATGATAAAATCGGAAAGACTGTTGCTAAAATGGCATATATATACAATGTCAGGCCAGACAGTATGTGGGCCTGACTGGAAATGGATGGGTTGGATATGAGGTACGGCTTTGGAATTGATGTGGGTGGAACCACAGTGAAGCTGGGATTGTTTACAGAGCCGGGGGAGCTTTTGGAGAAGTGGGAGATTCCCACCCGGACAGAAGACCACGGCGGGGCAATTCTTCCGGACATTGTGGATGCGGTGGAGGTCTGCCTGGTGCGGCGGGGTTTGTCCAAGGAGCAGGTGCTTGGCCTCGGCATTGGCGTGCCCGGTCCGGTGCGCCGGAACGGTGTGGTAGACCGGTGCGCCAATCTGGGATGGGGAACCTTCCGGCTGGAGGAGACGCTGTCGGCGCGGCTGGGTCTTCCGGTGAAGGCGGGAAATGACGCCAACGTGGCGGCCCTGGGGGAATATTGGCAGGGCGGCGGCCAGGGGTACAGCAGCATGATCCTGGTGACCTTGGGCACCGGCATCGGCGGCGGAATTGTAGTGGATGGGAAGATCCTCTATGGAGCCCACGGAGCAGGCGGCGAGATCAGCCACATCCCCATGCGGAAGGATGAGACTGACGTATGCGGCTGCGGCAAGCGGGGGTGTGCGGAGCAATACGGATCGGCCAACGGCGTCCTGCGTCTGGCGCATCGGCGGATGGAACACAGCAGCCTGCCCTCACCGCTGCGGAACATGGAGAGCATCACCTGTAAGGATATTTTTGACCTCTCTGCCCAAGGTGATACCTTGGCGCTGGAAATTCGGGAGGAATATTTTGACTTTTTGGGTCAATTCCTGGCAAATGTCTGCTGTGTGGTGGATCCGGAGGCAGTCATTCTGGGGGGTGGCGTGTCCAAAGCGGGACAGCCCCTCTTGGACGGGGTGCGGAAGTATTTCCTCTCCTACATGTTCCACACCGGGCGGGAGATTGTGTTTGCCCTGGCGAAGCTGGGCAATGATGCCGGTATTTACGGCGGATTCCAGATGGCCCGGGATGGGTTTGGGAGGTAGTATATGGATATTTTGGTTTTGGGCGGTGGCCCGGCTGGGGCGACGGCGGCCATTTATGCAGCCCGTGGGGGGCAATCCGTCACCCTGGTTTATGAGGACGGCGGCGCGCTGGCCCGGGCGGAGCGCATTGAGAATTATTACGGGTTCCCGACGTCCATTACGGGACCGGACCTGTTCCGGCAGGGGCTGGAGCAGGCGCGGGCCATGGGAGTCACCATCGTGAAGGCCCAGATTTTGGGCCTGGGCTTTGGCCAAGAGGGCCTGGAGGCGGAAACGACGGCAGGGACATTGGCGGCCCCTGCCGTGATCTTGGCCACCGGCACCCAGCGGCGGCGGCCCCGGATTCCGGGCCTGGACGAATTGGACGGGGCGGGAGTCAGCTACTGTGCCGTATGCGATGGATTTTTCTGCCGGGGCAAGGAGGTGGCGGTGTTGGGGGCAGGGCCCTATGCCCTCCATGAAGCGGGGGTGCTGTTGCCCCTTGCCAGGCGTGTGACCCTCCTGACCAATGGGGAACCGGCCGATGGTCTCCCCCAGGGGTTGGAGCTGGATTCCCGCCCGGTGGCGGCTCTGGAGGGGGACGGGGGGGCGTTGTCTGCCATTCGGTTCTCTGATGGGAGCGCCATGGAGGTATCCCGCCTGTTTGTGGCTTTGGGCACTGCCGGCAGTGGGGATCTGGCCCGGAAGGTGGGCCTTCTCACAGAGCATGGAACCATTGTGGTGGACGGGGCCATGGCCACCAATGTGCCGGGGCTTTTTGCAGCCGGAGACTGTACCGGGGGCCTGCCCCAAGTGGCCACAGCGGTGGCCCAGGGGGCCCAAGCGGGCCTGTCGGCAGTGCGGTATGTGGAGCGCCAGAAGAGATAGGGCTGTCCAGAGGACATCCTGTCTTGCCCCGTTGGCTGATTACGAAGTCTCGCAGCAGTGAACTCAGAGAAAAGGATGTTCCGCCAGGGGGTGTACCTGGCGGAACATCTTTTTTCGGCAGAGAGGGTACGCCGCAGCCTGCCATGGATCTAAGGTTGCGGTACTTTCAGCAACGCAGTGATGGCTTTGCCGATTTCACAGGTGGTTTGGTGGACGCAGGCGCCGTAGCAGCAGTCTGCGTCCAGAAGGCTCTGGCCCTCCCATTCCACAGTGACCATACGGCTTTGGTCCAGGACCCGGCAGTAGCCGGAGAGAATGGTTTCGTCTGACATGATTACACCTCCAAGGCGCAGAAGCCGCCCGGCAGAAGCGTCAGGGCATTGGGCGCCACGGTTTCCAGGCGATGCCCCAGGAGGAGCTGCCCGGTGGGAATGCTCCAGGAATCGCCGGTGCGGTTGACATAAATTTCAACCTGCTGCGTCGAGGGAGCCTCTGCGGTCCGAAGGAAACGCAAGTGGCCGTCTGCAGCAGTGAGGAAGGAAATCGTGGGGCTTCGCAGGGCAGGATGGTCCCGGCGAAGCTGGCCCAGGCGGCGGTAGTGGGCCAAAAGGTCCTGGTCTTCCTGTCCCCAGGGGTAGGTGCGCCGGTTGAATGGGTCCGCATAGCCCTCCATGCCGGCCTCGTCGCCATAGTATATGGTGGGAGCGCCCGGCAGGACAAATTGCAGGAAAGAGGCCATGCGAAGCCGCTCCTTTGCCACTAGGAGCTGCCCGGGAGACAGGCGGCGAGCCGCTTTTTCCGCCCGGCTGCCGTCGAAGTCATCCATGAGGGCGGTGAGGATGCGGGGGGTGTCGTGGGTGCCCAGCAGGTTCATGCAGCAGGCCAGCACATGGGGTGGGTAATTCTCAGCCAGGGTGACCACGGCCTCTTGGAAGCCGCTGCCGTCGTCCCGCTGCCGGAGAAAGTCCAGAATGGCTTTCCGATAGGGGTAATTCATGACGCTGTCCAGTTCCCCATCCACAAAGTAGCGGCGGCGCAGGTCATATGCGATTTTGTTGGATGCGTCTTCCCAGACCTCCCCGATGAGCAGGGCGTCTGGCTTGATCTCCCGGATGCGCCGCTTTAACCGCAGAACAAAGGCGTCTGGCAGTTCGTCCACCACGTCCAACCGGAAGCCGTCTGCGCCCAGCCGGAGCCAATGGGCCACCACGCTGTCCGGTCCGTCGATCACATAATCCAGGTAGGTGGGATCCATTTTGTTCACACAGGGCAGGGTGTCAAAGTTCCACCAGCAGTGGTAGGAGTCGGGGTAGTGGTAGAACTGGTACCAGCTGCGGTAGGGGGACTGGGGGTCTGCGTAAGCGCCGTGACCGCCAAAGGCGCGATACCGGTCGAAATACAGGCTGTTGGAGCCAGTGTGGGAGAAGACGCCGTCCAGAATCACGTGAATGCCCAGCTTACGGGCCTCCTGGCACAGGGTTGCAAAGTCTTCCTCTGTGCCCAGCATGGGGTCTGGAGTTTTGTAGTCCCCGGTGTCGTACCGGTGGCTGGAAAAGGCCTTGGAAATGGGATTCAGATATAACACCGTAGCGCCCAAGGAGGCGATATGAGGCAGCTTTTCTGTGATTCCTTGGAAGTTTCCCCCAAAAAAGTCGTTGTTCAGCACTTCTCCCCGGTCGGTGGGCTGCCAGTGGACCTCTTCTGACCAGATTGGGTGCAGGGTGTAGGGCTCCAGCTTGCCGGTGAGGTCACAGGAGCCGGACCGGGCGAACCGGTCGGGGAAGACTTGATAGATGATGGCCCCTTGTGCCCAAGCAGGGGTGTAGGCGTCCTTTGGGACGCAGCTCAGCTGCCACCAGTCCCCGGCCTCCATGTTGGTGTCCTCCCCCTGGCGCAGGAGTGAGAAGGTCTCATTGGGGGTGGTGATGCGGAAAAAATAGAAATACAGGCCGGGCTCCAGAGAGAACTGGCAGGTCCAAATCTCATAGGGGGGCACAACGGAATCGCAGTGCATGGGAACCTCCCGGAGGAGCGTCCCGTCCTCCCGAAGCAGGCGACACAGGGACTTTTGGGTGTGGCAATGCTGGGGAATGTGCACCCGGAGGGTACAGAGCTGTCCGGGGGTGACGGTGCCAAAGGGAACTTTGTGGGAAAGATCCCGGCTGTTATAGAGAATACGAAGCATATGGGGGGCTCCTTCGCTAAAAAGTGGAATCGGGTGGGATGGTAGATGCCAAACGAGAAGACGGGGCTGTCTCGCATGCCGTTGCACCAAGAAAAAGTAGGAAAAAAATTTAACGATATCAAGTAGCGGGGAAAGTGTGAAAGGGGCGAAGGGCCCCTTTCGCGTTCAATCAACCGTTTTTTCAAACCAATATGGTTTGGAAAAACGTCAGGGCTTGTCTCAAAACTCGTTTTGAGACAAGCCCGTCCGTCAGGATGAGGTCAGCCCGTCAGGCGGTGAAACAGCGCCATGTATGCTTCCGCAGGATGCTTCCAGCTGAAGTCTGTGGACATATCCCGGCGGATGAGGCGGTCCCAGCCGTCTGGGTCGTGCCAGTAGAGTCCCAGGCAGCGGTCGATGGCGCCCCAGAAGTCGTCTCCGTTGTAGCTCTGGAAGGTGTATCCCAGGCCGGTCTGAGAGGCGGCGTCTACAGGCGGCACGGTGTCCTTCAGACCGCCGGTGGCGTTGACCACAGGGACGGTGCCATAGCGCATGGCATTCATCTGGCTGAGGCCGCAGGGCTCTGACTTGGAGGGCATGAGGTATACGTCTGCGCCGGCGTAAATCCGATTGGCCAGGTTCACGTCAAACTTCAACTGTGCAGAGACCTTGTTCGGGTATTCTGCGGCCAGGCCCCGGAAGAAATTTTCGAACCGCTGTTCTCCGGTACCCAGGACCACCAGCTGCACGTCCAGAGCCAGGAGACGGCGTGCGGTGTAGCACAGAAGATCGATGCCCTTGTGCCCGGCCAGGCGGGTGATCATGGCCAGCATGGGAACTTCCGGCCGCTCCGGTAGCCCCAACTCCCGTTGGATGGCGGCCTTGTTGGCGGCTTTACCGGATTTGAAGTCGTCGATGGAGTAATTCTGGACCAGGGCTTTGTCGGTGGCGGGGTCAAATGCTGACACGTCCACGCCGTTGGTGATGCCCACCAACTTGTACCAGTAGCCGGACAGGATGCCGTCCAGGCCATGGGCATAGTAGGGGTAGCGAATT
Source organism: uncultured Eubacteriales bacterium (assembly GCA_900544975.1). Classification (GTDB taxonomy): domain Bacteria; phylum Bacillota; class Clostridia; order Oscillospirales; family Oscillospiraceae; genus Faecousia. The sequence goes on from UQXI01000022.1 coordinate 23,817, forward strand.
TCCTGGGCGTAGGTTTCAGAGACGGTGGACACGATGTCGGCGCATTCAATGGCGCCCTTCATCATGTTGACGCCGCCGGTCATGTCCATGATGCCCCGGTAGGATTCCGGCAGACCCAGTACGTTGTCGAAAAAGTCTGGGTTGGCCCAGCCCTGATATTCGATGTTATGGATGGTGAAGACGGTCTTGGTGTAAGGGAAGACCCCCCGGTATTGGGCGTTGAGATATACAGGGACCATGGCGGTCTGCCAGTCGTTGGACTGGATGACGTCGGGATAGAACTGGAGCACGGCCATGGCGTCCAACACGGCCTTGGAGAAGAAGGCATACCTCTCCCCATCATCCAGGTAACCGTACAGGCCGTCGCGCCCAAAGTAATATTCGTTGTCAATGAAATACACAGTGGGCAGCTTCTTGCGGCCTTTGGTTTTGAGCCGGTGGAGCCCGGCATACTGCTCCCGCCAGGACAGACCCACCCGGAATTCTGCGAACAGCTCCGTCTCATAAGCGGGATTCTCTTTGATCCGCTTGTAGAAGGGGAGGAACAGGCAGACCTGGTTATCCGGGATTCGGGCCAGCTCGCTGGGCAGACCCAGCATCACGTCTCCCAGACCGCCGGACTTGGCATAGGGGGCGGCCTCAGAGGCAACCATGGCGATTTTCATACAATTTCACCCCGCTTGACAATTATGGGATTCTCCGGCGTGCCGATGAGGCGAACACCGGGGCGGACAACCACGTCCTTGTCCAGAATGGCGCAATACAGCTCAGCGCCTGCGCCGATGGAGCAGTCGTTCATGATGACACAGTGCTTGACCTGAGCGCCTTCCCCCAGGCGGACCTGACGGAAGAAGACAGAATGCTCTGCGGTTCCATCCAGCTGACAGCCGTCGGCGATGATGCAGTCGCCGATTTTGGCATTCTCGCCGTATGTGGTGGGCACCCGGTCCCGGACCTTGGTGTAGATGGTCCGGTCTGTGCGGAACAGATTGTGACGGGTGCTGTAATCGGTGAGCGCCAGGTTGTTCCGGAAGTATTCCAGGGTACTTTCATTGAACATGGCCACGCCCTCAAAGCAGTACACACCCACGGTGAGATTCTTATCGTTGAACTGCTTCAGAAGGAAGTCCCGCTCAAAGCGATAGCGGCTCCGGGCAACGGACTCCTTGACAAAGTAGATGAGCAGCTCCCGATTGATGATGAAGATGCCCATGCTGGCCAGATATTCTGGCCCGGCACAGTAGTCCACTGCCATATCTGCCACCTGGCCGTCTTCACTCAGGCGAATGCCCAGATCCAGCTGCTTGGTCCCGTTGGCAATTCCGGCTTTCATCACGGCGGTGATGTCTTTTCCACTGGACACGTGGTACTCCAGAACCTTTTCCAGGTCAATGTTACAAAGCACGCTGCTGTCGGCCAGGATGACATAATCCTCCAGGGAGTTTTCCAGGAACACCATGGCGGAATTGAGCGCCTCCAGCTTGCCGCGGTAGCTGCCGTTGTGGCCCAGGGCAAAGGGGGTCAGATATTCCATGCCGCCTTCTTCCAGGTCCAGGTCCCACTCCTGACCGGAGCCGATGTGGTTCATCAGAGACTGGTAGTTGTATTTGGTGATTATGCCGATGTGGCGGATGCCGGAGTTGGACATGTTGGACAGGGTAAAGTCGATCTGGCGGTACCGGCCGCCATAGGGCAGAGAGGCGATGGTACGTTTGTTGGTCAAGTCGCCCAGGGAGCTGTCATAGATGTTGGCGAAAATAATACCCATTGCTTTCATCATGCTGTATCTCCTTTCAACGGACCTCGCCGGGAGCAACCACGGCGTTTTCCGGAAGCGTTTGATTTTTGCCCAGGACGCTGATTTTTCGCTTGGTTCCATTGGGGAACGCGCCGCCCACCACGGCGCCGGAGGAGATGGTGCAGTTCTCGCCAATGATGGCGTGACGGATGATGGCGCCGGGGGCGACAAACACATTGGGCATGATCACGCTGTCTTCCACCAGAGCGCCTGCGCCGATGGTGCAGCCGGTGGAGATGATGGCATGGCGGACGGCGCCGTAAATCTCGCCGCCCTCTGCGATGAAGCAATTGACGGTCTGGGCCTCCGGGGCAATGTAGCTGGAGGGCATGGCGTTGTTCCGGGCAGAGATCTTTTCGTTTTCCGCGCCCCGGATGTCGAAGTTGGGTTCAATGCCCAGCAGGTCCATATTGGCCTCCCACAGGGAGTCGATGGTGCCCACGTCCTTCCAATAGCCTTCGAAGGCGTAGGCCCACAGTTTGTGCCCGGAGTTCAGCAGGGCCGGGATCAGGTTCTTGCCAAAGTCGTTTTCGGAATTGGGGTCTTCCTCGTCGGCTATGAGGAATTGCTTGAGGATGCTCCAGCGGAAAATGTAGATGCCCATGGAGGCGTTGTTGCTCTTGGGGTGGGCGGGCTTTTCTTCAAATTCATAGATGGAGCCGTCGGGGTTGGTATTCATGATGCCAAAGCGGCTGGCTTCTTCCATGGGGACGGTGCGGACGGCGATGGTGCAGTCGGCGCCGGTCTTTTCGTGGGCAGCCAGCATGGCGGCGTAGTCCATCCGGTAGATGTGGTCGCCGGAGAGAATGAGCACGTTGTCCGGATCAAAGCGTTCGATGAAGGGGATGTTCTGATAAATGGCGTTGGCGGTGCCCTTGTACCACTCGGATTTTTTGCTCCGGGCGTAGGGGGGCAGCACCTGGGCGCAGCAATGGGACTTGTTGAGTCCCCAGGGCTGGCCGTTACCGATGTATTCGTTGAGCTCCAGAGGCTGATACTGGGTGAGAATCCCCACGGTGTCGATGCCGGAGTTGACGCAATTGGACAGGGGGAAATCGATGATGCGGTATTTACCGCCGAAGGGTACGGCAGGTTTGGCGGTGTTTTCCGTCAAAACCTTCAGCCGGCTGCCCTGGCCACCGGCCAGCAGCATGGCAATGCAGCGTTTTTTCTGAAAATACATAGGTTGCCTCTCCTTACTATAAACGATTTGGATGTTCGGATGGAACAAAGGAATTGACAGCGGGCCGAAGCCCGGCAGGGGATGAACGGAAGGGACAGCTCAGGCGTTGGTTTCCTGGGCGGCTTTTTTCGATTGGGCAGTACGCTTGGAGAGATTCTCCCGCACGTAGAAAGTGGTGGACATGGGAGGGACGTCAAAGCAGGCAGAGAGCTTGTAGTCCCGGAAGCTGACCCGTTCGCTGACTGCCGGGCGAATGGCCCGACCGGCGCCGCCGTATGGGAGGCTGTCGGAGCAAAAGATGGGCTTGTAAACGCCCCGGCGTGGGACCCCCAGGCGGTAGTGCAGCCGTTCCACCGGGCAGAAGTTGCAGATGACCAGGACCTCCCGGTTCCGGCGGTCAATGCGGCGGAAGGCCAACAGGTTGTCGTCTCCCGCGTCGGGCTGGATCCATTGGAAGCCGCTCCAATCCTGCTCATTCTGCCAGAATTGGGCGTGGGACAGATAAAAGTGGTTGAGATCCCGAACAAAATCCTGCATTTGACGGTGCCGGTCATAATCCAGAAGCAGCCAATCCAGCTGCTCGGCGTACCGCCATTCAATGAACTGGGCAAATTCATTGCCCATGAAGCTGAGCTTCTTGCCGGGGTGGGCCATCATGTAGGCGTACATGGCCCGCAGGTTGTTGAATTTCTGATCGTATTCCCCGGGCATTTTATTGATGAGAGAGGCCTTCCCGTGGACCACCTCGTCGTGGGACAGGGGGAGGATGAAATTCTCGGAAAAGGCGTAGGTCATGGAGAAGGTAAGGTTGTTGTGCTTGTATTTCCGGTAAATGGGGTCGGACTGCATATATTGGAGGGTATCGTTCATCCAGCCCATATTCCACTTGAACAGGAAGCCCAGACCGCCGTCAAAATCAGGCTTGGTGATCATGGGGAAAGAGGTGGATTCCTCCGCTACCATGAGGGCGTTGGGCCGGACACTGAAGGCGGCCCGGTTTACGGCACGCAGCAGCTCCATGGCCTCCAGGTTTTCTCGGCCGCCGAAGCGATTGGGTTTGTATTGAGTCCGGCCGTAGTCCAGGTACAGCATGGAGGATACGGCGTCCACCCGCAGGCCGTCGATGTGGAACTTTTCCAGCCAATAGACCACGTTGGACACCAGGAAGCATTTTACCTCCGGTTTGCCAAAGTCGAAGATCCTTGTGGTCCATTCGGGATGCTCGTTCATGGTGGGATCGGAGAGCTCGTAGCAGCAGGTGCCGTCGAACTCATACAATCCGGGCTCGTCTTTGGGGAAATGGGCAGGCACCCAGTCCAGGATGACGCCAATTCCAGCCCGGTGCAGGGTGTCAACCAGAATGCGCAGCCCCTCTGGATCGCCATAGCGGGAGGTGGGGGCATAATAGCCAGTTACCTGATAGCCCCAGGAGGGGTCATAGGGATATTCGGACAGGGGCATAAACTCTACGTGGGTATAACCCATCTCTTTCAAATAAGCGGCCAGGGGAGCGGCCAGCTCGGCATAGGTGTAGACGCTGCCGTCCTCTTTTCTCCGCCAGGAGCCCAGGTGCATCTCATAGATGTTCATGGGAGCGGTGAGAGGAGAGCGCAGGGAAAAGTCCCGAATCCACCTTCCGTCGCCCCAGGTGTGGGGATCGTCTGTGCAGATGAGGCTGGAGGTGTCGGGCAGACAGGCGGTACGGACGCCATAGGGATCGGCTTTATAGACAGAAGTGCCATTGGGGCGGGTGATGTAGTATTTATAAGGGCAGCCTTCGTAGCCCCGGGTCGTAAAGACCTCCCACACACCGTGCTCCAGGTGCTCCATGGGCAGATCTTCCGGGTTCCAGAAGTTGAACTCGCCCACCACACAGATGTTTCTGGCGTTGGGGGCCCAGACCCGGAAGACATATCCGGACTTCCCCCGGCGAACGGTACGGTGGCAGCCCAGGAACTCGTAGGCCCGGATGCAGGTGCCTTGATGGAAAGCTTCCAAAAGCTCTTTTGTTTTTTTATCCATATTGTTGACTTTCTCCCTTTTTCGCAGAATGAGCGGGGGGAGCCCGCATAGGTGCTGTGTCTTCTGTGATATTATACCGTTTCTCGCAGAGAACTGCAATCCTTTTTCGTCGAAAAGGACATATTTTTCTGGGACCAGGAGGCAGTCTTTGTGAAACTTGAAAAAGTGTTTCTGAAAAATGCCCATATTTCCTCTGTAAAAGGCCGGGTTTTACGGGGTGAAAAAATGGATACACTGTATAAAGTGCGAGAAAATCCGTCCACTTTTTCCAAATTTTATCAAATTTTTGGAAAATGGATAGGGGCTGTACCCAAAATGCACCCCCATCCATTAGAAGACAGTGTCCTTGCTTCCTGTACAGCAGAGTCTGTCATTTGCTCCGAATTGAGAATGGGGATTCTGAGATGGGGAAAGAAATCAGGAGTTGTCGCCGGAGAAAACGGCAGTTGACATTTGCTTGCATATATCATATAATCTGCTATGTCATATTAGATGTTGGCGCTGCCGTGCGGGCTTCTGCTTGTGTGACGGTGCAATCCGTTTGGGAGGAAATATTATGAACCTGCAGAAAATTTGCATTTTGGTGGACTCTGGCTGTGACGTGCCCCAGGCGGTGCGGCAGATGTACGACATGCGGGTCCTTCCCCTGAAGATCCGGTATCCAGAGGGGGAATATGATGACCAGATCAATATCACTGCGCAGCAGGTATACGACCGCTTCCCCGGTGAGATCCCCCAGACCTCTCTGCCGGATGGCGGCACCATTCAGGACGCCCTGGATCAGGCCCGGGCGGACGGGTATGAAAGGGCGTTGGTGGTTTGCATCTCCTCCGGCCTCAGCGGGACCTGTAATATGGTACGGCTGGTGTGCCAGGAATATCAGGGTTTGGAGACCTTTGTTTTGGACACCCGCAACATCTCCTTTGGCAGCGGTGTGTTCGCGCTGCTGGCAGCCCACTGGATTGCAGACGGGATGGACTGGCAGACGCTGCAAAACCGGCTGGTGGAGCGGCTGGGGGACAGCAAGGTGTTTTTCTGTGTGGACACCCTGGAATATCTGCGAAAAGGGGGTCGCCTGGGCCTGGTGGCTGCCGCTGTGGGAACGGCGTTGCGGCTAAAGCCCATCATTTCCTGCAACGAGTCTGGGGTGTATTATATCGTGGGCAAGGCCCTGGGACGGGGCAAGTCTCTGGACCGGATGCTGGAATTGGCCTCCACCTTTGCCGCCTCCAGGAAGGGCTCCCAGGTGGCGCTTTTGAACGGAGATGCCCAGGAGGAGGCTGGCGCCCTGAGGCCCCGGCTTCTGGAAAAAACCGGATGCACCAGTCTCCTGGCGGAAGGCCAGATCAGCCCAGCCCTGGTGGTACACACCGGTCCGGGGCTTCTGGGGATCAGTGTCTTGCGGGGCGGCCTGGATGGGTGACGGCATTGCGCCGGAGTAAGAAAAAAACATCCCCCCGGGAGGCTTGCGCCAGCCGGGGAGAGACGGTACAATGAAGCAGAAAAAGCCCATCCCGCCTTCGGGTGTGTATATATAAATTCGCCGCGCTTGGGGAAGAAGCACGGCGAATTTATATTTTATAGCAAGTCTAGGAACCCTTCTGCCCGGTGGAGGAGGGCTTCCGGTGTATTGGGCAGGAGGCCGTCGCCCACCTCTTCCAGAAGGGTTTGGAGGATGCGGCCCAGTATGGGGCCCTGGGGGAGGCCCATTTGCAGCAGATCTCTGCCGGAAATGGCCAGGTCCCGTGTGGTGAGACACGGCTGTTCTGCCAAAAGCTGCCGGAGGGAAGCTTCGAACCGGTCAAAGGCAGCTGGGTCCGAGGGGGTTCCCTTGCCGCTGTCATCGGCCCGGTCCAGAGCCAACAGCTCCCAGAGCACTTCCTCGCCCAGTCGGCGCAGGAGACGGCGCAGAGGCTTGTCCCCAGGGAGCCGACCCAGGTCCCGGGTGACGCCGTGGTAGGCAATGAGGGTAGCCACCCGGTCTTCCAGGGCGCGGGGGGCGCGAAGCTGCTGCAGGATTTCCCGGGCCATTTTGGCGCCCAGATGGGCGTGGCCCCGGAAGTGACCTACGCCGTCGTCGTCTTGGGTGAAGCAAGTGGGCTTCGCCACGTCGTGGAGGAGGGCCGCCCACCGAAGGGAGAGAGTAGGGGGAACTGCGGCTACCACATGGGCGGTGTGGGTGTACACATCAAAGATGTGGTGCGGATTGTGTTGCTGGAAGCCCAGGGTAGGAGTCAGGGCGGGAATCGCTGCCAGAATGACAGGGGCAAAGGTCCCAAAATCCTCTACCCGGGCGGCGGGCAGAAACCCGCAAAGCTCTGCATAGACCCGCTCCCGGGCCAGGGCGGCCAGGGTGGGAGCCAAGGTGGACATGGCAGCGCAGGTTTCGGCCTCCGGGGTGAGCTGAAACCGGGCAGCAAAGCGGACGCCCCGCAGAATCCGCAGGCCATCCTCCCGGAACCGCTTTTCCGGTTGGCCCACAGCCCGCAGAATGCGGTCAGCCAGGTCCGCCTGCCCGCCAAAGGGATCCGCCAGTCCCCGCCGGGGGCTGTAGGCCATGGCGTTGATGGTAAAGTCCCGGCGGGCCAGATCTTCCTGAAGATTGGTTTCAAAGTGCACCCAGTCCGGCCGCCGGTGGTCTCCATAGCCGCCCTCGGTGCGGAAGGTGGTGATTTCCACCGGCTGCTTGTGGGTGATCACAGCAATGGTGCCATGCTGTTCCCCGGCGCGGATCAGGGGGAAGCCTTCAAACACCTGGGCAATCTCCTCCGGAGTGGCACTGGTGCACAAGTCCCAATCATGGGGCGGCAGCCCCAGCAGCTGGTCCCGTACACAGCCACCCACGGTCCAGGCCTCAAACCCCCGGCTCTCCAGCCGCTCCATCAGGTCCAGAATCTGGGCCGGTATGAAAAGCTCCAAGTAAAGCACCCCCCTGCCGCAAGCCGCTCTTTTCCGCAATCATGGCACAAAACAGGGGAAAAGTCAAGATGAATCAGGAGATTCCATCAACTTTTGTTGCGATTACTGGTGTAATACTGTGCTTGGGCATTCCAGAGTTCGTAGTATTTGCCAGCCGGATTGGCCACCAGCTCCTCGTGGGAGCCTTGCTGGATGACAGCGCCATCATGGAACACGACGATTTCGTCACAGAATTTGCAGGAGGACAAGCGGTGGCTGATGTAAATGGCGGTTTTATCTCCGACGATGCTGTTGAATTGGCTGTAAATCTCAGCTTCGGCCATGGGATCCAAAGCTGCAGTGGGTTCATCCAAGATGATAAAGGGTGCGTTTTTATACAGGGCTCGGGCAATGGCAATTTTCTGGGCCTCACCACCGGACACCTCCACCCCTTCTGGGTCCAAATCTTGATATAGGCAGGTATCCAAGCCTTTGGGCATGGTGTCCAATCGGTCTCCCAATCCCGCTTTGCGCAGACATTCCTCGGCCCGCTTCCGGTCATATTCGGCTGAGCCGGCCACATTTTGTCCGAAAGGTAGGGCCAGAAGCTGGAAGTCCTGAAAGACGACGGAGAAGATGCCTACATAGTCGTCATACCGGTATTTACGGATGTCGATGCCGTTGAGGAGAATCTGCCCCTCTGTGGGATCGTAGAGCCTGCACAGGAGTTTGATAAAGGTGGTCTTGCCGGAGCCGTTCATGCCCACCACCGCAAGGCGGCTACCTACCTGGAACTTCGTGGTTACATGGCGCAGAGCATAACGGTCACTGCCGGGATATCGGAAGGACACGTCCCGGAATTCCACCTCATACTGACGGTCAGAGCGTTTCTCTGTGGTGAGGCTGCCCTGGTACATGGTGTTGGGAATGTCCAGGAATCGATAGGTGGTTTGCAGAAAGGGCATATTGGCCTGCATTTCTCCAATGCTTCCGATGAGCAGCGAGACGTTTTTGGACAGGGCGGTGACAGCTCCTACATATTGGGTGATGGAACCTACGCCAAAGGCCCCGGCCCAGGCCTTCAGGCACACAAACATAAAAACAAGCCCGGTGAAAATGGCAGGGATTCCTTCTGAAAGCCCAGCCAGTGTGCCCATGGGTCCGGCCGCCAGTTTGGCGATGGGAGAGCCTATGCCAAAGGTGTTGCTCAATTCCACATAGTGTCTGGCAATATCCTGCTGGTTGTAAATCCGGTGGTCCATCGCCTGGCGCTGATCCCTGGAAAGCAGGCCGAAGGCATTGAAAATCCGATTGCCCAGTTTGGCCTCATCCGACATGCGCGTCCAATAGGATTCCGCCCGATTACGAAGTAGCGGACATACGACGGTCACCACCCCCAGAATTACGAGCAAGCCCAGGAGAAATACCGGATGGTTCAGGATGACAAGGGTTCCGGCGCTCTGGGGCACCGGCAGGGTGAATAGGCTTACGGTCAGAGCCACAGCCCCCAGAATGCCCATACAAGCTTGCGTCAGGACCAAAAAGCAGTGTACAATTCGGTCCATGCCCCAGCTGTTCCAAATGGCGTTTTGCCTGATTTGGCTGTAAAGGTCCTGGGTGGCTTGGTTGTCCACATCTGCAAAGTCCATGTGAAGTAGCTGATCGGTGTAAATGTGGGAGATCCGGGAGTCATAGTACTCCATTTGCGCCTCCATCCAGTGATGGAGTCCCGCCTTTACAGCGCCCAGCAGGACCGCTACCCCCAGGGTGATGAGAACCCAGTGCCAGAGAACGGCCATCCTGCGCAGCCCTGCCAGCTCGTTGATGATGCGGGCGGAGAAATAAATGGTCACATAGGGGACTGTGGAGGCGACAACAGAATGGAGGGCAATGGCCCAGAACAAGCCGGGGCAGTTGTGATGGATATCCCAGAAGCCCCTTCTGTGGAGTCGGAACGTTTCCTTTCGGGTGATTTTCTCAGGTTTCTTCTTCATTCCACTGTCTCCCTTCCTGATAGTAGCGGCTCTGCACTTCGAAGAGCTTTGCGTAAAGGCCATTTCGTTTCATAAGGTCCTCATGAGTCCCCTCTTCGGCAATCCGGCCGTGGTCAATCAAGATGATGCGGTCGCAGAAGCGGGTGGAGGCCAGCCGGTGGGAAATGAAGACAGAGGTTTTCCCAGCAGTCATTTCATGGTATTTCATGTAAATGTCGTTTTCCGCAATGGGATCCAAGGCCGCTGTGGGCTCGTCCAGAACCAGAATGGGACCGTTCTTATACAGAGCCCTTGCGAGCATCAGCCGTTGGAATTCGCCGCCAGACATCAGCACGCCGTCCAGATAAACCGTTCGGCCGATGTGGGTGTCCAGCCCCTGTGGGAACTGTTCGACCAGCCCCATTAGGCCCGCTTTTTCCAGGCATTGGACGACGCGCTGCCGGTCAATTCTGTCCACAGACTGAGCCACAGATTCTGCCACCGTGATGTCCAGCATGGAGAAATCCTGAAAGACAGCAGACAGGAGGCTGTAGTATTCCTGCCGGTTCCACTGGCGAATGTCTGTACCGTTGAGGAGCACCCGCCCCTCGTCCGGGTCGTAGAAGCCGCACAGGAGTTTCACCACCGTGGTTTTGCCCGCGCCGTTGAGGCCCACAATGGCCAGCTTTTCTCCGGGATGAATGGTCAGGTTGAAATTGTGCAGGGTGTCCTGCGGAGCGCCGGGATAGCGGAAGGATACGTGCTCCATCCGTAGCTCCCACCGGCTGGCGTTGGGAATGGGTTTGCCTCCCTGGAAGCGGAAGGGTTCCGGCAGGTTTAAATATTCCTGCACCACGGAGAGCCCCAGACACTCCCGATGGAGCGTGGAAAAGTCTGTGAGAATGCCAGTGACCCATGCGGTAAAACCGCTGACGGCTGTAAAGTATAGCAGGAATTCCGAGGCAGGAAGGCCCTGGGTGACGGTCAGCCGGATGAGATAGAAATAGGCGATGCCGTTGCGGGCGAAAGACAGGGCCACATCCAGAAGGCTGGCCCATAAGTAGCGCTTTTCCCGTCGATTTACGAAGGCTTCCAGCAGGCCCAGGGTACTGGCGAAAACCGCCTCCAGCCAGGGCTTTAGGTGAAAAATTCGGATGTCCTTGGCCAATGTGATGGACTCAGCCTTGCGCCGCATGTAAGACAGTGCTTTTCTGTACTGCTCCTTTTCATCCTTATGGCGGTACTCCCATTCATGAATGCGTTTGCTTACAAGGAATCCGGCGACTGTGGTCCCAAGCACCAAGGCCATGAGGAAGCCGTTGAGACCGGACAGGAGCAGCGAGTATACCACAAAGCCGGTCAGGTTTGTGAAAAGGCTGGTGAGGGTTTTCCAGATATGCTCTGTGGGTTGACTGTTGCCAGCGGTGGCATCCATGGCGGCTTGCTGTAGCTTTGTGATGGAGGGGTTTCTGGTGTTGGGGTAGGATGTGACGCAGGCCTTATAATTGAGGGCATTTAAAATCTCCTCACGCACGCTAATTTGGCCAAAGATTACATTTTCATCTATATAGCCCCTCAGTCCTGTGAGGAAAAACAGGCCCAGGGAGAACAGGGCAATGGTAGCGGCCAACTCTTCCAGTGGAGCCAGACTCTCCACCCTTGCCAGAATATTCGGCCCCATAAAGAGCTGGGTCAGATTTACCCCTGTCTCCAGAGTGACCAGGATGAGGCAGAAGAAAAGAACGCCTTTCTGCTTATGCCATGCGGTTTTTACCATAAAGCACACACTCTGCCAAATGCTGTATTTCGGTTTTGTCCCTTGTTTCATGTTGCTCACCTCTGACCATAGAATAGCATAAAAATTCGCCCCCGGAGCAATCTGGGGACGAATGGTACAAATCCGGGGACGAATGGTTGCTACACCTGAGGGATTAAAATTTCGGTTGTGAAGGCCCCGTCCTCGCTGTTGCGGCTCAGGTACCCGTCCAGGCGGGCGATGATGTTGTCAATCCGCACCAGGCCAAAGCCGTGACCGTCACCCTTGGTGGTTTGGAAACGGTTGCCCAACTTGGGCATCTTTTTGGAGGCGGTAAAATTGGTAAACGAAATGTACAGCTGGGTATTTTTCATGTCCATGTACACCCGAATCAGCCGCTGCGCTTCCGGCAAGGCGAGACTGGCCTCTATGGCGTTGTCAAATAGATTTCCCAGAATGACGCATAGGTCCAGTTCGGACATATTCAGTTTGACCGGAATGTGAGCGTCCACGTGGACTGAGATTTGCCTGGACTTGGCCAGGGAGATTTTACTGTTCAGGATGGCATCTGCCATGGCATTGCCAGTTTTGACGGAGGGATCCACGGTATTCAAATCTGTGTCCAGTTGGTCCAAATAGGATCGGATGGCGTCCAGGTCTCCGTTGGCCGCAAACGCCTTCATCGTTTGGATATGGTTGCGGTAGTCATGCCGCCATCCACGAATTTGACCATACATATTTTCTACTTCCCAGTAATGGGTTTCAATCAGCTCCCTCTGGTAAGCGGCGATGCGTTTATCAATTTGTTTGGAAAAAAGGGACATGAAATTCTCCTCTACGTATGGGCAATGATAGCCCGGTTGAGCGGCTCATAGGCGCCTCTTGGCAGGGGCAGCACTGTGCTGTCAGACAAAAATACATCCTTTTTTGTGACCCGTTGGACGTACCCCAGATTCAGGATGATGGATCTGCCAATGCGGAAGAAACGGGTATCCAGCTGCTTTTCCAGTTCGCTTAGGGTGCGCTTGAGGGTGTATTCTTTCTGGCTGTGGACGGTGACATAGTTTTGGTGTACGTCCAAATACCGAATTTCGCTGAATGGAATGCGCACCAGCTCATCGGGAAGCTCCAGATTCAGATAGCGTTCATTTTGCTGCCGCCGCTCCATGGCACGATCCAGCACGGAAAAGAGCTTTTCCTCCCCCACTGGTTTTGTCAGATAGTGGAGTGCGGCCACTTCGTAACCTTCAGCAATGTAGTCAGAGTAGCCGGTCAGGAAAACGATTTGAATGGTCCGGTCATCCCGGCGTATCCGCTTGGCCATGGTCACGCCGTCCATGCCCCCCATTTCAATGTCCAGGAGCAGCAGGTCAAAAGCCGGATCGTCTGCATACCGGAACAGGAAACGCTCGGCAGAGGGGAACGTCTCCACTTGAATGGTCACCTGCCGCGCTGCTGCCCAGTGGGACAAAATGTGCTGGATAAAGCCGGTATCGGCGATGTTGTCATCACAGATTGCAATTCGGAAGTTCACGTGTTCACCTTCTTCCTGAGGCGTTATTATAGCTTGTTTTTATGGAGGATGCAAGCCGTGGGACATTCATGCAGCTGTGACGTGCAGAGGATTCCAAAGAGCGTGTAAAATAAACCAGCAACAGCCAGGGGACCAATGGGCTTCCCGGCTGCTGCTGGTTTGGTTGGATGAATTCAGGATACCGGGTTGGACGGCTGCAAGACGTGGCCGGCATCCGCTGGTGTGAGGTGGGAGTTGGAGATGAGACCACGGGGGCAGACCTCGACGCACTGGCCGCAGCCGTCGCAGAGACTGTAATCCACCCGGGCCAGGTTGCTGGTGACGGTGATGGCCCCCTTGGGACAGGTTTTCTGGCACTTGAAGCAGCCGATGCAGCCGATGTCACAGCCCCGGAGGGTGACGGAGCCCCGGGCGGTGGAGGAGCAGGCGACGGTGATGTGCGTGCCGTAGTGGACCGGGACGATGATATGCCGGGGGCAGGCGGCGGCGCAGCTCATACAGCCGGTACACTTGTCCGGATCCACCTTGGCTACGCCATTTTCCAAGTGGATGGCGTCGAATTGACATGCCTTGGTGCAGTTGCCAAAGCCCAGGCAGCCGAATTTGCAGATCAAAGGGCCGCGCCCTGCCACCTTGGTGGCGGCCAGGCAGTCGTGAATTCCCTCATAGATGCCCTTGTCCCGGGCAGTTTGCCCGGCGCAGTGGACAAACGCCACCTGGCGGGCAATCTTTTCCGCCTTCACGCCCATAATGGCGGCCATGGACTGGGCGGCGGCGTCGCCGCCGGAGGCGCACAGGCCCACGGGGGCCTTCCCATCCAGCACCGCCTGGGCGTAAGCGCCGCAGCCGGAGAAGCCGCAGCCACCGCAGTTTGCCCCGGGCAGGGCCTGGGTCAGAGGCTCCAGGCGGGGGTCTGTCTGCACATAGAATACCCGGTTGGCAACGGCCAATACCAGGCCGAAGAAGGCGCCTAAACCACCCAGGACGGCCATTGCCAGGCCGATTTGTTTGAACAGTTCCATCTGCCTGCCTCCTTAAAAGATTTTGAGGCCTGAGAAGCCCATGAATGCCAGGGCCAGGAGACCTGCAGAGATGAGGGCGATGGGGAAGCCTTGGAAGCTCTCGGGGCATTCTGCCTCCTCCACCCGCTGGCGGACGGCGGAAAACAGGACAATGGCCAGGATAAAGCCCAGGCCGCCGGTAAAACCGTAAACCAGGGATTCCAGGAAGTTATAGTGCTCCTGGATGTTTAGCAGCGCCACGCCCAGCACGGCGCAGTTGGTGGTGATCAGGGGCAGGTATATGCCCAGGGCCTGGTACAGGGTGGGTACGCTCTTTTTCAGGAACATCTCCACCACCTGCACAATGGCGGCAATGATGAGGATGAAGGCGGCAGTCTGCATATACCCCAGATCCAGGGGGGTGAGGATGTAGTGGTCTACCGCCCAGGTGACCATGGAGGCCAGGGCCATGACAAAGGTGACGGCAACGCCCATGCCCAGGGCCGTATCCGTCTTTTTGGACACGCCCATGAAGGGACAGATGCCCAAGAATTTTACCAAAATGAAGTTGTTGGTGAGGATGGCGCCTAAGGCAATGGACAGAAGAGATGTGACATTCATTTGACAGCAGCCTCCTTTCGCTTTTCAGCTTCCCGCGCCCGCTGGCGCCGGTCCAGGGTTTTGGTCAGCCACTGGGAGAAGGCAATGAGCACGCCCAGGGTCAAAAAGCCGCCAAAGGGCAGGATCAGCAGCATGGCAGGGTAGGGATTGGGCAGGATGCGGATGCCCTCGCCCCCGTTCAGGAGCCCGGCGCCGAAGGTACCGCTGCCCAGAAGCTCCCGGATGATGCACATGACCACCAGGGCCACGGTGTACCCCAGCCCCTGGGTGAGGCCGTCTGCGGCGGAGGCCAGGACGCCGTTTTTGGAGGCAAAGGCCTCGGCCCGGCCCAGGATGATGCAGTTGACCACAATCAGGGGGATGAACACGCCCAGCCCCTCTGAAAGGGCGGGGAGGAAGGCCTGGAGCAGCAGATCCACCATGGTGACAAAGCCGGAGATGATCACCACATAGGCTGCAATCCGGATGCTGCCGGGAATCACCTTGCGCAGCAGGGAGATGAGCACGTTGGAGCAGATGAGAATGAGGGTGACGGACAGGCCCATGCCCAGGCCATTGAACAAGGTGGTGGTGATGGCCATGGTAGAGCACATGCCCAAAAGTTGCGCCAGCACCGGATTCTTGGTGAGCAGACCCTCTTTCAGCTGTTTTTTGAAGTTCATTGCAGGTTCCCTCCTTCCAGTGCCTCCGCGCATGCCAGGGCGGCGTTCACACCCTGGGTGACTGCCCGGGAGGTCATGGTGGCGCCTGTGAGGGCGTCTATGGCGCCGCCGTCTTTGGTTACGGAGAGCGTCCCGGTGGCGCCCAGGAATTGTTCCCGGAAGCTGCGGCCGGCGGCATTGTCCGCTGCGGCGTTGGCGCCCAGGCTGGCGGTCTCCGAGTGGCTGACGATCTGGATCCCGGTGACGGCGCAGCTGCCGTCTATGCCGACGACCATGAGGAGCTCTCCACCGTAGCCGGAGGGGGCCACTTCCACCACATAGCCGTCAGAGGTTTCATATACCGCCTGCACCAGGCCGGTTTCGTCGGGAAAAGCGGTCAGCGTTTCTCCCAGCTGTACCCCCGGCTGGAGGACACAGGAGAGCGCCTGCTCCGTCTTCTCTCGCTGGGCCGCGGCAATGGGACCGGCGGTGACGGAGTTCACCAGGGCCAGAAGACCTGCCATCACGGCGGTGATGAGCAGCAGGGTCACAACGGCGGAACATCCGCTTGTTTTGCGCTTCATTGGACAGCCTCCTTTCGCGCGGTACCGAATCGCTGGGGCAGGCCCACTTTGTCCAGGAGGACCACACAGGCGTTCATGGTTAAAATGGCATAACTGACCCCCTCGGGGTAAGAGCCGAAGTACCGGATGAGCACGGTGATACATCCGCAGCCCACGCCATAGAGAATTTGCCCCCAGCCGGTGACGGGGGAGGTTACATAATCAGTTGCCATAAACCATGCGCCCAGCATCAGGCCGCCGGACAGGAGTTGGCTGGCCATCCACAGCAGGGGATCATTGCCCCGGGGGAACAGCAGGGTAAGGAGGGCCACCGTGCTCAGGTAAGACAGGGGAATCCGCAGACGAATGACGCGCCGGAGCACTAAGTACAGGCCGCCCAGCAACAGCAGCAGGGCGGAGGTCTCCCCCAAACAGCCCCCGGTCTTGCCCAGAAACAGCGTGGTCAGGGACTCTGTTGGCAGGAGATTCTGGTGCAGATTGGCCAGGGGGGTGGCGGCGGTGACTGCGTCCACGTTGGAGCCGAAGAGGGAGGGCCACTGGCCCGGCTGCACCCAAGTGGTCATAATGACCGGCCAGGAGAAGAGAAATGCCCGGGCGGCCAGGGCGGGATTCATAAAGTTTTTGCCAATGCCCCCAAAGAGCTGCTTGACCACGACAATGGCGAAGAAATCCCCGATGAGGATGGTCCAATAGGGGATGCTTGGGGGGCACACAAAGGCCAGCAGGAGGCCAGTGACCACGGCGGACAGATCCCCCACGGTGTTGTCCAGCTTCATCACCTTCCGGTAGCCCCATTCAAAAAACACACAGCCGGCCACAGACAATCCGCACACCAGCAGAACCCGGGGGCCAAAATACACCACGCTGCCCACCAGCGCAGGCAGAAGGGCCAGGATCACGTCCAGCATCAGCCGCCCGGTCCGGTTGGGGCCGTGAACATGGGGAGAGCTGGATACGGTCAGTTCGTAAAAGTATTTCACCTTATTTGGCATGGTTCACCCTCCTCACGCTTTGGCGGGTTCCGGGGCCGGCTTGGGCGGCGCGGCGTCCCGCAGTTTTTGCTTGGCGGTGCGAATGCTGTGGACCAGGGGCAGGCAGCCGGGGCAGGTGTAGGCGCAGCTGCCGCATTCCACGCAGTCCAGGACGTTTTGCCGCTTCAGGGCCTCCAGGTCGCCCCGCCGCTCGGCGCTGTATAAGTACAGAGGCATCAGATGCATGGGGCAGACGGAGACGCATTTGCCGCAACGGATGCAGTGGGGATGGTCCGACAGGTAGCGGTTGGTCTCGCCCAAAATGGTCACGGCGTTGGTTCCCTTGGTGACAGGGACAGCCAGATCAAATTGGGCCACGCCCATCATGGGACCGCCGGAGAGCACCTTATAGGGGTTTTGCCGGAAGCCGGCTGCCTCCACCATGTCGCTGAAGGGAGTGCCGATGGGAACCAGCAGATTCCGGGGCTCCATGACAATGTCGCCGGAGACGGTGACCACCCGCTTCACCAGAGGCATGCCGTCCCAGACGGCGTCACCCACGGCGGCGCAGGTGGCGGCGTTGAACACGGCGCAGCCCACGGCGGCGGGCAAGCCCCCCGGGGGAACCTGACGGCCGGTGACGGCCTGAATCAACTGCTTTTCCGCGCCCTGGGGGTACCGGGCTTTCAGAAGCTGGAGCCGGATGCCTGGGTGGCGGGGCAGTGCGGCCTCCAGAGCGGCGGCTGCGGCGGGTTTGTTGTTCTCCATGCCGATGACGGCCTGCTTCTGGCCCAGGATGTTCATGAGGACCTCCAGACCCCGCAGGACCCGGTCGGGTTCTTCCCGCAGGAGCCGCTCATCCGCTGTGATATAGGGTTCGCACTCCGAGGCGTTTACCAGGATGGTATCCACCTTCCCCATGCCGGAGGAGAGCTTCACATGGGTGGGAAAGGTGGCGCCGCCCATGCCCACAATGCCGGCTTCCCGGATGATGCCGGTGAGCGCTTCGGCGCTGAGGCCCCGGAGGCTGGAGCGGGGCTGTACCTCCGGGGAGAGGGTTTCCTGAAAGTCGTTGGCGATGACCACGGAGAGCACCGTGGTGCCGTTGGGGTGAGGCCGGGCCTCCACCGCCTGGACGGCGCCGGAGACGGAAGCGTGGACCGGCGCGCATAGCCCGGAGCCGTCGCCGATTTTTTGCCCCAAATCCACGTGATCTCCCTTAGAGACCAGGGGCTTGCAGGGGGCGCCGATGTGCTGGGACATGGGAATCACCACGGTGGCAGGGGGCGGAAAGGCCACAATGGCCTGCTCCCGGGCCAGAGCCTTCTGGTCCTTGGGGTGGATGCCGCCGTAAAAGGAAAATGCCATGAATACCATCACCTCTTCTAGAAGTTTGAAAAACCGGCAACGCAAAGCGGCCGGCCGGGAACATGTGCCCTTACTATACTGCATTCACTCCAATTTGTCCACGGTTTTTTCTGTTTTCACTATAAAAATACGATTATATCGATACGATTTTGCGCAAAATGCCGAGGAAAAGGGACAAGCCAGAATTTGTCTTTGCAGGATTTCCTGAGAGTAGTTACAGAACGGCATATCACCGAAAGGGAGCGCTGTTTCTATAAAATGCGGGAACTGCTGCGTTGCATTTTCGACTTTTTTGTGATACGTTTCGAAAGACATCCGGCTGCCTGGTGTTGACTCCTCGCTTGCAAAGATTGCGTTTCCAATGAGAAAGCAGAATTGAGGGCCTGACCATCATATTCTTGTCCCCGGGGGCATAGTCTGTAGCAAAACCGGGAGGGATGGATATGGGTAAACGAATTGTCATTGTGCTGCTTCTGGTCAGCATCCTGTGTGGAGGGTTGGCGTTGCCGGTAGGGGCAGTGGATTTGCAGCTTTCGGCGCCGTCGGCGGTGCTTATGGATTTGGCCACGGGGACGGTGTTGTACGAGACCAATTCTCATGAGCGCCTGGCGCCTGCCAGTGTGACCAAGGTGATGACGCTGCTCCTCATTATGGAGGCGGTGGATTCTGGGAAGATCTCCTGGCAGGATATGGTCACGGCTTCTGAGGCGGCGGCCGCCAAGGGGGGAAGTCAGGTCTACCTGAAGGTGGGGGAGACCATGTCGGTGGAGGAGATGGTGAAATCCATCACTGTGTCTTCTGCCAACGATTGCGCCTGTGCCATGGCAGAGTTCATTGCCGGCAGTGAGGCGGGATTTGTGGAAAAGATGAACGCACGGGCCCAGGAACTGGGGATGGAAGATACTCACTTTGTCAATTGTACCGGCCTGGACGATGAGCCCTCTGCCGCGGAGCATCTCACCAGCGCCTATGACATTGCGCTCATGTCCCGGGAGCTGCTGCTGCATCATCCGGACATCAAGCGGTTTACCACCATCTGGATGGACACGGTACGAAACGGCGCCTTTGGTCTGGCCAACACCAATAAATTGGTCCGGTTTTATGAGGGGACCACCGGGCTCAAGACCGGCTATACCTCCTCAGCCGGGCACTGCCTGTCTGCCAGCGCCCAGCGGGAGGGGTTGGAGCTGGTGGCGGTGGTTCTGCACTGCTCCAGCTCACCGGACCGGTTCCAGTCTGCCAAGGCGCTGCTGGATTACGGCTTTGCCAACTATGCCCTGGTGCCGGTGCAGGAGGGGGAGGCATTGGCTCCGGTTCCGGTGGTTCTGGGTGAGGCCGGGACGGTACAGCCGGTGGCGTCCGGGGAGGAGCAGCTGCTCATCGATAAGAGCCTCCGCCAGTCTGTCACCCGGACAGTGGAGCTGCAGCCCAACGTGGAGGCGCCGGTGACGCAGGGGCAGCGCTTGGGGACGCTGACCATCCAGGCAAATGGCCAGGTCCTGGCGGAGGTCCCCCTGGTGGCCCAAGAGGCGGTTGCCCGCCTCACCTGGAAGGATCTCTTTGCCAACATCTTGCGCCGGATCTGCATGGCAGGGCAGGAGACGTGAGAACGCAGGGGCCCTCAAAGTGGAATTTTGGACGGATTCCAGGCGGGAAGACAATGAAATAGATGCATGGATCGTTCCAGCAGCCCGGTAAAGGGCTGCTGGAAGTTGTTTATGGAGCCAAGTTGCGTGAATGGCTCTCCATTTGGTTAGGATGTATAAAAACCTGTTGCTTTGTACAATAAGGGTCAGAGTGTGGGGCTGTTTGGTGGAAATCGGTGGATTGCTGATCATGGTTGGAGAACTCGAGTGTCTACAACGGGCGGACACGTGGGTCCGCCCCTACGATGTGATATTAACGTGGTGCGTAGACGGGTTCTTTGATATTGTTGTAAAATGTACTATGTTTTGCGTAATATAGGGAATTTGAATGACAGAATGTGTCGGATAATTTTCTCCCATTCTCGCCATTCGCCGTAGGGGCGGACCTATGTGTCCGCCCGGCAGGGACATGGTGCGTTGCCCGTCTAGTTTGGGCGAATTCGTAATGCCCACTACGGGCGGATACATAGGTCTGCCCTTATGCAAAATCTTTGGGTTTTTGTATGTTTAAAATTGTGGCACGCTATCGTAGGTACGTCTCTATGGCGATGGAGGAATGCTGGCAGAACGCAATGGAAGGTGGGTATGTTCTGTGAAAAGGGGGCGCAAACTAGGTTGGGAAGGTGGGTTGTGAGAGCTTTCCAAAAATTGGGGAATTTTGTTTAAAAATTATTCATGATCCGCCCCTTGACAACGAGGGGTTCGGGTTGTATAGTTACCTTAGCACTCGAGAAGTGGGAGTGCTAACAGGAGGAACGGTCATGGAACTGACTCAGCGGAAGAAAAAGGTGCTGCAAACTGTGGTGGACCTCTATATTCGCACCGCAGAGCCGGTGGGATCGAAGGCCATTGCGGCCATGCCCGGTATGAGCTACTCCTCTGCCACCATTCGCAATGAGCTGGCGGATCTCACCACCATGGGGCTCCTGGAGCAGCCTCACACTTCCGCAGGGCGGATTCCCTCCCCGGCAGGCTATCGGCTGTATGTGGATGAGCTGATGCAGGGCTATAAACTCAGCGTGGATGAGACGAAGGACCTGAAAAATGCCATGGAGCTGAAGCTCCAGGAGTTTGACAAGGTCATGGATAAAGTGGCAAGGCTGGTCTCCCAGGCCACGGATCTGCCGGCCTATACGGTGGCTGCCCGTCAGGGAGCCGCCACGGTGAAGCGATTTGAGATCCTTATGGCAGAGGCCGGGAGCTTCATCCTGGTGGTGATGACCAACGGGGATGTGGTGAAGAACAAGCTGATCAAGCTGCCCCTCCATGTGACGGAGGCGGACCTGAAGCTCCTCAGCGCGGTGCTGAACGCCACCATGACCGGCCTTACGGTGCAGGAGCTGACGGCGGAGCTGATGGAACGGGTGACCCAGAATGCCGGGGCTGCCGCGGGGCTGGTGCCGGTGATCCTGGACTTCACCGCCGGGGTCCTCCGAGGCCAGGAGGACAGCGCTGTGGCCCTCCGGGGCCAGGTCCGGCTGCTCCATCAGCCGGAATACCAGGATGTGGAGAAGGCGCAGGAGGTTCTGAATACTCTGGATGAGGAGACCATCTCCCAACTCCCCGCCGTCATGGGGGGAGAGAAAACCCAGATCCTAGTGGGGCCGGAGCATGTGGCCCAGGAATTGAAGGATACCTCGGTTGTTATGACCAAATTTGACATTGGCGAGGGGATGCAGGGACTCATCGGCGTGGTGGGGCCCACCCGGATGGATTACGCCAAAGTCACGGCCCGGCTGAGCTACTTTGCGGAGAATCTGTCCAGAATGTTCTCCCAGCCGGAGACCAACCGGAAGGAGCTCCCTCAGGGAAGCGAACCGGAGGAAGAATCACAGGGAGGCACAGATCGTGGCTGATAAGGAAAACAAAAAGAACAAGAAAAAAGCCCAGGAAGCCCAGGAGGCTCAGGAGACCCAGGAGACAGAGCCCCAGGAAGGGGCGGAGGCTGCGGAGCAGCCGGAAGCATTGCAACAGCTTCAGGAGAAGCTGGATGCGGAACATGAGGCCCATCTGCGACTGGCGGCGGAATATGACAACTTCCGCAAGCGGACTCAGAAGGAGAAGGACGCCAGCTATGCAAACGGCAAGGCGGACGCCATCGGCAAGCTCCTGCCTGTTTACGACAATCTGGAACGGGCGCTGAACCAGCCCACAGAGGACGCCGCCTACAAAAAAGGGGTGGAAATGACCATGGCCGAGCTGGAGAAGATTTTCCAGGGCCTGGGCGTCACCGGCTTCGGCGCGGTGGGCGACGCCTTTGATCCCAACCTGCACAATGCGGTGATGCATACCGATGACGAGAGCCTGGGGGAGAATGTGGTCACTCAGGTGTTCCAGAAGGGATTCCGCATGGGGGAGAGCGTCATCCGCTTTGCCATGGTGCAGGTAGCGAATTAGGGTCCCATTCCGGGTTTTCCCGGTTTTATATAATTTGTATATTCAAACACTCTCATGTAAAATAGGAGGAAGCATATTATGGCTAAGATTATCGGTATCGATCTCGGTACGACCAATTCCTGCGTCGCCGTTCTGGAAGGCGGCGAACCGGTTGTGATTGCCAATGCAGAGGGCAACCGGACCACCCCATCTGTGGTGGCCTTTGCGAAAAACGGTGAGCGGATGGTGGGCCAGGTGGCAAAGCGCCAGGCTGTGACCAATGCAGACCGCACCATCGCCTCCATCAAGCGCCACATGGGCACCAACTACAAGGTGACTGTGGACGGCAAGGGGTATACCCCCCAGGAGATTTCCGCTATGATCCTGCAGAAGCTGAAGGCGGACGCGGAAAGCTATCTGGGCGGCCCGGTGACAGAGGCTGTCATCACCGTGCCTGCGTACTTCTCTGACTCCCAGCGGCAGGCCACCAAGGACGCCGGTAAGATTGCCGGCCTGGAAGTCAAGCGGATCATCAACGAGCCCACGGCGGCTGCCCTGGCTTATGGCCTGGACAAAGAGTCGGAGCAGAAGATCATGGTCTATGACCTGGGCGGCGGCACCTTCGATGTGTCCATCCTGGACATTGGCGACGGCGTCATCGAGGTTCTGGCCACGGCCGGCGACACCCGCCTGGGCGGCGACGACTTTGACCAGCGGATCATGGATTACCTGGTAGCGGAGTTCAAGAAGGCCGAGGGCATTGACCTGTCCAAGGATCGGGTGGCCATGCAGCGGCTGAAAGAGGCTGCGGAGAAGGCCAAGATTGAGCTCTCCGGCGTCACCAGTACCAACATCAACCTGCCCTATATCACCGCCGACGCCACCGGCCCCAAGCACCTGGACGTGACCCTCAGCCGGGCCAAGTTCAATGAGCTCACCGCCGATCTGGTGGAGCGGACCATGGGCCCGGTGCGCCAGGCCATGTCTGACGCCAAGCTCTCCGCCTCCGACCTGGGCAAGGTCCTGCTGGTGGGCGGCTCTACCCGGATTCCCGCTGTCCAGGAGGCTGTGAAGAAGCTCACCGGGAAAGAGGGCTTCAAGGGCATCAACCCCGATGAATGCGTGGCCATGGGCGCAGCCC
>UQXI01000023.1 GCA_900544975.1 uncultured Eubacteriales bacterium
GACCCGTGTGTCCGCCCGTGGTAGGCATTGCGAATTCGCCCAAAATGGGAGGAAATCGTACGATGTTCCTGCCGGGCGGACACATGGGTCCGCCCCTACAGTCAAATACCAAGGTAGTGCATAAGGGGACTGCGGTGTTGCCACAAACTTTAAATGGAAATTCCCTCCCGGCAGAATGCCACTCTACCGGGAGGGAAATTCATATTTGCGCGCCTACTCCAACTCAAACGCACCGGTATACAGCCGGTAATAGGTCCCCTTTCGGGCGATGAGATCCTGGTGGGTGCCTCGTTCGATGATCTGGCCCTGGTCCAGGACCATGATACAGTCGGCGTTTCGGACGGTAGACAGGCGGTGGGCAATGACAAAGGTGGTGCGGCCCTCCATGAGGGCGTCCATGCCTTTTTGCACCAGGGCTTCCGTCCGGGTATCGATGGAGGAGGTGGCCTCGTCCAGAATCATCACTGGCGGATCCGCCACAGCGGCCCGGGCGATGGACAGCAGCTGCCGCTGGCCCTGGCTCAGGCTGCCGCCGTTTCCCGTGAGCTCGGTCTCATATCCCTTGGGCAAGCGGGTGATGAAGTCGTGGGCTCCGGCCAATTTGGCGGCTTCGATGCATTGGGCGTCTGTGGCTTCCAGGTTGCCATACCGGATGTTTTCCATGACCGTCCCGGTAAAGAGGTTGGTGTCCTGGAGCACCACACCCAACGACCGGCGGAGATCCGGCTTGCAGATTTTATTGATGTTGATGTTGTCATAGCGGATCTTGCCATCGGCGATATCATAAAACCGGTTCAGGAGGTTGGTGATGGTGGTCTTACCGGCGCCAGTGGCTCCCACAAAGGCCACCTTCTGCCCGGGCTTGGCATAGAGGGTCACGTCACGGAGTACCGGTTTGCCCGGCTCGTAGGCAAAATCCACATGGGACATGGTGATGTCTCCCTGCAAGGCGGTGTAGGTGACCGTCCCTTCCGCCTTGTGGGGGTGCTTCCACGCCCAGAGGCCCGTGTGTTCTGGGCACTCTTCCAGGGAACCGTCCGCCCTGCGCCGGGCGTTGACCAGGGTCACATAGCCCGCGTCCTCCTCCGGCGATTCATCCATCAACTCAAAAATACGCTCCGCCCCGGCCAGGGCCATGACAATGGCGTTGATCTGGTTGGACACCTGGCTAATGGGCTGGTTGAAGCTACGGGTCAGGAGCAAGAAGCTCATCAGAGCGCCCACAGCTATGCCACCGCCCCGGCTCATCAGCCAGGCCCCGGCGACCGCCACCAGCACATATTGCAGGTAGCCCAAGTTGTTGTTTACGGGGCCCATCATGCCGGAGTACATGTTGGCCCGGTAGGCATTGGTACAGAGGGTCTCATTGAGCTTGTCAAAGTCCGCCTTGGCTGCCTCTTCATGGCAGAACACCTTGACCACCTTCTGCCCCTGGATCATTTCTTCAATATAACCGTTCACCGCGCCCAGGGCCTTCTGCTGCCCCACAAAGAAGCGGCCGGACATTCCGGTGAGCTTCTTGGTGGCGAGGAGAATCCCAACCAAGCTCACCACAACCACCCCCGTCAGCGCCGGGCTGGTGAGCAGCATGGTGACAAACACCGTGACGATGGTCACAACGGAAGAAATACACTGGGGAATCGACTGGGAGATCATCTGGCGGAGGGTATCGATGTCATTGGTGTACCGGCTCATGATGTCGCCGTGGGTGTGGGTGTCGAAGTAGCGGATGGGCAGTCGCTGCATATTGGAAAACAGCCGGTCCCGAATGTCCCGCTGGACCCCCTGGGCCACCCGCACCATGAGGTAATTGTATAAGAAAGAGGTGAAGATTCCCGCCGCATACACCACCCCCATGAGGCATAGAAAGCGAAACAGGGGACCGAAATCCGGGTGTTCCATTTGCAGCAGGGGGCGAATGTAATCATCCACTACATATTGCAAGGACTTACTGCCGGCGACTGTGGCGATGGAAGTCACCAGGATGCAAATCAGCACCAAGGCCATGGTCCACTTGTAGGGAGCCAGATAGCGCAGCAGCCTTTGCAGGGTCTTCTTCGGCGCACGGGCCTTTCTGCCGTCACCTTTCAGCTGAATTCGGGGCATCTTCCTCGCCTCCTTTCTTCTGGGATTGATAGACCTCCTGGTAGATGACAGACCGGTTCAGGAGCTCCTCGTGGGTCCCCTGGTCCACAATCCGGCCATCCTCCAGCACCAGGATCAGGTCCGCATGCTCGACAGAGGCCACCCGCTGGGCAATGATGAGCTTGGTGGTATCCGGGATCTCCTCCCGGAAGGCCTGGCGGATTCTGGCGTCTGTGGCGGTGTCCACCGCGGAGGTGGAGTCGTCCAGAATGAGAATCCGGGGCTTTTTCAGCAGGGCCCTGGCAATACACAGCCGCTGCTTCTGCCCACCGGAGACGTTGGTGCCGCCTTGCTCCAGGTGGGTCTCATATCCCTCCGGGAAGCGCTGGATGAACTCATCGGCACAGGCCAGCCGGCAGACACGGACCAGCTCCTCCTGAGTGGCCTGGGGATTGCCCCAGCGCAGGTTCTCGGCAATGGTACCGGAAAACAGGACGTTCTTCTGCAGAACCATGGCCACCTGATCCCGGAGCACCCCCAGGTCATACCGGCGCACATCCACACCGCCGACCTTCACCACGCCGTCTGTGGCATCGTAAAGCCGGGGAATCAACTGAACCAGGGTGGACTTGGACGCGCCGGTGCCCCCCAGAATTCCCACCGTCATGCCGGAGCGAATGTGAAGGTCCACTCCCTCCAGGGCATCCCGCTTGGCTGTTTTGGAATAGCGGAAGCTGACATGCTCAAAATCGATGGATCCGTCTGCCACCTGTGTCACCGGGTCTTCCGGGGAGACCAGGTCCGGCGTTTCCTCCAGCAGCTCCACCGCCCGGTGGCCCGCCGCCCGGGACATGGTGATCATCACAAACACCATAGAAAGCATCATCAGAGACCCCAACACCTGCTGGGTATAGGTAAACATGCTGGACAGCTGCCCGGTGGTGAGGCCCAGCGCTCCCTGGTCCCCGGAGGCCAGCACCAATTTTGCCCCAAACCAGGAGATGAGCAGCATGCAGACATAGGCCGCCGTCTGCATCATGGGGTTATTGAAGGCCAGGATGTGCTCCGCTTTCACGAAGTCCCGGAAAATGGATCCGGAAACCTGACGGAACTTCTCCTTCTCCCGCTCTTCCCGGACGAAGGATTTCACCACCCGAATGCCGTGGAGATTCTCCTGCACCACATTGTTCAGCCGGTCATAGGTCTTGAACACCCGGTCAAAAATCTTGCGCACCTTGCCGATGACAAAAAACAGGCCAAAGGCCAGCAGGGGCATGACGACGCAATAGATGATACACAGCCGGGGACTGATCCGCAGGGCCATGGTCAGGGCCAGAATCAGCATCACCCCACAGCGAATGGCCATGCGGATCACCACCTGGAACGCATTTTGCAGATTGGCCACGTCGGTGGTGAGCCGGGTCACAATGGAGGACAGGGAAAACCGGTCCATATTGGCAAAGGAGTAGGTCTGCACCTTGTAAAACATGTCCTTGCGCAAATTTTTCGCAAATCCGGCTGCCGCCCGGGAGGCAAAGGTGGCCGAGAGGATGCCAAAGCAGAGAGACGCCATGGCACACAGCAGCAGCAAGCCCCCCTGGCGCAGCACATAGGACATATCGTCGGTTTTCACCCCGCTGTCCATAAAGCCCGCCATGAGGGTGGGAATCAGGACCTCCATGGCCACCTCTCCCACCATCATCAAGGGGGCCAATATGGCATATCTCTTATATTCCCGGATGCTACGGGAAAGCCGTCGAATCATAACCGGGATTCCTCCTTTTCATGCAATTTCTGGCAAGTCCCAGACTCGCCGCCCAGATTTTGGATGGCCCGGCCCAGCAAGTCGGCAAACGCCGCCCGCTCTGCCGGAGTAAAGTCCCGGACCATTTCCTCCTCCAGCGCCTCAATGTGGGCGCGAATTTGCGCGTGACAGGTTCGGGCCTTATTCGTCACGTGAATGCGTTTGCACCGCCGGTCCTCCCGATCCAGCCGGAATGCCACATAGCCCTTGGCCTCCAACCGGGAGAGAATTCCGGAGACCGTGGGATGGGTCAGGGAGAAAAACTCCTCCACATCTCTGGGGCAAGGGTCCTGCCCCCGGTGCTCCACCAGATAGCTCAGCACATGGGACTGAGTCGGCGTCAGATTCAGTTGCTCCAGGGTTTTCCCCAGGCGCTGGCCGGTTAGGGTATGGAGCTGCTTAATCTTGTGGCCGTTCAGCCGTTCTTCCGTCATGCGAGATCCCTCCTTCCATACCACATGGATATTCGTCGCATGCTACATAATAGCACAGGAGATGAAAAAATGCAAGTCCCCCTGTAATTGCGGATCCAGTGGACGCCCGCCGCCCCAGCCTCCTCCATGTGTGCGCTACAGAAAGACACCCCGGAAGCAACGACACCATGACGCCCCTGCCCATCCAGGCAGACCGTGCACAGGCTTCCGGTCTGCCTTCACATTTCAAGATTTATTTTTGACTTTCCTCTTGCTTTTTTCGACAAGTTTTGGTATAGTATGGGCGGTAGTTGTGCCCCGGTTCGTGTGTGGCTGCGTCTGTGCCCGGCGTTTAGCCCCTGTATGCGCATGTTCCGTAGTAGAACGACCTCCCCTCTTTTCCGGCAGGCCGGCAGGGATCCCCTGCCGGTTTGCTATTTTTTACGGCAATCTGTTCCCTCCTGGTAAATGTCCCCACATCATGCACATGCTGCCTGTACCCCTCCAAAAACCTGCCACACCCGCGACAGGTTTTGGGGGCTTTTTTCATCGCCCGGGGCTATACTGAAGCAAGGTACAAAAGGGAAATGGGGACTGAAATCATGCGGCGAATATTAGGATGGCTGTTTCTGGCAGCAGCTCTGGGCGCAGCCTGTCTATACACCTGGCGCCTGGGGATGACGGCATTTCGCGGAGAGGCGGGCCCCTGTACCGTTACAGTCACCTGCCCCGGCGGACCGGCCCCGTCCGTCTATTCCTATGATCTGGTGGGTTCCGGATTTTGCCGCACCATACATATTTCCTATGATCCCGCCGACCCAGACTGTAATTATGGCACATTCCGGGACCTGCCCCCAGGGGAGTACCGGCTGCTGGAAAATGGGGCGGAGCGGGCCCGGGTTTTCGTATGCCTGGCCGCCCCCGCAGCAGAAATCCAGCCGGACCATACCTGGCCCATCGCCCCCGCCCGGTAGGCAATTGTGCAATATGTGCAAAAAGATGCATGTATTTTTGTAACATAATCCGCTTGCGTCTGCTTCCATTTCATGGTATTATAACATTATTCAGCAGGAGGTCTCTCTACTCCACGCGCAAGCCATAGAGAGGCCTCTGAAAAAAAGGAGGAATACCAAAATCCGCCGGACTCGCGGTACGGCAGTGTGGAGACCTGTCGTAATGTGGTGTCGCCAGCATGGGCGACCACGAGATGCATGGCGCGGATGCCCCTGCATCGGAGTCAGAACGTATGGCAAGTGTAACATTAAAAGGAATCAAGAAAGTTTACCCGTTCAGTGGCGATGACAACAAGAAAAAGAAGAAGAAGAAAAAGGACGACGCCCCCCAGGAGGGCAAGGCCCAACTGACCATCACCGACGAGGGTGTTGTCGCGGTTCATGACTTCAACCTGGAGATCAAGGACAAGGAATTCATCGTTCTGGTTGGCCCCTCCGGCTGTGGCAAATCCACCACCCTGCGCATGGTAGCCGGCCTGGAAGAGATCTCCGGCGGCGAATTGTACATTGGCGACCGGCTGGTCAACGACGTGGCCCCCAAAGATCGGGACATCGCCATGGTCTTCCAGAACTACGCCCTGTATCCCCACATGACCGTGTATGAAAACATGGCCTTTGCGCTGAAGCTCCGCAAGGTTCCCAAGGACGAAATCGACAAGAAGGTCAAGCAGGCTGCCGAAATCCTGGATATCACCCAGTACCTGGGCCGGAAGCCCAAGGCCCTGTCCGGCGGCCAGCGCCAGCGTGTGGCCATCGGCCGCGCCATCGTCCGGGATCCCCAGGTCTTCCTGATGGACGAGCCTCTGTCCAACCTGGACGCCAAGCTCCGGAACCAGATGCGCGCTGAGATCATCAAGCTCCGCGAACGGATTGATACAACCTTCATCTACGTGACCCACGACCAGACCGAGGCCATGACCCTGGGCGATCGGATCGTCATCATGAAAGACGGCTTCATCCAGCAGATTGGCACGCCTCAGGAGGTCTTCAATCATCCCCACAACCTGTTCGTCGCCGGTTTCATTGGCACGCCTCAGATGAACTTCTTTGACGCCAAGCTGGTCAAAGACGGCAGCAAGTATGTGGTGACAGTGGGTGGCACTAAGGTAGAGCTGTCCCCCGAGAAGCAGGCAGCCCTCTCCGCCAAAAATGTGCAGCCTCAGGATATAACCTTGGGCGTCCGCCCCGAGCACATCACCCTGTCCGATTCCGGCATTTCCGCCAAGGTGGACGTGTCCGAAATGATGGGCTCTGCCGTGCACCTGCACACCACCATGGCCGACGGCAAGGACGTGGTCATCATTGTCCAAACCATGGACATGAACGGTCACGAGCTCAGCAGCTTTAGCATGGGCTCCACCATCCATTTCTCCTTCGGCGGCAACGTGGCCCACGTGTTCAGCAAGGCCAACGGCGAAAACCTGGAGGGCTAATCCTCTTCCCCAACCAGATACATTCTTCCAGGGCCTGTTGCAAAACAGCCAGGTCAAGACTTGCCCCTACAGCATCCTGCATGGAGCCTTCGCATCCTGCGCAAGATCCTGTAGGGAACGGTCTTGACCGTTCCGCTTTGCAACAAGCCCTGTTTTTTGTAGATTCCCGATTGTTTGCTGGGTCTACCGGCGGGCGCACACTGTGCGCCCCTACGCTGCGGTGGACAATGGACGCCTGGAACGTCAGATTCAGCGCCCTGATTGTAAACCAACTCAAAAATTGTAGTTGACAATTGAGGCGATTTGTGGCATACTGGTTCCACAATGCAACGAGGAGGGATTCATTATGGAACAAACAACACATGCCCCTGGTAAGCGCGGGCTTTCTTTGCGGGATATGGTTCTGTGCAGCCTGTTTGCGGCCCTCATGGCGGTGTGCGCCTGGCTGACCATTCCAGGGGAGGTGCCGTTTACCCTGCAAACCTTTGGTGTATTTGCCGCCCTGGTGCTCCTGGGGGGAAAACGGGGCACCATTGCCATCGCTCTGTACCTAGTACTGGGCGCTGTGGGTCTGCCGGTGTTTTCTGGGTTCCGCGGCGGCTTTGGCGTCCTGTTCGGCACCACCGGCGGGTACATCTTTGGATTTTTACTGTCCGGGCTCCTGTATTGGGTCATGACGGCGCTCCTGGGGAACCGGCCCTGGGTCCAGCTGCTGGCCCTGGTCCTGGGTACGGTCCTGTGCTACGCCGCCGGAACCGGCTGGTTTATGTTGGTATACCTACAAAAAACCGGCCCCATTTCCCTGGGCGTGGTGCTGGCCAAATGCGTCATCCCCTTCCTTCTGCCGGATGCCGCAAAACTGGTCCTGGCGTGGCTCCTCACCCACCGCTTGGCCCGTTTTGTCCCCTGAGCAAGATTTGCCCGGTTTCCCGCAGGTTTTTCCCTATACATCCCGGAAAAAAGGTGCTAAGATGGCAACATCTTTAGCACCTTTTGCTTACAAGGAGGCCCCCTATGGAGTTTTGGAAAATGAACGGCGCAGGCAACGACTTTATCATTCTCGACAACCGGGCCCTTGGCGCTTCCCCGGCCCGACTGGGGCGCATTGCCCAGGCGCTGTGCCGGCGGCGCTTCTCCATTGGGGCTGACGGCCTCATGGCGGTGGAAGAAGGAACCCAGGGGGGCGACTTCAAGATGCGGTTTTTCAACTCTGACGGCTCCCTGGGAGAGATGTGCGGCAACGGCGCCCGGTGCATCTGCCGGTATGGCTATGAGCGGGGGTTGGCCGGTCCGATCCAGCGGGTGGAGACCACCGCAGGTCTCATCGTCGGGACCCGGCTGGGGCCGGATTCCTACCGGGTGCAGCTCAATCTGCCCTCGGTTTTGGAGTCCCAGCGCGTCACTTCCCTGGGCCCGGCCGGCTACGTGGAGCTGGGCCAACCGGGGGTTCCCCACGCCATCCTTCGGGTCCCCGGCCTGGAGGAACGGTCCCTGGAGGAGCTGCGGTCCATGGGCCAGACGCTTCGCCACGACCATGCCTTCCCCAAAGGGGCCAACGCCAATCTGTATGATGTCCTTTCCCAGGACCATCTGGTGATCCGGACCTTTGAACGGGGGGTCGAGGATTTCACCTATGCCTGCGGCACCGGAACCGGCTCCCTGGTGGCCCTGCTCACAGCCCTGGGCCAGACCTCCGGCCACGGCGTTCGGGTGGAAAATCTGGGGGGACAGCTCATTGTGGATGCAGAACAGACCGACGGTCAAATCTCTGCCCTCCTCCTCACCGGTCCGGCCACCCTAGTCTGCCAGGGCCATGTCCCGGACGAGGCCCTGCCGGAAGAATCAACCAAATAAAAGCAGCCTGCAGGGCAGAGCGGCAAACGCCGCCTCGTCCTTGCAGGCTGTGTTTCATCCAAACCGCCGGTCCGGCCGGCGCGCCAGAGCTGCCAGCCGCTTTTCCAGGGTCGCTGCGTTGAACTGGGTCAGATAGACCCGGGGCAGCCCGTATTCGCTGGTGAGGACAAAGGCCTTCGGCAGATCCTCCGCAGCGCTGATCACCTGCCCCTCCTGCTCCGCCTGTTGCAGAAATTGCCGGGTATGTTTGGAGACCGTGGTGTTATCCAGATCAAAAATTCCCACAATCGCCTTGGTTCGCACGGCCATATCGCCGCCAATGGGTAAATACATCCCCAACCCCTCCAAAATGGAATGGCCTGATTTTACCACGTCCCACACCGGCCGTCAACCCAAATCAGACGTTCCCGCAAAAGCCCTTCCCCCGAACATACCACGTACCTTCTAAACGGATTGGAACGTACCTGAGATGTCATGCCGTTTGATTGCCCCGTTAGACCGCAATTCCAAGGCCATTTTTTACGACAACACCGTAGAATCCGTTTACGCACTACGTTGGTACTTGGCCGTAGGGGCGGGCCCATGTGTCCGCCCAACGGGAACATCGTACGATTTCCTCTCATTTTGGGCGAATTCGCAATGCCTACCACGGGCGGACACGCAGGTCCGCCCCTACGGCGGGCAGGGACGATGTTCGGGAATTACCCGACATGTTACGTTGTCCGATTGCCCTGTTAAGCGGCAAACCCAATGGCGACACAGAAACGCTTGTTTGCGCACTACCTTGGTATTTGACCGTAGGGGCGGACCCATGTGTCCGCCCAGCGGGAACATCATACGGTTTTCTCCCATTTTCGGCGAATTTGTAATGCCTACCATGGGCGGACACACAGGTCCAGCCCTGGTAGGGACTGGGTTTTCCCAACCACAATCAATGATCCACCTATTTCCACCAGACAAACCCGCACCTTGACCTCTATGTACAAAAAAACAGGTTTTCATACATCCTAACCAACTAACATTCTAACCTGGAATCAAATTGCAAAACCGCCCACAGTCATATTTTTGAGCAGCTCTGTAACAACCTCCCGCTGTTTTGGATTCAGGACCGACCAATGATCCAACATCTCCTTCTGCGCTTGCGTCAGGAAAATCGCATCGTCCCCTTCCGCAAAAAACTGTGACAGTGTTATCCCAAAGCCTCTGCACACTTTCTCTAAGGTCTGGATGGTAGGCACCTGTCCTTTTCCATACCAGGTCGAAATGGTGGACTGGGAAAGCCCAGTATTTTTTGCCAGCTCATATTCAGACCAACCACGCTCCAGTCGCAGCTTGGTAATTTCCTGTAGTACATCTTTCACATCCCGCACCTACTTCCCTCGCATACGGCCGACCAATATCGGTCGCAGATTTCTCTTATCGTATGCTATATTGAGGGGAAATATGGACCGTGATACTGGTCAGAATTTGCGGGAGGAAAAGTAAAATGGCGGTTTGTATATTCCTGGGCCGGTACCGCATAATTTACGATTCATGCCGTGTCAAGATTCCCCCTTGAGGGGACACAATCACGTCCGCAGGGATGCGCCCATGGCAGGTACTACGAATTCGCCGAAAATAAGAGGGAAACACACTGTGTGTCCGCCCGTAGTAGGCATGACCAATTCGCCGAAAAGTGGTGGGAAAGGCACGATCTTTCCAATAAGCGGACACCGCTGTGCGATGCTTGACAGGGAGGATGAAAACTGTTATGCTTGAAAAAACATACAGAAGAGAGGAGCAGGAACATGAAACTGCGAAAAAACGTGCGGCTGACGGCGTATTTGCAACGCCACTGGCTATCGGCCCTGGTCTTGGCGTTGGCGGCAATCCTATTCATTGGTTTGTATAGCTATGCACACAGCGGCCCAGACGAGGCCCCTGTGCAGAAAGGCGCCTATGCGGAATATGAGGCCGGTGAGGTGATGGAGATCCTGTCGGACTCCTGCGAGCCGGACCCGGCTGCCGATGGCGCATACCGTGGGGACCAGCGTCTTTTGGTGGCCGTCAAATCGGGGCAATATGCGGGGGAAACCCTCCTGACCACCCATGCGGTTGGTCCCCTTTACGGCGAACCAGCGGCCCCAGGGGACCATATCACCCTGCTGATCTCCACCTATGAAGATGGCAGTCACAATGCCACGGTGTACGAGCACGACCGGAGGATGGCCATTGTCCTCATTCTGGGGGCGTTTCTGCTGGTGACCGTGCTGGTGGGAGGCAAAACCGGAGCAAAGTCCATCCTGGGCCTGGCCATGACGGTGGCGGTTCTGGTGTGCCTCCTGATTCCACTGTTGCTGAAGGGCTGGCCCACAATCTGGACCACGTTCTTGCTGTGCTCCTATGTTGCCGTCGTCTGCTTTGTCATCTTAGGGGGCACAAACCGGAAAATTCTGTGCGCCTGCCTGGGGACTGTGGCGGGAATGGCCCTGGCCACGCTGTTTGGTCTGGCCGCCCAGGCACTGGCCCATGTAAACGGCCTGCGTATCTCCGATGTGGAGCCGCTGCTGCAGCTCCGGCAGACTGGAACGCCCATTGGTTTGCGGGGATTGCTGGTTGGGGGGATCATCATCTCATCCCTGGGCGCCGTGATGGATGTGGCCATGTCCATTGCCTCCGCCCTCAGCGAGCTGAAGACCGTCAACCCGGAAATGACCAGGCGGGAGCTGTGGCGCTCCGGCCGGAACATCGGGCGGGATATGGTGGGGACCATGACCAACACGTTGATTCTGGCATTCCTCGGCAGCGGGTTCACCCTGATCATTTACATCTACAGCCTGGGTCTGCCGTGGCATGAGCTGGCCAGCTCCACCTTCCTGGCCCTGGAGGTGGTCAGCGGTGTCTCCAGCGCCATCGGCGTCATCCTGGCCGTCCCAGTGACTGCAGAAATCGGGGCTGTGCTTTTCTGCAAAAATGCCAAAGGCCCTAAATAAAACTATAAAAACCGCCGGGCAAGATCGCCCAGCGGTTTTTATAAAGGCAAGATAACAAATAGTTATGCACCCTCGTCGCAGTCTTCCCAATCGGTCAACCAAATTCCCTGAGTAATTGACCATAAACGCTTCTGACACTTGCCCTCTGGAGTACGGCGGAATACCCATATTGTTTCTTCAGCTCGTTCTATAGTAGCCTCTTCGGCTGTAACAGCTGTTTGTGGAAGTGCCGCTGCAGAAACAGGAACAGCAGTCCCCAGCAACACAAAAGATGCAAGCAATGCACAGGCGGTTCTCTTTATCATGGTATTTTACTTCCTTCTTCGTAAACAGTTAATTTGTTCATTGGGTCTGCGTTGAGCACCTCTTCAGAAATAGTCGAGAAAAGCTCACCGTCCACCCAAACTTCATATTTTCCGTCTGCAGTATGTACGATATATGCGTTTTCTGGAGTTATTTCTACATACCCATCTTCCGCAAAAACGGGAGGATCTGTTGCAGGTTGGAACAGTATAAAATAAGAAGCCAAAAACAGTATGACGCTGACTACCGCAATGGCAGTATGCAGAAACGGACGTTTCGGCCGTGGGTTTTCCACCGCATCCACCCGATCCCGCAGAAGACGCTCTGCATCATTGGCCACCATGAACGTGCACATGTGAGAATGAGATTTACGGGGCCGTTTCTCTGCTTCTTCCTTTGCTTTTGCATGCTGTAAAATATGGAGGATTGCCAAGAGATAGGCCCGCTTCTCATCGTCGGTACAATTTCGAGTCACGAAATAATCACAGCGAAATTCCAGCAAATCACTCAGATTGTCTTCTATCATCGGCATGAGGGGATTCCAGAAGAACAACCCCTCCAGCACCAGATACAGGAGCTTAAACCAAATATCGCCCTTTTTCAAATGCATTTGCTCGTGCTTCAGAACCCAAGTCCACTCTTCGATGGTCAAGTCCGCATCGGGCAAATAAATCTGCGGATGGAAAAGCCCTGCTGCCATTGGGACACCCACTTTAGGCGTCACAACAATTCTCTCCAGGGGAATTTCGAGCGCGGTGGCTGCACAGACCACCCGCTCATTATGTACATGGACCCAGCTCTGCCGGGTCCGTCTGTCGCGCTGACAGAGATACATTTCTCGTATGAATACGGTTAAGGCGCCTGCAATCCAAATCATCACAGCCACTTCCCAGACCGGAACCAGGTCAAAGACCCGGTACTTCAGGACTTGCTGCAGGAACCGCAGGACGTGGTAAGATCGGATCACCAAAAACATCGAGGAGTCTACCGGGAGAAACACCCGGACCGCCGCTAAAATCGCCAAAGCTGCCAGAAGAACCGGACTATAATGTTTCGCAGCATTTCCACGGAGCTGGAGGATGGCAATCGGAATCAAAATCACGTTAAACCAAAACACCGCATTGAGAAATGAGTAAATGCTGAAGCTCATTTAGTGAGTTCTTCCCTCCGTGTCTGAATCATGCTCTCCAGCTCATCCAACAGCGCGGGAGTCACACCGTCACTCTTCACGAGACCAGCGAACAGCCGAGACAGCTGTGCACTATCTTTCCGGTTGAACAGGTTGCCAGCAAAATAAGCTTCCTCGGAGATTGCGGGGGTAAATACACGGCCATAGCCCTTTCCACGGCGCACAAAGCCAGCTTCCTGGATGGCCTCTTTCTTCAGCATGCTGTTCAGCAGGATGTGAACAGAGCTGTCCTTCCAGGTCTTATCCTGGGAGCGGGCAATGATGTCCGCGCGGCACAGGGGCTCGTCTGCGGCCCACAGCACCTCCATAATTTCTAATTCGCTTTTCGTCAATCTCATCATGACAATCCTCCTTTTTGGGGTAGAAAGGTTATACTAAAAATATACCATGAGATAGCTCTGCTGTCAAGAGATAAAGATACAACGTAAAAATTTTTCGGCAAATTGGCTGTTTCGCCAGTTTTTCGCGGGTTTTCCACCAAAAAATTGTGATTTTGTGCGGTTTTTGAGGAATTGCGAAAGGCGATCCGGTCTATCGGCACATTTCAAGAGCATCAATTAGTTCAAATGCACCCGCGCACCAATCAAGTGGCAGATGATTCATTATATAACTCGTGATTGTATGATCACGAAGTCTCTGCCCTGCAAATTCTGGCGTACCAGCCATTCTGCAAATTCGTCCATCCTCGTTTCCATTCTGATTCACTACAGCAACTCCTTGTAAGACATGCGTAACAGCGATTGTTCGAAGATTGCAAAAATGAGGCTCATGTCCCAGCTACATTTTTTACAAGCGTGCATAAATTTCATCTTGACGTGTACCCAAAAATATGGCACTCTATTAGTAGAGCAAAACGAAAGGGGGCGCGTAATCATGAAAAAAGCACGACTGGTACTTCTTGTTTTTTTACTGGTAGGAACCTCTATCATATCAGCCACCGCCCAGATGCAGGTTCCATCACAAATATCAGATGCGGCTCAGCACAATCCTGTCACTTTGACACCAAATTGGACAGAAATGACCCGCTCTGACCGAGTGGATGCATGCCAAATCCCCAATGACGCAATTGCAAACATGTCTACCGAAGAATTGCTGCAGGCTGTCTTGGCATATCCATTTATGATAGATCTATATGCATTTGACACCTACCGGGCCGGCTTTGAACATGTATATCGGGAGTTTCCCGCACTTGCAGAGCTGGCAAAGCGCACAGACTTTGGGCCTGTGTTAATTGATTTTTACCGTAACATTCCTGTGGAATGTGCAAGCGATGTGTCCGGGAACACAAATTACCAAAATATTAGGCCCTTGTCCATAATCGAAATCTTGATTGCGCAGGAAGAGATGACCGGTGGGTTGGACGAAGCAGAAATCAATTCGCTCATTCAGATTGCCGAAGAAAAAACCTCGAAAGAAGGCATAACCTGGAGGTAACCTGCGGAAACCTTACCACGTTTTACGATGCTCTGCGTGGCAACCCCCATTCCACCACTGCCCGTGCAGTGCCGTAGTCACAACTCCAATTGTAAGAAAAAGCACACGAACAGCGGCAAGAGCGCCTTCTGCTCTTGCCGCTATGAAAACAGGAATCCAAAATTTCCATCCGCTGTCCGCAACTGAACGGGATGGGCGGGGCTTCACCCCCGCCCATATTTTTGGGAACCCTTATTTGAAGTACCGCTCCAGCAGACCCTTCAGTGCCTTGCCATGCCGGGCCTCGTCCTTGGCCATTTCATGGACGGTGTCATGGATGGCGTCCAGGCCGTTTTTCTTGGCGCAGGCGGCCAAGTCAAACTTGCCCTGGGTGGCGCCAAACTCGCAGTCGACCCGCCAGGCCAGGTTGGCCTTGGTGGAGGCCTTCATGTTGGGCTCCAGGGTTTCGCCCAGGATCTCAGCAAACTTGGCGGCATGCTCAGCCTCTTCATAGGCGGCCTTCTCCCAGTACAGGCCCACTTCGGGGTAGCCCTCCCGGTGGGCAATCCGGGCCATGCACAGGTACATACCCACTTCGCCGCACTCGCCGGTGAAGTTGGCCTTCAGCTGCTCCAGAATGTAAGCCTTGTCCTCCGCGCTGATGTCGGGGTTGTTGGCCACGGTCTTCTCATAGATGCCAAACTCATGCTCCGCAGCCAGCTTCATGTCACCGGTCTGCTCCACAAACTTGGAGCCGGGCACCTTGCAGACGGGGCAGTGGAAATCGGCAGGCATCTCATCGCCTTCGTACACATAGCCACAAACCGGGCAGACATATTTTTTCATTGATGTTTCCTCCCAAAATTGAAAATTTTAAATATATTTTTGCTATCCTGCAGATTCTTCCACAGGATGATTGGGGATACTGGATTGGGCGCAGGCGGGGCACAGCCCCTCAAAGCAGAGGGTACTGCGGCGCACCTGCCCGGCAATCATCTGGGCCGCCTCCTGCTCCAGCTCCTGGGGCAGATGCAGACCCGGAAGATCCAAAACACAGCCGCATTGAGTGCAAATAAAGTGGGCGTGGGGATGGACGTTGGCGTCAAACCGCTCCAGGTTTTGCACCACACCCACGGAGATGATGCGGCCCTCCCGCTGAAACAGGGCCAGGTTCCGGTACACCGTCGCCAGGGAGAGGTCCGGAATCTGGGGCTTCAGCCGGTGGTAGATCCATTCTGCGCTGGGATGGGTGTCGGTGCTGCAGAGGCAGGACAAGATGGCGTCCCGTTTTTTGCTACGTTTTCTGGTTGGCTCCATGTCCGCCTCCTTTTTGATAATGATTCTTATTTGCATATTTAGGATAGCACACCGGACGCCTTTTGTAAAGGGGAAACCGGGAAATTTTCATATTTATTTTTTCCGGCTTTCCACAAGAGGCGGATTGACAGCCCTTTGGCTCCTTGCAGCGAAACCAGACAGAACTGCAAAAAATTTTACACAGACTTTGGAAAAACGGGGGGAACCGGTTGCATTCCCCCCTGGCTTCCAGTATAATGTTATCAATCAAATTAGCGCTTGGAGGTGCAGGCTGTGGGAAATGTGATTGCTGTGCTGTCCGGCAAAGGCGGCACCGGAAAGACGACAGTTTGCGCCGGTCTGGCCACCGGATTGGCGGCTCAGGGCCGCCGGGTCTTATGCATCGATTTGGACGTGGGACTTCGGAACCTGGACATTGCCCTGGGCCTGGCCCAGGTCCCGGCCCTGTCTTTCCCGGATGTGAGCGAAGGCGGGGAACCCATCCAGTCCGCCGCCCGGCATCCGGCTTATGAAACCCTTTTCTTCCTGACGGCTCCGGTGGGGCGCAGTCCCGAGGAGTTGGACCAGGAGGCCTTTGACCGAATGATGGCGGAGGTCCGCCGGACCTTCGACGTCTGTCTCCTGGATGCACCGGCCGGGGTGGGCGCCGGCTTTCAGATGGCCGCCCGGGCCGCCAGTTCAGAGCTCTTGGTGACGGGCCCAGATCCCGGGGCCCTGCGGGATGGCGCCCGCACCGGGGAAATTCTGGAGCTGATGGGCAAGCGGGATGTGCGCCTGGTGGTCAACCGGGTGAACCCCAAGCTCTACCGCTCCATGGGCCTCACGGTAGATGATGTGATGGATCTGGTGGGCTATCCCCTGTTGGGTTTGGTGCCGGAGGACCGGAATGTGACCCTGGCTGCGGTCCATGACCGCCCGCTCCTGCAGTACGCCCGGCGGAGTCCCGCGGCAGACGCCTTCCGCCGGATGTCCAAGCGTCTCCAGGGCCTTCCCGTCCCCCTGGTTGCCATGAAATAGGACAGCAGTTTTCGGAAGTTTTGACGGTTTGGAGTGATATGATGAACATCGCATTTTTAGCACACGATAAGCGAAAGGAGCTTATGATTCAGTTTTGTACTGCCTACAAGAGCATCCTTTCCAAGCATTCCCTCTATGCAACGGCCACCACGGGACGCCTGGTGGCGGATGCCACAGGGCTGCCCATTACTCTGCTGCTGTCCCACAAGCAGGGAGGTCACCAACAGGTGAACGCCCGGATTGCCTATAACGAAATCGACCTGGTGCTGCTGTTCACCAATCCGGACGCCATAGATCCCTGGGACGGCCAGCAGATGCTGGAGACCATTCGGTTCTGTGACAAACATAATGTGCCGGTGGCCACCAACCTGGCCAGCGCGGAGATGCTGATTCTGGGCCTGCAACGGGGCGACCTGGACTGGCGGGAAATGGTCCGGCCAAAGAACACCCTGCTCTAACCACCCACCCATCCAACCGGCAAATTCCGTTGGATGGGTGACAAAGAAAGGATCACAATCATGAATCAAATCAAGCCCCGGACCCTGTCCGGGTTTATGGAATTGCTGCCCGCACCCCAGATGCAGATGGAGCGGATGATGGAGATTCTCCGCCGGACCTACAGCCTTTATGGCTTCACCCCCCTGGATACCCCCGCCATCGAATCGGCGGAGGTCCTGCTGGCCAAGGGCGGCGGCGAGACGGAGAAGCAGATCTATCGCTTTTCCAAGGGGGATGCAGACCTGGCCCTTCGCTTTGACCTGACGGTCCCCTTGGCCAAATATGTGGCCCTCCATGCCAACGAACTGACCTTCCCCTTCCGCCGCTACCAAATCGGCAAGGTCTACCGGGGCGAGCGGG
The DNA here is from genome assembly GCA_900544975.1 of uncultured Eubacteriales bacterium. Classification (GTDB taxonomy): domain Bacteria; phylum Bacillota; class Clostridia; order Oscillospirales; family Oscillospiraceae; genus Faecousia. The sequence goes on from UQXI01000023.1 coordinate 17,672, forward strand.
CCCAGCGGGGCCGGTTCCGGGAGTTTTACCAGGCAGACATCGACATCATTGGCGATGGTAAGCTGGATATCCTCAACGAGGCGGAGATTCCCGCCATCATTTATAAGACCTTCCGCTCCCTGGGCCTCAGCCGGTTCCAAATCCGGGTGAATAACCGGAAAATTCTCAACGGCTTTTACGCCATGACCGGCCTGGCAGACCGGTCCGGGGATATCATGCGGGCGGTGGACAAGCTGGATAAAATCGGCCCGGACAAAGTGTCCACCATCCTGCAAGAGGACTGCGGACTCACCCACGAGCAGACGGTGGAAATCCTGTCCTTCATCTCCATCACCGGGAGCAATGAGGCCGTGCTGGAATCCCTGGCCGGATACATGGGAAGAGACAGCATGTTTGACCAGGGCCTGGAGGAGCTGCGGCAAGTGACCGCTTACTTGGGCCAGTTCGGCGTCCCGGCGGAGAATTTCGCCGTGGATCTCACCATTGCCAGGGGCCTGGATTATTACACCGGCACCGTTTATGAAACCACCCTCCTGGACCATCCGGAGATTGGCTCCGTGTGCTCCGGCGGCCGGTATGACAACCTGGCCGGATACTACACCGACCGACAGCTCCCAGGCGTCGGCATTTCCATTGGCCTTACCCGGCTGTTCTACGTCCTGGGGGAGCAGTCCCTCCTGAACCCCGCCCTGCCCACGGCACCGGCCGACGCCCTCGTCCTGTCCATGACCCCAGATCCCGGCCCGGCCATCGAAGTGGCCACCTGCCTGCGGAATGCAGGCATCCGAACCCAGGTGTACCTGGAGCAGAAAAAGTTTAAGCAAAAAATGAGCTACGCCGACAAGCTGGGCATTCCCTACGCCGTCCTTCTGGGAGAAGACGAGCTGCGGGAGGGGAAATGCTCCGTAAAAGACCTGACCACTGGGACCCAGGTAACCCTCCCCCCGGAAGAAGCCGCCCGCCTCATCGCCCAAGGCATGGCCGAAAAGAACCAGGGCCCGGTGATCCTGGAGGAAAAAGAATACAACTAACAAGAAATTGACAGCGCCTGAGGCGCCCATGGAGAAGCATCCCATAGGGCCTCAGGCGCTGTTGTTACTCCGGATTTGATACGGCGGAGCTGGCATACACGCCCGCTCCCCCAAGACGGTCTATTTCTTCCGATTATAATTGCGCATTACAAAATGAATGCTCTTCTGTTCCTCCGGCGTCAGGCGGCGGTATGCCTGGAGCAGCCGGGTCTCGTCCCGGTTGAGATCCCATTGCTGCACCGGTTCGATGACATGGTCGATTTCCGTATGCCCAATGAGGAAGTCTACGGAGGTGTGGAAAATCTCTGCAAAGGCAATGAGGGTACGAATGTCCGGTTCAATGTTGTGGTTTTCATACTTATTGACTGACTGCTGACTGATCCCCACAAGATCCGCCAGCTGCTGCTGGCTGATTCCGCGTCTGGTGCGCAGATATTTCAGATTCTTGACCATAATCACCGCCTCCGCATCCATAGTAGCAATGAAAAGGTGTGGATGGAAAATCCCATAATTAGTGATAGACAACAACCGGAAGTTGTTGTATTATGAAGTTCCACAAAATCCTCTGGGAAACTCCGGAGTCTTGCAAGTTCGCCGCCACTCTTAAAAAGTGCCGACCATGTACGGCTGTAAAATACCGTGTTTCCAGCATCCGGGCAAAACGAATTGGAGATGAAGAACATGCAAACGCAAGAAAAAACAGAATCTCCAAAGGAACTTTGGCACAATCCATTTGTCGATGTCCAGCAGGAGCAGTGGTTTGCACCAGGTGTGCAGTTTGTCACAGAGCGCGGCTGGATGAGGCCGTGGAGGGACCGGCGATTTGGGCCCCGTGGGGTCATCAACAAGCAGACGTTTTACACCATTTTGCACCGTGCCTCCTGTGGAAGCTGCGGAACTGCGGCAGAGCTGTTCCCCCGGGGATCCGAGGAGCCATTTCCGGCGGAGGGTGGTATGAGCCGCCAGGATATGGCCGTGATGCTGTTCCGCTGCTCCGAAAAGCTGAATCTGGACACCTCTGCCCGGGGCGGGCTTGCGGCATACTCCGACGCCTCTGAGGTCTCGGAATATGCGCAGGACGCCATGGGCTGGGCCGTGGGGGCAGGGCTCCTCCGGGGAATCCAAACCGGCCGGGTCTGCACCCTGTCCCCCTGGAACGGCACCACACGGGCGCAGGCGGCCACAGTGCTGCTGCGGTGGTGGACCTGGGCCGGGCAGCCGGACACCATGGGGCGGGACGGCGCCATGCCCTGATGCTTTGGATCCTGGCGGCTGGATCTTTAGTTTCTCCCAAACCCATCCCAGCGATGTATCCAGCGCCAATTTCAAACTCCACACCAGGGCCCCCAAGCAGATGGGCGTGTTGCAAACATCAAAATTTGCAACACGCCCAATCTCATGAGGCACGACGTCACAACGAGCTGCGCCTGTCTTCAACCCACTCGCATGTTCCGACGGAACGCGGTTGGGAAGATCCGACGACCACAGACGCTGTCATGTCTCCTGCTATTGCACCCGGGACGGGGAGCCGCTTGCGCGGCCCCCGTTTTGTTCAATTAGCAACCGCAGCCGCAGTTGTTCTCGCAGCCACAGCCGCAGTTGTTGTTGTTGTTGGACATGCCGCAGCAGCAACCGCAGTTGTTGCCGCACCCGCAGAACAGGAAGAAGATGATGAGAATGATCCACCAAGAGTTGTTGCCACAGCCCATGAAACCATTGTTGCAATTGCAGTTCATAAAGAGTACCTCCAAGAAGTTTTTTCAGCGGCGTTGCCGCTCATTCCATGGTATTCCGGAGGCCCCATTGTGTGCGTGGTTCAGGCAAATAAGGATTCCACACTTTCAAACCGGTAGCCCATCTCCTCCCACTTGGTGAGAAGCTCATCCAGAATGGCGGCGTTGGTTTTGGAAGTGCTGTGCAGGAGCACCACGGCTCCGTTGTGAATCCGGGGAATGAGCTTGGAAAAGGCCTCCTCCCGGGTGGGTTGGCTGTCGTTGTTCCAGTCTACGTATGCCAGGGACCAGAATACGGTCTTATAGCCCAGCTCCTGGGCCATGGCCAGGTTTTCCTGGCTGTAGATGCCCTGAGGCGGCCGGTAGTAGCGGGGAAGCTCCTGGCCGGTGACGTCCCGGTACAGATCCTCCACCTCCTTGAGCTCCTGGGAGAAGGTGGCTTTGTCCCCAATTTTGGACATGTCGTAGTGGTGGGCGGTGTGGTTGCCCACGGTATGCCCTTCCTCCACCATTCGTTTGACCAGCTCCGGGTTGCGCTCCAGGTAGTTGCCCACCAGGAAGAAGGCGGCAGGAACCTGATGGTCCTTGAGCACATCCAGAATCTGAGCGGTACAGCCGTTTTCATACCCAGCGTCAAAGGTCAGGTACAGCACCGGCTGCCCCGTGTCCCCCAGGTAGGCGGCGTCATACTGGGCCAGAGCCTCCTGGGAGGCGCTGCCCACCGGCGCCTGCCCCTGGGCCTGGAAGCTGAGCCCCCAGGAGCCGGTCTCCACCGCCCGGGAGGGCAGCGCGTAGAGCAGCAGCACCACAGCCAGAGCCACGGCGCAAAAGCAAATCACAGAATCCCGTTTTCTCATAAAAATCACCCCGGTCAAGCCTATGCGGCCTGACCGGGGAAGATGTGTGATTTTGTGGACCGGCTGGCCCGGGCCAGGGCCCCCAGGAAGAAATAAAAGAGGGGGCTCACCAGGCTTTGACTGATGCCAAACAGGGCGTGTATGGCATACCCCAGGGCAGGTAGCAGCAGGGGCAAGATCCCGGCGTCCAGACGCCGGGCCGCTGGCAGGAGCACAGAGGCCAGCAGCCCCAGAAACAGGAGCATACTGGGCAGACCCGTGTTCACCCACAGATTCAAATATTCGCAATGGGCGGCGTCCACACTGGTTCTGCGCACCTGGCCACCCGGCAGCTCCCGGGTGAAAACCAGGCGGGAACGGAGCTGATAGGTATCCGGCCCACCACCCAGTAGCGGCAGCTCCCGGCCCATGTCCAGGGCCTCTTGCCAAATGGCAATGCGGCTGGAGCCCAGGGTGGGCGGCGGATTGCCATGGAGCAGCTGCGACAGGCTCTGTAACGGTTCCTGCTGACCGGTATAGCCGTAGAGCGCCCCCAGGACCACCAGAACCACCAGGAGCGCTGCCAGCGTCAGAGCCAGAGCGGTTTTGGGAAATCTCCTCCCCTCTGGCAGCCGCCGCAGAACCATGGCCGCTGTCAGCCCCAGAAGGACCGCCGCCAGAAGCAGCCAGGACGTCCGGTCCCAGGAGAAAAACCAGGTGACCGTACCGCTGTGATACCGGTATCCCAGAGCGGACTTTCCCAGGCCGCCCAGGGCCAGCAGGGCAAAGATCTCCCCCATCCGCCGGATCCCCAGGCCCTTGACCAGGCACAGGGGCAGGCAGAGAGCCAGACAGCCCAGGACCGCCACCGGACCGGCCGCCACCTCACTGAGCAGCAGCGCGCACCAGGCCGCTTCACCGGCAAGCAGGTATAAAAACCGGATCCGGCGGCGGGATACGGCGTATGCGCCCCACAGAAACAGGCACGCCATGGTAAGATATGCCGACAGCAGGTCGGAGTTTCCGATGGTGCCCAAATACTCTCCACTGTACCGCAGGCCCCGGTCATGGAATCCCAGGCCCTGGGGGTACAATCCCAGGGGGTTGTACCCCAAAAATTGGACCAGGACCAGGGCAGCGACCAAGAGCGCCGCCACAGAAGCGCCCCCGGCATGCAGGGCCCCCGGCGCTGCCCAGCAGGCCGCAGCGGCAAACACAGCCAGATACAGGGCCAAGGTCAGAAAGCCCTCATTCCGGCGGTTCCCCAGCCAGGCCGTGCCGGGATATGCAGAAGCCACGGCGGACAGGTAAAACAGTACCAAAAGTCCCGCAGCGAAGCAAAAGGGCAACCGCTGAGACCAGGTGCAGCGCAGCCCGGGCGCCTGTTTCCACCACCGCCACAGCGCCATGGGCGCCAGTGCCAGGAGAAAGAGCCCAGTCGCCCAGAGAAACAGCCGGTGCTTGGGCAGGACGATGCCAGCGTACCCATCGGAGGGGACCCAGAGGATGAACACCGTGAGAAGAAACAGGCCGTACGTCCCGGTCCACCCCTCCGGCGTGGCAAGAATCCGCAGCTTGGACAGGGCTTGCTTCATACCGGCTCTCCTGCAGGCGCAGTTTGGAGGAAGGCTTCAATTTCCCCCCGGGTGGCGCTGACGCTGCCCTGGACAAAATGGGGCTTCCCACCGCCCCTCCCCCTGAGAGACTGGTTCAGAGCCTGTACAAAGGGCTGTAAGCCGCCATTGGGTGAAGAGATGGCATATCGATACCCCGCGTCATCAGAGCCCGAGAAAGCGCAGCAGCGGCCCCCACAGACATTCCCCACCGCATCCGCCAGCCGGCGCAGACTGTCGGGAGGCAGCTGCTCTTCAAAGAGGGTCACATCCCCGACCCCTGCCAGGGAATCCGCCATGGCGGCAAAGCAGCGGGCCTCCAGGCCAGCCGCCCGGACCTTGGCAGCCTCCAGGGCCTCGGCGGCGCGCTGGGCGGCAGCGCCGGTCTCCAGCGGCTTGGCGGAGAAGGTCTGACCCACCATACGGTTCTGGGCATACACCTGGGAGAGGTAGTCCAGCGCCCGGCGGCCACAGACCATCTCCATCCGCACCCCCTGATGGAACCGGGACCAGGACAGGAGCTTCAGAAGGCCGATTTCCCCGGTTCGCACCACATGGGTGCCACAGCAGGCACACAGGTCCAGCCCAGGGAACTCCACCAGCCGCACAAGTCCCTCCAAAGGCCGCTTGCTGCGGTAGGGTAGCCCCTCCAGTTCCCGGCCCTGGGCAAACCAGGTCTTTACAGGGAGGTCTCTCCAGATGGCCTCGTTCACAGCCGCCTCCAGACCGGGCAGGTCTTCCTGGGGGATGACGCCGTCAAAGTCGATGGTGGTGACGCCGGCTCCCATATGAAATCCCACGTTGTGAAACCCGTACCGGCTGTGGATCAGGCCGGAGAGCATGTGCTCCCCGGAATGCTGCTGCATCAGGTCGAACCGCCGGGGCCAATCGATCTGGCCGGCCACGGTCTGGCCCACCGGCAGCGGGCGGTCGCAGCGGTGTACGATGACGCCATCTCGCTCCTCCACCGCCAGAACCTGGGCGTCTGCCAGGGAGCCCAAGTCCCAGGGCTGTCCGCCGCCTTCGGGATAAAATGCCGTCTGGTCCAGGCAAACGGCCCAGCCTCCGGCTGCCGGACGGCATTGCGTGACCTGCGCGGTGAAGTGACACAGATGGGAATCCTGGTAAAAAAGGGCGCGGGAGTCCATGAAATGCTCCTTCCTGCATCCCTATACAGGGGATGCACAAAAATTACTTCCTATTATAGGGCCAAGTACCCCGGGACGCAAGGCAGATTTCGCCCATTTTCCAAACCACCCCGCACAAGCCCACTGACAGCGCCGCAAGACGGTCCTGCCGCCAGCCTGTGGCGGCCCTTGCCCCGGAAGCGGAAGCAGCGCCCTGACGGGGTTGTCCCAATCCGGTTTTGAGACAGACCCGTGCAAGGCGCTTCCGTCTTACATGCTTACTTTTCCATCTTTTGCTCCCGCAAATACTCGTGCAGCATACAAAGAAAGTCTCCTGACGTAGGCGGCTGTGTAATCGTTCGATGGGCGATTTGCGAGAAATACTCCGGATTTGCCTCCCACGCCTTGGCGATGGAGCTGCGGATGTTACGCTCGACGCGGGTCCGGGTGTTGCCACAGCGTGCCGCAGTGGCGGCATACAGGCCCCCCATCAAACGCCTCAACAACGTCTCGTCCTCTTCTACCAACTCCATAGCCGTCCAGATGCAATCGTAGCCTTCCTGGCACTTGTAGATGCCGAGGCGAAATAATAGACCCTCAAGCTTATCCACGATATTTCACGACTCCCTTATTTGTAAAATTTCGTGAAACTATATTACCACATATAGCGATCCCGTTCACAATTTCAAGGAAAATCGACAAAAACCAGGAAAAAAAGCGGAAAAGCGCGAACTGCTCCGGCATCCTTCTATGATGCCCAGAGCGACCAACTCTATCTTTAGTTTACTTCTCTTTGATAAATTACCAATTTCTCCTTCCAGGCATCTATGAGGGTATAGCCATGGGATTCCAAAAGCTGCACCAGATTTTGATACCCATTGGCTCCACTAGCTTCAAAGGACGTATAGCTCCTGGAATCCTCCGTATCCAGAACCACATACTGGGTGCTGAGCAGGTGCTCCTGGGAACAGTAACGCACGTCATACAGCACCTCCCGCTGGGAGAGGGGCGTGGTGTAGAAGGTGGTGGCAGCCACAGGGGCATCCTCCGGAATCTGGCTGAGGAATTCCCCGATCTGGGCGTACTCCGCCCGGTGATTCCAATATTGTTTTGAATATGCTGCAGCCACTGGCGCCACCCTGGAGGCAAAGCAGCTCCCCGCAATGACCACGGCCAGTCCTAGGGGGGCGTACCGGGTCAGGGCCCTCCCAGACGTCCCATGGGCCAGGTCCGCCAGATTGACCACCGTCAGGTACATCAAGCAGGCAGTGGATCCATAGGTGTACTGGAAAAAGATATCGTGCTGGTATGGATAGTCCGACATCAGGTTCACCAGGATGTATGGAATTAGCAGAATATATCGCTCATATTTCCTGGTCCACAGGGGCATCCCCAGCAAAGGAAGGAGCGTCAGCGCCAAAAACGGCAGCTTCTCCGGATCCATACACTCGTAGATCAGCTTCATCGGGGACAGCAGCACTGCCAGAATCACGGTAAACAGGGATCCAGACCCCTGATATAAGAAATTTTGATACCGGTATGTCATAACGCCGTCACCATACCGCTCCAGGTACGCGGTCACCAGGAAAAACCAGACCAAGGCGCCGGCCAACAGCATCCCGCCGGTGGTGAGCCCCCACCGGTTGCGCCCCCGCAGCCATGCCCGCAGGATCAGCCAGAGGGCCACAACCGCCACGTACACCGCCGCATCCTCTTTGACCAACAGCGTCAGGCCTCCGGCGAGAAGGGCCACCCACCGTTTCTCCCTGTCAATCCCATAAAACATCCACAGGATGAGGGGCGTCAGAAAGGCGTTTTCATGAATGTCATAGCTGGCGCCGCCGGCATATGCCGGGAACAGGAGTAAAAGCAGGCACATCCCGGCGCTGGCAAGGGAGGGCAAGCCATGCCGCCTGCAAAGCTTCCACAGGGGGATGACCGCAGACGCCAGCACGGCCGCCTGCAGCACCTGAAGGGTCACGGGCCTGGGGCAGATCCAGTAAAAGGGCAAAAGCAGATAATAAATCGGGGAAACATGAACCGCAAAATGAGAGAGCGCACCGTCCCGCTCCACTGTGGTCACAGGAAGGCCGGTGGTCCGCATCTGATGGAACATCTGGGAAAAAATCCCGAAGTCATACGTCGGCGCTCGATAGGCCAGCACCCGGCACCCCGTCCAAAGGCTCACAAATGCAAAAAACGCAAGGGCAAACCCAGCCGTCAGGATCCGGCCCGCCCGGTCGCCTCCCTCTGCCGGCGCGGCCGCCGTTTCTGTGCGGCGCCAACCACGCCAGGCATACACACCCAGAATGGCCAGAATCACCAGACACCCCAGGAGGTAGCCGGGTGTCAAAGACGCGCACAGAGACATCGCAACCAAAATGCCGAACACCCCAAACATGGCCCACCGCTCTGCCTGCACCGTGTCAAACCGCCAGGCCAGGCAGAACAGCAGCCCAAATACAGCCGCCGTCAGGCCCAGTAGCAGCCATACCGACTGGGCGGCCAGGCCCTCCAGCCCCTCCAGGCTACGGTTCCCCGGCGACAAACAGAGGTACTGCACCAGGACAGCGGTCAGCCAGCTCAAAAGCATGCGCCTGCATACGTCTCCCACCGTCCACGAGGCCCTTTGCGTGGCATTGGAATTTCTCATCATAGACTCCCTCCCGGCTACAGGCGCTGCGGCTCCTGCATCATCATGTTGCCTAGCTTATACCACATTCTCCCGCGAAATGCAAGTGCCTTCCGGCCCTCCCACTGGGGCGCATTCAGATGCAGGCAAACAGAATTTGGGCGGAGCGGTAGGGGACGGTTTTGACTGTTGCGCCTGGCAAGGGGAACTTTACGGAAGGCGGAAGGTGGTGCAAGCGGAGCGGTCAAGACCGCTCCCTACGTATACGCCATGCTTTACCCGGCACCGCTGCCAGCTCTAGGGGCCTGTTGGCCCTGTGCTGTACGCCTATGGGCCTCACGCAAGCAATGCCCTTTGAAAACTGTGGCAAATGTGCTACAATAAACGCAACAACAGAAAGGAGCCTATGCGCTATGCCTTTGGAAACCCACCGGCTCATCCTCCGCCACTTTCTCCCCTCCGACGCCCCGGATTTGCAGGAAATTCTGGGGGACTCCCAGACCATGACGTATCTGGAGGCGCCATATGGCCCGGAGAAAACCGCCCACTTTTTACAAGAGTTCTGCATTACCAAACACGGCGCCTTGGCAGCTGTGGAAAAACGCTCTGGTAAAGTCATTGGATACCTGCTGTTTCACCCACTGGAGCAGGATATTTATGAAATGGGATGGATTTTTCACCGAAATTATTGGCGGCAAGGCTATGCATCGGAGGCCTGCCAACGGCTGATCCAATGGGGATTTTCAGACCGGATGGCCCACAAAATTCTAGCGGAAACCATCGATGCAGTCAAATCCGTGGGTCTGATGAAAAAACTTGGGATGCAGCAAGAGGGCGTCCAGCGAAGCCAGACCAAAAACCGTCAGGGCGAGTGGACAGACCTGTACCTTTATGGGCTGCTCCGGGAGGACTGGGCGAAGCAGACGCACAACCCTTGTGCAAACGGCCCAACCATTTAAAGACAAACGTCTTACCATGTGCTGTCATCGCACCAGCGGCCCCCTGCCGCAACAGAAAGAACGGTCAAGGGCCCATACAAAAGGCCGCATGTTCCTGTTGGCGGGCCTGCATATCCGCTCAATGGGAACATTGTACGATTTCCTCCCATTTTCGGCAAATTTGTAATGCCTACCACGGGCGGACACATGGGTCCGCCCCTACGGTGGGCATGGAGGCTGTTTGGAAATTATCCCACATGTCATGCCCTTTGATTGCCCCGTTAGGCGGCAAATCTAAGGCCATTTTTTACGATAACACCGCAGAATCTGCTTACGTATTACCTTGGTATCTCACCGTAGGGGCGGACCTATGTGTCCGCCCGGTGAGAACATCTTGCGGTTTTCTCCCATTTTGGGCGAATTCGTAATGCCTACCATGAGCGGACACATAGGTCCGCCACAACAGCGATCCGGAAATTGAATCAAACCGCAAAAAAGTGCTGTCTCTTGTGATTCTGGCGAATCCACTTGAGACAGCACCTTTTCCTGTTCTGGCTTATCGCAGACCTTCGATGGAATCCACCGGCAGGGACAAAACCACCGTCTCCGCCGGGGTTTGCAGCCCCGCTTTCTCCGCAATGGTCTGCATAATGGGGACTTTATACTCCCCTTTGGCCAGGATGGCCACCAGCTCCTTTTCCTTCTGGAGCTGAATGCCCAGGAAGCGGTCCGCCTCCTGACTGCCCAGCATCCGGGCGTGGAGGAGGGTGCCTCCCGTGGCTCCGGCCAGGCGGGCAGCGGCCATAACCTCGTCGCTGCAGCCTCCATTGGTCAGCGCCAAAATCAGTTCAAAGTTTGCTTCTGCCATAGGCGGTTCACTCCTCTCCACAGCTTTTCCCTCCGTCCCCCGGCTGAGCCACCGGGCAGACCGGGCGTTGATGCCGGACAGGGGTACCGTAAACAGAATCCCCTGGCCCGGCTGCGTCATAAACAGGCGATCCCGAATCTCCTGGCGGAGGTGAGGGAGCAATGGCTCCGGGACCAGACTCAAAACGAGGGTTCGGCTGATCTCTCCAATGCCCAGCACCTGAAGCACCTCACTGGCTGCCGTGCCGGTGGCCGGCGCTGCCAGGGTGTAGAACGCCCCCTGGGCCGCGCAGATCTCGCCCACCTGCCGTTCCTTCCCCCGGCCCACGAAGGCGCCCAAGAGTGCAATCCGATGCAAATTATCCAAGCTCCTTCACCTCCCGGGTCAAATACATGGAGACGTCGTACTCCAAGATCTCGTCCGTCCCCTCCTCCAGCACAGCGGCATGGCGGCGGAGCTTCCGCCGGTAGCCCAGCCCCATCAGCTGAATGGTGATGAGCGGCGTCATGGCCACCAGCGCCACCACGCCGAAGGCGTCCAGCAAAATGGAACCGCCCAGCGCCTCGCAGGCTCCCATGGCAAAGGGCAGCAGGAACGCCGCCGTCATGGGGCCGCTGGCCACGCCGCCGGAGTCAAAGGCAATGCCGGTAAACATAGGCGGCACCGCAAAGCTCAGCCCCATGGCCAGGGCATAGCCTGGCAAAATCACCGCGTATAGCGGGATGTGAAACAAAATCCGGGCCATGGCCAGGGCCACAGACACCGCCATACCAATGGACAGCGCGCGCCCCATGGCATGCTTACTGACTGCGCCGCCGGTTACGGTTTCCACCTGGGCGCAGAGCACGTGAACTGCCGGCTCCGCCTCCACAATGAACCAGCCCAGCAGGGCCCCCAGGGGGATGAGCGACCAGCTGTACGCCGAGCTGCCCAACGCCTGCCCCAGCTGACGGCCTGCCGGGAGGAACCCCACATTGACGCCGGTGAGAAACAGCACCAAGCCCACCAGGGTATACACCAAACCCACCCCGATCCGGGCCAGGCCCTTGGGCTTAAAGCTTCGGGTGAGCAGCTGGAATACCAGGAACAGGCCGGCTATCGGAGCCAACGCTAGCAGGACCTCCTTGGCATAGTGAGGCAGTGCTTCCCAGAAGACCGCGGCCACGGCGCGGCTGTCCGGCACAACTGCCGTCTGGACGGTCTCGTAGCCCGCGCCATCCGGCCGGTACAGCAGGCCCAGAATCAAAACCGCCAGCACCGGCCCTACACTGGCCAGCGCCACCACGCCGAAGCTGTCCGCCTCACGCTCCGGGTCACCCCGGGCGGAGGAGAGGCCCAGGCCCAGGGCCATGATGAAGGGCACCGTAATGGGCCCTGTGGTCACGCCGCCTGCGTCAAAGGCCACTGCCAGCATATTCCGGGGAATGAAAAAACTGAGAAGAATCACACCGGTATACAACACCAGCAGCACCCACCGGAGGGGCACCTTCCACACCGTCCGCACCACGGACACCACCAGAAACAGCCCGACTCCCGCCGCTACCGTCCAAATGAGCACGGGATCTGGAATGCCGGGCACCTGGGTGGCCAGCACCGTGAGGTCCGGCTCTGCCACCGTCACCAGCACTCCCACCAGGAAGAACACGGCTGCCATCAGGGATACCCGCTTGCTCCGAGCCAGTTTCCGGCCCAATGCCTCTCCCATGGGCATCATGGCCATGTCCGCCCCCAAGGTGAACAGGCCCATTCCCACCACCAGGAGCACCGCCCCCGCCAAAAACAGCAGCAACGTCTCCAGGGGTACCGGCGACACCGTCATGGCCAGCAGCAAGATGATCAAGCTGACCGGCAGCACGCTGGAGAGGGCTTCGTGGGTCTTTTCCTTCAGCGCTTTGTTGATGATGACAATCCCTCCTTCTTCCTTTTGGATTTTCGATATGTACGAAGTATACAAGATATATTATATCACAGGCCCCCAGGGCTTTTTGTAAACAAATGGTGAAGCTTCACAAAAAAGCAGTGCTTTTTCTTGCCTTTGTGCAGCAGGTTGTGTATAATGGAGGCGCCATTTCGGCTTTGGAGGTGCACCATGGACTATCACAATCTGGCGCTGTTCAGCGATCTGGATGGAACTCTGCTGGATAGCCAGCGGCAGGTCTCCAGGGAGAACCGGCAGGCGCTGGAGCATTTCATTGCAGGCGGCGGTCTCTTTGGGATCTCCACAGGCCGCGCCCCCCTGAACGCCCTGGCGCTGCTTCCCGGCGTTCCCATCAACACCTGGTCCGTGGTCCTCAACGGCGCAGAAGCCTACCGGTACCAGACCGGCACCGTGGCCTTTCCCCGGGTCCTGCCCCAGCTGCGGGCTGCCGCCCTGGTGCAATGGGTCCTGGAGCGGCTGCCCAGGACCCAAGTGCTGCTGTGCTCTGAAAGCCGCCTGTTTTTCCTATCTCCCAGGGACTTGGCCGACCCGGATTTCCTTCTCTCCCACCAGCCCTGCACCTTTACCAATCTGGGCGCCGCCCTGGACTATCCCTGGCTCAAGATTTTGTTCGCCGCTCCCCGCCCGGACCTGGAGCATCTGGAGCAGTGGGCCACCGACTACGGAATTCTGGAGGTGATGGACCGGGTATACACCAGCCCCACCTACTTGGAGTTTCTGCCCCGGGGCGTTCACAAGGGCCGTTGCCTCCGGGATCTGCGCTGTCTGGACGTCCTAAAAAACCGGCGCATGATTGCCGTGGGAGACTATACCAACGATCTGGAGCTTCTCCGGGAAGCCGACGTCTCCATCGCCGTGGCCAATGCCTTGCCAGAGGTCCAGGCCGCTGCCGCATACCACACCCTCTCCCACAACCAAAGCGCCATCGCCCACATCATCCACGAAATCCTGCCCGTTATCTGATCGGATGGACACCACAAACGCGCCCTACCGCTTTCAAGCGCATTGGAAGCGGCAGGGCGCACGCTTTTGGAATCCCCAGGCGTTTTTCGATTAGATATGCAAAAAGTGCAGGAAAATTAAAATGCGCTTGCAAATTTTGCAGTTCTGCTGTAGAATATAGGAAATTGTACACAAGGCTTCTTTGGCAACGCAGCAGAAATGCAGCATATTCATCAAAGAAATCCCTGCTGCCAGCCCAATATCGTCTTTGGTACAAAATGATTCAGAAGGAGAAGTGACACCATCATGAAAAAGCACGTATTTTCCCGACTTCTTTCCATGCTTCTGGTCCTGTCCCTGATTGCATCCTTTGCAGTTCCGGTTCAGGCCACCGGGCTCAGCTGGGAAAAGGTAGACCGTGCCGTTTCTGCGGATCTGGCTGACCGCCTGGTCCAGAATGAAACGGAGGAGCCTACCCACAGAGATACGGATATCGTCCGTGTCTCCATCGTCCTGGAGGAGAAGCCCACCATTCAAGCCGGCTATTCCACCATGGCCATTGCCCAGAATCACAAGGCAATGGCCTATCAGGAACGCCTGCAAGCCAGGCAGCAGGTCGTCGCCCAGAACATTTCCAGTCAGGTACTGGGGGGGAAGGCTCTGGACGTCGTCTGGAACCTGACCCTGGTGGGCAATCTCATCTCCGCCAACGTGCCCTATGGAAAACTGGAGGCCATTGCTCAGGTGGACGGCGTCAAGGACGTCTGCCTGGAGCAGCAGTATGCTCCCGCAGAAGCCGCCCGGTCTGAAGACGTCGCCCAGCCACAGATGTATACCTCCGCCGGTATGATCGGCTCGGATACTGCCTGGCTGGAAGGCTATACCGGAGCCGGAAGCCGGATCGCAGTCATTGATACCGGCACAGATACGGATCACCAGTCCTTCCAAGCAGAGGCATTTGTCCACGCTCTGGAGGAAAATGCCAGCCAGGCCGGCATGTCCTACGCCGACTACATAGAAACGCTGGACCTGCTGGACGAGGAGGAAATCGCTTCCCTCCTGGACAAGCTCCACATTCACGAAAAGAGTCCCAAGCTGACTGCCAAGGACCTGTATTTCAACGAAAAGCTGGCCCTGGGCTACAACTATGTGGATTCCAGCCTGAATATCACCCATGACTACGACAGCCAGGGAGAGCACGGCTCTCATGTGGCCGGTATTTCCACCGCCAACCGGTTCCTGAAGCAGAATGGCAGCTTTGTCTCCGCAGCAGAGACGGTCAACGTCTGCGGTGTGGCGCCGGACGCACAGCTTCTCACCATGAAGGTCTTTGGCCAGAATGGGGGAGCATTTGAATCCGACTATATGGTCGCCATTGAGGACGCCATCCTACTGGGCGCCGATGCCATCAACTTGTCCCTGGGCTCTTCCGCGCCGGGCATGTCCACCAACAAGACCTATGCGTCCCTGTTGGACAGCCTCCAGGAGACCGACACCGTTGTCGTCATGTCCGCCGGAAACTCCGGCTCTTGGGCCGACGCTGCTACAACCAATGGATATTTGTACAACGACGGCGTGAGCATGGACACCGTTGGCTCCCCGGCCTCTTACACCAACTCCCTGTCCGTTGCTTCCGTCAACAACCGGGGCTCCGTTGGTAAGTACTTCACCGTAGGTGAGCAGTCCGTGGTCTACGACGAAAGCGCCGGTTATCAGAACGCCCCCATGGCGTCCCTGGATACCAGCGCCGATCAGACCGGCACCGTACTGCCTTATATCCTGATCGACGGGTTTGGGACTGCGGAGGATTACCAGGGGCTGGACCTCACTGGTAAGGTCGTCTTCTGTTCCCGGGGCAGCACCTCCTTCTTTGAAAAGGCCAACGTGGCCGCTTCGCTGGGGGCAGCGGCCACCGTGATTTACAATAACACCGCCGGCGTCATCCATATGGATCTGAGCGGCTATCTCTACACCGCCCCCTGCGTCTCCATCCTGCAAAGTGAAGGCGCTGCCATCCGGGCGGCATCCACTGCCGCCACCACCGACGCAGGCCTTCCCTATTACACCGGTGAGATGACCGTCTATGGCAAAAACGGCGTCAGCATCGACCCCTCTGCGTATTACACCATGAGCGACTTCAGCTCCTGGGGGGTACCCGGAGATCTGAGCCTGAAGCCTGAAATCACTGCGCCCGGCGGCAATATTTACTCCGTCAACGGCCTTGTACCCGGCGGTACCGCCTATGAGACCATGTCCGGCACCTCTATGGCGGCACCTCAGGTGGCCGGCCTGACGGCTCTGGTGGCGCAATACATCCGGGAAACCGGTTTGGCGGAAAAGACTGGCTGCAACGTCCGCACCTTAGCCCAGAGTCTTTTGATGTCCACCGCCCAGCCCCTGTACGAAGAGGCCTCCGGCGGCAATTATTACTCCATCCTAAAGCAGGGCGCCGGCCTGGCCCGGGTGGACCACGTCATTGCCGCAGAGTCCTTGCTTATGGTAGAGGGTCAGCCCGACGGCAAGGTGAAGGTTGAACTGGGAGATGATCCGGCGCGCACCGGCGTATACCGTTTTGCTTTTACCATCCGCAACCTCACCAATCGGCCTCTGGACTATGCCCTCAGCGCCGATCTGTTCACCCAAGACGTGTTTGCCAATGGCGAGACCTTGTACATGGATACCTGGACAAAGAGTCTATCTGCAAGCACCAGCTTTATCGCCGATGGACTTCCCGTTGTCCCGGCAGCCGATTTGGCCGCTTTTGATCTGAACGGCGACGGCCAGGTGAACGAAGCGGACGCCAACACCCTGCTGGAGTATCTGCTGGGTAACGTCTCTGAGCTTCACGGCTCCGGCGATGTCAATGGCGATGGCCAGGTGAACACCTACGACGCCCACGTGCTCCTGGCACTGTTGGAGGGCAACACCTGCATCACAGTCCCTGCCGACGGTCAGGTGAACGTGGAAGTGACCATGACCCTTTCCCAAGCGGCGAAGGACTACCTGAATACCGCCTCCCCGAAAGGCGCTTACGTGGAAGCCTTTGTTTACGCCACACCTGTGGCCAGTGAAGAAGGCGCCCAGGGCGTAACGCACTCCATTCCCGTACTGGGCTTCTACGGCAGCTGGACAGATCCTTCCATGTATGACGTCAGCTCTCCCTTAGAGAAGCAATACGGTGCGGATACCCGGACGCCTTATTTGTACGCCAACAACAACAGCTTCACCGTAGCCTACGGCGGCGGTCAAGAGGAGTACTATTTCGGCGGGAACCCCATTGTGGCGGATGATGCGTATATCCCAAGCCGGAACGCCTTCAACAACCAAAATGGAGATACCATCAGCCGTCTGTTGTACGCCCAGATTCGGAACGCCGGAAGCGGCAAATTCACCATCCGCAACCTGGAAACCGGAGAGGTCTACGCAGAAAGCGCCCTGACCAGCAACAGCCTTGGCGGTGCATACTTCCATACCAACGAGGGGAGATGGTACAACACCGAGAAGACACTCCGGGTCAAATGGAGCGGGCAAGACGCCCAGGGTCAGCCCCTGCCGGAAGGCACGAAAGTTGTCCTCTCCCTGGCTCTGGCCCCGGAATACTATCGCGATGACCAGGGCGCCTATCGCTGGGAAGATCTGAGCCAAGGCGCCTACATCACCCAGGAGGTTACCATTGACAATACCGCGCCTGTGGCTTCCGACATCTCCCTGAATCTTCTGGACAGCCGCGAACTGAAGGTAACTGCCTCTGATAACCAATATGTGGCTGCCATTGCTTTGCTGAGCCCCAGCGGCTCCAGAATATACCGAGCAACTGCGGCCAACCAGTCGGAACCAGGTACCGCTGTGGAGACCCGCCTGTCCCTGGAGGGAGTTCCCTCCCAATTCCTGGTGGCGGTGTATGACTACGCCATGAACGTCTCTACCTACCGTGTGGATCTGGGCGGGCAGCAGGCGGACAACCGGCCCTATTTCACAGCCATCAACCGGACAACCCTGGACGATGCCTA
Source organism: uncultured Eubacteriales bacterium (assembly GCA_900544975.1). Classification (GTDB taxonomy): domain Bacteria; phylum Bacillota; class Clostridia; order Oscillospirales; family Oscillospiraceae; genus Faecousia. The sequence goes on from UQXI01000023.1 coordinate 35,341, forward strand.
CCGTCTTGGTTGGATGGGCTTTGACGCAGACGAGAATACGGAAACGACGTATCTGGGCTTCATGGACTGCGAGCCTTCCAGAGCGGCGGAATATGTAGACGGCTATGTGTTCTTTATTTCCAACGACAACGGCTTCTACGTGGCGAATGACGAAGACTTAAGCGATTCCCGGCGTCTGGCAACGCTGACCTGCGGAGACCTGAGCCTGACGAACTTTATCGATCTGGCCTATAGTCCCTCCGACGGACAGCTGTATGGCCTCTTCTACGCCAATGACAACCGCCTCTCCACCCCATATTTGTGCACCATTGACATGTTTATGGGGACCACCACCCTAATTGGCGAGATGGCCATCGACGCCAATAACTTAGCGGTAGACGGAGCGGGGAACTTCTACAGTACCATCTACAATGGCAATTCCCTCTATACCTATACTGCAGAAAGTTACCGGACACCGACCCTGGTGGGCAGCACCGGCAGCTATGCCACCAAAGTTGTGAACTCTATGGCCTGGGATCACAATACCGACAAACTCTACTGGGCTTGTAGCCGCGATGGCATGACCTACTTCCTGGAGTTGAATCCGGAGACCGCAGAGCCGACACTGGTCCGGTATCTTACGGTCTCCAGCGCAGGCCTGTACATCCGGCCGCAGGAAAAGGGTTCCATCTTTGCCCCCACAGATCAGGTCACCAGCGTGGAGCTGGACCGGACACAAACCCGGACCTTGCCCGGCAATGCCGTGCAGCTGACCGCCACAGTCTGGCCCTGGACGGTCAGCAGCAATGCTGTCACATGGACCAGCTCCAATCCGGCCATTGCCACCGTCAACAGCAACGGCCAGGTGACTGGCGTAACCGAAGGCGCCGCCACCATTACCGCAGCCTCGGTTCTGGATCCCAGCAAATCTGCAAGTTGTGTCGTCGAGGTTACCAAGTTGGAGCGGGACCTGAACGCTGTGATATGGGATGAGGACGGCAAGGTCTGGTGGAGCACGTTCAACACCAACGGTTTGCCGGATTATACCAAGTTAACCGACACCCCCGCCAGCGAACCCATTGCAGCCGTAACCTATGGCGATGACGGAACGCTGTACGCAGCCTCTCTGGATACCTCCACCATGACCTCCAACCTCTACACCGTCAACCCGGATACCTTTGAAACCACTTTGGTTGGCGGTACCAACGACATCGGATATGTGGATCTAACCGCCGCCCCTGGCTGCCGCTATCTTCTGGCTGTGTATGGACCATACATTGTGCTGGTGGACCCCGCTACCGGCAGCTGGACTGGATACTTCGACTGGAGCGATGGACTGCAGGGTAGCAACCTGGTGGGAATCGCCTACTACGCCACCGAGTACAATGAAACCTACCAAGCTTTCATGGATATGTTCCTGGTCGTCGATGATATGGGCAATATCTATTTTGATGCAGTCATGCCGTATCAAGGCCAATTCGTCTATTTCCAGGGTCCCAACGAAGGCAAAATCGGCAGCTTCGGCCGGGAAACGGAAACACCCTATTTCAACTCCCTGTATTTCGACGGAGAGTACGCATACTGGAGCCTGTTTTCAGAGCAGGCAAATCAAGTAGATCTCCTGGCCTGGGACTCTGAGGGCAGCGAAGAGGTCTTCCAGTTGGGCTCTTTCCAAGAAGGCGTATGGCCCGCCGGCGGCCTGTTTGTTCAGAACACCACCCCCGGCTTTGGCTGGTCCTCTAACAAGCGCGTGGTCTCCACACAGATTGCAGGCCAGTCCTCCACCGCTCCCATGGCCGTATCGCATAAACCGGCTGCAGGTGGCAGGTTGCAGACAATCCCAACTATGACAGCAGAAACAGCCCGTCCTGTAGAGCACGGTGCAACGCAACAGGCTGCTCCCAACACCGTAGATGTCATCCTGCAGGCAGAAGAGGCGGCTGTCAGCGGCCGTACTACAATCTCTTACAATACAGACGAATTGACGCTGATCGGTGTTACCGGCCTTGTCCAGGCATTTGCCAGCACCAGCAGCGACGGAGTCGTGGAAATTGCCTATGCCGCCTCTACCCAACTGTCTGGCGACCAAAACTTGGCGCGTCTCACCTTCCAGCCTGCGGAACATGCCACAGGCAGCACGGAACTCACCGTCCAGACCACGGAGCGAGATGGTCAGCCTGCAGAGAACACTCAGGTGATCCAGGTAGAGCTTGCCCACACCTGCTATGCCAAGGACTTCCTGGATGTAGACCTGGATCAGTGGTACCATGAGCCGATTGACTTTGTGGTATCTCAAGGCCTGATGCAGGGCATCGGTGGAAACCGCTTCCAGCCTGATGCCAATATGACCCGGGGCCAGTTGGTCACAGTGCTTCACCGCCTGGCGGGCGAGCCTTCCGCCACAGCCAAGGCCCCCTTCTCCGACGTAACAGCGGAGAAGTTCTACAGCGAGGCAGTCGCCTGGGCCTATGAAAATGAGATTGCAATGGGCATGACCAGTGATCGGTTTGTGCCAAACGGCCCTGTCACACGGGAGCAGGCGGCCACCTTCCTGGCCCGTTACGCCAGATGGTCCGGGGTGGAAGTGACGGTTTCGGGTAATCTGAACGGCTACACCGATGCCAGCTCTGTGAGCCCCTATGCTCTGGAGGCCATGACCTGGGCCGTAGAAAACGGCATCATTCAGGGCGTGACCGACACATCCCTGGCGCCTAGAGGCACCGCAACCCGTGCGCAGGTTGCCACCATCTTCATGCGCTACTGTCAGAAATTCGCATAAGTCCCACGAAAAAGGGCATGCTGCAAAACATTTCGTTTTACAGCATGCCCCCTTTTCATTCCGTTTTACCCGTCGCAAAGGTATGACCCCTATCCCCGCTGCGCCGGTCTGCCGGAGTCGTAAAGCTTTACAAGATATTTTCCATAAATCTCATCACAATCATGGCAAACTGCGCCCGGCTGGCAGTCCCTTTAGGGTTTAATGTGCCATCCATACCGCAGATCAGGCCGACTTCCACTGCCCAGGCCATGGCTTCCTCGGCGTAAGGGCTGACCCGTTCCACATCCGGGAAGTCCGGCTCCGTCTTTGCACGGACGTCTACCCCTTTATAGGCTGCATAACGGGCCAACATCGTAACCATCTGCTCCCGGGTGATCATCCCATTGGGGGCATAGTGGGTTCCATCCATGCCCTTCACAATCTGATGTTCCGCTGCCCAGATCACCGCCTGGGTGTAGTATTGGTCTTTGGGAACGTCTACAAAGGAGAGTTCTGTCCCGGTCTCCGGCTCACCTTCCATCCGGTAGAGAATCGTCACAGCCTGGGCCCGGGTGAGGCTGCTGCCGGGGGCAAACCGGGTGGCGCTGATCCCCTTCATATAGCCCCGAGCAATGACAAAATCTGTGGCTTCATGGTACCAGGCATCCAACGCCAAATCCTCAAAGGCAGCGGAAGGACAATGCTGCTTGTGGGGACCGACTTCCATCTGCTCCCGGTAACCGGGCTTCGCCTCATTGGTCTCCTGATGGAGCACGGTGACCGCTGTGCTGGTCTCATCGTTCCGCACAAAGGTCAATGTCGCCACAGCTTTGCCAGCCTCCACAGCCTGCAGCCCGGCGTAGGCCAGCTTCACCGTCCCCTCGCCCTGGGCAACCGCATGATAGGGCGCAGCCACCTGCACATCGGTCAGCATCATTTCTGCTCCATCGTACTCCACTGTGAGTAGCCCATTGGTGGAGGCCACATCCAACCCCTCGGCGTCCTTGGCGGTCAGGGTCAGGGTGACCGCTCTGCCATCCGCGGAAACAGTCGGCTTGGATTGGCATTCCACCGTCCCCGGGCAGGCATGCAGCATGCCATCCATCTTCGTCTGCTCCAGCGCATGCTCTTCCGCCTGGAGCCCGGCAGTTGGCTTCAGCACCGAAAGGGACTCTGCCGGGATGCCGTCTGCCCCATCATGGGTACAAACCTGATACAGCGCCGCCGGCCAAACGCCGTCCCCCATGTCCGCCACACGGCGGGCCCGGAAATAATATTCCTTATTGCTGCTCTGCATCAACTGCAACACATAAATCTCGTTGGTTGTGCCGGTAAAATAGGAGAAAAACAGCGTGCTGCCATCCTCGGACAGAACCAGAGAACCGTGCTGCGCCCCACTTTCTGTGGGATAGTCCAGCCCCGTCAGGGTAGAGGAATAGACACTGTAGCTGATTCTGCCGGTACCATCATACCAGAAGGTCCAGACGCTTCCAGTATCATCCAAGGCATACAGGAAGTCACACTCGGTACCTTTGTCGTCGGTACCCATGCCGCCGGAGGCAATCGCAACAAACTTACTTGCACCGGTGTACTGGTTCAGAACGCCGGTTAGGTTCCAACCACTGTTGAAAGTATTGGTCAGGGGATCGTTGGGACCCAGGAGGTAGGCGCCATAGACGCCCATGGCCAGGGGGCTGTCCGCAGTGGCAAAGACCTCCAGCATCGCCATGTCCTGCAAGGCAGCGCCAAAGGCACTGACCCCGGTAGATGTATCCAGTTTCTCTCCCGTGACCGGGTCAACGCGATACATGACGCTGTTCCTATTCTGCACATACAGGGCTTGGTTCGGCACACTATAGGCTGCAGCAGCTAAGTCGGACGGCAAGGCGGGACCGGCAGTCCAAGTCTCATCTGTATCTAAGTTCCAGGTAAACAGCTGGGGGTTCCCATCCCGATCCTGGGCAGCGCCCTTCAGGGTTACATCTACGGTCTTTACCGTGACTTCGCAGGTTGCAGATTTCGTGGGGTCGGCAACTGCGGTGGCCGTAATGGTGCAATTGCCCAAAGAATGGGCTGTTACAGCCCCCCGGTCATTGACCGTTGCAACGGATTCGTCCGAGGTGGTCCAGGTGACGCTGTGATCTGCCTCCCAAGGGGTCACCGTGGCGGTGAGCCTTTCCGTGCTGCCCACCAGCATCTCCAGGGAAGTGGCGTCCAGAGAAACCTGAAGTTCGTCCCGGTTCAGCAGCAGACAGCTGACGTTGGGGAACGCCTCATAGTCAAAGCGGCCTACGGTCTCGGCGGTCTTTGCCGCAGGATCGACCTTCACCAGCACATGCTCCACTGTTTCATAAGCCGGCGGCGCATCGTGCTCCACGAAGAAGTAGAGATTCCCCTGATCCCATACCATGGGAATAAAGTGCAGGGGGTTATCCCGGTCACTGTTGACGGTCATACGTGGAGAGGGCCAAATATAGCCGGTGTCAAAGACCAACTCAAAGCGGTTGCCAAAGCCCTCTTCCGTAGTAGATACGCGGTAAAGCTCCAGAGAATGGCTCTGAACATCTTCTGCCAATGCGTAGAGATTGCCCACACCATCGTCCGTCAGTCCATAGACCTGCAAGCTTTTGCCTGCTGCATCCGTGATGCCGATGGTCTTTTCCGGCGTCAAATCCGTGATCTGACCTGTGCGTGGATCCACCTCTGCAATGTGGGAGATATACTTCCAGCCGCCCCACATCCAGTACAGAGAGTAGACTGCATACAGCTTACCACTGGTTTCGTCATAAGTCATGTCTGTAAAAACAACTTTGTTGATCATTCCCTCATCCGGATTCTCCTGGACCACGGGTTCTCCCAGAGGCACCGGGGCCGCCGTCAAGTCACCGCCGCCGAAGCAATACAGCTGGCCATTGTCATCCATGGCGTATAGATGATCCCCGATAAACTCCGCCGCCGTAAATACATAGTCTGCCCCAGCCAGCGCGGTCACATCGCCGTTGACGGCTTCATCAAAGCCAATCCAGCCTGCATTGTCCCAATACCAATTGTCATTGGGCAGCAGATAGAAGGCCATGAACTTGGTATCCACAGTAGCAGCCCCACCCAGTTTTATCTTATAGGTGGTGGTGTTCATGGCATAGTCATAGACCTGGAGCAGAAGCCGCTCCCCCTTCACTTGGTGCATGTCCAGGGTGTAGGTAAGCGTTTCACCAGGCTTTGCTTCCTGCTTGGCGCCGACATTCGTCAGCACCTGCGTACCGGCCGCGTTATACAGAACCACGCCAGCCACATACTGATTGTCCCGTGCCGTAACCTGGAGGCTGTCGCCGGTCAGACTCAGCGACACATCCTCCAGCGTGGGCGCCGTATTGTCAATGACCACGGGCATCCGCATAGAAGCTCCCTCACCCAGGGCATTCCAGTTCACCTGCCCTGTCGCATCCACGTACAGCTCCGGGGCCATGGTGAGGGCCAGTTCTATTTGCGTCCCTTCTTCCAGACCGGAAGGGGTATAATTCGGCTTGATGGAATACCCGGTGTTCTGCCACACGGCCTGATTGGTATGGTAAAACGCAGCATCCATTTTTCCGGTATTCATCTCGTGGATCGTCTTCCCGTCCTGGGTAACTGTAAATCGAGAAGCAGCCGCATTGCGAATCAGAGCAAAGTTCCAAATGCTGATCTGATCTCCACGCTCGCCATTGATAGCATTGCGCTCTGGCATATACGTCTCGTCTGCCACAATGGGATTGCCGCCGAAGTAGTAGTTCTTCCCAGGCTGGTCGGCATAGCGAATGGCCGGCGTATTGGCGAAAAAGGCTTTGTCCCCCGTAGCCGCCGCCAGGTACGGAATCCGCTCCTCTTCCCCAGACTGGAAGGTCGTGTAGCTACCTACATCGAACATGGAAGCATCCGTCCAGTTGCCATAGAAGCCCAGCACGGGGATGGAATGGACCGTGCCCTCCACCCCTTCCGCCGTGGGAAGCTGCTGGGCGTAGAGGTAGCCCTCCACATAAGCGCCGGCAGAATACGCTTCATTCAACCTGGTTTTCTGGGCCTGGGTGAGTGCCAATTCCACCTGGATCTCTGCCTGGCCGCCAGCGGGCAAGGTCATAACACCGGAGTTCAGCGCCCGCAGGAGCAAATATGCGTCATAGCTGGTCACAGCGCCGTCACCATCCAGGTCCCCATGTGGCTCGTTGGAAATCTCCGCCCGCTTGCCAACCACATAATCCAACAGAGCCTGCACATCATCGGCATTGACCAGGGCATTCCCGTCAAAATCCATGTCAGCCATGTGTTCCACCGGGGTCAGTGTTTGGCCGTTCACCGTCCATTTCACATCTGCCTGCAGCATCGTGGTGCAGGTGTCCATGTACAGGACCTCATCCTCGCCTGCAAACAAATCCTGGGTAAACAGGTCGGCAGACAGGGTGAATGGCTGTTCTGTATCCGTCAGATTGTGGAGCGTAAACGAGAAGCGATAGACGCCTTCCCGCGCCGGGTCGTCGCCCAGCTCCGCTTTGACCTTACCATCGGCATAGGCGATGGTGGCATCCTCATTCATCCGGATGTAGGATTGGGCCGCAATGGCTTTGTTGACATCGGCCAGGCCAGCGCCCTGCTTCAGGACGGACCAATACTGCCCGTGGGAGGCCTCCTCCCGAAGGGGCACCGCCGTGGACATCAAGAGGCTCTGGCTGAGGGCCCGGACGGTCATCCCGGACTTCTCGTCCAGCCCCGCCTGACGAATGTACTGGGCCACAAGGGCCGCCATGCCGGCCACCTGGGGGGCTGCCATGGAGGTACCGGACATCACCTCATAGGCCTCGCCACCGGCAACGGCGCCGTTGACCGAATAGATGGAACCGCCGGGGGCCGTGAGCTCCGGCTTCAGCTCCAGCGTACCGGGAACGCCCCAGGAGGAGAAGTCACTCATGGTGTAGTATTCCAGATCATAGATGGCGCTGTCCACTTCGCCGGAAATGGTGAGGGTGCCGGTGCGGTACAGTTCCTGACCCCCATCGTCCGTCACAGGTTGGGACATCGACCGAATCAGAGCCCCGTCAGACTGCCGAATGGAAACACAGGGTTGGCTCTGGGTGTAGTCGGTCAGATCCATGTTGATGGAACCCGGCTGATTGTTGCAGACAATCGTAGCAACCGCGCCATATTTCACGGCAGCTTCAGCCTTCTGATAGAAGGACGTGGAACCACGGGAGCAGAAGGCGATTTTACCCTCCAGCGCACCATTCAGCGCAGCAAAATCCTCCTCTGTGCCAAATCCGTCGATGAAAATGTAGTCATAGGCGCCAGCAATAGAAGCCAAGGGTCTGTTGGTATAGCCCCTTGTTTCTGTATAGCTGAACATCCGCTGATCCACCTGAAAATATGTGCCGGTGAAGCCCGCATTGTCCACAGAAGCAATGGCCAGAGAATTGGTATACGAGCCGGGAGAACCCAAGGTATCCAGATTGACGCCGTCATGGTACAGATACTCACTCTGGGTCTGGTCGGCCCAGCCACCGGCATTCCCGGCGGAAATCACCAGCACCGTGTCGCTGTCCACCACCCGGTCCAGGATGGTCTGATACGTCCCATTGCTAGGACGGCTGCTGCCTGCCATGGCAGAGCCCAACGACAGGTTGATGGCGTCTGCCCCCAGGATGATGGCATCCTCAATGGCCGCCATATAGTCCGAGTCATACGCACCGCCGCCTGTTCCGAAGACTTTCATGGCGATGATTTGGGCATCCGGCGCCACACCCTGGGTCTTGACTGCTTCCAGCGCCGGAGCAAAGGTACCGTCTCCCTTGGGAATGTAGGCATTTGCCGCTGCAATGCCCTCCACATGGGAACCGTGCTCCCCCTGGTCGTCGTGGTCATGGGTGATATCCAAATTTTCGTCTACGTAGTTGAAGCCAAACGCAATCTTGGAGCTGACATACAGATCCTTTGCAGCGTAGCCCAGACCGGCAATGTTCAGCTTGCTCAGCTTCTGGCTGATCTCAGCCGCATCCAGCAGAATGGGCTGTGCCTTCTGCTGCTCCAGGGAATAGTCAAAGGCCGCGGCGTCAAAGCTCTGATGATCCGTATCAATGCCGGTATCAATGACGGCGATCCGGCTGCCTACCCCCGTATAACCGGCAGCCCATGCGTTGTGCGTGCCAATCATTTGGGAGGAAGTGGCCATGTTGGGATCCGCCGCCTCTTCCCGGTCCACCACACAGGGGGCATAGCGGGTTTCCAGAATCACATCCTGGACCCCAGACAGCTCCCGTATGGCCTCCATTTTTCCATAAGGCACATTGGCGGAAATCAAATTGGCGGCCAGCGTCAGGTTCCAAACGACATCCAAGGGTTCGCCGTCCAGCGCCTCGGTGGAAATGGCCGCCGCCATCCCCGTCTGACGCCTGGCCAGCCCCTGGCGGTAGGACATGGCTGCGGCATTTTCCGCAACGTCCCCCGTGGGGTAACCCGCCTCCAGGGTGGATTTCCCATCCAGTAAAATGGACACACGAACCAGGTCCGTGGGCAGATAGGACGGTTCCTCTTCTGGCTGGGAAAACGCATTTTGAGCAATCCGCGCGGAGACCACGCGGTTGTCTACCTGCGTAAACTCCAGCTGGGTTCCCCCGGTGGGAGCGGCAGCCCCGGCCGGGGCAACCACACCCAGGCACAGGATCGCAGCCAACATCAGGGAAAGCATACGCATAAACTGGTGCTTTTTCATTTTTTCTACTCCTTTGTAATTTTCTACCGCTGGGGACGGCTGACCCTATATAAGCCGGCAAGCCGGTTATATACGTGCTTCTCTCATACTCATACGTGCGATCCCTCGCACTGTTACAGCAGTGTTCGCAAGTATGAGAACTCTTTTGTAGAATAGTACCATATCCCCAGCTTAATTTCAAGACACAGTTTACATTTTTGTGCAAAAAGGCAAAAACTTCCAGCCAGGTACCGCTAAGAGGTCTCAGCGGCATCTGGCTGGAAGAAAAAATATTAATCTATATCCGGTTTTAACGCAAGCAGATGGTTTGCCAAAATATCCAAAGCAGCGGGATTGACCCGGTAGCGCGAGCGTCCCTCATTCAGCTCTACCAAAAGCAGGCGGGCATCCATCAAGCTGCTCACGTCCCGGCCGACGGTGCCCAAGTGCAGGCCCAACTCCCGGGCCATTTCCCGGGTGGACATTGGCCGTTCCCGCAGGGCCGCAATCATCTTGATCCTCGCCGGCCCCGCCAGCAGCCGCAACGCCAGCAGCTCCCAATCCTCCAGTCCTGTTTTCGGTGCTTTCCGAATTGCAAACCCCACACCAATTTGCAGAGACACCACATGCTCTGCCTCATCCATCTCATAATGGGCAGTTCCTGCCCCAATGTACCGGGGCACAATTTGCAACACTTCGCAACCGTTGTTGACATATAACTGGCAGCGGTTTTTCAGCCATTTTTTCAGATCCTGCTGGGCAAAATAGGCTTCCCACTCTTGAAACAGCGGTTCCGATTTCGCCGCCCATAAGTCCAGGAATGGCGTCAGATACTGGGCCACTGGCTCCAACAGCTCCGCCAACTGCTGGATATAAACATCAAAATGCTCCAGCGCCTCCTGCAAGCGAATGCGATAGCCCTCTGTAATGGGCAGCCCCTCCAGCCCTTGCGCCAAGGAGGCCACCTCACCCCGACCGCCGCATTCCACGGCATATTGCTCAATGCTGGCCGGGTATTCCTCCGCCTGCATGAAGCGCTGCCACTTCTTTTGCAGCAGTGTTATCGATTCCTCCACCGTCGTGCAGGAAAATGTCACGGAGCTGTAGACCATATTTCGGGCAATGCAAGTGCATTGCCCGGCTTCGTTTTGCAGCTCTGTCTTTTCAAAAAAGAACCGAAGGGTTGGATCATGACGGGACATCCCTGCGCAGACGGTGTCCATCATCTTCTGCATACTATGTACCGGGATGCAGTAACTTCCCTCCCCGGCCAGATCCCGCGCGGGGATTTCGTTGACATACGCATACAGCACTTCTACACTTTCCAACAAAATACTCGGCCTTTTCAGTAGAAAAATTCTCATTTCCGCACCCTCGCAGTTCACCATAATCTCCACAACAATAGATCCACCCGTAGGGAATGGTCTTGACCATTCCGTTTGCAAGCATTTTGTCCACAGGTCATCAACCACTCATTGCAAATCCTTGATCCCACATCGCAAAAACTTGCAATTTCCTGTAAATCTTCAGCCCCCGTCAGGCGGAACGGCCAAGGCCGTTCCCTACGCAGTCTGCATTCCATATTGCAATACGGCCAGTCTCTTCGAAATCCTACACACCCCATATAAAAAAATGGACATCCTCCGGATGTCCATTCTCTTTCCTTATGTTGGCATTACCTATTTTCCCGGCCAGTCACCCGGCAAGTATCGTCGGCGCATGTGAGCTTAACTTCTGTGTTCGGGATGGGAACAGGTGGACCCTCACAGCAATCAACACCAACTTCTTCCGGAAGGCCTTCGCCTTCCTCTATGTCAAAGCCCTTCGGCTCTAACAGCCTTCTAATTATAGCACCCAACAACTTCCTTGTCAAACACTATTTTCTTCGTTCCCCTAGCGGCGAAGCCCAGCGCAGCGGGTTCGACGCTATGAGGAGGAGCAAGGGAGTGCACGCAGTTTTCGGCGCAAGCCTTTGGCTGGAGCCGGAAACGGAGTAAACGGACTTTGCTCCGACGTGGTGACCCGTACCGGATTCGAACCGATGTTAACGGCGTGAGAGGCCGCTGTCT
>UQXI01000024.1 GCA_900544975.1 uncultured Eubacteriales bacterium
GAGGGCGCCGGCATGGGCCGCCTGGTGCGCCAGACCTGCGACGTCCTGGTGCGAATCCCCATGCGCGGGCGCATCTCTTCTCTCAACGCCTCCGCCGCTGCGGCAATTTTGCTGTACGAAGCGGTACGGCAGCGGAAGTAAGTTCATGGGGCCCTTTGGGCCCACGCGGAGGTCTCAATCTGCATGAAAAAGAAGAACAAGCAATCCCCCCAGCCTGCATCGGAGGCGGAGATGCATCCCCTACAGGAGGACGACTTTTCCCTGGAGGAGATTTTACAGGAATTTGGCCATCCCCACCGGGGGGGCTCTCCGGATCCCCAGGCGTCTGCGCTGCTGGATCCTGCGCTTCAGTCTCCCATTCCCCGTCACCGTACGATGGATCCGGACCCGGAGACCCAGCGGCCCAATGTGGCAGACACCCTGCCGGAGCGGCAGATTCCCCTCCAGCCGGCGGAGAAGCAGGCCCCGGCGGCAACGCCCCAAGACGCTCCGTCCCCTGCAACCGGTCTCCAGGCAGAGGACGCCTCCGGCAGGCCAGAGCCTGCCCGTGAGGGGCCGTCTGCGCCTGTCCACGGCCCGAAAGCGCCCCACCATGGGTTTGCCCCGGCAGAAGCGTCACGCCAGCCTGCGCCTTCGTCAAGGGGCCCTGAAGGGCCCGGGGCGCCCGTTTGGGTGGCCTCCGCCTCCCGGCGGCAAGGGCAGGCATCGGAGACGCCGCCTGCCACGGAGCCTCCCCTCCGGCAGCCTCCCAAAGAGAATCCACCCAGACTGGCTCCCACGCCCCACAGACCCCCGGCACCCAAACCACCCCAGCCCCTTCCCTCAGCGGAGGCCCAATTCCGCGATGCTGCTCAGCGGCAGCGGGGGCGGCCGGTTCGCCTAGGCTTTTGTCTGTTTTTTGCACTGGGCGCTTTGGTCCTGGGCGTTTGCCACGGCCAGGGATATCTGGAGGCGCTGGAGAACCAAGCGCTGCTCACCGCCGCAGAGATGGGGCTGCTGCTCCTGTGCGCCCTGTTGGCTTATGACGTCATCCGGTCCGGAATTCGCAAGCTGCTGCATCCCGGGTTCAACCTGCACACCCTGATTACACTGGAGCTGGGCGTCAGCCTGACCGACGGGTGTTTCGCCTTGGCAAGTGGGCGGACCACCTACTGCCCTCTGGTCTGCCTGCTCCTGGCTGCCGCCCTCTGGGGCCTGCTCCTGGAAGACCGGGCCACCTGCGCCGCCATGGACACCGCCCGCAAAAGCTCTGGCGAGCTGGCCTTAGTACGGGAGCCCAACCTGTTTCAGAAGCTTCCCGGCGTGCTCCCGGGCACAGGCAGCCAAGAGGAATTTCTCAAATCCAACCAGCTCCCTGCAAAACCGGTGCGGCTGCTGGAGGGTTACGCCCTGGCGGTCTTCCTCCTATCTGCCGCCGTGGCTGGGCTGACCTGCCGCGGAAGCACCGCCGCCTATTTCCAATACTGGACCGCCGTGCTCCTGGGCGGGACGCCTCTGGTGGGTACTCTGGCCTGGTCCAGGCCCTGGTACCTCCTCTCCCGCCGCCTGCAGGCCCGGGGCGCGGCCCTGTATGGCTGGACCGGGGCCTGCCGTCTGGCAGGCAAGCTGGTGGTCCCTGTCTCCGACCGGGACCTGTTCCCCGGCGACAACGTCAAGATGAACGGCGTCAAGTACTTTGGCGGTCACACACCGGACCAGGTGGTTGCCTATGGCTCTGCGGTCATTTCCGCTGCGGGAAGCGGCCTTGCCAAAATCTTTGAAGAACAACTGGAAATTCGCGGCGCGCGCCGGTATTCCGTGTCCAAGCTGCGCCGTTACGAAGTGGGCGGCGTGGGCGCTGAGATTGGCCCCGACTCTGTGTTGGTGGGTTCCCTGCGGTTCATGCAATCCATGGGGGTGGAAATGCCCGCGGGCACCCGGGTCAGTCAGGCGGTGTATGTGGCCATCAACGGCTGCCTAGCCGGTGTGTTTGCCGTCCACTACGAGGTGAGCCGGTCCGTCGCCGGGGGGCTGAGTTCCCTCCTCTTCAGCCGGGGGGTGCTCCCGGTGATCACTGCCGGGGACTTCATCATCACAGAGTCCTTCTTACGCTCCAAGTTCCGGGTGAATACGGCCAAGCTGAAGATCCCCCCCTTCCCCGCCCGCTCGGAGCTGGCCCAGAAAACCGCCTCCGAGGCTGCCCGCCCCTGCGCCCTCCTGCGCCAGACCCAATTCAGCACCCTGGCCCTGGCTGTGACCGGGGCCCATGCCCTGCGGACCGCCGTGCGGTGGGGGATCCTGTTTGATCTCCTGGGGGGGGTGATGGGGATGGCCATCATGGCGGTCCTGGCGGACCTATCCGCCGGTGGGATCATGTCTCTGGTCAACCTCACCCTCTTCCTGCTGCTCTGGTCCATTCCTGGCCTTCTGCTCAGCGGTTGGCCAAAGAACGCCTGACCTTCTGAAATCCAAACGCTCCTGTGGCCTGCCATTTTGGCGGATCACAGGAGCGTTTTATTTCCTCTGGAAGGCTTCTGCGCCCATGTCCGCCTGCCAAAGGTATCAAATTGAATTGCCGGGAAATACTACCTCCGGAACCATGGATGAGCTGCAGAACGATTCCGGAGGTACGACATGCAAGGTAAAGTGGAAATCAGCGGCGTCAACACCGCCAAGCTGAAAACCCTGAAAAATGACGAGATGGTCCGGCTCATGAAGTTGGCCAAAAGCGGAGACGAGGAAGCCCGGCAGGCCCTCATTGAGGGGAATCTGCGTCTGGTGCTGTCGGTAATTCAGCGGTTTGTGGGGCGGGGAGAGAATCCGGACGACCTGTTTCAGGTAGGCTGCATCGGCCTTTTGAAAGCCATTGCCAACTTTGACGAGACCAAAGAGGTACGCTTTTCCACCTATGGCGTGCCGATGATTGCCGGAGAGGTACGGCGCTACCTCCGGGACAACAGCGCCATGCGGGTGAGCCGGTCCCTGCGGGATACGGCCTATCGGGTTCTGCAATGCAAAGAGGCCATGATGGGAGAAAACGGCCGGGAGCCCAGTCTGGAGGAGGTGGCCAAGCGGATGGAGCTCCCCCTGGAGGACGTCTCCCGGGCCATGGACGCCATCGCTGCTCCCATCTCCCTGTATGATCCTGTGTATTCCGATGGAGGAGACCCCCTCACGGTGATGGATCAGGTCCGGGACACCAAAAACACCGACGAGCGGTGGATTGAACGGATCGCCTTGCGGGACGCCTTTCAGACCCTGTCCGAGCGGGAAAAGCAAATCCTGATCCTCCGCTTTTACGACGGCAAAACCCAAATGGAGGTGGCGGGCCAGGTGGGCATCTCCCAGGCCCAGGTTTCTCGCCTGGAAAAAAGCGCCATTGGTACCATCCGAAAAAATGTGATGGAAACCTAGCTTCTCTGGAGCCTTTCCCGACAGTCGGTCGGTATTGCGAATTCGCCGAACATCGAGGGAAACCCCATGATGTTTCCGCCGGGCGGACACATGGGTCCGCCCCTACGGCGGGCCGCGAGGATGCGCAAAAATGATTCAACGTATTTTTTCATCTAAATACCACATTTTTGGTAAAATCATGGTGTATTCTACGGCAACGCTGAAGAACCTGTTTACGCACTGCTTTGGAATCTCACCGTAGGGGCGGACCTATGTGTCCGCCCGTGGCAGACATTCCATATCCACCAAACTTGGACCGAACCTGGACCATGTTTCCATCAAGCGAGCGCCCAGGTATCACCAGGGCTGGCGGGAAACCCGCCAGGTCACAGCGCCTGGATCAAGGCCTCCACCGCCTCCTCCGGCGTGGCCCAGGAGGTGACAAAGCGGACGGCATCCCGATTTTCATCCACAGGCGCGGTCAGCTCAAAGGTAAAGTCCGCCTCCAACCTTCGGATCTGCTCTTTGGTGAGAATCGGGAAGACCTGGTTGGTGGGAGACTGGGCGTAAAAGGCGCAGCCCTTGCGCCGCAGCCCCTGGGTCAGGCGTGCGGCCAGCTCATTTTCCCGCCGGCCCAACTGCAACCACAGATCGTCCTTCAACAGAGCGCCAAACTGAACCCCCAGCAGACGGCCCTTGGCCAGCATGCCGCCGCCCTGCTTCAGGGCAAAGCGGAAGTTGGGCATCAGCGCCGGGTTGACAATCACCAAGCACTCGCCAAAGAGCAGGCCATTTTTCGTGCCGCCCATGGTGAAGGCGTCGCAGAGCCGGGGCAGGTCCTCCGGGGTCAGATCGTTTTCTTCACAGGTCAGCGCGGCAGCCAGCCGGGCCCCGTCCAGATACAAGTACAGGTTCCTCTGGCGGCACAGGTCGTGCAGCGCCTCCAGCTCCGCCCTGGTATACACCGTGCCCAGCTCTGTGGAATCTGACAGATAGAGGAGCCGGGGCAGCACCATGTGGCCGGGATTTCCCCCCTCGTGCTGGCTGCAAACCTCCAGGAGGGCCTGGGGCGTCATCTTGCCGTTTTCATGGGGAACCGTGATCACCTTGTGCCCCCGGGCCTCCACAGCGCCGGTTTCATGGACGGCGATGTGCCCGGTGTCCACAGCCACAGCTGCCTCCCAGGGACGCAGGAAGGCGGAAATTGCGGTGAAGTTGGTCTGGGTTCCTCCCACCAGGAAATGGACCGCCCCATCCGGGCAGCCAAACCGGGCCCGGACCGCCTCAGCGGCGGCGGCACAATAGGGATCCTCTCCGTATCCGGCGGTGGACTCCAGATTGGTCCGGATCAGCGCATCCAACACCTGGGGATGGGCGCCCTCCGAGTAGTCGTTTCGGAAATGATACATAAGCATACCATCACTTTCGTAAAAAATGGGGTCCTTTGGCCTTATGATACACCTGCCTGCCCGCGTTTGTCAACCGGGCGCACCAGCCCCCGGATCCAGTGCAGGTCCTCCCGGCCCACCACGCCCAGGATCACCAGCAAGAGGAAAAAGACGCTGCAAAAACCGGCGCCCAGCAGCAGCACCCCGCCCCATCCCCCGACCTGGGGCAACAGAGAGGCCACCCATACGCTGAGGGCCATGGCGCCCAGCGCCCGGAACACCACCGAACCCTGAGGCCGAAACCCAGTGACCTTCTGGAGTCGGAAAAAGCTGAGCCCAAAATTGAGGGCATGGGTCACCAGGAAGCTGAGGTAATAGCCCCACAGCCCAAACCGGGGCAACAGCAGCCACAGAAACACCACGTCCAGAAAGGATGTCACCGTGTTATACCGGACGCACGCCACCTGCTGGCCCATCCCCTTCACATTGGCGTCGGTGACGGCATCCACATAGAGCATGGGAGCCAGGAGGGCAAAATACCGCAGCTGCCGCCCCACCAGGGGATTGTCAAAGAGCACCATCCCCAAAGGCTCTGCCGCCGTAAACAGGACGCCACCGGCCGCCAGACCATACAGCAGAGCCACCCGCAAGCTCCGTCCCGTGAGATACGCAATCCGCTTTCGCCGCTCCCCTGCGGCGCATCGGGACATCTCCGGCACCAGCAGCTCCGCCAGGGAGTACAAAATGGACGCCGGGAACATGAGCGTAGGGAACACCATGCCGCACACCACCCCGTATTCTGCCAGGGGCTCTGTCGAGTGGGGAAACAGCCCCAGCCGCCGGGGGACGATCAGATTTTCCACTGTGGAGATTCCCATCCGCAGATCGTCGGCCAGAGCCAGGGGCAGGGCCACCCGCAGCAGCCGCCCCGCCACGGGAACCGGCTCCTCCCGCCGGTCCGGAAGCCGGTTTTCTTCCCGGCCCCGCAGAATCAGAAGGGACAGCAGGGTCACCAGGGAGGCAACGCTGCTGCCCCCCACCACGGCGCAGCAGGCCCGTCCAGGATCCCCATCGGCCCAACGGGTGAGGAGCGCCACGGTCACCGCCATGGAGACCCCTTGCTCCAAAATCTCCACCGCCACCAGCTCCCGAATCCGGCCGGCCGCGGTGAAATACCCCGTCATGACGCCGCCCAGGCACACCACCGGCAGGCAAGCGGCAAAAATCCGCAACGCCGCCAAGGTCCGGATGTCCCCAATCCAATGCTCCGCCACCAGCGGCGCACCAACATATACCAGCAGCGCCACGGCGGTGCTGAACAGAAAGCTATACAAAAAACAGGCCGACAGCACATGCCGGACCCCATGCCGGCGGTTTTTCCCGATCTCCTCTGCCGTCAGATACATGGCGGAAGTCCGGATGCCTCCCATCCCGGCAGTCATCGCCAGCATGGACACCGACAAGACCAGCTGCAGAAGACCAATCCCTGCCGCCCCGATTTGCCCGGATAAGTACACCTGGAAACCCATGGACACCATGCGCAGAGCCAGGTTGGCTCCGGTGAGCAGCAGGGCGCTGTAAAACATTGTACCAGTTCGACGCATGTCCTCACCTCGGTTTACTATATGGGGACAGGCGTGAAAACTTGCCTGACAGGCGGAAATCTTCCAGCCTGCGCAGGCGCATCCCTCAGCGGGCAGCGCACCCAGTCCATCATGCACTCCGCAACGTGTACCGCCAGCGGCAAGATACATCGGCGCAAAAATGGCCCGCTGCAAACATTCGCTTGCAGCGGGCCATGGAGATTCATTTGCAGGTCTGTCAGGCCCGCTTGGGGGCACTGGGAAGTGGGTCAGGCTTCCTCCGTCTGCTCAACGGTAATCTCGGAGAGTTGAAGACCGGGGTTGCGGCGGCAGGTGAAGTCGATGGCCCAGAAGCTGGTGAAGACCAGGAGGCTCCGGCCCCGATAGTCCTCCAGAAGCTCCGCATCAGAGCCCAGGTTCAGGTCCTGGAGGTCCCCGGGATAGCTGTCAATGAGCCGCAGCTCCTCATAGGGCAGGTGATCCATTCGCAAATCCACTCCATACTCATTCTTCATCCGGTATTGGAAGACGTCAAACTGCAAGACGCCCACCACGCCCACAATCACCTCTTCCATGCCGGAACCCGGCACCTTGAAGATCTGGATGGCGCCCTCCTGTGCAATCTGCTCGGTCCCCTTTACAAATTGCTTCCGCTTCATGGAGTCTTTGGCAGAGACCCGGGCAAAATGCTCCGGGGCAAAGGTGGGAATGCCGGAGAATCGGAACTTCTTCCCAGGGGTCGTGATGGTATCGCCAATGGAGAAGATGCCCGGGTCAAACACGCCGATGATGTCCCCGGCGTAGGCCTCTTCCACAATTTCCCGCTCAGCGGCCATGAGCTGCTGGGGCTGACTCAGGCGCATTTTTTTGTTGCCCTGGACGTGGAAGACCTCGGCCTCCCGCTCATACTTGCCGGAGCAGATCCGCAGAAACGCCAGCCGGTCCCGGTGGGCCTTGTTCATGTTGGCCTGAATCTTGAAGACAAAGGCGGAAAAGTCCGGGGAGAAGGCATCCACCACCCCGCTGTCTGCAACCCGGGAGGCGGGGGGCGGGGTCAGCTTCAGAAACTCCTCCAGGAAAGGCTCCACGCCGAAATTGGTGAGGGCGGAGCCAAAGAACACGGGGCTGAGGGTCCCGGCCCGGACCTCCTCCAGGTCAAAGTCCCGGCCTGCTCCCAGAAGCTCCACCTCGTCCATGAGCTGGCGGTGCTTGCCTTCGCCCAGCAGGGTCGCCACATGGGGATCGTACAGGTCAATCTCTTGCTTGCCCGCCCGGTTCTTCCCGGCGGCGCCAGAGGAGAAGAAGAGCAGCTGGCTGCCCTGGCGGTCGTAGACCCCCTGGAACTCCTTGCCAGAGCCGATGGGCCAGTTCATGGCATAGGTCTCAATGCCCAGCTCCCGCTCCAGCTCCTCCAGCAGGTCAAAGGGATCCTTGGCCTCCCGGTCCATCTTGTTGATGAAGGTGAAAATGGGAATGTGCCGCATGGCGCAGACCTTGAAGAGCTTCCGGGTCTGGGCCTCCACACCCTTACTGCCATCAATGACCATGACGGCGGAGTCCGCCGCCATCAGGGTGCGGTAGGTGTCCTCGGAGAAATCCTGGTGGCCCGGGGTGTCCAGGATGTTGATGCAGCAGCCGCCGTACTGGAACTGCATCACAGAGGAGGTGACGGAGATGCCTCTCTGCTTCTCAATTTCCATCCAGTCGGACACAGCGGCCCGGCGGTTTTTCTTGCCCTTGACCACACCGGCCTGGGCAATGGCTCCGCCATAGAGCAGGAACTTTTCCGTCAAAGTGGTTTTACCGGCGTCGGGATGGGAGATAATGGCAAAGGTCCGGCGGCGGCTGATTTCTTCTGATAACGTTGGCATAATGGTTTCCCTCCATAATTTTGAAACATGCAGTGGGGAGAGAAAGCTATGGATGAAAGCTGGAATCCATGGGAGCCTCCTAAAACTTGAAAATTGTGAAACAAATCAACTTAGTTTACCACAGATTTCCACGGTTTACAAGTGGAGTTCTTGCAATTTGCATAGGGGACTGGTATAATGGTCCCAAGGAACGAGGACTTTGTCAAACCGCCCCAACCGGCCATGGCCGTTCCCACGCTTGGAGCCCAACCATGGAAGGCCGATTGGTGCGTCGCAAATGAAGGAGTTTGTCAATGAATGATTTTCTGGATATTTTGCTTCTGGCCAGCTTTACCGTTGGGGGCGTATACAGCCTCTGGACAGCGGTGCAGATGCGGAGCTGGAAGGAACTGAAGCCCAATAAATTCATCTATCCCAACGGCTGTGATCCAAAAGATTGTAACAATCCAGACGGCTTCCGGGCGTTTATGCAGACCAAAACCCTGATTTTTGGCGTGTTATGCCTGGCCACAGCTCTGGCCTTTCTGGGCGGAACCTACCTGCACTTCTGCCCGGACGAGATGATCTGGGCTGCTTTTGCCCTGGGGCTGGGGGCGGTTGCGGTATATTTTTCCGCCATTCGCCGGGCCAGTACCAAATTTTGGTGAGGTGTCCGCCATGAACCTGGATTGTATTCATCATGTAGCGATTCTTGTCTCCGATTACCAGGCTGCCCTGGCATTCTACCGGGACAAGCTGGGCCTGCCCCTGCTCCGGGATGTGGACCGCCCGGCTCAAGGAGACCGGATTCTCACCCTGGGGCTTTCCCAGGGGGAACTGGAGATTTTCGTAAAGCCTGACGCGCCCCCGCGCCCGGTAAACCCGGAAGCCCGGGGCCTGCGCCACCTGGCCTTCCGGGTGGCCTGCGTGGAAGACACCGTGGCGGCCCTGGCACGCCTGGGCATTGCCTGCGATCCCATCCGCATGGACCCTTACACCCAGAAGCCCATGACCTTCTTCTATGACCCGGACGGGCTGCCGTTGGAGTTGCATGAGTAGGGTTCGGTGGTAAAAACCTGGTATGTCGCTCAGTTCCTCACATAATGTGTGGTGAGGTGGAGGGGCTGAGCTATGGAGTTGAGTTTGATGGAAAAGAAAATGATTGAAGACAAGGTGAGTGAACTTCTGAATGAAATCGGCTATCGCCCAGATCGTGATACTTATGTGGATGTGGTGGGCTTTGTCCGGAAGCATGGGTTTGTGGTTGGCAATGCCTTGCTGGATGACGAGGAAGACGGTTTTTTGGCCATTTGGCAGTCCGCAGAGAGAAATCACAAGCCAGGTACCGCCGAATATCAGAAAGTAATCGGGGTCAATGTAGAGCGCGAATTGGGCTGGAAGCGGTTTATCATTGCCCACGAATTCGCACACTCCATCCTCCATTACCAAGAGGGGCGGATTTACCTGCACCGAGAGCATACAAAAGGGAAAAATGCGGATGAAAACGATGCAGATTATTTCGCGGCTGCACTGTTGATGCCACGGAATTCATTCAGACGGGTCTATACGGAACTGACACAGAAGGGGCTACATAAAAAGACAATCTGTTCGCAACTCGCCCGTGAGTATGGCGTACCTTTGGAAAGTGTCACCCGCCGGATCGAAGAAATTAAAGTGTAGAATTTAAGCTTGAAGGAAGTTACTATGGATACTTTGGAGACAAGCCAGAGAGAAATTGGCGATTTGGTACACGGGCTGATACTCGAAGATGTCAAGCAGGACAGCGATCTGGATTACAAAGACCCGTTTGTAACCCTGCAGCAGAAAAAACGAGATCAGAAGATCACAGAGCTTCTGACCGAGTATGTAAATTTCTATAAGAAAAAGGTCAGACACAGCACCATTTGCCGCTATCTCATTTTGACCCCCTGTGTCTTGATCATCCTTGGGTTCGCCGTTCTGCTGGGCTACTTTGCACTTCGGATTGTCCATGCTGCGGCGCCTCTGGAAATTGGGGACTTGGTCGCCTTCGTGACTGCCTGCGTGTCTTTTATTTCCCTCATCATTGGACTGCTGACCATCATCACCAAATACTTCTTCCCTGAAAATGACGAGCAATATATTACAGCAATTGTAGAGGCAATTCAAAAGAACGACTTGGAAAACAAGCGTGAAAATGCCAAACACGAACAGAGCGCGCCATCCGATTCTTTGGAAGGACCGCAGTTTTGAATCCATATGCATGCGCCGGGAAGGGTGGCCATAGAGGCCAGCCTTCCCGGCGTCTGATTATAGATAAGTAATTAGCCCACTTTCTTCCGGTGCCGCCAGACGCCCCACATGCGGAAGGCCGTGGAAACCAGGAGAATGCCAACCGCCAAGGTACCCGCCAGAGCGCCAGTGTGAAGGCCGTACCGAATGAACGCATCGGTGTTGCCCCGGACGGCGTAATCCATGGTGTAATAGATGTCCGCACCGGGGACCAGGGGAAAGAGGGCCACCAGAAGATACGAGGTGGCAGGGTATTTCCGAACCCGGGCCATAATCTCAGAATAGACGGAAAGCGCAGCCGCCGCAAGAAAGAACGCGGTGAGGTCAGACACCCCCAGATAGCAGAACAGCCGGTATGACAGCAAGCTGAAAATTCCACCGACGATACACAGGAACATCCCAGAGCCATGAAGGTTCAGCAGCATACAGAACCCCGTGCTTCCCACAAAACACGCCAAACACTGCATCAGAAGACCATACTGGACCAATGCGCCGCTGCCAGTCAGGTCCCCCCACAAATACCGGGCCAGGGAAACGGCCGCACCCGTGCCCACCGCCAGGGCCACCGCCGTGATGAAGACCTGAACCAACCGGTTGACGCCGGACATGGTGTCTCCATAGATGATGTCCCGGATGCTGTTGGTAAAAAGAAGCCCGGGAACCAGGAGCATCAGAGCGCCAATGATGGCGGCATCTACATTGTGGGCCAACCCGGCAGTCGCCAGCCCATGGGCCAAAAAGGCCAAGACAAAACCGGCAGCCACAGTCTTGAAAAACAGATTGGCATGGAGCTTATTCATAAAGTACAGGCACAGCCCTGTGGCCACGCCGCTGAGGCCGGCACACAGCGCATCCAGCATGGTCCCACGGAAGAAGACGGAGAACCCTGCCGCAGACAGAAAGTACGCCATCAGGAGCGTGGGAAAGCGGTAGGTTTTCGTAGCCTGCTTCTCCGCCTGGAGCATGGCCATGGCCTCCTGCACCGGCGGCTTCTCCCGGCAGATCCTGCGGCACAGGCCACTGTAGCGTTCCATGCCATCCAGGTCCGTGGAACTATCTGCGGCCCGGTGCATACGGGTTATATGCTGCTCCTCCGCCGTTTCCAGGCTTACGATGATACAGCCGGGAATGGAAAACGCCGCCCCCTGCACACCGTAAGCCTCCAGCAGGCGGACAACGGCCTCCTCTACCCGGTAGGTTTCCGCACCGCAGTTTTGGAGCTGAAACGCCAGATCCACAGTGAGATCCAGCAGCTCTTCATAATTCATGGGATCACTTCCAGGATCAAGATGGACGCCGGGTCCGCCCCGGCGCCGAAGAGAGTATAACAACCCTTCATACAAAATACAAGGGGGAATTTTCCGCAAAAAACAGCCCGTAGGCAGGGGAAAATTTGTAGCGTTTGCGTGAACAGCAAGTCAGCGCCCCACCCTATGTACCCCAATTGGCCGAGCGGCGTCGCCTGTACCAAATCGTCCCCACCCCACAGACATACCGTTACCGCTGCTTCAGCAGGGCCTCTCCCGCCTGGTAAATATCGCCCGCTCCCACCGTGAGAATGACGTCATCCGGCCGGGCAATGCGGCGGAGATAGGTGGTGACTTCCGGCAGCGTTTCAAAATACACGGCGCCGGGAACTTGATTGGCCAGGTCCCGGGAGGAAATGCCCACCGTGTTCCGCTCCCGCGCGGCATAAATTTCTGCCAGCACCACCTGATCCACCGTACGCAGCTCCCGGACGAAATCGTCGAAGAGGGCGGCTGTGCGGGAATAAGTATGGGGCTGAAACGCCAGCACAATGCGGTGATACCCCATGGCCCGGACGGCGGCAATGGTGGCGTGGAGTTCCCCGGGATGATGGGCATAATCGTCATACACGTCTGCGCCGCGGTAATTGCCCTTGAATTCCAGGCGGCGGCCAGCCCCCCGGAAGGACTCCAGACCCCGGGTCACTGCATCGCCGGGAATCCCCAGGCTCCATGCCACGGCGGCGGCAGCCAGGGCGTTGGCTGCATTGTGGCGGCCAAAGACGTTGAGCTGGACGCTGCAGTAAAAGCGGCCATCGCAGATGACCTCAAAGTCCCGCCAGTCCTGGGAATATCCCCGACCGTGGACCTGATTGTGCTCTGAGATGCCAAAGGTGGTCAGCGCCAGGCCCTTCAGGGCCTCCATGGTGTTGTCGTCGTCTCCGTTGGCCAGAATCCGCCCCGTCTCCCGGGGAACCAGCTGGGAGAACTTCCGGAAGGACTTTTGGATGTCTGCCAGGTCATGGAAATAGTCCAAATGATCCGCTTCGATGTTCAATACCACCGCCATGGTGGGGAAAAAGTTCAAAAACGAGTCGCAGTACTCACAGCTCTCCAACACAATGGAATTTCCCTTCCCCACCCGGTGCCCGGCGTGGAGAATGGGCAGGTACCCGCCAATCATCACCGTGGGATCCCACTGAGCAGCCAGGAGGATGTGGGTCACCATAGAGGTGGTGGTGGTTTTGCCATGGGTGCCGGAGATGCAAATCGCATTTTCATAGCTCTGCATCAGCACGCCCCAGGCCTCTGCCCGCTCAAAAACGGGGATCCCCGCAGCCCGGGCGGCGGCAATCTCCGGATTGTCGTTGTGGGCGGCGGCAGTCCGGATGATGCAGTCCGCGCCCTGGATGTTTCCGGCGCTGTGGCCGATGAAGACCCGGATGCCCTGGGCCCGAAGCTCATCGGTGGAAACGGAGGCGTTCATGTCGGAGCCGGTGACCTGAAGGCCCATCCCCTGAAGTACCAAGCCCAAAGGGCGCATGGAGACACCGCCGATGCCCACCAGATGGACCCGCTTTCCAGGAGTCAAAAATGTACGGATTTTATTAGTACGAGCAGCCATATTGAAACTCCCTGCTTTACAATCGATTTTGGTTCGGCTTTCTATTATATCGTAGCCGCCCTGGGTTTACAAGTGATTTTTTCCCGTGGAGAAATTTTTCCTGGAGCAGGGGCAGGGCACAAACAATGCGCCGCAGCGGGGCAGTCCGTGGGGACTGCCGGCACTGCGGCGCATGTGCATCATCATCAATCTCTGCGAAGGGCCTCGATGGGGTTGAGGTTGGCTGCCTTAACTGCAGGCAGAAGACCAAATATCACACCGATCAGGGTGGAGAACACCACAGAAATCACAATGGCCGGGATGCTGATTGCCACAGGAATGGAGTTGAGCCTGGAAATCAGCTCCGCCAGCCCCACACCGCTGAGCACTCCCACCAGGCCGCCCATACAGGTGAGCACGGCGGCCTCTGTCAGGAACTGCCACAGAATCCGGCGACGCTTGGCGCCCAGGGCCTTCTTCAGGCCAATCTCACTGGTCCGCTCTGTGACGGACACCAGCATAATGTTCATAACGCCGATGCCGCCCACCAGAAGCGAAATGCTGGCGATCCAGATGAGCTGGCTGTTGGTGGCGTTGCTCATCTCCTGGAGCTGCTGGGCCTGTTGCAGCAGGTCCTGGCTCTGATAGACGAAGGCGGTCCCATAGCTGTTGTCGTCGAGTTCCTCCTCTCCCGCAATTTCCACCTCCGCGCCACCGATCTCCACCGGCATGCCCCCTCCTTGGGAAGCGGAAGCGCTGGCGGAAATCTGGCTGGCGGTGAGGGCGTCGGCTACGTTCTTCCCCGCCCGGGTCATGGCGTCGGTGCTGGTGGCCCGGACCGCCACCGACTGGGGCTCGTCAAACTGGTAAATGATGGGCCAGGCGCTATCCGGCAGGAAGATGGAGCCGGAAGAGGTGTCTGCGTACAGGTTATAATCCTGCATGGTCTCAATCTTGGGCGTAAAGGTCTCCATTTTGGCCACCACACCTACCACGGTAAAGGTGTCTCCCTTGATTTCCACAATCCGCCCAATGGAGTTCCCCTCTGGGAAGAGGCTGGCAGCGGCTTTGGCATCCAGGATGATCACCTTGCGGTATGCCTCGTAGTCTGAGTCCAGGAAGCCCCGGCCATTGGTCAGTTGGTAGCCCTGCACCTGGAAAAACGCCCGGTCAATGCCGTAGATGGAGCCGTTAAAGGCAGTGTTCTGGTAATACACCTGGTCCGCATTGGACCGGGACCGGTAGAAGGAGACCTGCTCCACCCCGTCCAGCTTCTCCAGCTCGTCCCTGGTCGCCTCCTCAATGGTGCGCACGCCCTCGGGAACGGCATTCCAGCTCATGTCATACGGGTAATCCGATCCGTTCTGATAGAGCTGGACGGTCACCACGTTGTTGCCTGCGCCGATGAGGTTTTGTTTGATTTGCTCGTTGGTGCCCTTAATGGTGGACACAATGGTGATGATGGAGGCAATGCCGATGATAATACCCAGCATCGTCAGGAAGGAGCGCATTTTGTGGCCCCAAATTCCTTGAAACGCCAATCTGATATTTTCCATTTGGGAGCCTCCTTAATAGTACTGATACAGGTCGCTGAGGTTTTGGACTTCGGTAGGAGCCCCCTCTTTTACCCCATAGGGGAAGGCGATGTAATCCCCCTGGTCCATGCCGCTGTAGATCTTGGTGTAGCTGCCCCACAGGGAGGGGCCGGTTTTGACCTCCCGCTTCTCCAGGACGCCGTCTGCGCCCTGCACATAGACATAGCTCTTCCCCTCCTCGGTGCGAATAAAGGCGGACTGGAGGTAGAACCCGTTGTCCACTTCCGTGGTAGAACCGTAACTCACCTGGACATAGGTACCGGCCTCCAGGTTTTGAGATTCGTCCACAGAGACGGTAAAGGGATAGTAAGACACGCTGGGGTTGCCGTCGCCCCGGTAGTAGCCGTCGGAGGTCGGATAATCGCCAATGGCCGTAATGGTACCCTCACAGTTCGCCCCAGTGCTCCAGGACATGATCTGGACGGTTTGCCCAATCTCCAGGCTGTCCCGATCCAGCTCGCCCACAGACGCCTGGATGAAGAAACCACCGCCGCCGGAGACCTTCACCACCGGTTCATTGTTGGCCAGGGCCTCCTCTGGGTTCAGGACGGACACCACATAGCCGTCGATGTCGCTCTTCACTTCGCCGTTGTCGAATTCCTTCTTCATGATCTTGTATTCGGCCTCGGCCATTTTGATGTCGAATTGCAGCTGCTTGATCTCCGCCTCCTTGTCCGCGCGCATCTGGGCAATCTCGTTGGAGGTGTAGCCGCTGTTCATGTTGACATCGCTGCCGCCGGAGCTACCGGAGCTGCCGGTGGGCTGGGTGGGAGCGGGCGTTGTTTGCTTCTCATCCACCTGGAAGAAGGTGAAAGAATACCGCACGATGGTCACTGGCTCCGTCGGTGTGGTAGGCTTTGGGTCTGTAGGATCTGGGCCCGTGGGATCTGTTGACGGTTCCGGTTCCGTGGGATCTGTCGATGGATCCGGTTCCGTGGAAGGATCCGGATTGTCGGAAGGTTCATTAGAAGGGTTATTGGACGGATCTTGAGAAGGATCCGCCGTCACGTCCGTAAGCAGGTGGACGCCATAATTCCCTGCCTCCTGCTGGGAGGCTGTGGAAACTGCCGGCGCGGAAATTGTCTCCTCTGTTGCCTGGAAGAACACACCCGTGCGGCTGAGGACGGTTCCGGCTGCTTTATCACTCCGCCGGACCTCCAAAATGGTGTACAGCTCCTTGGCGCTTCCCAAGAGCTCTGCAATGAATTTGTCGTTGAACACCTGGCTTTGGCGAACCCAGATAATCTTGGGATCCCCTGATGTACCGGTCCCCCCCAGCTCCATGAATTGTCTCTCCCCCAGCTCCTCTTTGGGCTTCACAGATCCGGAAGCGGTGGTGGAGGGCTGGGTGGTGCTGGGCTTGGTCGTCGTGGGTTTTGGGGTAGTATAGGAGATCGGCTTCATCTTCTTAATGCTTGCCAGCTGATCCTGGGCATCCTCCAGGCGCAGTTTCGTCCGCTGGATCTCCAAATCCTTCCGATCCAGGGAAAGCTGGGACAAGGTGGTGTCATAAGTAAGCAGGGTGGTACCTTTGGCAACCTTCTGCCCCTCCTGGACGTGGACCTTCGTCACCTCCTGGGTGGCGGAGAGAAACACCGTCTGCAGCTTATCCGTCGTCACAGGTCCGGAGGAGCTTTTTTCATCTCCCCAGTATGTGGTAATGAGTTCATTGGAATCATAGACCCCCACCACCTTGCCAGGTTTCTGGGTGAAATACAGGGCCAGGCCACTGCCCAGAGCTGCCACCAGCACCAAGCTCACAATGGGGATCCAAATTTTCTTCTTTTTCATGGATGATCGTCCTCCTTTGGCGCATCCCCCAGCAGGTGATCCAACCCAGTGGTCCGCTTTGTCTCCTGGAGATGGGATGGAGCGGCCGGTGACTCCGGAGCCTTGTCCTGCAGCTGGCCATCCAGAATGTGGTAGATCTTGTCGGCGCAGGCGGCAATGGAGGGCTCGTGGGTGATCATCATGATGGTCATGCCCCGGTCTGCCAGATCGCGGAAAATCTCCATGATCTGATAGCCCGCCGCCGTATCCAGGGCGCCGGTGGGCTCATCGGCCAACAGCAGCTCCGGATTTCCCACAATGGCCCGGGCAATGGCCACCCGCTGGCACTGGCCGCCGGAGAGCTGATTGGGGTAAAACTGGACTCTCTCCGCCAGGCCCACAGACTCCAGCGCCGCTCTGGCCCGCTCCCGGCGCTCCTTCTGGCCCACACCGGCATAGAGCAGGGGCAGCGCCACATTGTCCAGCGCCGTCATCTTCGGCAGCAGGTAAAAATTCTGAAATACAAAGCCAATGTGCTTATTCCGGATCTCCGCCAGCTGGTTGTCGTTCAGGGTGCTCATGTCCTGATCTTTCAACAAATACTGGCCGGAGGTGGGCAGGTCCAGACAGCCCACCAGGTTCATAAGCGTGGTCTTTCCGGAGCCGGAGGGGCCCATAATGGCGATATAATCCCCCTGCTCCACCTGAAGGTTCACATTTTTCAACACCGGCACCAGGTTTTTTCCTCGGGTATAGTCTTTGCAGACGTCGCGTAATTCCAAAATCATGGCTTCAGCCCTCCAGGTCGCCGTCCGAGGCGGTGCCTCCGGCTCCGTCGGGATTCAGCGTACCGCTGCTGCCAGTCCCGGAGGTGGGCAACGGCGTTGGCTCCGTGTTGGCAACGCTCTCTCCGCCCAGCTCCTCTGTGGGAGCCAGGATGTTGGCATTCTCCCCTTCCTCATCAGGGAGAGGAACTACGTCCAAATTGTCCTGGCCGTCCGGGAGGATGTCGATGCCGGGCTCCTCCAAGCCCGCAGGATCTCCCTGGAACTCCCCTTGGGAGTCGTCTCCGGTGGCTTCCGACGCCTCGGCAGGGTCATGGGTCGTAACGGCGCCGGCAACGCAGGTCTCACTGGGGAAGGCAATGTAGTCTTCAGCGGTCAGACCTTCCAGAATTTCATAGGCCATCTGCATCTCATCATAACCGCCCAGGGTCACATACCGCTTCTCCAGCCGGTCCTTGCTGTTGGCAGCCCAGACATAGGGGTCGCCCTGCTCCTGGTCTGCGCTTGCAGGCTCTTCATAGCAAAGATAATACTCCGGCAGCCAGAGTCCGCTGCTGGCAGTTTCTCCACCGGCCAGCTCCATGTAAACGTGCTGGCCCAGCATCAGGCCGTCTGCGCTGCTCAGCTCGACGTAGAAGGGATATTTGCTGGAATTGCCCATCTCGCCGGCGTCCATACCGCCAAAATACATGGCGTTGGGGTTGGACTGGGTGGCGCTCTCCAGATCGATGAGGCTCACCGTGCCGCTCCAGGTCTGCTCGGGATCGGTGCGGGAGAAGATCCGCATGGCCGTCCCCTCAGTGATGACGCCCATGCTCAGCTCATTGACGGTGCCCTTCACCCGGTAAGAGCCAGACTGCTGGACGGTGATGTAGGGCTTGGCATTGCCATACTCGTCGTAGCCGCTCTCGCTCACTGAAACCACCCGGCCGGAGACCGGAGAAAGGACCTCGGCATTGGCCAGGGTGGTCTTGGTCTGGGTGATCTCCCGCTGTTTGACCTTGATGTTGTAGTCGTTTTCCTTCTTTTCCGCCTCTTTGGACTGGATTTCCACGGTGTAGCTCAGCTGCTCATCTTTGGAGGCGTTTTTTTGCTCTTTCTGCAGCGCTGTAATCTGGGATTGCAGGGTAGTGGAAGTGTTTTTCAGCTGCTCCAGCTCCAGATTTTGCTTGTCCAGGTTCAGCTGAAGCTCCTCGGAGTCGTACTGGAAGAGCACGTCTCCCTGCTTCACCGTATCGCCTTCGGCCACGTGGAGCTTGGACACCGTTCGCTGGCTGTCCCGCTGAATCTCCGTTACCTTTTCCGAGACCACAATGCCCGGAAATACATCGCTCACGGCGATGGTGCCAGCGCCTGTAATTTCTCCTACATTTTGTACATAAACCTTCGCCGCAGGGGTGCTGTCACAGCCCCACAGGCTCAGCAAAGCTGCGGCAGTGGCTGCCGCTGCGATCCACTTTTTTCTCATAGCTGTGTCCTCCAAAACCGAAATTCGCTATTGTACTATATCTAATGGAATGATACCGGAACCCACCAAAAAAGTCAACGGCAGCGCCCATTAAGAAAGCTTAATTTTCTGTTACGGGTTTGTGAATGGGCCCTTCAAAACCGGCCCACCATATCCCCATGGGTGCAGATGACTGGCAGCGTTTCCAGCTCCTGCCGGGTGAAAAACCGAAGCTCCTTGGACTCGGCGCTGATGCGCAGCCGGGGCTCTCGGTCCAGTTCGGCCCGGTAGAGGATCACCACCATGCGCCAGACGCTGCCATCGGGGTAGCTGGCAATGCGGCCCGGCTCTCCGAACACCGCCACCTGCTGCAACGTCGCTTCCGGCAGACGGATGCCCGTCTCTTCCCAAAGCTCCCGGACCATGGCCCGGCGCTCCGGTTCCCGTCCTTTGACGCCGCCCCCAGGCAACCCCCACATGCCGCAATCCCGGCGGCGCTCCAGCAGGAGCTTGCCCTCCCACTCCAGCAGAATGTTCACCCCCAGGTGCGCCGGACGGTTGGGCTTCGGCGCGGCGGGATCGTTCAGATAAAAGGCTGCTGCTCCCATACAATCCATCTCCTTTTCTGTGTGCTCCCTATGATGATAGCAGGGGAGCCTGTGGAAAGATGCCTTAAAATTTTACCTGTGCCCTGACCGCCCCACACTGCGGCCGGGCCCCTGTGCCGGTTCCGTCTTTGGTTCCTCCTGTGTCCGGTTTGCCAAAACGGTCTCCAGCCGGGCCAGCAGCTCTGGCGCCCGATCCCCGTCAAAGCCGGTGTAATTGACCACCAGGCAATGGGAATCCGCCGGGTTTTGCCGCTGGCTGTAGTCGGACAAGCATAAAATTCGAATGCCCGCTTGGGCGCACAGCGCCTTCAGATCCCGGTCTGGGAGCCGGGTCCGCACCCGAAGGAGGAAATGAAGGCCGGCATCCTGCTCCAGAATTTCCACCTGCCTGGAAAAGCTGGCCTGGGACAGCGCCGCAATGAGCCGGTCCCGCTGGCCCCGGTAGTACTTCTTCATTCGGTTGATGTGTTTTTCAAAATAGCCCCGGCTGAGGAACCGGGCCAGGGTATACTGCTCAAAGCTGGGTACCGTGCAGGCATAAAACCCCAAACGGCGGCGGAACTGACCCATCAGCTCCGGCGGCAGAACCAGGTAGCTGATCCGGATGGCCGGGGCGATGGACTTGGTGAAGGAGTTGAGGTAGATCACCTTCCCGGCGTGGTCGATAGACTGGAGGGTGGGGATGGGGCGGCCCGCCAGGCGGAACTCGCTGTCGTAGTCGTCTTCAATGAGATAGCGCCCCCCCTCTGCCTCCGCCCATTCCAGCAGGGCTTGCCGACGGCCAATGGGGGTGACGATACCAGTGGGGAAGTGGTGTGAGGGCGACAAGTGTACCACCTGGGCCTGCCCCAGGCAATCCACCCGGATGCCGTCCCCATCCAGAGGCACCGGCAGACACGCCACCCCGGCAGCTTCGTAGACCTGCCGGATTTTTCCATAGCCGGGGTCTTCCACTCCAAAGCATTTGTCCCGGCCCAAAAGCTGGATCAGCAGGTTGTACAGAAAGTCCGTCCCCGCCCCCACCAGAATCTGATCCGGCGAGACGGTCATGGAGCGGAACCCGTAGAGGTAATCCGCAATGGCCCGTCGGAGCACCTCCGCCCCCCCGGGGTGCACCGGGCCCAGAAGCTCCGCCCCGTAATCCAGGAGCACCTCTCGCTGGAGCCTGGCCCAGACGGAAAAGGGGAATGCCTCTGCCGGCAGATTGTTGGAGGTAAAATCCGCTGCCCAGACAGGTTCAGACGTCTCAGTCCGCTCCGGTGTCGAGACAACCGCCGGAACCCGGCGCTGCTCCACCGCCTCTACAAAGTAGCCCACCTTCTCCTGGGAGCGAATGTATCCCTCTGCCGCCAGCTGGGCATAGGCCGTCTCCACAGTCACTTTGCTGATTTTCAAGTGATCCGCCAACGCCCGTTTGGAGGGCAGCTTCTCCCCCGGCGCCAGCCGACCTTCCAAAATATCCCCCCGAATGCCCTGATACAGGGCCTCATACAGGGGGCCGGAGGCCCGGTCTAAGGTATATGTTAACATCGTCTCTCCTCCTGGCCCTGCCAGAGTCGATCCAAGTCGCTGAAAGTATCAGGCCAACCCCATCATACACCTTCCGCCTCCAAAAAGCAATCATGTCCTTTCCGCAAATACATACATCCCCCTTGTAGGGGCGCACAATGTGCGCCCGGCAGAAGCGCCTACGTTTCCCTCCCACGTTCGGCAAATTCGGAATACCTACTACAGACAAACACCCATATCCACCCCTGCAATGGCATCACAACACCTATTGAGTACAAACTTCGAGCCTGCCGGAAAAAATTGCGGCAGGCTCGGTACAGTTTATCCAATTCTCTCAAAATCCTCAGGACCGTGCTTGCACAAGGGGCACACATAGTCCGCAGGCAGCTCCTCTCCTTCATACACATAGCCGCAAACCTTGCAGACCCACCCCTTTTTCTGGGTCAGCTGGGGCTGGGGCTTCGGCTTGATGTGCTCGAAATAGTACGCATAGGTCACAGAGGGCATCTGGGACAGAACCTTCGCCTCGGTGACGTCAGCCACAAACAGGGTGTGGGTCCCCCAGTCCTGGGTGGAGACCACTTTTCCGGCGATGACCGCATTGGTGAACTTGGTCAGGTGCAGCGTACCGTTTTCACTCCGCTCCGCAAAGGCCCATCCACCGAACTTGTCCGCATCCCGCCCGCTCTGGAAGCCGAAATGCTGGAAGATTTCAAAGGGTACATCCTGGGACAGCACAGAAATGCTAAAGTGCCCCGTGTTTCCAATCATGTCATGGGTCAGATTGGCCTTGTTCACAGCAAACGCCACCCGCTTGGGCGTGTCAGTGAGCTGAATGACCGTGTTGACAATGCAGCCGTTGTCCTTCTCCCCCTCCCGGGCAGCCAGAACAAAGAGGCCGTAAGACAGCTTGAACATGGCGCTGGGATCCACAGCCTTTTCCGTGTCCGCAGCAGGCGCTTCCTTGGGCATGGTCTCCGCAATGGCCTGGGCCAGGATCTCCAGCTGCTCGGTCTCCTTCAGGGCGGAGCGGATGGTGACGCTCTGGTCCAGCATGGTCATCCCCTTCAGGGGGGCCAGAATCTGCCGCATGAGCTTGCCGCTGGTGGGCGCCCAAGAGCCATTTTCCACAAAGGCCAGGGTCCGGTTCTGCAGATTGTGTGCGGCGATGTCGTGCAGCAGGTTTTCCATGTTCACAAAAATACCGGCGTTATAGGTGGTGGCAGCAAAGACCAGGTGGCTATACCGGAAGGCGGCGGCCACCACATAGGACGCAGGGGTCATGGACACGTCGAACATGCAGGTCTGGATCCCCATTTCCCGCAGGCGGCAGGCGAGAATCTCAGCGGCGTTTGCCGTATTGCCATAGACCGAGGCGTAGGCAATGACCACACCGGTCTCCTCCGGGGTATAGGTGGCCCAATGCAGGTACTTCTCAATGATCTGCCCAATGTCCTTCCGCCACACGAAGCCGTGGAGGGGACAGACCATCTTGATCTCCAGACCCGCGGCCTTGGTCAGCAGCGCAGTCACCTGGGTGCCGTATTTGCCCACGATGTTGCAGTAGTACCGCCGGGCTTCATCCAGGTAATCCCGGAAGAAATCCACCTCATCGGCAAATAGCGCGCCATCCAGGGCGCCAAACGTACCGAACGCGTCGGCAGAGAAGAGAATCTTCTCTGTGAGATCATAGGTCACCATCACCTCGGGCCAGTGGACCATAGGCGCCATCACAAAGGTATAGCGGTGATGCCCCGTCTCAAACACGTCCCCTTCCTTCACAATCTGCACCGCAGCAGGCACGTCGAAGGTGAAGTACTGGGCCATCATATTGGCCGTCTTCTGGTTGCAGAGCACCCGCACGCCGGGATAGCGGCGAACCACCTCCTGAATGGTAGCGGCATGATCCGGCTCCATATGCTGCACCACCAGTACATCCAGCTTCCGCCCGGCCAGCACATGGTCAATGTTCTCGAAAAACAACCGGTCCACACTGTGGTCCACGGTGTCAAACAGGACGGTTTTCTCATCCATCAAAAGATAAGAGTTATAGGACACGCCCTTGGGTACGTCATACACGCCCTCAAACAGGGCCAGCCGGCGGTCATTGCCGCCTACCCAGGTCAGGTCATCCGTGACTTTTCTTACACAGTACATTGCAAATCCCCTTTCATGGCTTGTATTTCCAAATCCAGGTATATTATACAGGGGGCCGCCGGAAAAATCAATCCCAATAATGAGAACTATTATCAAAATTTGCAGAATAGAACGAGGGGCGCGCTACAAACAGGCGATTTCACATGCGCCTCTCCAAGACACCGCGCTGCGTTTGATACGGTACGCAATCTCTTGTCGGAAACGGTCTTCGCCGTTTCGTTTTGCAGCACGCCCCGTTCGGTGCGTTTATTCGTTGCTCCCCTCTGTCTCAGATGCAGGCGGGGTCTCAGGCTCCGTAGGCGGATCCGTGGGGGGATCCGTCTCCGGGGGATCGGTTGGCGGGGGATCGGTAACCGGGGGCTCTGTGGCCTGACGGACCACCGCCACCACCTTATCCCGGCGGGCATACTCAGAATGAGCCTCAAACTCCTTGGAGATCAGTTCATCCGTCGCCTTGCTGTACTTGTATTTGTAGGTATCCGCCGTATACCCGGTATAAGGCGTGGTGATGGTCTCGCCGTTTTCGTAAGAACCGTCGGTGATGACCTTCTCCACCGTCTCCCAGGGATCCTTGGACAGGACCACGTAATCCATTTCCACATAGTAGTCCTTGGTGTCCGTGCCGATGAACTCAATATCCACATAGCCGTCGTGAACAGAGGCATTGATCTTAATGGGATAGTCCGTATTGTTCCTGAACTGATAATCCAAGGAACCCCAATAGACCGTGGCGTCCATCCCCATGGGCACATAGTCCACGCTGAAGGTGTGCACCGCCCGGGAGACCACCTCCAGATCTGCATACAGGGTGCAGTAATACAAGGTAGACGCCACCTGGCACACACCGCCGCCCAGCTCCTGGACGGACTCCATGCCAGAGTAGACGATGGCTTCTCGATAGCCCTTTTCCGCAGTCCGCTCTCCCACCACACCGTTGAAGGAGAACACTGCGCCGGGCTTCAGAATATACCCGTCGATGGCCTCACAGGCCAGCTCCAGGTTCCGGGTCCGGTTGGAGTTCCACGTGTGCTCCGTATGGGCATAAGACAGCCGGTCCCGGAACAGATCCGCCTCCAGAGAGGCCTTGGTGTGCTCCGGAATCAGGATCTGGAACGGCACCCGCAGTTCCTGTCCCGGCTCCGCTTCATCCAGCTGCTTCTGCACATCTTCCACCACAAACCCATAGCCCAGGGTCTCCTGGGAGGCCGTATAAGTGGTCTCATCCAGTACCGCATCCACAGGCGTCAGGCAATGCTGCTGGAAAATCTCCTGCAGATCCAGCTTCTCCGGCAGAACCTCGTCATAGGTAACGACAATGGGCGTCAAATCGCCCAGAGAATAGGCATTCAGCACCCGGTCCCGGAGGGCCTTGGTATCCAGATGCCGCCCCGGCGCCCCGCTGCGAAGCACCAGAGTCTGGCCGTGTTCGGGGATGATGGGCGACTGCCCCGGCTCACTGGCCTCCTCTTCATAGCTGCTCAGATCCGGACGCTGCCCCTCCACCTGGACAGAGGGCTGGGTCAAGGTGCTCTCCAGATCTGCGCCCAATTGATTCACAGCGTCCTCAATGTAGCCCTGATCCAGCGTCAGGTACTCCGCCGCTTCCACCGTATGGGAGCCCAGGGCCGCTTCCGACCGGGCACGGGCGCGATCAAACATGTTGCCGTCCCGCCCATACTGGCAGGCGGCCTCCGCCAGGGCCTGGGCATCCAGGCGAACCTTGGTATTTTCCGGCGTCAGCACCAAGTCCCGGTCCTGAAGCCGGATGACCAGCGGCTGGCCATACAGGGTCTGGGCCTGTTCTTCCAGAGCCTTGGCCGCCTGCTCCTGGGTCATGCCGCCCAGGTTCACATTCAGGGCATATACATTGTCAAAAATCAAACCATCATCCCGGGAATAGCTCCACAGAAACCCAGCCAACCCCAGAACCACCACCGCCAACACAGCCGCTACGGAAATCACCACGACCTTCCGCCGTTTGCTCCGCTGCGCCTCCGTGTCCTGCTGCTTCCCTGACTCCCGGTTTGGCGCGCCACCGGCCGCCTGGGTCATCCGCTTAAAATCCGCTTCCAGCCGCGCCCGCTCCTGGGCGGCACTGCCCCGGGGCTTTGTAAACTTACCCTTTTTGATATCCATCGCTCCTATCTTCAGCGGATCTTGCTCCGTCTGTTTTTCCCTGTCCCCCAGCTGGGGCTCCCAGATATTTTACCACAATTCTGACGGATTGCAATTACATTTCCCCCTCAACATGTAACAATTATGTGAACCAAAAGAAACAGAAAATTCACTTTTTGGAAAAAATGCCCCTTGCGCTCAGCCGCTCCCCGTGCTATACTGAAGACATTCCAGCCACCTCACAGTCTTGGAAAGGGTGAAAGCATGTACAACTGATCTGATTTCGACTTTGCGGAACTGCTCCGGCGGTCCGGCCTTGGCCGGGCTTTGTTCTGCTGCCGATTTCAGGTCGCTGCACCGTCTTTCGCCCTGTTTTTCTATCAAAACAGGGTGCATGTTGCACGTCTGCCTTCGGCATGTCCGGAGGCAGATTTTATTTTGCGGAGGGATGCATCATGTTCCAAATCAATCATCTGTCTATCACCCACACCCAGGACCTGCGATCCATGGTGCCGGATTTTTCTCTCGTTTTGCAGCCGGGGGATAAGGCTGCCGTCATCGGCGAAGAGGGCGACGGAAAGTCCACCCTGCTGAAGCTTCTTTTTGATGAAGCGCTCATTTCCGATTATGCCGAGTGGTCCGGGCAGATCCAACGGGGCCAAACCCGGATGGGATATCTGCCCCAGGAGCTGCCGCCCCAGGCCTTGCAGCAGTCGGTCCGCTCCTTCTGGCGTCAGGGCCCGGTCCTCACCCCGCCAGAGGAAGCCGTCCTTCTGTCCACCCTGGGCCTCCCGGCGGATCTGCCCAGCTGGGACCGCCTTCTGGGGCAGCTGTCCGGCGGCGAGCGGGTGAAGCTCCAGCTGGCCCGGCTTCTGGCAGAGCAGCCGGAGCTGCTCCTGCTGGATGAGCCTTCCAATGATCTGGACCTGGAGACCCTTCAATTTCTGGAGGAGTTTCTCCAGTCCTGGACCGGGGCCGTGCTCTTCGTCTCCCACGATGAAACCCTGATCCGAAACACCGCCAATGTCATCGTCCATCTGGAGGCCCTGCGGCGGAAGACCGCCCCCCGGGCCACCGTGGCCCGCCTGCCTTATGACCAGTACGTGGAAGGCCGCCAGGCCAAATTCCGCCACCAGGCCCAAGTCTCCCGCCAGGAGCACGCCGAATTCAAGAAACAGATGGACCGGTTTCTCCGCATCCGGAACCAGGTGGAGCACCAACAGGCCACCATCAGCCGGGGCGACCCCCACGGCGGCTTCCTGCTGAAAAAGAAAATGCACACCCTCCAGTCCATGGGCCGCCGCTTTGAGAAAGAGCGGGAAAAGCTGACTCAGATGCCGGAGCTGGAGGAGGCCATTTTCCTTCGCTTTCCCCCTGCCGCCACTGTGCCCCAGGGAAAGCGGGTCCTGGATTTCCGGCTTCCCCTGCTGGAAGCCGGTGGGCGGCAGCTCTCTCAAAACCTGCAGCTCACCGTCATAGGACCGGAGAAAATCGGCATCATCGGCCCCAACGGCTGCGGCAAAACCACCTTTCTCCGGCTCCTGGCCCAGGAGCTGGCCCAACGGCCGGATCTGCGCGTGGCTTATATGCCCCAGAACTACGCCGAGGTCCTGGACCTCACCGCCACCCCGGTAGACTTCCTGAACCGGTCCGGCAGCCGGGAAGAGGCCACCCGGATCCGGAATCACCTGGGCAGCCTCCGGTTCACCACCCTGGAGATGGACCACCCCATTTCCAGTCTCTCCGGAGGGCAGAAGGCCAAGATCCTATTTCTCCAGATGATCCTGGCCGAGTCCAACGTCCTCATTCTGGACGAACCCACCCGCAACTTCTCCCCCCTCTCCGGCCCCGTCATCCGGGACCTGCTGGCCTCTTTCGGCGGCGCCATTCTCAGCGTCTCCCACGACCGGCTCTACCTGGAGGAGGTCTGCCAAACCATCTACGCCATCACCCCCCAGGGCCTGGAGCGGCTCTGGCATCGGTAACCGCTACTTCTCCTGTTGCGCCGTGTAATGGGCCTCCAGGCGGCGGATCTGCTCAGGCGTGAGGCCGTAGAGCGCGCCATAGAGGCTGAAATCCCCAGCCTGCGCCAGAAGCGCCGCCATGGCCTTCTGGTTCTGGGCCTCCTGGCTGTCCTGGTCTTTGCGAAGCTGATAGCGCTGCATCACCTGCTCATAGTCACTCTCCAGCTGAGCCTGCTCCAGCTGCTGGGCCAGGTCCCGGGACAGGGCCTGACGCTTCCGGGCCAACTCCGCCGTGGCCGCATCCCGGGTGTTGGCAATGGCCGCCAGGTCTCCCCGGAGTTGGTTGTCCATGGCCAAAAGGGCCTGGCTCTGAGCCCCGGAGGTGAGGCCCTGGGCGGTCTGGATCTCGTTCCAGGCCGCCCGATCCTGCTTCGCCTCTGCCGTACGCTGCGTGGCAGACTCCCGAGCCTGCCGCTCTGCCCCCCGCTCCAGCTCCGCCAAGTCCTCCAAGCTCTGGTCATAGGATGACTGGAGCTGTTTTTTCTTTCCCGCCAGCTTTTTCCCGGCGGCCTCCTCCAGAAGTTTCTCATAATTGGTACTCATATTCGTTCCCTCCTTCTTAAAATGCGCCATACGGCATGGAAATCGGCTCCCACCGCTCCGGCACCTGACTGCGGAGCTCCGCCAGGCGCACCGCATACTGACTTTGAAACCAGAGACTCAGGTCCCCGTCCTCCCCGGCCAGCAAATGGGCCGCCAGGGCATAGGGCAATACCCCCCGGGCAAGCCCATCATCCACCGGCACCGCCTGGTGAAAGTCTGTGAGCGGCCGGCACACCGGCCGC
The DNA here is from genome assembly GCA_900544975.1 of uncultured Eubacteriales bacterium. Classification (GTDB taxonomy): domain Bacteria; phylum Bacillota; class Clostridia; order Oscillospirales; family Oscillospiraceae; genus Faecousia. Next base: position 28,110 of record UQXI01000024.1, read on the forward strand.
CCTGCCCCCGCCGTCCCCTCATCTGAGTAAGGCCGCAGCGCCGGCAGCACCGCATTCATCACCGAAAGCGCCCGGGTCCGGTACACTCCCACCTCCCGTCCCGCCGCCGCCCCGGTGGCGTCATTCTGCTGATCCATCAGGTGAATCGCCATGGTAAAGACTTCTTCTGCTGTCGTCATAAAAAACACTCCTTCTTTCCATCCTTTGTTCTCTGGGAAATCGCATTGAAAACCGCCACCCTCTGTGATAAAATAACCCCAAAATTCCCCGGTTTCAGCCACTCCATAGGCGCAGTGCCCACGTCGCCCCGTCCGCGCAAGCTTCCCGTTTCCACGTAGTTCTCACAACTTCACCTCCACAAGAAAGGACCGAGCCATGACAGACCTTCTCCTGGTGGAAGACGACCCCGCCATCGTCTCCTCCTTGTCTGACTTTTTAACCCAAGAGGGCTTTACCGTCACCGCTGCCTCCGGCCAGGCGGCGGCGTCCCGGATCCTGGAAACCCGCCGGTTCCACCTGGCCCTTCTGGACGTAACCTTGGGAGACGGCAGCGGTTTTTCCCTCTGCGCCTCCATCAAGGCCCAATACCACATCCCGGTGATTTTCCTCACCGCCCTGGCCGACGAGAGCAGCACCGTCGCCGGTCTGGAACTGGGCGGCGACGATTACATCGCCAAGCCCTTCCGTCCCCGGGAGCTGGTGAGCCGGATCCGAACCGTACTCCGCCGTTACCGCAGCGGGGCCGCTCCCCTGCGCCTGGGACCCGTCCAGGTGGATACCACCCGTGGCGTGGCCACCAGAGACGGCCAGGACCTGTCTCTGTCCCCCCTGGAATACCGCCTGCTCCTCCTCTTCTGCAGCAACCCCGGGGTGGTCCTCAGCCGGAACCGGATCCTGGACGAGATCTGGGACCTGGCCGGGGACTTTGTCACCGACAACACCCTGACGGTTTATATCAAACGCCTCCGGGACAAGATTGAGCCGGACCCTCAGGCCCCCACCCTCATCCGCACCGTCCGGGGCCTGGGCTATCAAGCGGGGGAGCGCCTATGAAGTGTTTCCAAGACCGGGAGCTCCACGGCCAACTTCTCTTTCTCCTGCCCCTGACTTTGGTTGCCGTGTGGGTAGGCTTCTCCCTGGCCCCCCAGGCGGGGTACCTGGCGCTGGGCCTGTGCGCCCTCTTTGGCCTCACTCTGGTCTGGAGTGCCTGGCGGCGGTATCGGACCATGGATGCCCTGTGCCAGGACCTGGATCTGCTCCTCCACGGGGCCACCGGCATCAACCTGGACGCCTACGATGAGGGCGCCTGGTCCATTCTCCACAGCCAGCTCACCAAGCTTCTCATCCGCCTGCAAGAGCAGGCGGATCAGCTCCAGAGGGATCAGGACAAGATGTCCGCCTTCCTGGCCGACGTCTCCCACCAAATCCGGACTCCCCTCACCGCCCTGAATCTGTTGGGCAGCCAGCTGGCAGAGCCCGCTTTGCCACCGGAGCAACGCCGGTCCGCCAGTCGGGAGCTCCGCCGGCAGCTGGAGCGGCTGGACTGGCTGGTCAACGCCCTGCTTCGCATGTCCCGCCTGGACGCAGGCACCGTGGAGCTCCGCCGGATACCCCAGAGCCTCCTGGCCCTCACCCAGCAGGCCGCCGCCCCCCTGGCCATTGCCATGGAGCTGCAAAATCAGACCTTTCAGATCACCGGGGAAGCTCTGGCCACCTGCGACCCTGCCTGGACTGCCGAGGCCTTGGGCAACGTCCTCAAAAACTCCATGGAGCACACCCCCGACTCTGGCGCCATCACCGTCACCCTGTCGGAAAACCCCATTTACAGCCAAATCCTGGTGGAGGACACCGGCCCCGGCATTCACCCCGAGGACCTGCCCCACCTGTTCGAGCGGTTCTATCGTGGCAAACACGCCGCCGCCCAAAGCGCCGGCATCGGCCTGGCCCTGGCCAGGATGATCATCACCGCCCAAAACGGCACCATTCAGGCCGCCAATCGCCGCAAGGGGGGCGCCTGTTTCACCATCCGGTTTTACAAATGAAGAGCGCTTAAGGGCGCTTCTTGGTCCCAAAGGAGGTTCTCCATGTTTCGTATCTTCCTGGTCGAAGACGACCCCGCCATTTCCGGGGTCCTGGAGCGGCAGCTGACTGCCTGGAATTATCAGGTGGGCCTGGTCCAGGACTTTCAGGATGTTCTGGGTGATTTCCGCACTTTCCAGCCCCATTTGGTCCTGCTGGACATCAGCCTCCCCTACCGCAACGGTTACCACTGGTGTGAGGAAATCCGCAAGATTTCTAAGGTCCCCATTCTCTTCCTCTCCTCCGCCTCCGACAATCTCAACCTCATCATGGCGGTGAACCTGGGCGGCGACGATTTTCTGGCCAAGCCCTTCGACCTCCATGTGCTCCTGGCCAAGGTCCAGGCCCTGCTCCGTCGGGCCTATGACTTCGGCGCGCCAGAGCCAACCCTGGAGCACCGAGGCGCCGTGCTGGACCCGGCAGCGGCCACACTCTCGTATGAAGGACAGCGTCTGTCCCTCACCAAAAACGAATGCCGCATCCTCCAGACCCTGCTGGAGCAGAAGGGAAAAATCGTAGGCCGGGACGCTCTCATGCAGCGCCTGTGGGAGACGGACTCCTACGTAGACGAAAACGCCCTCACCGTGAATGTGGCCCGCCTTCGCCGGAAACTGGAGGGGGCCGGCCTGGAGGACTTCATCACCACCAAAAAGGGCATGGGCTACCGAATCGGAGAATAGGAGGCGCCTATGGGATTTTCCACCTATCTCCGGGACCGGTGGCGGAGCCTGCTGCTGGCCCTGGGGCTTCTCACCGTGTTTCTCACAGTGCTGCTGCTCTTCCAGCTGCCCCTGGTGGCTGTGGGCTATGCCGCCGTCCTATGTGGCACAATTTACCTGGGGGCAGGCATTTGGGATCTGACCCGGTGGCATGCCCGCCATCACCGGCTGCAAAACCTGGAGCAGGAGGTGCTGAGCACCCTGGACAACCTGCCCCAACCCGCTTCCTCCCTGGAGGCGGACTATCAGCTCCTTCTGCGCAGCCTTTTCCAGGCCAAAGCCACCCAGGCGGCGGAAAGCTCCCGCCGCTTCCAGGACATGACCGACTACTACACCCTCTGGGCCCACCAGATCAAGACCCCCATTGCCGCCATGGACCTGATTCTCCAGACCCAGGATTTCCCGGAAAGCGGCAGCCTGAAGCAGTCTCTCTTCCAAATCCAGCAGTATGTGGAGATGGTCCTGTGCTACCTCCGGCTGGACAGCGAAACCACGGACTTTGTCATCCGCACCTGCCCCCTGGACCCCATCATCCGCACCGCCCTGCGGGAGTTCGCCCCCTCTTTCATCCGCAAAAACCTCCAGCTCCACTACATCCCCGTGTCCTGCTCCGTTCTCACCGATGAGAAGTGGCTCCTGTTTGTTCTGGAGCAGCTCCTGTCCAACGCCATCAAATACACCCCCCGGGGCAGCGTCACCATCCGTCTGGAAGAGCCCCAGACCCTGGTCATTGAAGACACCGGCCTGGGCATCGCCCCGGAGGATCTGCCCCGGGTCTTTGAGAAGGGCTACACCGGGCAGCAGGGGCGGGCGGACCAGCGCTCCACCGGCATCGGCCTGTACCTCTGCCGCCGCACCCTCCGCCAGCTGGGCCATACCATCTCCATCCAATCCACCCCAAAGGTGGGCACCGCCGTCCGCATCCATCTCCAGCGCCAGTCCCTGCTCCTGGAGTAACCACCATGTTGCCAAAGCTTCCCGGCACCACGTTCCCCCAAATCTGTCCCATTGCATTTTTCTCCAAAACGGGATACAATAAAGAACACCACGCGGAACATACCGCCGGAATCGGAAAGGGGTTTTAACATGGCAAAACACAAAGAAAAAACCTGGTTGGAAGCCACGCTTCGGGAATTTCGCTGGAGCTTTGTAGTGACGGCCCTGGCCTTTGCCGCTTTGGGGTTGGTCCTGATGCTCTGGCCCGACGCCAGTATGCATGTGCTGTGCTACCTGGTGGGCGGTGCGCTCACCCTTTACGGGGGCTTCAATGTGCTGAACTTCGTCTTCAGTCGGGAGCGGGCCTTCACCTTCGAGCTGGTGGTTGGCGTCCTCACCGCCGCCATTGGCATCTTCTCCCTGATCTCCCCAGACTCCATCCGGGACATTCTCTCCATCGTTCTGGGCCTGGTGGTCATCATCGACAGCCTGGTGGGCATCAAGCGGGCCTTCACTCTGCGGGATCTGGAGCTTTCCAGCTGGTGGGTCCGCCTGCTGCTGTCCGTGGCAGCCGCCATTTTAGGCGCTCTGTTTATGGTCCAGAAGGAGCTCTTCGGCCGCGCCCTCCTCATCGTCATTGGCGCAGTCCTCCTGTACCAGGGCCTTTCGGATCTCATCTCCGTGATCCAGATCAGCATCCTGGGCAAACGCCTGAAGAAGACCTTGGGCGCCATTGTCCAAGACAACATCATAGACACCGACTCCTAACCCCCAGGACCGCCCTTCCAGGCGGTCCTTTTTCCGGCCAATTCCTTCCACAGTCTTGACCGCGCCGCCCCATCCTTACAACAATGTAAGGAATTCCCCCAAAATGTAATCCAAAGCCATGGCAATGCCGGGCCATTCCGGCTAAAATATTGCCAGAACAACCAAGGAGGTCCCAAGCATATGGCAATATTGGAAGTACACAATCTCAAAAAAATTTACACCACCCGCTTTGGCGGCAACCAGGTCCAGGCCCTCACCGACGTCTCCTTCGACCTGGAGTCCGGGGAATTTGTGGCGGTGATGGGTGAATCCGGCTCCGGCAAAACCACCCTGCTGAACATCCTGGCAGCGCTGGACCGGCCCACCTCCGGCCAGGTCCTTCTGAACGGTAAAGACCTCACCGCCATCCCCGAGGGCCGCCTGGCCGCCTTCCGGCGGGAGAATCTGGGCTTTGTGTTCCAGGATTTTAACCTCCTGGACACCTTCTCCCTCCAGGACAACATCCTCCTGCCCCTGGTTCTGGCCGGCGTGTCCTACGGGGAAATGCAGAAGCGTCTGGTCCCCCTGGCCGCCCAGCTGGGCCTCACGGAGCTTTTGAAAAAGTTCCCCTACGAGGTCTCCGGCGGTCAAAAGCAGCGGGCCGCCGCCGCCCGGGCCCTCATCACGAACCCCCAGTTGATTCTGGCCGACGAGCCCACCGGCGCTCTGGATTCCCGCGCCTCCGACGAGCTGCTGAAGCTCTTCACCCGGATCAACGAGAGCGGCCAGACCATCGTCATGGTGACCCACTCCGTCAGAGCCGCCAGCCGTGCCGGCCGGGTCCTCTTCATCCGGGACGGGAGAATCTATCACCAGCTCTACCGGGGCGCCTGCTCCGACGAGCAGCAGTTCCAGCGGATTTCCGACACCCTGACCATGCTCCAGACAGGCGGTGAGCGCAATGGCTAAGGGATTCTACTGCAAGCTTGCGCTGACCAACCTGGGAAAAAACCGGAAATTTTACTTCCCCTACATGCTCTCCTGTATCCTCATGGTGATGCTCCACTTCGTCCTGTGCAGCCTCACCTACACAGACACCTGGGAATCCATCCCCAGCAGCGGCCTTCTCTACTCCATTCTGACCCTGGGCTGCTGTGTGGTGGAAATTTTCGCCCTCATCCTCCTGTTTTACACCAACGGCTTCCTCATGAAGCGTCGGAAGCGGGAGTTTGGCCTGTACAACGTGCTGGGTATGGAAAAGCGGCACATTGGCCGGGTCCTCTTTTGGGAGACCTTCTTCGCCTTCACCGCCAGCATTCTCATCGGCTTGGGCCTTGGCATGCTCATGAGCAAGCTGGCGGAACTGCTGCTGTGCAACATGCTAAAGTTCCAGATCCGTTACACCATCGAGTTCCTCCCCCGGGCATTTCTGCGCACCGGCGTAGTCTTCTCCCTCTATGCCGCCCTCATGCTGGTGTACAGCCTGCGGCAGCTGCGGAAAGCCAAGCCCGTGGAGCTGCTGCACAGCGTCAGCGCCGGGGAGCGGGAGCCCAAGGCCAACTGGCTGCTGGCCCTGGTGGGCCTTGTCCTTCTGGGAATGGGCTACTGGATCGCCGTCACCCTCCAAAATCCCGTAGAAGCGCTGCTCTGGTTCTTTGTGGCAGTGATTCTGGTGATTTTGGGCACCTACTGCTGCTTCATTGCCGGCAGCGTGGCAATCTTGAAACTGCTGCGGCGGATGAAGGGCTATTACTACCAGACCAACCATTTCATCTCCGTGGGCAGCATGCTTCACCGGATGAAGCAAAACGGCGCAGGGCTGGCCACCATTTGCATTCTGTCCACCATGGTCCTCGTCATGATCTCCACCACCTCCAGCCTGTATGTGGGCAACAGCGACATTCTCCATAACCGCTATCCCCGGGAGATCAACCTGACCTGCCAGGGGGACGTTTCCTCCAGCATGGACGCTGCAGAATCCGCATCCTTGGAGGCCCTTGCCTCCCAAAACCTCACCGCAAGTCACCTCTTGCGTTATCGCTACACCACCTTTACCGCCTTCCAGGAGGGAGATACCTTCCGCCTGGACATAGAATATCAGAATCTGACTTCCATCGGCCTGGACGGCCGGATCATGGAACTGTATCTGATCCCTCTGGAGGATTACAACCAGTCCACTGGTCAAACCCTCACCCTGGGCCCCGATGAGATCCTGGTATATCAAAACCGGAACACCTATGGCCAGTCCACCCTGACCCTGGCCGGCCGCACCTTCCAGGTGGCTCAGGAGCTGCCGGAATTCCTGGACAACGGCTTCTCCACCGCCGAGATCATCACCAGCCTCTTCATCGTAACCCCAGACTTCAACACCCTGGAGTCCCTCCGGACTTCCGTCAACGATTTCTACGACGACGGCGGCAGCGTCACCGTAAAGGGCTACTACTGCTTCGATACCGGGGCCGGAAAAGACCAGCAGATCCAGCTGTACGGGGCCATCCGGGAATCCGTCCGCTACCGCGAAGAAGCAGACATCTCCCTGGAATCCCGGGCCTATGAGGAGCAGGATTTCTTCTCCCTCTTCGGCGGTCTGTTCTTCCTGGGCATTTTCCTGGGCTTCCTGTTCCTTCTGGCCACGGCTCTCATCATCTACTACAAGCAGATCACCGAGGGCTATGAAGACCAGACCCGGTTCCGCACCCTGCAGCAGGTGGGCATGTCCAAGGCAGAGGTCCGCAAGACCATCCACTCCCAGATCCTCACCGTCTTCTTCCTGCCCCTTCTGGGAGCCGGCGTACACACCATGTTTGCCTTCCCCATCCTCTCCAAAATGCTGCTGCTCTTCGGCCTCACCAACCGGCCCCTCTTAATGCTCACCACCGGCATTACCTTCCTCCTCTTCTGCCTCATCTACAGCATCATCTACCTCCTCACCTCCCGCTTCTATTACCGCATCGTCACGCCGGAAAAATAAGGGGCGCTGTGGGCTGCCTTCCCTTCCTACTGGGTCATTTCCAGCCGCATCTCCTCCACGCTCCCCCTGCACCCCGGTTCCCGGGGCCGCAGGGTGATGCGGCAAACGGTGCATTTTCTGGCCCGGATCCGAAGCCTGCGCTGCTGCGGCAGGGAGGAGGGATTGTAGGACCACCGCCCGTAATCCACGGCGCCATACCGGAACCGCCCCGCTCCGGCCGGGCATTCCCCCCAGGCCCCCCGCCGGTCCGTCGCCACGGACAGACGAAGCCCGGAGCCGCTCTCCGGCCGGAGGGTCAGTTCCACCCGGACCAGGGTCCGAACCCGTCCCAGCCCAATGGGCCCCGATTGCCAGACCCCCTCAATGGGGGTCTTTTCTGGTAGGTAGTCCCAAGCCGCCGCCTGGTCCAGGGTATACACCCCCTGGGCGCCGGCAAACACCGGCTCTCCACCGCACAGGACCCCAAACCGGATCCCCTGAAACGCCGCCCCCCGGTACCGGCACCACACCCCCAGCCGGTACCGGTGAACCAGGACCTCCCCCTCATGAAAGAGGTAATAATCCCCCCGCCCGCCGTCATCCAGCGCCACCGCGTTCCAGGGATCCATTCCCCGCAGGACCATCCCCACCGCCCCGGAGGCCAGCTGTGCCTGCCGCTCATCCCGGTGGTACCCTTCCGGCAGCTGCCAGTCATACAAGGCCCCAGGGGTCACCGTCCGGGGGCAGTTCTCCACCAGAACCGCCTGCCCCATGGCATAATTGCCCAGGCTCCTGTGCAGAGGCCGCAGGTAAAACCCGGCGGTAACCGTGCCATCCGGCAGCGTCAGGGGGCTGTAAGTAATGGACCAGGTCCCATCCGGTTTAAACGCCAGGAGGCTGGACCCGTGCCGTAGCAGACCCGTAATGGGCGCATCCGCCCCATCCACCCGGATCTCATTCATGGCGGGGAAATAAGCCGCCGAGGGAACCCCTGCCTGGGTCACACCGGAGTAAATGCAGGTGTTGCTGCCATCTCCATAGAGGAAGAGCCGGGTGTCCGTGTCCCCGTTGTAAATCTCGGAACACCGCATCCCCAGAATCCGGGCCCGGTCCGAGGCGGCCGCCAGATAGGTGATCTCCACGTTGTCCGTTCCCGCCGCCGGAGCCCCACGGAATGTATACACCCGGGTGAGGGCGTTGAAGCTGCCGGGGCTCTCCAAAGCCTCCCCGTTTACCCGGACCGACGCCACTCCCGCCGCCTCCTCCGGCAGTTGATAGGCGGCGGAGCCATCGGCAGAGTAGGAAATCCGCCGCCGGTCTGTGAGCCGGTTCACCTGCTCCAGCGCCGTGCCGCCCCCGGCAGGACTGGCCCCCGTCACCACCAGCGGCACATAGGGCTCCACGTTCTGCGCCCGGAAGCCGGGAACACCGCCTGTGGAAATGCCTCCGTGGGAAATCTGCACATACCCCTGGTCCGACAGGGCGTAAAGCGCCCCGCAAAAGGGGAAGAACTGGACCCAGGCCGTCTTGGCCCCAAAGGGCCGGGGCAGCAACGCCGCCGCCACAAATCCCCCTTCCTCCCGCCGGAAGATTTGGATGTAATCGCCGTTGTCCCCATACGCCCCGGCAGGAGAAGTGGCCACTGCCAGCAATTCCTCCCGCTCCAGAAACCCGGCCCAAAGCCCCCGGATCTCCTGATCCCGGGTGTCAAAGCCAAAGGGCAAATGCAGCGCCCGGACCCCAGGCCGCAAGGTGAGTCGGCCCTGATCCGTGACTGTAAAATTCACCATCTCCTCCGCCTCGCCCAGTTCCCCCCTGGCCCCCTGCCGAAGCCCTCCCAGGGGGCGAATCGTCAATCTTTCTCTGGACACATACCCATCTCCTTTCAAAAGTGAAGCTCGCTTCACGGCAGCTCCGTCGCCGCTTCCCCATGCAAATCAAACGCTTCCTTCTGACGCCCCTGCGCCATTTCCTCACAATCTACCCACAAACACCTCCCCCATCCATACCGCTCCCGGCCACACCGGGGGCAAACCCCTACCACTGGGTCCCGTTGCCGGTCCCGGGGCGCCAGGACCGGCCCGGCTCCACCCCTCAGCCGTACCCGCGCTTGCATCCACATATGGATTATCCCCCCTCACAATAAAACGTATGTTCGTATACACTATATCCCAAATCCGCTTTCTCGTCAATGCCCCATGTAGAAAATATAAAAATTTTTACTAACTTGAATTTTCCCCTCCAATCGCCACCATGGTAAAAAAACCGGGCGAATTCGCACATGGCTCTGCAGCCAACGAATTCGCCCGGGATTTTTCCGTTTTCAGGCCCACCTGCGGGTCTCACAGACGTTACAGCAGGAAATGGCAGGCCAGACCAATGAGGAGCAGCTGGAGGGGATAGGACCCATAATACACCCACTTGGGAAACATGCTGGGTCCCGGCTTGTGAAAATGGATCAGCAGGACGCTGAGGGAGGCGGGGATGGTGGCAAGGCCCAACACGGCCACCACAATGTCCCGCCACACAGGCCGCTCCCGGAGGAAATACATAGCAGTCATGGCCAGCACCACCAGAATGCCCAGCTGGGTCTGGAACAGGAAGGTCCACACCACCGCCCCCACCGGGAACAAGATCCGAAGGGGCCCCGCCTTCTCCTTGGATTCGCCCACCTCCTGCACCATATACAGGGCCACTAGGCCAATGAGCAGAGAGAAAAGGAAGTTCTGACTGGACCAGTCCACCCATTGGCCGGACATGGCCAAATCATAGGGGACCTCACTGATCACCGCCACCCCAAGAAGCCGGAGCGCATACCGGGGGAAGCTGGAGGTATGCTGCAGCCCCTCCACTGCCAGGTAGGCAAAGATGGGCCAGGCCAGGGACACCATACCCTTGCTGAGGATCGACCAGGCCAGGACCTGGGCGGCATTCTGGTCCGTCTGGATCAGGTCCCACAGCTCCAGCTGGGTCCGGTCTCCCATGTGCAGCAGGCCGTTTTGCAGCAGCGCCACACCCAAAGTTCCCTGCACCGTCAGCAGCAGCCCAATGATTTTCAATAGATCGGTGCTGATGCACCGTTTGGATCCCCGGCGACGCAGCCGGGGGGCATTTCCTTGCGCCATCGTATACCTCCTCACTGTGGGGAGCGGTTTTGGCCGTTCCGTTTGCAGCACGTCCGGCATTTCTACGCCTGTGCCGTGCATTTCTTTCCCTTAGAGGGGTGCTGTTTGCCTCTGCCGGGTAGGTCTGGGAAGTCGGCCCCGGAGCACCCGGGTCACCTGTCGCAGCAGGGGGTACCACTCCCGTGCCCCGCTCACCGGCGGGAAATCCGTCACCAACCAGGTACACGCCGGCAGACGCATCCGGTCAAACCGACCGGCAAACTGCCGGTCCACACCCAACGCCAAGGCGTAAGGCGCCATGTCATAGTAGTAACCGGGGTTTTGCTGGAGAATTCGGTGCAGCTGCTTCCGGTCCACCGTGCGCAGATACCGCCGCAGGCCCAGCAGAGCCGCCAGCGTCTGCCGCCCCGCCTCGCCTCGCCGTCCGCCAAAGAGGACCAGAAGACCCAGCAGACATTGCGCCAGACCGCACACCAAGGCCAGGCCTGCACATCCGGCCAGCACCCCTGTCAGAAGGAGCGCCGCCCCGGCGCACAGAGCCAGAAGCCCCGGCCGCCTCTCCCAGGACAGGAGACTGCGGAACCCGTCTTGCAAGAGCCAGGAGGCCACAGCCCAACCCAGGCCCCACAGGACCACCCACGCCATCCGCCAGGACACCGCCGGTGCACTCAGGTCCCCCGCCGCCACACCGGCGCACAGGCCCATGAGCGCTCCCAGGAGCCGGACCCAGAAGGGCCGCCCGCTCCGGTGGAACTGCCCCGAAACCCGGGGCTTGGAGGCGGCCGTCCGCTTCACCAGGGCCTGAAACCGGGCTCCGCCGCCCTCGGCCAGCTGCTCCCGGCCAAAGAGCGCCTGAAAGAGGCCCCGCTCATAGGCGCTGCGCTCGTTGCCCATGTCCATCCGCTTGTGGAGGGTCACCGCCCAGTCCTGGCCCACATGGATGGTCAGGTAGCCCAGCTGTGCCCAGGACACCACCATCAGGGGAAAGTCCGGACTCCTGGCGAAGAGGCGGCACCCCACCTCCCCAGGACCCACTCCCACAGGCGCTTGGGCCTGGGCCACCGCCCGCACCGGCTGCCAGCGGAGCCGCAGCATCCAATACACAATGGCCAGCAGGCCAAATCCCAAAGCGGCCAGGCGGGCCACCGGCGCCAGCGTTCCGGTCTCGTAGCGCCGGGGAAACAGGTCATCGGGCGCCTTCATGGTGAGAATCAGGCTGTCCTGGTCCCGCAAGCCTGTGTTCACAGAGCCGGAAATCTCGGGGCCGGACACGGATACCGTCATGTAATTGTCCACATCCTCGCCATAGTAGCCGCTGGTGAAGCCTGGCGTCTCGGAAAAGGGGCCGGGCATGGTGACCCGGAAGGTCAGCCGGTCCACCGGATAGGCCAGGCCCTCCGGGAGAAGGGGCAGCCTCAGCGTCCGCTCTTCCTCCTCCAAAATGCAGCTATGCAGGGTATAGGTGATGGTAAAGGTTTGGGCGCCACGCAAACCGGCGCTGCTGTCCAGGATCAGGCCATAGATGCCATCCAGACGCCGGACCTCCATCGCCGCACCGTTCACCGCAGCATCCCGAGCCCCGCTGCCCACCGGAAGCACCAGCTGCTCCGCCTTGCCGTCCAGCTGCAAGGTGAGCTCCACCGTCATCTGGCAGGAACCATCTTCCCCCACCACGGCCCTTACCTCCATGGCATTGCCTGGCTCCATCGCGCCCACCGGCGCCGCCAGAAGCACGAGACACAGGACCGCCAACAAAAACCGCTTCACATCGGCACCTCCTTTTTTGCCGTATTGTATCACAGGGAGGGGAAAATTGCAATCATTTTGCCATTTTCAGGCTCCCAGGGGCTGCATTCATCCCAGAAACCCAAAAATTTTCCAACAAACCATGCAATTCCCCGACCCGACGCCTTTTGGCTCATTTTCTCCTTGCGCATTTTCACAGAACCTGCTATAGTCAATACCAGCCGCCTGCCGTCAGGCCCATTCTCGTGACACACAGGAGCCATCTGCTATGTGGACTGTTTACATCCTCCAATGCCGGGACGGCACACTCTACACCGGCATCACCGACAACCTCCCCCGCCGTCTGGCCGCTCACAACGGGGGCAAGGGGGCCAAATACACCCGGGGCCGGGGGCCTGTGGTCCTGGTCCATCAGGAATCCTGCCCGGACCGCTCCGCCGCCCTGCGCCGGGAGCGGGCCATCAAAGCCCTGTCCCGCTCCCAAAAGCTGGCGCTGTGCCACCTGCCGGACGCCTGATCAGCCAACGACTCCTCCCATGTAAGGGGTGAATCCGCCTGCATACGGACCAGCGCCGTACACAGGCCTCACCCCATGCAGGGAGGAGTCTCCTTTGATCTTCCGTTAAATTCATAGATCCGGCCGTTAAAAATCCGCAATCTTCTCCTGAATTTCTTCCTGATTCAGGGTCCGGACCTGGCGGTTTGCAATTTGGTAAACCCGGTTGCAGATGCCGAGGACACTGGGGCGGTGTGTGGTGACAATGACGGTTTTGTGCGCCTCCGCCCGGAGGACATTTCGCAGCACCTTCCGTTCCGTGGCCACATCCAGGGCGCTGGTTGCCTCGTCCAGGAGCAGCACCGGCGCATCGGCCAGCAGTGCCCGGGCAATGGACAGCCGCTGGGCCTGACCGGAAGAGAGGCTCCCGCCCCCCTCTTTCAGCTCCGTATTCAGACCTTGGGGCAGCTTCCGCACAAAATCCCCGGCGCACGCCAGGTCCAGAACCCGCCACAGCGCCTCATCAGAGGCCTCCTGGTCCATAATCCGCAGATTTTCCGCCACCGTTCCGGCAAACATGGTGTTCCCCTGGGGCACATAGGAGAAGAGAATCCGGGTGGAAGCAGAAGCCGTCAAGCTCTGGCCTGTACACCGTCCCTCCACCACCGCACTGCCGTCCTGGGGCCGGACAATCCCCAGAAGCAGCCGGAGCATGGTGGTCTTCCCCTCCCCGGAGGGGCCCACCAGGGCCACAATCTCCCCAGGCGCCGCATAAAAGTTGGCGTTTTGCAGGACCACATCTCCGCCTTGATAGCGGAACCCCAGGTTCCGGGTCTCCACCCGGATGCCCTCGGCCCGGTTTTCCTCCAGGAGCTTCCGGGCCATCGGATCCTGGGACCGGTCTTCCCTGGGGAGCTCCGTCACGGCCATCACCCGGCCTGCCGCCGTGGCGGCGGAGATGGCGCTGGGCACCAGCTTCACAATGGCACTAAAGCTGGCGGACAGGCTACTTGCCATTTGCAGGAACAGAATCATGGTGCCGTAAGTAATATAGCCGCCCCAGAGCCGGTACACCCCCCAGCCAAAGCAGACCACCGACACCACCGTCCCCACCAGGGACATGAGGGCCGAGGCAGCCACAGAGAACTTGTTGTATTCCAGCTTCACCTGACGGTAATCCCCCTGGACCTGACGAAGCTTCCGGCTGTACAAGCTGCTCAGGCCAAAGGATTTGATCACCTGGATATTCTGGAAGGACTCCTCATGGAACATCATCACCTGAGAGCTGACCTCCCGGACCCGTCGGCTGTACTGGCGCATCCGCCCCATGAGGGTGCGGGACACCACCAGAGTCACTGGCGCACTGAGAAGCGCCAGACCGGCCAGGGTGGGATCGTAATACAAAATGATCCCCAGGGCCCCCAAAAACTGCACCAGCCGGGTCACCGCATCGGGCAGCCAGCCCAGGACGCTGCCGGATACGCTGGCCACGTCGTTGTCCATCCGGTTCAGAAGGTCGCCGGAGTGGTACTGGGACATGGACTCCCAGTCCGCCGCCATGATCTTGTCATAGACCTCCGCCCGAATCTCCTGGTCCACCTTCACCTCGACTCTGGCAGAAATGCGTCCGGTCCAGGCGTTGACCCCAATTCGGGCCAGCTGCATCAGCACATAGAACACCGCCGCCGGCGCCAGGGCTCCGGTGTCAAAGCCGGTGACCACATCCACAATGTTCTTGCTGAGGACACTGGCCGCCAGGCTCATCCCCGTCCCAAGAACCCCCAGGAAGATATACCAAGCCACGGCGGCCCGATACCGCCGCCCGTATCCATAAATCCAGGACAGCTCGCTCAGCACCTGACGCAGCTTTCCCTCTTTGATTTTCTGCCAGATCCGTTTCCAGCGGGCCATCATGTCACGTTCCCTTCCTTAGCGCCGGTTGCTCTCCAAGCCGGCAAACAGATCGGGGGCATACTCCCCCGCCGCAATGAGGCCCCGGAAGGCCTCCGCCACCTGGGGCTTGTCCTCCCGATAGGTGACGCCGAACCACCGGTCTGCCGTGGGTAACACCTGGACGGACGCCTTCCCCTCCTGCAACAGCCGGTCCACAAAAATGGGGATCAGGAACTCTGCCGTGTCCATGTTGCCGCTGCCCTCCCGGAAGAAGTCCCGGAAGCCCCGGTCCAGCTCCTGGAGCACCTCCGGGGTCATGCCCCACATGTTCATGGAGACGAAGCAGTCGGGATCCAGGGGCCGCAGGTTGCCATCCGGCTCCAAAACTGCCGCGCCCTCAGGCCGCTTCACCACATTTTTGGTCTCCACCACCCGCTGCAGGTATCCGTCCTGGCCCACATGGCAGACCCCCCGGGTCACACCCCCGTGCTCGCTCAGGGTGTTGCGCAGGATGAAGCCTGCCATGCAAAACGCCCCCGGCTTCTGGGGATCATAGTGCTGGAGGAACCCATAGAGATGGCGGAACGCCTCCTTGCCGTAGTAATCATCGGCATTGATCACAGCAAAGGGCTCGTGGAGCACCTCCCGGCAGGCCAAAAGCGCCTGCCCGGTCCCCCAGGGCTTCTTCCGCCCTGCCGGAACAGCGACCCCCTCTGGCACGTCCTCCAGCTCCTGGAAGGCGTAAGCCACCTCCACCCCCAGGCGGCTGCACACCGCCTCGATGCGATTGCCAATCACCTGGCGGAAATCCTCCTCGATGTCCCGGCGGATGATAAATACCACTTTATCAAACCCCGCCACAATGGCGTCGTGGATGGAATAGTCCATAATGATCTCCCCTGTGGGTCCCACAGGCTCCAGCTGTTTGATGCCGCCGCCATACCGGGCGCCAATTCCCGCAGCCAAAATCACCAGCGCAGTTTTCATCTTTGTTTCCTCCCAAAATTTAGTAATAAGCGCCGCGCTGGCAAAGGGAGAACAAGCTGCAACGCGGCGCGGACCGGCATTCCGATCTGAATTGGTGTCAGTATATCACGTTTTCGTCCGTATTTCCACCCCATTGTGCACATTGCCTGACACGACCGGTGACATTCTGCCAAAAAGAAACAGGGCGGTCTCAAAACAAAGCTTTGAGACCGCCCAAAATGGGATTCAGATTCCCACAGGCAAGCTTGGCATGCTTACTTGCGGGGGTTCCGGATGGCGGCCTGGGCGGCAGCCAAGCGGGCAATGGGGACGCGGAAGGGGCTGCAGGAGACATACTCCAGGCCGATGTTGTGGCAGAACTCCACGGACACCGGGTCTCCGCCATGCTCGCCGCAGATGCCCAGCTTGATGTCCGGGCGGGTCTGACGGCCCAGCTCCACCGCCATCTTCACCAGGCGGCCTACGCCGTGCTGGTCCAGATGGGCAAAGGGATCAAACTCATAGATCTTCCGCTCGTAGTAGGCGTCCAGGAACTTGCCTGCATCGTCCCGGCTGAAGCCGAAGGTCATCTGGGTCAGGTCGTTGGTGCCGAAGGAGAAGAACTCCGCCTCCTGGGCAATCTCGTCTGCCGTAAGGGCCGCGCGGGGAATTTCGATCATGGTGCCCACCTTGTAGTGCAGGTCCGATCCGGCTTCCGCAATGAGCTTGTCGGCGGTCTTCACCACCACGTCCTTCACGTACTTCAGCTCTTTGATCTCGCCCACCAGGGGAATCATGATTTCGGGGACGATGTGGTACTCCGGATGCTCCTTCATCACATTGAGGGCGGCGTTGATGACGGCAGTGGTCTGCATGGCGGCGATTTCGGGGTAGGTCACAGCCAGACGGCAGCCACGGTGACCCATCATGGGGTTGAACTCATGGAGGGAGGCAATGACGTCCTTCAGCTCCTCCACGGAGATGTTCAGTTCCTTGGCGATTTCCACAATGTCCTCTTCCTTGGTGGGCAGGAACTCGTGGAGGGGGGGATCCAGGAAGCGGACGGTCATGGGACGGCCCTGCAGTTCCTTGTACATGGCCTCAAAGTCCCCCTGCTGATAGGGCAGGATCTTGGCCAGGGCGGCCTCCCGGGCCTCCACAGTCTTGGCCACGATCATTTCCCGCATGGCCTTGATCCGGGTGGCCTCAAAGAACATGTGCTCCGTGCGGCACAGGCCGATGCCTTCTGCGC
>UQXI01000025.1 GCA_900544975.1 uncultured Eubacteriales bacterium
ATGCAAATGGATTCAATTTGCTCAACCTCTTACCTAAATTATTGGGGATATTCCTTTTTTTTTATTGGTATAAGAAAACACCCAAGAATAGTTTTACTTTATATTTTACAAAGTATGGAAAAATCTCATTAGCTATTTATCTTTTACATTTTCCTCTTATTTCAATAATTAGAAGAGGCTTAGAACTTGTATCTATAAGTAACCCCATTGTTATTTTTTTACTATGCTTGATTCTCAGTTGGTATGGTAGCATCTGGTGTCAGAAAATACTGAATAAACTAAAGCCTTTAGACTTTATTATATTTCCAAATAGATATTTAAAAGGCAGATTGTAAGTAATTTTAAAGTGCTCGCTTAGTTTTTGTTGCCCAAACTTAGCACAATAAAGTATATCACCACGGACAGAGTTTAAGTCTTTGGGGAGCTTGTGGAGATAAGAGTAAGTTGTAGAATCCATCGGAATTATTCTCCTGAGTTAGCGTTGATGGTTTTCTAACTATTAATTACGCAAACTAACCCAGAATGGATGAAATAACGGTAAATAAAAAAGTAGCGCCCTTCCTGAAATGCAGGAGGGGCGTTGCCGTTTCATCCGTTAAAAATCCGGTAGTTTCTCGTAAGCCAGGCGCTTGATGACCGTTTCTTGGTCCGGGTACTTAGCTAAGAGGTCGGCTTGGGTGAGTAGCTCGAAGTCGTGGTAATCAAAGCCGGGGGCCACGGCGCAAGAGACCAGTCCAAAGGAGGCCGGATCGGCGACTTCGGAACCAAAGATCGTGCCGGCCGGGACCCGGAACTGGAGGACTTCGCCAGCAACGATATCGCGGCCGAGCTTAATCACCTCGTAAAAGCCGTTGGGGTAAAAGCAGTGGACCAAGATCGGCGCCCCGTCGTGGAAGTACCAGATCTCGTCGTGCAAGAGACGGTGGAGGTGGGAAGGCGAGCTACCGTCTAACAAGAAGTAGATCGAGGTGTATTCGTAGCGGCTAGCCAAGGACGTTTGGTCGTAAGTGGTTTTGGCGCTGTGGTACACCTGGCGGTACCACCCACCCTCGGGATGGGGAGCCAAGTTGAGCTGGGTAACGTAGTCGGTTTTGGTTGGCATCAAAATCCCTCCTTTAATTGGCAGGCAATCGTTAGAGTGATTGTAGCACAGACTAGTTGTCTTGTTCCCTTTCACACCGTTATCAAAATCGTAAAACATTTTCTAAACTACCGTGAATCGTTGGGCGAACACCCGCTAGATCGGTATAATGGATTTAACAATTGCAAGTGAAATGGGGGAAGCCATTATGGATCAAGTGAAGATATTAATCGTTGATGACGATAAAGAAATTGTTCAGCTACTGGAAATTTACGCCCGCAACGAAGGGTACGAACCAGTGACTGCTTACAATGGTAGGGATGCCATCACCAAGCTCAACACGATGCCGGACATCAGTTTGGTAATCCTGGATTTGATGATGCCGGAAATGAACGGGATGGACGTGATTCGCCAGGTGCGCAAGGATTCCTCGATTCCGATCCTGGTCCTGTCCGCCAAGACGGCCGACATGGATAAGATTCAGGGGCTGGTGACCGGGGCCGACGACTACGTTACCAAGCCCTTCAACCCGCTGGAAGTGATGGCGCGGGTCAAGTCCTTGTTGCGGCGTAGCGAAAACCAGGTCACTAACGACAAGCCCGACGTCTTAAACGTGGGGCCACTAGTGATTAACAAGGATTCCCACGAGGTTAAGACCTTAAAGGGGGACCAAATTCAGTTGACCGCGCTGGAATTTGGGATCCTCTACCTCTTGGCTAGCCACCCCAACCGGGTCTTTAGCGCCGACGACATCTTCGAACGGGTTTGGCAACAAGAATCGGTCGTTTCCGCCAGGACGGTCATGGTTCACGTTTCCCACCTGCGCGATAAGATCGAAGCCGCCACGGGGGGCGAAAAGGTGATTGAAACCGTGTGGGGCGTCGGTTATAAGGTCGAAAATCACTAATAAAGAGGAGTGCTCACCAACCTCCTCAGTCTGCGTTTGTGGTTTTTAGGTGTTACACAGAAAATGTGGAAAATAACCACAGGCCTAGTGTCTAAGTACGGACAAGGAACGATACGTGCCGCATCAACCCTTGCCCTAGCTTAGTCATATGGCCTGTCGAGGAGGTTATTTTCCACTCTTTTTAATGGGGGAAAAGGATGTTAAAGTTAACCGGGCGGGAGAAGAGTTCCCTGTTTTTTGAAGGCTTACTAACGATCATTTTGCTGGGGTTGATCAATATCGCTTTGATTACGATCATTCAAACGATGATTCAAAGTAACCCCGGGGTCCAAAGCGGGATCTTCATCATCAAACAGTCGTTGGTGATTGGGCCCTTTCACGCCCAAATCTGGTCCTACCAACGGATCGTGATGGCCTTGTTGGTGCTAATTGACATTGGGGTTTTGTGGTGGCGGCTCTTGCGGCGCTACCACCTCTACCAGCTGGATCACATCATCGGCGAGCTTCATTACATCGCCCAGGGTCACTTGGAGCACCGGATTCCCTTCCGTGTCAACGGTAACCAACAGCACGTGATCACCTCGGTCAACGCCCTGGTTGACACGATCAACCAGGCCATGCAAGAGGAACGGGCGTCGGAAAAGTCCAAGGACGAGTTGATCACCAACGTTTCCCACGACCTGCGGACCCCGCTGACCTCGATCATCGGCTACCTGGGCTTGATTGAAGACCACCAGTACCAGTCCGAAGAAGACATCGTCAAGTACTCCCACATCGCCTACGACAAGGCTAAGCAGATGAAGAACCTGGTTGAGGACCTGTTTGAATACACCAAGGTTCAACAGCACGGCGCCCCGGTTAATTTGATGACCGTCGACCTGGGTCAGTTGCTCGAGCAAGTTGGGGCCTCCTTTGAGCTGGAAGCTGATAAGAAGGGGATAGCGATCAACGTCTCTTGTGAGCCAACGCCCCTATCGATCACGGCCGACCCCGAAAAGCTGGGCCGCCTCTTTTCCAACTTAGTTGCCAACGCCCTGAAATACGGTCACGGCGCCAGTTACATCCACCTGACGGCCAAGCAGCTGGGCGAAAAGGTGGTCATCACGGTCGCCGATGACGGGGAGAAGATCCCCGCCGAATCAGTTAAGCACCTCTTTGAGCGCTTCTACCGGGTCGAGTCGTCGCGTAACAAGGCCACCGGAGGAACCGGGTTGGGGCTAGCGATCGTTCAATCGATCGTGGAACTCCACCACGGCTCGGTAACCGCCCGCTCCGACGATCAGGAAACGGCCTTTGTGGTAACGTTGCCAGTTAAACAAGTACAGAAAGAAGTTAGGTAATGAATAAGCAAGTGAAACGATGGTTGTACCGCACCGGGGTCTTCTTGGCCAGTTTAACCATGACGACCGGCAGCCTGACGGCGGTTCCGGCGGCGGTCCA
This sequence comes from uncultured Eubacteriales bacterium, assembly GCA_900544975.1. Taxonomy (GTDB): domain Bacteria; phylum Bacillota; class Clostridia; order Oscillospirales; family Oscillospiraceae; genus Faecousia. Next base: position 3,429 of record UQXI01000025.1, read on the forward strand.
CGCCGATACCACGACCAATTCGACTAGTTCCAGCTCGTCCACGAATTCGACGACCGACTACACGGTCAACGCCAAGGCGGCAATCGCCATTGACGCCACGACCGGCCAGGTCCTCTACGCCAAAAACGCCAACACCAAGCTGGCGATCGCTTCGATCTCTAAGCTCATTACGGTAGGGGTGATCGAACAAGAAATCAAGGCGGGAAAGCTATCTTGGAACACCAAGGTCAAGGTGACTAAAGAAGAGGCCAAGTTATCGGAAAACACCGAGTACTCCAACATTACCCTAACGGCGGGTAAGAGTTACACGGTCAAGGAGCTGACCGAAGCGGCGATGATTAAGTCGGCCGATGCCGCCGCCATCACCCTGTCGCGGGCGACCGGCGAGTCCACGGCGAGCTTCGTCAAGAAGATGCAGACCTTTGTCAAAAAGGCTGGGGTCACCGACGCCAAGCTGTACAACCAAGTCGGGTTGACCAACAGCCAAATGGGGAGCTACGGCCTCAAGGGGGTTGCGAAAAACGCCGAAAACGAAATGACGGCGACCGACGTGGCCAAGATCGCCCAGTACTTGATCAAGAACTACCCGAGCCTGTTAAACATCACCAAGCTGACTTCGACCACGATTGATGGCACCACCGTTACCACCATCAATAAGATGCTAGCCGGGCAAAGCGACGCCCCAACCCAGGTTAAGATCGACGGCTTAAAGACCGGGACTTCGGACAAGGCGGGCGCCTGCTTTGTTTCCACCGGGACCTACCAGGGGCACCGGATCATCACCGTGGTCCTCCACGCCACTGGTGGGGGTGATGAACGGTTCACCCAAACCGCCAACCTCTACCGCTTAATCGCCAACGAATACACGGCCTACACGGTTCAACCAAGCGTGGCCGCCACCGTACCGAACGGGAAGGTCACCACCACGACCTTGACCACTCAGGGTAAGATTACCCTCTGGAAGAAGGACGGCACCCTGCTGTCGCCGAGCCTAGCCATCAACAGCAAGGCTGCCGACAAGAACGGTAAGCTGACCGCCCCGGTTAAAAAGGGCCAGGTAGTCGGTGAGCTGACTTACGCCGGTTTGACCGGTTTGGACGGCAATAAGCTGACCGTCGACGTGGTACCAACAACCAACGTTGACAAGGCCAACGTCTTCGTGCGCATGGGCCGCTGGGTAAAGAGCCATATCTAAAGAAAAGAAGTGCGAACCAATCTATCAAACAGGCCGTGGGCTAAGGATAGGACGGGGGTTGGTGTGGGACACACTGTTCTCCGGCCAGACTTAGCCACTAGGCTCGTGGTTAGGAGCACGTTATCGGAAGTGCGACTAACCTCCTCGACGAGCCGTATGGCTAAGCTAGGGCAAATGGTTGGTGCGCCAGCACCGTTCTTTGCCCGTACTTAGCCACTAGGCTTGCGGTTATTGACCACGTTTTCTGTCTAATATTCGGACATACAGCAAGAGGCTGGAAGAAAACCTTGTTTTCTTCTAACCTCTTTTTTTGACCATAGTTGTTGACAATAAAATAACAGGCGTTACAATCAATGTTGTAATTTAAAAAGTAACAGATATGAACCGAAGGAGGAAGTAAATGATGAAGTATGCAGTAACCGCAGCAACCGGACGTTTTGGTCGGGTGGCCGTTGAACAATTGGTTGATTTAGTTGGTAAGGATCAAGTGGTAGCGATCGTGCGCGACGTTGCCAAGGGGCAAGAGTTATTACCGACGGGAATTGAAATTCGCCAGGGTGACTACGCCGACCAAGCGGGGATGACCAGTGCCTTGGTAGGCATTGATCGTTTACTCTTTATTTCCTCGCAACCAGGGGGGGCAGTTTCCCGGGAGACGCAACACTTAAACGTGGTTGCCGCTGCGAAGGAAGCCGGCGTTTCCTTGGTTGCCTACACTAGCTACCCGAAGGCGGGCCAAGCTAAGGCTCCTTTGGCCCACGATCACCAGGTGACTGAAGCGGCCATAAAGGAAGCCGGGCTCGCCCACGCTTTCTTACGTGATAACTGGTACCTGGAAAACGACGCCAGCTTCCTGACGGCTGGCAAGGAGGGGCAAGCGGCCATTTACTGGACCACTGGTAAGGCAGCTTGGGCACCGGAAGCCCTTTACGCCACCGCCGCCGCTAAGGTGCTGGTGAGTGACCAGCCAAAGGAAGTTTACGAATTTGGTGGTCAACCAATCAGCTACGAAGAACTCGGGGACGCCTTAAAAGAAGCCCTGGGCAAGGAGGTAGAAGTGGCTAAACTAAGCCGGGAAGCTTATGAAGCCGCTTTGGTAAAGAGTGGCATGGACGAGGCGATGGCAACCATGATCGCCTCCTTTGAAGAACCGCACGAGGCGGGGGACTTGGATGTGACAAGCGATGACTTGGCCACCGTCCTCGGTCACCCGCTGCCGACGTTAGTTGCTAGCATCAAGGAATTGCTGGCTAAGTAAAAAAGGATCCGCCGACTGAAGTGCTATAAAAAAGTTGGACACTTTGTTAATTTTTAAAGATTGGAATGATATCGAATATATTCATTCGGTGTCATTCCTTTTTTGTTTACCGAAATTCGAATGTTGTTGTACCAATGGATATACTGATCGATTACATTTTGAAATTGTTGAAATGAAGTGATCTTTACACGATTCAAGCATTCCCGTTTTAACAGATTGAAGAAACTTTCTACCGGTGAATTATCCAAGCAATTTCCCTTACGGGACATCGACTGAGTAATTCCATGTTGACATAGTAAACCTCTATACTGCCACTGTTGATATTGCCAGCCTTGATCTGAGTGCAGAATCGCCTGGCTATGGTCTGGGATTCGTTGGAATGCCTTCTCCAACATATCCCGGATTTGTGCCATGTCCGGGTGGAAGGACAGATTATAGCTAATGACTTCCCCATTATACAAATCTACGATGGGGGACAGATAGAGCTTTCTCCCTTCCAGATGAAACTCCGTAACATCTGTAACCAGCTTTTGAAGAGGCTGGTCGGCTCTAAAGTTACGATTTAGAATGTTCGGCGCCGCAGTTCCCACATTACCGCGGTAGGAGTTATACTTTTTCATACGGACTCTGCAGAACAGTCCCAACTCCTTTGTCAGCCGCTGCACAGTCTTGTGATTAACACAGAACCCCCGATTACGAAGCGCAATCGTAATACGCCGGTAACCGTATCTTCCATGATTTTCTTCATGAATTTGTTTGATTTCAGCTTTTACCTGCTGATATTTATCTGCTTTTTGGTCCTGCTTGCAGTGGTAGTAGTAAGTGCTGCGGGGAAGCTCCGCCAGCTGAAGCAGCGCGGTTATGTAAAATCTATGCCTTAGCTCGAAAACTGCCCTTATTTTAATCTCCTGGGTAATGTTTCCCCGCTCCTCACTCAGGCTTGTAATTTTTTTAAGTATTCGTTCTCCATACGAAGACGCTGTACCTCTGCAATAAGGTCTTCGTCTACAGGGGTTAAGGGCTTCTTCTTAGGGCGGCCAACCTTTGGGGATGCCTCTTTTGTTGTGCGGCCTCTTTGCTCACATAGCAGTCCTTCCTCACCTTGGCTCAGATAAATCCGTTCCCACTTCTGAATGACAACGTGGTTTAATCCATACTTTCTGGCCAGTTCCCGATAGCTGATGCCGGAATCCACTCTCTCTTTGACAGCAGATAGCTTAAAACTTCCGGTGTATCGGCCTTTTGCTTTTCCCTGCTGCCCTGTACCAATGCCAGCTTCTCCCTCTGCCTGGTAACGCTTGAGTATTTCTCTCAGATAGCTCTCGCTGATCTTGTGCGATTTCGCAATCCAGGTCAGTGAGCAATGTTCTTGCTGATACTCTGACACCATCTGCAGCTTTTCTGCTTTGCTGAATTTTGACATAAGAAACAGCCCCCATTCCGCTGGACACATTTTACCACAATATCCAACAAAATGGGAGCTGTTCAACGGCCGCCAGCCTGGCAGGCATCTCTCCGCCTATTGACAGAATATGTCGCGCCTGTTACAATCAAATCACTTCCTGCAAAAACCGGTACTCCGAAATTTCAAACAGAAAGGAGTTTGCGGCAATGATTCAGTGGCTACACATTTCAGATCTGCATTTTCAGCCAAATACAGATCCGGATCAGGAAAATCTGATCGGTGCTTTGTTGGCAGACTGCAACAGCCGAAAGATCCAGGCGGACTTTGTGGTGGCAACCGGAGACTTTCACAATTTCTGGGATACCGGCAATTACCTGACCTCCTGGAGGTTTCTGCACACTCTGATGGAAACCCTGGGGTTGGATATGACCCGAGACTTATTTCTTGTCCCTGGCAATCACGATGTGAACCCGGTAGAGGGACCTGACCCGGTGGAGGCCTTCCTCAACCAAGCGCAGGTAGGCTGCACAGACCTCAATTATGCATACACCCTGACGAAGCATCCGAACCTGCTGAATCCACTGCTGGAGCGCTTCCGCAGCTACCGCGCCATGGCAAGCGCCCTGCTTCCGGTCTATGCAGCAGGCGGCCCGGACCCGGCCGGCGTCCACGTGCGCCATTGGCAGGACCGGATCAACATTCTGCATCTGAACACCGCCCTTCTGTCCAACGGGCAGAGGGACCACCTGGATGCGGTAGACCTGGGGACCGCCTGCAGCCCGGCCCTCCGGGGGCAGCTGAAAGACGGCCTTCCCACCTTGGTCCTGGGGCACCACAGCTTTCACGACCTGCACCCGACAGTAACGGAACGGCTGGTGCAGCTATTTAACCAGACAAATACCTGGGCTTACCTGGCCGGGGACCAGCACCGGACCAACGACCGGGCGAGTGACTACCTAATTGACCGGAAAACCGATGTAGCCGCCTGGCCCAACCTGGTTGCCAGCAAGCAAGCTGCCGCTGTGGATGATCCGTACTCCGAATTTGGTGTGGTGCACCACTGCTGGGACAAGCGCAGTACCGTCCAGGTCACCTATTGGAACTGGGACCCCCAGAGCAGCGGTACCGGCCTGACCCCCCGGCCAGGGCGGAATTACCCCATGTGCAGCGACATGGACAGCCAGCTGTACTATGACCTGGCGGAGCGCCTGGACAGAACCCGCAACCAGCACCCCAGCTTCCAACTGATGGAGGTGGACGAGTCGCTGTTCCCCAGGGCACGGCTCCAGCTGGCAGAGTGCCAAGCCCAAGGCGGCGCTGTGGACGCGCCCCGGCCCCTGGCGGCGTTTTTCCAGGAGAGCTGGGACAGTCCAACCCAAAACCACCTGATGTTGGAGGGGGAAGGGGGCATCGGAAAAACCGTCGCCCTCCTCTCCCTCACCACCCAGGAACATTTCCTGCCCCGTCATGTTCCCGCCGTCTATATCCCCCTCCACGCTCTGGGAGGCAACCCAGACAGCGACCTCATCGGCGCATACATCCAACGGGAACTCCTGGATGGGGAGGAGTCCCGGCTCCGGGAGCTGGAGACGCTCTCCAGGCAGCCCTGGGAGAAGGGGCCCCGGCTGGTGCTCCTCCTGGACGGCTTCAACGAGATCCGTCCTGCCATGCAGTACGCCGTGGCCCGGAGCATGGAGGCCTGGTCCCGGCGGCCCGGGGTCCAGGTGATCACCGCCTCCCGGTTTGATGTGCGGGGCTTTCTGCCCGGCCTCACCGGGGAGTTCCGGCCCATCCGGCTGCAGCCCCTGACCCAGGACCGCATCCAGGCCCACCTGGAACTGGCCGGGGTCACCCCACCGCCGGAGGGGGACCCCCTGTGGACGGTGATCGACTACCCCCTGATGCTGGTCCTCTACACCCGGACCCAGCTGCTGCAAACCCGGCCCAGCGCCATTCCCCTGGCCTGGCGGAAGGCGGACAGCGCCGGCGCTGTCCTGTGGAACTACCTGCAGCAGGAGCTGTGGCGCTGTCACAGCCAGGCCCGGGACTCGGGGACCCCTACCCAAGCTGTTCTGGCCACAGAGCGCCTGGCCCCCCGCCTGGCCTGGTGCATGGTCCGCCGGGGGCAATTTCGGCTCCCAGAGGAGGCGTTTTATCAGGAAATGGAGCAGACCCTGGGGGAGCTTCAGGCCTCCCATCAGCGGACCTGGCCAGATCATGTGCGGCGCGTCCTGCGCCACGTGGGAGGGCTACCAGCCTTCCCACCGGCAGAAGATTGGTTCCGTTTGCTCACCCAGCAGCTGAACCTGTTCCGCATCCAAGACAGCGCCGAAGGCCCCATGGTCAGCCTGATGCACCAGCGCTTCCGGGACTGCCTGGCGGCCATCCACCTCCTGAACCTGTCCCACAGCCTGACCCCCGGCGCGCCTCTGCCGGAGGCCTGGCAAACCTCCATCGACATTTACGTCATGGACTTTGCAGCAGAGTTGGCCACCCCGGAGGAGGCCGACCGCCTCTGGGAAACCAACCGCACCGCCCTGCCCACCAGCCCAAGCGCCACCCGGAACATGCTGGAGCTGCAAAAGCGCCTGCGAGATTATGACTTTTCCCAGCTGAACTTCAGCGGCATGGATTTGGGGAAGGTGCATTTGTTTTCTTACCATCAGCCGGGAGGTACGGCGCTTTTGCTGCCCAAAACGGCGGATTTGCTTGATCATACCCAGGTAACGAGGGAGACTTTTGCACCGGAGGGGCACACAGATGGTGTGAATGCCGTAGCCGTAACCCCAGACGGTTGGAGGTGCGTCAGCGCTTCTGATGATGGTACCCTGTGCATTTGGGACATGGGGAACGGTAAATGCCTACACACCCTGAAAGGGCATTCTGACCGGGTCATTTCCGTATCTGTGACAGCCAATGGGCGACGGTGTGTCAGTGCTTCTCTTGATTGCACCCTTCGCATTTGGGACATGGAAACTGGAACATGCTTACACATCCTGGAAGGGCATTCTGACTGGGTCACTTCCGTATCGGTGACGGCCGATGGGCGGCGGTGTGTCAGTACTTCCGTTGATCGTACCCTGCGCATTTGGGACATGGAAACCGGAACATGCTTACACATCCTGGGAGGGCGTTCTGGCTGGGTCACTTCCGTATCGGTGACCGCCGATGGGCAACGGTGTATCAGTGCTTCTTTGGGTGGCTCCCTGCACATTTGGGACATGGAAACTGGAATATGCTTACACTCTCTGGAAGGACATTCTAATCGGGTCACTTCCGTATCGGTGACGGCCGATGGGCAGCGGTGTGTCAGTACCTCCTATGATTGCACCCTGCGCATTTGGGACATGGATACCGGAACATGCTTACATATCCTGGAAGGGCATTCTGACTGGATCAATTCCGTATCGGTGACGACCGATGGGCGGCGGTGTGTCAGTGCCTCCGATGATCGCTCCCTACGCATTTGGGACATGGAAACCGGAACATGCTTACACATCCTGGAAGGGCATTCTAGCTTTGTCAATTCCGTATCGATGACGGCCGATGGGCGGCGGTGTGTCAGTGCTTCCTCTGATGGCACCCTTCGCATTTGGGACATAGAAAGCGGAACATGCTTACACCCCCTGAAAGGGCATTCTAACCGGGTCAATTCCGTATCGGTGACCGCCGATGGGCGGCGGTGTGTCAGTGCTTCTTCTGACGGCTCTCTGCGCATTTGGGACATGGAAACCGGAACATGCTTACACATCCTGGAAGGGCATCCTAGCTCTGTCCATTCCGTATCGGTGACGGCCTATGGGCGGTGGTGTGTTTGTGCTTCTGATGATCGTCCCCTCCACATTTGGGACATGGAAACCGGAACATGCTTAGACATCCTAGAAGGGCATTCTGGCCAGGTCACTTCCGTATCGGTGACGGTCGATGGGCGGTGGAATGTCGATGTTCCTCTTGGCAGCTCCCTGCAGATTCGGGACATGGAAACCGGACATTGTCTCAAGACACTACAGCCCTTGCCCGGGCTGACTCGGTTCAGTGTAGACCTCTCCGCCGCCTCCATCACGCCTCCTGCCTTTGCCGAGGTTCTCCGGCAAAATGGCGCCCGGGTTTCGCCAGGTCCCAACGCATCAGTTGCGAAATGAAGTTCCCCACACATTCCCCCACCGATGCGCTTGACATCCCTGCAAAGCAAAATGCAAACCGGCCTTCCCATTTTGGGTTGGCCGGTTTGCTCTTCTTATGCTTCATTCATCCCCACGCCAATGGCGCAAGGCTCTTACGCGGCGGCGTCCAGGGCCTCCTGGGGAACCTCAATGCTTTCCACATTATCAATACCATGAATCAGCATGGTCATGTATACGGATTCCACGGTGATGGTCTCTGTGCTATCAGCAGCCTCCATGGTCTTGGTCATGATGGACTGCATGATGGCGGTCATATCCATCTCGTATTTGACAGGCAGGTTGCTCTCCTTTTCCACCCAGACGCTGATCGGCAGATCGCCCAGATCGGTGAGCATGGATTGTGCCGTCTCTGCATCGACGCCTAAGCTGGAGAACTGATCCAAAACGCCCGTAGAGGTAAAGACCTCGTTGAAGCACTCGTTGGTAATCACGCCATCATACCGGACGGTCTCTTTGCCCTCAATGGTCTCTGTTCCATTTTCCTGGAAATTGGAGCCAGACTTCAGGTACAGCTCCATGTTCGCCTGGGTATCATACTGCTTCATCTGGTCCGCATCCGGTACGGACTGGGCAGCCCAAGTGGTGGCTCCACTGCCATCGTCCGTGCCTACGTAGAGCTGGTAGGCGCCCTCTTCCTCTGTCATGTACATCTGCATCTTCATGGATCCCATTGCACCCATGTCCATGGTCATATCCATGTGCATGGCCATAGGCTCCTCGATGGTCTCCACTGCGCCAGTCATGGTCATCTGGATGGTTTGCTCAGCAGAAGTCATCTTCATATCCATGATCACTTCGCTGCTCATGCTTTTGGCAGCGGCCACTTTCTCGCTGGCTGCCTTCAGGACTTCCTCGGGAGTGGCGGGTTTGCCGCTGGCGCAGGCGGCCAGGGAGAGGGCCATGGTGGCAGACATGGCAATTGCGGCGCCCTTTTTGAACCATTTCTTCATGTTGTAATCCTCCAATTTTTTAAATTCCTGTACCGGATACCGGCGACAGGGTTTTCACGGGGATACTTTCGTTGAAAAATCGCGTTCCCCTCCCGTCGAATGTGCCAACGGGAGGGGGAACCAACTTAATATTTCGCAGTGCTGACCTTCACGCCGGGGCCCATGGTGGAGGCGACGACGCAGGAGCGGATATACTGACCCTTGGCAGCGGCGGGCTTGGCCTTCACAACGGCTGCCAGCAGGGTGTCCATGTTCTCCTGGAGCTTCTCAGCGCCAAAAGAGACCTTGCCGATGGGGCAGTGGATGATGTTGGTCTTGTCCAGACGGTACTCCACTTTACCGGCTTTGATTTCCTTGACGGCAGCGCCCACATTGGGGGTCACAGTGCCGGCCTTGGGAGAGGGCATGAGGCCTTTGGGGCCCAAAACCTTACCCAGACGGCCCACGATGCCCATCATGTCGGGAGAGGCCACGACCACGTCGAAGTCGAACCAGTTCTCCTTGGTGATGCGCTCCACCAGGTCCATGCCGCCGACAAAATCGGCGCCGGCCTCTTTGGCCTCGTCCACCTTGGCGTCCTTGGCGAACACCAGAACCCGGCGGGTCTTGCCGGTGCCGTTGGGCAGAACCACGGCGCCGCGGACCTGCTGGTCTGCATGACGGGAGTCCACGCCCAGCTTGATGTGGATTTCCACCGTCTCGTCAAACTTGGCGGGGGCGGTCTTTACCACCAGACCCAGGGCATCGGCGGGCTCGTACTGCACAGCGCGGTCAATCTGCTTGGCGCTGTCTTTATATTTTTTACCTCTAAACAATGTATTATCCTCCTTAAAGTGGTGATGCGGAATAATCCTCCCACATTTTTGAGGCTAGGCGGATTCGCCTGATCACCTCGGCAAGCAAAATTCAGTCCACAACGGTCACGCCCATGGACCGGCAGGTGCCGGCTACCTGGCTCTCAGCCGCTTCCAGGGTGGCTGCGTTCAGGTCGGGCATTTTCTTCTCCGCGATTTCCCGCACCTGGGCCCGGGTAATGGTGCCAACCTTGGTCTTGTTGGGCACGCCGGAGCCGCTTTCAATGCCGATGGCCTTCATGATCAGCATGGGGGTAGGGGGCGTCTTGGTGATGAAGGTAAAGGAACGGTCGGCATACACCGTGATGACCACGGGAATCTTGAAGCCGGCCTGATCCTGGGTGCGGGCGTTGAATTCCTTGATAAAGGCGGCGATGTTCACGCCGTGCTGGCCCAGAGCGGGACCCACAGGGGGCGAAGCAGTCGCCTTTGCTGCCGGGATTTGCAGTTTGATAATGCCAGTTACTTTCTGTGCCATAATAAGCACCTCCTGAATAGATGTGGTTCATGCGCCGGGGGGCGCATCCTTGTCGGGGCCGGTGCCCCTCCCACGTTCCGGCCTTGCGGCCCGATGCGTTTACTGGGAAATCACTTCTACCTGGTCGAGCTCCAGCTCCACCGGGGTTTCGCGGCCGAACATCGACACGGCCACGCGGACCTTGTTCTTCTCCGGATCCAGGGCCTCCACCGCACCGGTGAAGGAGGTCAGAGGACCGTCGGTAATGCGCACCGTATCGCCCACGGCGTAATTGACCACGATCTCCCGTTTCTCCACACCCAGCTGCAGGACTTCGTCCTCGGTCAGGGCGGTGGGCTTGGTGCCGGAGCCGACAAAGCCGGTGACGCCGCGGACGTTCTTGATGACATACCATGCGTCGTCACTCATAATCATCTTCACCAGGACGTATCCTGGGAAGACCTTGCGGTCATAGGTTTTGGTCGCGCCGGATTCTGTGACCTCGGTGACAGTCTCCAGGGGGATGGAAACCGCATGAATCTGCTCTTGCAGGCCACGGGATTCCACAGTCCGCTCGATGGTGGCCTTCACCGTATTCTCATAGCCGGAATAGGTGTGGACCACGTACCATTTTGCAGCTTCCGTCATGGTTACTTACCCAGCTGGAGCAGGGCTTGAATGCCGTACTTGGCGCCCATGTCAAAGATCCAGATAAACACGCCTACGATGAGTACACAAACCACCACGGTCAGCGCATTCTTCAAAACCTGGCTCCAGGTGGGCCATACGACTTTTTTCAGTTCGCTCTTCAGTTCACGGAAGAACTTGCAGATGCGCTTCCAGGTTTTCTTAAACCAGTTTTCCTTTTTGGTTTCAGCCATTGTTTTCACCCTTTCCGATCGCAACCGCTTACTTGGTTTCGTTGTGGATGGTATGCTTCTTGCAGAATCTGCAATACTTCTTCATCTCGAGACGGTCGGGGTCATTCTTCTTGTTCTTCATGGTATTGTAGTTTCTCTGCTTGCACTCGGAGCATCTCATGGTGACTTTTACGCGCATAACGGCACCTCCTTAAAAATTGCCTCCCTGTGTGGCCCCGGCCAGTAAAATTTAGAAGCGGCGAACCCACGGCCCTGCCGCCCGGGGCTGAAAAGGGCGCACAAAAAAAGCCCTTTTCGCAGGTAGAACCATTTTAGCACAAAGAAACGGGGAGGTCAACAAGTTTTTCTTTCTTTTTGGGGATTTTTCCCCTATAATAGGGGTGTTTCCGGCATCTGCCGGCGCAGATGTCCCTATAGAGAAGCGGAGACGGTCCGATCATCCCCATCTTCGCAAATACAAGGAGGAGGAATAGACGTGAAACGCATCATGGCAATTGATTATGGCGACGCCCGGACAGGCATCGCCATTTCGGATCTTTTATGCAGCCTGGTTGGCTCTACCACCGTCATCCACAGCCGGGTCCCGGAAAAGACCATCGGGGAGATCTGCCGCTTGGCCCGGGAGCAGGAGGTGGGCCAGCTGGTCATGGGCTTCCCCCGGAACATGGACGGCACCGAGGGACCCCGGGCGGAATTGTACCGGGATTTCGCCCGGCAGCTGGAGGAGGCCTCCGGCCTGCCGGTCCACCTGTGGGACGAGCGCCGGACCACCATTGAGGCTCATCAGATTCTTTCTGACCACAACTACCACGGGAAAAAGCGGAAGAACACCGTAGACGCCGTGGCCGCCTCCCTGATTCTGGAGGGCTACCTGTCTTTCCGCCGCCGGTGAGTGCCAAAAAGCTCCCAGAGCCCGGTGAGCACCAGCAGCCCACCGAACAGCTTCCTGAGGAGCTCCGTATTCAGAGCCGTGGCCGCCCAGGCGCACAGCCCGGCCGCACAGGCCCCAGCTGCCATGGCCGGCAACGCCACCCGCCACTGCAGCCGCCCCTGGCGGCTGTGGAACAGGCAGGCCACCACAGCCGCCGGGAGAAAGAACAGGAGATTCACCCCCTGGGCCATTCGCTGCTCCATAGACAAGACGGCAGTCAACCATAAAATCAGCAGGGAGCCACCCCCCACTCCCAGGCCGGACAGAAAGCCCAGGACGGTTCCCACCAAAATACAAACGGGTACCGATTCTAGAGAAATGACCGAATCCCTCCCCACAAAATGAGTATCCCCAAAATCCGGTGCAGAAGGTTGGTGGAGACCTTCCGTCCAAAGACCCCGGCGGCAACGCCTCCCAGGGCGCTTCCCACCAGATAGGGCCAGGCCGTCTGCCAGGGCAGATCCCCATGCAGACCATAGACCGTCAGAGATACCAGACACAGGGGGAAGATCACCGCAACCGAGGTGGGAAACAGGCTGTCCTCCTCCACATCGGTGAACTTGTGCAGCGCCGGCACCAGCACCATGCCGCCTCCCGCTCCAAACAGGCCGTTGGCCGCCCCGGCTCCGGCTCCCGCCGCCGCGGCCCCCAGCCAGGGGAATTTTTTCTTCGCCACAACACATCGCCTCCCATGGAAGAGCTTTCCCGGAGAGGCAAATTTTATACCGCTGCCTGTCCGGGATGGCGGCGGTCCACGCTTCCATCAAAAAGCGCCCCTCCATGCTTCCATCTTTTCACAGGGAAGTATGGAGGGGCCGCTTGTCATGAGCCGGGAATTTCTGAAGGGGACTTCTGGCGGATTAGTACGCCACGCCCCAGTAAATCATCTTGTTGGCCGGTTTTCCACAGATGGGGCACACATCCCCCAGATGCTCCTGCCGGAAGGGGATGCAGCGGGAGGACATGCCGGCCACGTCCTTCATCTTCAGCTCGCAAGCCTCTTCGCCGCACCACATGGTCTTGATGAAGCCGCCATGTTTCTCCTGGAGCTCCTTGGCCTCCTCCAGGCTATAGGCGGGATAGATGTGCTCGTCCAGGTTCTTCTTGGCTTTGGCAAAGAGGCCGTCGTGGACCGCCTGGAGGGTCTCCGCCGCCCGGGTCTCCAGATCCTCCAGCGGGACGAACGCCTTCTCGCCATTGTCCCGGCGGACCAGGACGCACTGGCCGTTCTCGATGTCCTTCGGGCCCAGCTCCAGGCGGACGGGGACGCCCTTCATCTCATACTCGGCAAACTTCCAGCCGGGGCTCTGCTCGGAGTCGTCCACCTTCACCCGGAAGCCGGCCTTCTTCAGGCGCGCAGCCACCTCGTTCACCTTGTCCAGGACGCCGGGTTTGTGCTGGGCCACGGGGATGAGGACGATCTGGATGGGGGCGATTTTGGGGGGCAGCACCAGGCCGTTGTTGTCCCCGTGGGTCATGATGATGCCGCCGATGAGCCTGGTGGACAGGCCCCAGGAGGTCTCATAGGGGGTGGCCTGCTGGTTGTTCTTGTCGGTAAAGTGAATGTCAAAGGCATTGGCAAAGCCGTCGCCAAAGTAATGGGAGGTCCCGGCCTGGAGGGCCTTCCGGTCGTGCATCATGCACTCAATGGCATAGGTCCGCTCCGCGCCGGAGAACTTCTCCTTGTCGGTCTTCACGCCCCGGACCACGGGCATGGCCAGATACTCCTCGCAGAACCGGGCGTAGCACTCCAGTTGGTCCTCCGTCTCCTGAATGGCCTCTTCGGCGGTGGCGTGGAGGGTGTGGCCCTCCTGCCACAGGAACTCCCGGTGGCGCAGGAAGGGGCGGCTGGTCTTCTCCCAGCGCAGCACGCTGCACCACTGGTTGTACTTCACCGGCAGGTCCCGCCAGGAGTGGACAATGTCTTTAAAATGGTCGCAGAACAGGGTCTCGGAGGTGGGGCGAATGGCCAGTTTCTCCTCCAGCTCCTCCGCGCCGCCCAGGGTTACCCAGGCGCACTCGGGGGCGAAGCCCTCCACATGATCCTTCTCCTTCTGCAGGAGGCTCTCCGGAATGAGGACGGGCATATACACATTCTCATGGCCCGTCTCCTTGAACATCCGGTCCAGGACCGCCTGAATGTTCTCCCAGATGGCGTAGCCATAGGGCCGGTAAATGAACACGCCCTTCACGCCGGAATAGGCGATGAGCTCCGCCTTCTTACACACGTCGGTGTACCACTGGGCAAAGTCCACCTCCATGTCGGTGATTTGTTCCACTTTCTTCTCTTTTGCCATCCGATTTCATCCTCTCACGGGGAATTTGGTGAACTCCCACGGGTATTTTCTATGCCGCTATTGTATCACGATTGTCAAGGCCCCGCATAGGATGAGATGCACCCGCCCCGCAGAGGCGGTTCCTTTCTTTGCACCGTTTTGGCTCCATTTGCCGTTGCTGATCTATCCTATATTGAAAGGGAGAATCCCATGGCCCAATTTACCATTTCTTTGGACCCCGCCGCCGCAAGGCTCTACCTGCAGGTGGCCCGTGCCGCCGGGAAACCGGTGGAAGAGGTTTTGGCCGACGCCCTCTTTAAGCTAGCCGGGGAGCTGTCCCTGGAGGCTCTGCGGCCTCGTTCATAAAAGCGGAAATCCGCCGTTGTATTCAGAGGGGGAATTTGCTATACTGATTGTGATAACCTACCATGGAGGCCGCAAGCATGAAATCCATTCGTGATATTTATAAAATTGGCCGCGGTCCCTCCAGCTCCCATACCATGGGGCCGGAGCGGGCCGCCAGGCTCTTTCTCTCTGAACACCCGGAAGCAGACCGCATCGAAGTCGTCCTATACGGCTCCTTATGCAAGACCGGCGTGGGCCACGGCACAGACCGGGTCCTGCGGGAGGTCCTGCAGGAAGTTGACGCCGAAATCGTCTATTCCAAAGAGGATCCCGTGGGCATCCAGCACCCCAACACCATGGACTTCTTTGCCTACCAGGGGCCGAACCAGACCGGTCATATCCGGGTGGAGTCCGTGGGCGGCGGGGACATTGTGATCCTGGGTCGGCCCGCCGACCCCAATGCGGAGATCTATCCGGAAAACTCCTTTGCAGAAGTCCGGGACTTCTGCAAATGGCGCTACATCAATACTCTCAGCGAATACGTGGAGATGAATGAAGGCCCCGAAATCTGGGACTTCCTTCGGGAGGTCTGGCGCACCATGCAGCAGTCCATTTCAGACGGTCTGTCCACCACTGGCGTCCTCCCCGGGGGGCTGAACGTGGAGCGGAAGGCCAAGCAGCTCTATGAAAACCAGCTGCCCACAGAGGTGGCCCAGGTTTTGGAGTGCCGGATCATCTGCGCCTACGCCTACGCCGTGTCGGAGCAGAATGCAGACAACGGCGTCATCGTCACCGCCCCCACCTGCGGCGCCGCCGGCGTCCTGCCGTCGGTTCTGCGGTATGTCCAGGAGATCCGGGGCTGCACCGAAGAGCAGGTTCTCCGGGCCCTGGCCACCGCCGGCATTCTGGGGAATCTGGCCAAGCAGAACGCCTCCATCTCCGGGGCCGAATGCGGCTGCCAGGCAGAGGTGGGCGTGGCCTGCGCCATGGCCGCCGGCGGCCTGGCCGAGCTTTACGGCCTCAACCTGGACCAGGTGGAGTATGCGGCGGAAATTGCCCTGGAGCACCACCTGGGCCTCACCTGCGACCCCATCTGCGGCCTGGTCCAGGTCCCCTGCATCGAGCGCAACGCCGTCGCCGCCATGCGGGCCATGAACGCCTGCAACCTGAGCTACTGCCTCTGCGGCACCCGGAACATCAGCTATGACATGGTCTGCAAAGCCATGTATGAGACGGGCCTCAACCTGTCCCATCAATACAAAGAAACCTCCGAGGGCGGCCTGGCCCGCTTTTACAACCGCCGCCGGACAAGCCGGTAAGTAGGGCAAAGGACGCAGAACGCAGACAGGAAGGAGACAAAACCGGCATGACCGCAGATGTTGGGCATACCTAATTTAGTGTCATACGCAAGCAGCTTAATCCGCCTTTACGTTAGAAGCAGAGGGTTTGTTGTCATTGCGGGCATCAATTAATATAATATCATCACTACCTGCAATATGAAGTTCATTTAATATAGAAATTATTTTTTTCTCCTCCTTATCATTAAAAAATAATATAACTTTAATTGCCCGATCCGTCCCTGATGCAGATTTATACACTTCTACCTGCTTTGCCAAGTTATTTTTAAGTTTTGAATTCGATGCCAACTTAAATTCTACAAGGGTTGAGTTCTTTGCTCCGTAGGACACTTTGTAATCTACAGGCCCCCTGCCGTTATTTACTTCTCTATTTACATCGAGTGGGGAACCATACCAAACAAGACGATAGATAACCTGAAGATCAGCTTCTCTTTTTACGGGCTTACCATTACTGTAGAAAAGGCGATATCCGTCTTGATTTTCAATGACATGTTTCAGAAATTCCACGCGTTTTTTTGCTTCATCATGTGCATCTGGGGCAATATCGTAAAAACCTGTTTTTGAGCGCAGCAATGAAATCAGCTGAGAAATCTGTGTATTGAATAGCAGCTGAACCTCACGAACCTTTTCCTTGCTAATTGATGCTGCCTGTTCCCCATTGTCTTCTTTGTACCGGATATAATAGTCAATCAGTTCAGGGTGCAGGCGAACAAGGTTTTCTGCCTCGCGGTCCTTCTCTGCTTGGCTCATCTCTTTTTTCTTTTTCGCCAATACATTCCGAAAATATGTATTTAGCTCAAATCGTAGTGCATCATCTGGAATCGATGGGGTTATTTGCTGTAAGTTTCTAATCATATCAGTTCTGTTTATAAATGTATCATCCCTTGTTAAAATGTCATTTGGTGTCAATAGTACAAAGTCTCCATTGTAATATGGAAGATAATATGTTCTTGCAGCCCACGTCTTTGTTTTAAAATCAAAATATACCTTATTAACAGAGAAATTCTTGCACTTTGATCCTGATATATATTCCTTTGCAAACTGTTCTGTGTATTCTAATAAGAATCGTTTTGCGAAGTTGGTTGAAAAATCGCTAATCTTATCTCGCCCCACCCTCGGGCTAATAAGGCATAACTTTTCCATATGGTGGCCTTTGGTCACCGTCTGCCTTCCAAAATCCTTAAAAATCGAATTAAGTCCATCATACAGTTCAGTTGCAAACTTATTCCCCATTCCACAACCAGAATTGCCTGAGAGGCTAAATCCGAGCCAAGTTTGCTTAACTTCGGAAAACGAAAACCATGCTTTGCGCATTCCTGGTGTAAGCGTTCGGTGATTTTCGGCCTGTTTTTGTAGGAATAATAAATAACTTATTATATCATCATGAATTTTTCTGTATTCTGTTTTTTCGCTATTAAACATCAGGAACGGATCAATAAACAGTGGAATATCATTAATGAGTGATATGTTTACTGCCCCATAATCATCAATAACGTCCTCCTCTACATCGAAATAGTCTGAAAAGTATACTTTGATATTGTCCAAGTTTACCACCCCTTATTCAATTAGTCTATCAATTTCAAGGTCAAAAGCTCTCCTGCACCAGCGCAGTTTATTGACAACTTGCCGTGTACGCCAATTCTTCCCCTTCTTTGCCTACCATCTCGCCCAACCCCTCTCTAATTTTCGGGTCATTGACGTTATCGTTGTAGACCCACCCCTCGTTGCCTGTGTTATATGGAGGATCGATATAAATACACTTCACCCGCCCCTCGTACCGGGGCAGTAGCGCTTTCAGGGCCTCCAGATTGTCGCCCCGGATGATCATATTCTCGCTGCCGTTATCCTCATCGTGCTGGCCGCTCTCATCATAGCTGTACTGACGTTCCAATACCCGAAACGGTACTTCCTGATGATGGTTGATCACCTTGCTCTTTCCGATCCATTCAAGTGTTGGCATGGGTGCTCTCCTCCTGTGTATCGCACAGATCATTCTCCGTGCAAACTGCTCTCTACGCTCAGCTTGCAACGCATGGCCTCGGAAACGCCACGCTGCGCAGTAACCTTTGTTTCAATGACACCGCCGCGTTTTTTGGCAATGGTAGTAATCTCGGCCATGAAATCCTTTCAATCACCTCGATTAACAATTCAAAAATATTATACTCAGAATTACGACAAAAGTCAACGTCGGAGCAGCTCGGAGACTTTCCCAAAAAGAAAATGCGTATAACAGTCGAAAGGCCGAAACACTTATTTTCCACTATACGCAGACAGCGGATGTGTCTCATCAGCCAAAAGCTGGCGATCTGGGCCCTTTGAAAATATCTGCAAATACTTCGGCAGATGTGTTCACAGCCGCTTGAGAAAAGGGGCGTTGCGTGCTATACTGAATGCGTTGTGATGCGCCTTTTTCTCTGTAAAAAGGGCGCCATCGACGGGAAGGAATCTCGAAAATCACCCATACAAGCAGGGGATCTGCCAAAGACACGGCGGGCTGTATGCCGCGCAAACGCCACAGGCGGAAACCCTTGAAACAATGGAACATCGAAGGAGATATCAGATCATATGAAATTAGGAATCGTTGGCCTGCCCAATGTGGGCAAGTCCACCCTCTTCAACGCCATTACCAGCGCCGGGGTTCCGGCGGATAACTACGCCTTTTGCACCATCGACCCCAACGTGGGGGTGGTTTCTGTCCCGGACGAGCGGCTGGAGTGGCTGCGGGAGGTGCATCAGCCCAAGAAGTTCACCCCGGCAGTCATTGAGTTTGTGGACATCGCAGGGCTTGTGAAGGGCGCCTCCAAGGGCGAGGGCTTGGGCAACAAATTTCTCTCCAACATCCGCACCACCGACGCCATTGTCCACGTGGTCCGCTGCTTCGACGATCCCAATGTGACCCATGTGGAGGGCTCCACAGATCCTCTGCGGGACATCGACATCATCAACCTGGAGCTCATTCTGGCCGATGCGGAAATGGTCACCCGCCGGGTGGACAAGGCCCAGAAGGCCGCCAAGGGCGGGGACAAGCGGTTCCTCCACGAGGTGGAGGTGTTCCAGGGGCTCCTGGCCCATCTGAACGAAGGCCAGCTGGCCCGGACCTACGACTGCTCCGACGACGACCGGGCTCTCATCGCCACCTCCGACCTTCTCACCCTAAAGAAGACCATTTACGCCGCCAACCTCTCCGAAACCCAGGTCAACGAGCCGGAATCCAGCCCCTATTTCCAGAAGGTCCGGGAACTGGCGGACCAGGAGGGCAGCCAGGTGCTGCCCATCTGCGCCAAGCTGGAAGCCGACATCGCCGAGCTGGACGACCCGGAGGAAAAGGCCATGTTCATGGAGGAACTGGGCCTGCGGGAGTCCGGCCTGGACCGGCTGATCCGCAGCAGCTACGCCCTGCTGGGTCTCATCTCCTTCCTGACCGCCGGCTCCGACGAGTGCCGGGCCTGGACCATCCAGAAGGGCACCAAGGCCCCTCAGGCCGCCGGAAAGATCCATACCGACTTCGAGCGGGGCTTCATCCGGGCCGAGGTCATCGCCTTCCAGGATCTCAAGGCCTGCGGCACCATGTCCGCCGCCAAAGCCAAAGGTCTGGTCCGCAGTGAGGGGAAGGAATATGTGATGCAGGACGGCGACATTGTGAATTTCCTCTTCAACGTCTGATTCTGCCACTTTGCACAGAAATAAACCCCGGGCGAGTGCCTCCCATCTCAAAATGGGGAGGGATTCGCCCGGGATTCTTTTTTCATTTCCTGCAGCCGGGCTGAACCCGGGTTTCCCCAAACTACCGCACCGGCGCATAGAGCAGGGGCTGCCTCAAAACGAAGTTTTGAGACAGCCCCTGTGGAGCAATCCGGAGCAGTCCGGTGCTCCTGGCACAAAACGAAAAGGAAGAAATAGGAAAGAAGAACGTGTATGCGATCTATGAACAAGCCTTGGACGGCTGAACTTGCATGGGGCCGACTCAGTTGCCGTTGCCTCCGAAGAACCGGTAGAAATAGTCGTACCAGTCATCATAAGAACCGGACTCCGGCATCTCCCCCTGGGGCTGCTGGGACTCGTCGCCGGTGCTCTCCTGGGGTTGGGTCGCCTCCACCGGGCCGGTGACTGTATTGGCCGTCTTCTCGTCAAACGTGACCTGCAGGGTCAGCTCCTGGCCGGAGCGGAAGACGGAAATCGTCGTGGTGTCTCCGGCATTGAAATTCCGCAGGGCGTATGCCAGGTTGGAATAGCCGGAAACCGAATAGTCCCCCACGACGGTGATGATGTCCCCCGCCTTCAGGCCGGCTTTTTCGGCGCAGGAGCCTGCCGTCACTGTCTCTACTCTGGCGCCAACCGGCAGGCCGTAGGCCGCAGCGGTGGCAGCGTCCAGATCCTGGGTGTGAATGGTGACGCCGAGATAAGCTTGGCCGGTGATATACCCATACTCCATCAGGTCATCCACCAGCTTCATCACGTCGTTGATGGGGATGGCGAAGCCGATGCCCTCAATGGACGCGCCAGAGGAGGTGGAGCCGGAGTACTTTGCCGTCGTAATGCCGATGACCTCCCCGTTCATGTTGAAGAGCGGGCCGCCGGAGTTGCCGGAGTTGATGGCGGCATCGGTCTGGAGCATATTGATGATGGTTCCGTCTGTATTCACGGAGCGGTCCTTAGCGCTGACGTAGCCCACCGTCTGGGTGGAGGTGAGTTCCCCCAAGGGGTTGCCAATGGCGGCCACCTGGTCGCCGACCTCCAGATTGTCGGAGCTGCCAATGGTCACTGCCGGCAGGTCCTGGGCGTCAATCTTCAGGAGGGCCACATCGCTTATCGCGTCGGAGCCCACCAGCTGCGCCTCATATTCCGTCCCGTCGTAGAGGGTCACCCGAATGGTCTGGGCCTGATCAATGACATGGTGGTTGGTGAGCACATAGCCGTCCGCCGTCAAAATGAAGCCGGAACCGGAGCCGGTAAAGGCCTCCTGTCCAAACATGCCGTTGGTGACGCCCTGGTTGGTGATGGACACCACCGACTCCACATTCTGGGCATAGACCTGAGCCGGCGTCATCTTGCCGGAATTGGAAACCGGATTGACGGTGATACCGTTGCCCGTGTTTCCCGTTTTGCCGCTCTCCAGGGCCGCCAGCTGGCTCTGGAAGCTGGACTGCATCTCTGCCGTGGTCTTTTCCCACCGGCTGTCCACCAGGTGGGCTGTGAGGGCGCCGCCTCCGATGCCGCCAATGACCGCGCAGGCCAAGGCGGCTGCCACAATCGGACCGGCTCCCCGGGATTTTTTCTCCCTGGGCTTTTTGACTTTGGGCTGTTTGGGCGTTTCAAAGTGATTGTACGCCGTCTCCCAGTCGCCGGTGGGTCTGGATTTCTCCTGGGGCGGCTCGCCCATCACATAGGGAGAATCGGCAAAGGGAGACTCCTTCCGCCCGGTCCCTGCATTGTGATAGGAAGTGGCCGCCTCGCTCTGTTCCTCCGCTTGGGGTTCCTCCTTAGCGTCTGGGGTCCAACAAGGTTCTGCCTCTGGGGTGGGGTCCTCCTGGGGGGCTGCAAAGTCCTCGGCCGGGGACGGCTGGGAATCCAATTCATTCTCATCGGTACAGTTGTGCAAACTGTTGTTTTCGTATTCTTCCATGTTGCTGCATCTCCTTACCGGGACTGACCTGCCGGTGTTTTTGATGTCATCATCATACGGCCGATTTGTGAAAAAAGTATGACCAGACGGGAAACAAGATATAAACATCCCAAGGATTTTTTGTAAACACCCCAAATGCGTCAAAAAGCTCCCCATCTCCCGGCGCATTCCCCTGCAAACAAGCCGCCGGATCCTGTCAAGTGGGAATTCTAATTTTGTGATATCCTACAAAAATCCTCCCGTCCTCCAGGGTCCGGGCCGGGAAATGACCGGCTTCGACAGACACAAAACTGAAAAATTCCAATTTTTCCGAGGTGTTTCCACCTCCCGCTTTTTCCACAACAGGCGACGTAATTTTTGAAATACTCGCTCCAATCAGCGGATATTCACAAACTTATGCACCCGGTTTTCTCAGAAAAAATCCGGTGAACACCGGCCAGCTGTGGACAACGCGAAGTTTTGCACAATCTCCACAGGTTTATCCACAGTTCCACAGCCCTGTGCACATCCTCTGGACATACAGTGTCGATTGACATAATCCCAGCCCCCATTAATCGACAAATTGTGCAATTTCGTCATAACTCCAGTCTGGAAAAAGGGCGGCATTGATTCCCGCAGAAATTAGGCTTGACAAACGGCGCACCCGGGCATCCACATCCCGGGGCGTCACCATAAGCGGTTCCCGCTCCCCTGGTTGCCGGGCATCCATCACCGTGGGCGCCCCCACCGCCACCACCGGCACCCCCAGGGTCTCGGCAGAAAAGGCGGCCCGGCTGTTGCCCACGCCGGAGCCGGGTACAATCCCGGCATCCGTCACTTGAATCACCCGGCAGAGCCGGTCCGCACCACCGGCGGCCAGGGCGTCCACCACCACCACCCGGTCGGGCCGGGTGGCTTCCACCACGCTGCGGACAATTTCCGCACTTTCCACTCCAGTCGTTCCCAACACCCCGGGTACCAGGGCGCTCACCGGGCGCATGGCCGCAAACACCTGAGGCAGCTGCTTCCGCAGATGCCGGGTCACCAGGACGCCGCCGGCACTGAAGGGACCCACGGCATCCGGGGTCATATCCCGGTTCCCCAGGCCCACCACCAGGACGCTCTCCCCGCCCCGCAGGTCCAGAAGGCTCGCCACAGCCTCTCCCAGGGCCTCTGCCGCCTCCGGCGTGGGGCGGCCATCTCCCGGTACCCAGAGGGTCTCATAGGTCCCCTTGGGCTTACCCAGGGCCTTCTCCCCCCGCTCATCCAAAATCTGGACCTGATGGCGGCGTACTCCGCGGTCCTCCCAACTCCGGGCCTTGACGCCCTCCAGCTGGGTGGTCTTCCCCGCCGATTGCTTCCACAGGTCCTGGGCCTCCTCGGCCAAATCCGTCCGCACCTGCATGTCGGTACCTCCTGCTTTTTTTCCTAGTTTGGTCCGCCGTCCCAGTTTCTAACCGAAAACAGGAAATTTTCAAAAAAACCTATTGATTTTAGGTCCCAGACCCGCTATAATGTATTTCTGCATGAGACTGGCCTTGGGCCAGTTTGACACAAACGCGTTGGAGGAGGTGTAACCCATGCCCAACATTAAGTCCGCAAAGAAGAGAGTCGCATTGTCCAGAGCCGCTTACGAGAAGAACAAGGCCGACAAGTCCGCGCTGAAGACGGCTGTCAAGAAGTTCGAAGCCGCCGTGGCCTCCGGCAACCGCGAGCAGGCCGACGTCGCCTACAAGGCCGCCGTCAAGACCGTTGACCAGGGCGTGAAGAAGGGAATTCTTCACAAGAACAACGCTGCCCGGAAAAAGAGCTGCATGACCCTGAAGCTCAACAAGCTGGCCTGATTCTCCTGAAAATATCTCCTTCTGAACTTGTTCAGAAGGAGTTTTTTCGTTTCTGCCCTGTGCCGCCCCGGTTCCAACCGCCTACCTGGCCAAGGCCAGCGCAAGCTCCCGGGCAGGCTCTGTTTGACCGACCGGCCAGCGCTCCAGGCGGGAACCCAGGCGGCTCAGAATCTCATTGGCAATGGTACCGGCTTGCTCCGCCATGTCGCAGGCGGAAATGGCGCTGCCGCCGGACTCGCCCAGGAGGGTGACTGGGTCCCCGGCCCGAACTTCCGGAATGGCCGTGACGTCCACCAGGGTCTGATCCATGCAGATTCGCCCCACGATGGGAACGCGCCTGCCGCCAAGGAGTACCCTGCCCACACCGGAGCCCAACGCCCGGGGCAGGCCGTCGGCATAGCCGATGGTGAGGGCGGCTATACGCGTCTCCCGGTCTGCGGTAAAATCCAAGCCATAGCCTGCGTGTTCACCGGGGTGCAGGGTTCTGACGGCGGCGACCCTGGCGTGGAGAGACAGCACCGGCCGCAGCTCCCCGCCCCAGCGCCGGGTGTCATCGGCGGTACTCAGCATCCCGTACAGCGCCATGCCCACCCGGGCATAGTCCCCGCCCAAATCCGGGACGTGCAGCAGCCCATAGCTGCCCAAAAGGTGGCGCTTGCCAGGCCGGACGCCCCGGTCCTCCAGCTGCCGGAGCAGCCGGCTGAAGGCTTCTGCCTGGCTGGCAGTGAAGGCCCGGTCCCGGGGAACATCCGTATCATCGGCACACAGATGGGTGAAGATTCCCTCTACGCGAAGGTGCTCCATGGCATAGATGGCGCAAATGCGCTCTAGATGTTCCCACCGCTCCCCCAGCCGGTGCATTCCCGTGTCCACCGCCACATGGACCCGGATGGGAACGCCCAGTTCGTTTAACTGCCTGGCATATTCCCAATCCACCGCCGTCTGGATCAGGTCATAGCGCCGGGCCAGGGCCATCTCCTCCAGAGGAGTAAAGCCCAGAACCAGAATGTCCCCGGCAACGCCGTTTTTACGGAGCTCCGCCCCCTCTTCCGCCGTGGCCACACAGAAAGCCCGGATGCCCAGGCTGTTCAGCTCCCGGGCAATGGGAACCGCACCGTGACCGTAGGCGTTGGCCTTCACCACCGGCATCAGCTGGCAGCCCAGAGGCAAGCGCGCCTGTAGCGCCGCCACATTGTGCCGGAGATGTTCCAAATTCAGCGCAATCCAAGCCCTTCCGGGACGCTGCATCCCCTCCATGGGCCGTCACTCCCTTCGTAGGATCCGCGAGGGCGAAGCCACCACCGTGCAGCCCTCCGGCACATCGGTGCACACCACCGCCCCCGCTCCGATTTTGACTCCGTCGCCAATGCGAATATCCCCCACCACCACAGCGCCGGCCCCAATCAGGCAATTCCGCCCGATTTGAGGCGCTTTTCCCCGGACCTCGCCGATGGTGACATTTTGGTAAATCCGGCAATCGGCGCCGATGCTGGCATAGCGGGAAATGTAGACCCCATGCAGGCCATGGGGCAGGGACAGAAATCCCTCAATGACTGCCGTCCTTCCCACATAGCCCCCGTGCCGCCGGGCCATGCGGCTGAGGAGGAAAGTCAGAGCCTCCCCTCCCAACCTGCTGCGGGTCCGCTCCCGCAGGCGAAACAGCCGCCAAAACAGGTCCAGATTGTCCCCCTTGCTGTACTCTGTCACTCGCTCCCGGACGGATTTCACAGGGTCACCGCCTCCTCAATGGCCTGGGTAATCACCTCTTGCAGGGACATCCCGGCAGCCTCCATCATTTTGGGGAACCGGCTGTGGGGCGTGAAGCCGGGAATGGTGTTCACCTCGTGAAAGAAGATCTCCTGGGCACTGGTGAGGAACATATCCACCCGGGCAAAGCCGGAGCATCCCAAAATCCGGTAGATTTCCTTGGCCGTCTCCTTCAGTCGCGCAGCCGTCTGGGCCGGAATGGGGGCCGGCACATGGATCTTTGCTGTAATCAGGTTGTACTTCTCCGTGTAGTCAAAAAAGCCGCTGTCCAGGGCAATCTGGTCTACTTTGCCGGTCCGGAGGGTCTGGGTTCCCATGACAGCGCAGCCCACCTCCGTTCCATCCATGGCGGCCTCCACCAGCACCCGATTGTCATACCGCAATGCAGCGGAAATGGCTGGAAGCAGATGCTCCGGCCGATACACCTTGGAGACCCCATAGGATGAGCCTGCCCGGACAGGCTTCACAAAGAGGGGGTAGCCCATGTCAGCGCCCCGCTCCAGGGCCTCCTCCTGGCAAAAGCCCGGCTCCAGGGAGAAGGATGCAGGCACTTGGAGCCCCGCCGCCTGCACCAGCCGGTGGGCCCGGTCCTTATCCATGCACAGAGCAGAGGCCAGAACGCCGCAACCCACCACCGGAAGCCCCGCCAGCTGGCACAGGCCCTGGACAGAACCATCCTCCCCGTTTTTGCCATGGAGAACGGGAAAAACGCCGTCCAGCGCCATCCGCTCCACCTTCCGCTCCCGAAAGACCAGGAGCCCCCGGTCCCTGGCGCTGGGTGAGAGGAGGGCCGGCGCGCAGTCCGGACCGTCTTGCCAGGTCCCGGCGGCAATGCGCTCCAGGCTGCCTGTGTAATGGTACCAGTCTCCTCGCTCCGTGATGCCCACCATGACAGGGACATACCGCGCCCGGTCCATATGGGCCAAAACCCCTGCCGCAGAGGCCAGGGAGACGCTGTGCTCCGAAGAACTGCCGCCAAAGAGGACGGCAATGCGCTTTTGTTTCATCTGTACTCATCCTTTCTCTTGTATGACGGTACCGGCAGGCAGCCGGTAGCCAATTTCACATCGATTCCGGTACATGTTCCGGGTGGACACGCAAATGCCCGTAGCCGAGTCCATGGCCCGCTGCACCACGTCTACCTCTTCGTATACCGCGCCACTCTGGCGGGTATACACCAGGTTTTCGTTGACCGCTTCATACCGGAGGCCCAGCTCCCGGTCGGTGGATACCCGCCCGGTAATGGCGTCCCCCTCCAGCGTGACCGTAATCTGGAAGGTGATCTCTGTGTCGTTCCGAACCCGCAGATCCAGCCAGCCCTCGGCCACAGTGGCGTCTACGCCCAGAGGCGCATCACTGGGAGGCTCGGGGAAATCCTTGATCCGGTGGCCATGACGCTCTATGAGGGTGAGGGGGGTGTGCAGAAACATCCAGAACAGGAGGTTGCTCAGCTGGCACAGGCCGCCGCCCGGCTGGACGGTGAGCTTCCCGTTCACCTCCGCCAAACCGTCCCGGTAGGGTGTCTTCCGGTCAGCGTACCGCACCAGACGCCAGAAGGAGAAGGTCTCCCCCGGGCGGATGAGCAGGCGGTCCAGGGTGGCTGCCGCCAGCTTCAGGTTAAACACCTTGTTCTCCTGGTACACCATGTCGAAGCCGGTCTCCCGGTTGTACATGGGACAGGTGGTCTCAAAGAGCAAATGGGGCAGTCTCTTCCGCTCCCGGTGAGAGGCATACACCGCCCCATCCCACCGCATTTTGGTATAAAAGCAAAAGCGCCGCTGCCACCTTCGGAGGGGCAGAAGCCATGGAAACATTTGGGTGATACGCCGGCGCGCCATAAACAGAACCTCCTTACCATCCGGCAGAGCCCATTGTCTGCAATTTGCACAGCAAAAGTCCCCGCCTGGTATGTCCATCATACCAGAGCGGGGACTCGTTTGTTTTCGCTTTTCCTACTGGGAATTTTATGGCTTTCTCGCAAAAATCATACATTTTTCTGAAACGCCAGGGGGAGGCGAACGGTGAAGGCAATGCGTTCGTCCTGACTCTCGGCGGAGATGGTGCCCCCGTGGAGCTCCACAATCTCCTTGGCAATGGCCAGGCCCAGACCGGCCCCGCCGGTGGTGGTGCCCCGGGCGGAATCCAAGCGGAAAAACTGCTCAAAAATCTGGCCCAGCTTCTCCGGCGGGATGGTTTTCCCCCGGTTCTCCACCCGAACGGCCACCTGGGTCCCGGTCTGCTCCAGACGGACCGCAATGGCGGTCTGGCCGTAGCTATAGTGCACCGCGTTCCGGAACAGATTGTCAAACACTCGCTCCAACTTGTCCGGATCGCAGAGCACCCGCACATTGGGGGCCAGCTCCAAGGTCCAGGATAGCTCCTTCTCCACCAGCAGCGGCTGGAACTCATAGGTCAGCTGCTCCAGCATCCGGCTCAGATTCACCTCCTGCTTGGACAAGGCCAGATGAGACAGGCTGAACCGGGTGATGTCGAAAAATTCGTTGATCAGCTCCTCCAGCCGCTGGGCCTTGTGGAGGGCAATGCCGGTGTATTTGGCCCGAAGCTCCGGAGAGATCTGGGGTTCATCCTGCAAGAGGGTGAGATATCCGATGACGCTGGTGAGAGGCGTCTTCAGGTCATGGGCCAGATAGACAATCAGGTCATTTTTCCGCTGCTCCGCATCCCGGGCGGCGCGGGCGTCCCGCAGGGCCCGCAAGCGCACCTGGTTCAGCTCGTACTCCGTCTCCCCCAGGTCCTCCGGCAGGAGAATGGGTTCCTCACTGGGGTGGGCCAGCTTGGCAGCCGCCGCAGCCACCTGGTCCAGGTATCGAAGGGGCCGGGAGATGAACCGGTAGGTGATCCAGGCCCAGCCCAAGAGCACCGCGCCGCCCAAAAAGACCAAGAGATAATTCTTAACAAAAGACAACACTTGGTACAGGGGATCTGTTTCCTGCCAGATGAAGAGGCTGCAAATGCGCTGCGCCAACATTGACCCGACCCCCAGAGCCACCAAAAACCCGGCCACCGCCAGCAAATACTGGCCCAAAAGCCGCCGGGTGAGCCGGCTGGTCCGGCCCCGGATCTTTGGATCACTCAATGGTATAACCCACCCCCCAGACGGTTTTGATGAACCTGGGCTTCCGGCTGGGCTCCCCCATCTTCTCCCGGATCCGGGCGATGTGGGCCATGACGGTGTTGTTATTGTCCAGATATTTCTCTCCCCACACCGCCTCAAACAGCACCTCCGAGGAGACCACCGCCCCCCGGTGCGCACACAGGTACCAGAGAATGTCAAACTCCAGGGGCGTAAAGGACAGCTCCCGGCCATAGAGACTGCACTTCCGGCTGTCCCGGCAGATGTACAAACCGGCAAAGTCGTACACTTGCTTTTGATTCTCCGCCGCCGCATTGTAGGTGGTGTAGCGGCGAAGCTGGGTCTTCACCCGGGCCACCAGCTCCAGGGGGTTGAAGGGCTTGGTCATATAGTCGTCCGCCCCCAGGGTCAGGCCCGTGATTTTGTCCATGTCCTCCACCTTGGCCGTCAGCATTACAATGGGGAACATGTGTTTCTCCCGAATTCTGCGGCAGAGGTCAAAGCCGGTCATATCCGGAAGCATCACGTCCAAAATGGCCAGAGACAGCTCCTCCCGCTCCACACAGGCCAGGGCCTCTGCGCCCAGGGTGCAGGGAAAGACGGTATACCCCTCATTTTTCAGGTAGAGGCTGACCAGGTCGGCGATCTCCTGCTCATCATCTACCACCAAGATCTTTTCGTTCACGTCAGAGCCTCCTATTTCTTTGCTCAAATCAGGACGAGAATCCACCGGGCATACAGCCGCTTCCACAGAGGCGCCTTCCGGAGCGCCTCCTCCAAAGCAGTCTGCCAGGCCGCCAGCACTCCCAGCTCCTCTTGGGTGATGGTGTGCTGGCTGAATCGGGCTTTCAGGGCCAGGGCCTCCAGCTCCTCCGGCTGGTTTTGCCCCAAAAGTCGGGCCAGAGGAAGCGCCAGACGCCACCGGTGCAGAAGCTGCCGGTTGGGCGGCTCCCGTCCCATCTCCCGGCGGCGTAGACGCAGCGTCACCGGGCGGCGCAGGAGCGCCAGGCACAGCAGGGCCAGCCCACAGGCGAGCCAGATGGGAAGCTGCAGGCGTACAAAGCCCCGGCCATCTTTTGATGCATCCGAGGCATTCGGGTCCTCGGTGGGTTCCGTCTTTTCCGTGGGCTCGTAGGCAGAGGGTTCTGTATCTTCCGGGTCCTCATCCGGCTGAGACGAGGGTTCGGTGCTCTCTTCCCCCCGCAGGGTGGAATCGACGCCATCCGGCGGCGTAGCCTCCAGGGGAACCCAGCCCAGACCCCAACAGTAATATTCTGCCCAGGCGTGGGCGTTGTCCATGGTGACCTCCGTCCAATTTCCTGCCTCAGCATCCACCAGATAGCCGGTGACCACCCGGGCCGGTACCTGGAGAGCCCGAAGCATAGCGGCTGTGGCAGCGGCAAAATGGACGCAATATCCCGTGTCGCTCTCGGTGAGAAACCAAGCGGCAAAGTCCGACTGTCCCGCCGGCATGCTGGGGGTGTCCAAATCGTACCGGGCGGAGGACCGGACAAACTCCGTCACCGCCTGGGGCAGCTCCCCTTGATCCAGATCCGTCAACCCCGCCTCCTGGGCAATGTCCAGAAGGGCATTGCGGCTGGCTTCCGGGAGGCCTGTGTAAATGTCTGCATTCTCAACGAAGACGTCATATTCGGTCAATCTGGAGTAGCTCCTGATAAGCTGGCCCGCGGGATCCGGATTCCAGTAGGTCCAGTACATCACATCATACGTCCGCACCCGGTCCGAATTGTCCAGTCTGGCGTCCTGCCGGGGCGTGCCGACTTCCGGCAGAGTCTTCAGATAATACGGCACGTAAATCTCCGGCTGGATGAGGCGGGTGCGAATGGAGAGGGTCTTGACGTTTTCAATGAACGGCGTCTGATCCAGCAGGCCCTGCTCCGGCTCCGGGCAGCCGGCGTAAGCGTCCTCCGGCAGGTTGTCCCATCGGAGTCCGGTATAGGCGCCAAAGGCGCCGCCGCGCAGGTAAAGCGCACCGGACTCCTCTGCCAGAACCTCCATCACAACCCGGCGGTTGTGCTACCTGGGGCCCATCCGCAGATCCACGCCAGCCGAGTTGCCCGTGGTGGCGGGCAGGTTCAGCTGCAGGTTGCCGCGACTGTTCAGCTCCAGAGGCAAGACCTTTCCGGCCCAGTTCAGCGCCGCTTGTAGAATTTCATCGGCACTCTGGGTGCGGGTGTAGGTAGCCGGCGGGATGGCCAGGCAAATCGCCACCAGGACGGCCACCACCGGCAGGGCCAGCCCCAGCGTCAGCCGACTGCCCCCCCGGGGACTGCGGACCCGGCTGGACTGGGTCAAAATCAGCAGGCAAGCGCTGGCCAGGAAGAGAATCAGGCACCAGAGATCCGGCGGCGTATCCACCACCACCAGACACAGGGCCAAAGGCAGCGCATCCAGCAGCAAGGCAGGGGCGACACTCTGCCGCCGCCGGATCACCCAGGCATTCACCGACGCCAGCGCCCCGCCCCAGAGGGCAAACAGACAGGTGGCGTCTCCGGGCCCCCTGGGCCTCCAGGCTGGCAGCTGAAGATAGTCATAGGCAATGTGATAAATAGACGTCAGTCGGGTATAGACATACCGAGTCCCCTGCTCCAGGTCCTCCCAGGCCAGGAGCAGCACCCCGGCCAAAGCCAAAACCCACAGGCCCAGCATCCACAGGCCGGCCCGCCGGTAACGATAGAGGAGGGCGGACAGCAGACACACGAGCGCCAGGACGGCCGCTAGCACCCCCTCCTCCACCGGCAGGTGAAAGGCGGTGATGGGGCAGAAGATGCTGCCAAAGGTCAGCCCCAAATTCAACAGCAGGCAGGTAAAAAAGGTGAAAAACCGGGCTTCTTCCCGGGGGCGCTGGTTCATGAGGGACCCTCCTCCCTGGGCAGAACGTGGTAATGCCAGCAGGCGTCGGCAGCCAAGGTCCGGCTGGTCACGCCTGCAGGCGTGGGGCCGGAACGGCAGAGCCGCCCGGCCAGGTCGGGAAGATCCTCCACCTGGCCCACTTCGTAGAACTGGGGACCGCTTTCCTCCAGCCAGCGGACCACATGGGTGATCCCATGGTCCAGGAGCCACCGGGCCAGCCAGCAGGTTTGGTCCAGGCAGCTGTCCAGCGCCCCGGGGTCTCCGGGCAGATCCAGTGTCAGGATTACCGGCCCTCGATTGGGGGTCTGGGGTTCCCGGACAATGGGATGGTCCACCTTGGCCGTCAGCTTCCAATGGACCTCCCGGAGGCTGTCTCCCGGCCGGTAGCCCCGCAGCTCATGGACCTCTGCATAGCCGCCGCCAGGCTTGGCGTGATAAGACAGGACCTGGAGCTGCGCCAGATTGGGAAGACGCTCCGGCGGATCTGGCCGGGGCAGCACCAAAGTCTCCGTCTGCCCCATCCAGCGCCGGGGCAGGCCAAACAAACCCAGGTAGTCATAGACCCGGGCCCGCTCCACCCTGCAAGTCACAACGCCGCAATGGCCGGTGGGGAGGGGCAGCGCCATTTGCAGCGACCGGGGTCGAGCCCGGCAGATGGTCTCCTGACCGCTACTGCCCTGTGTCACTCGGATGCGAAAGCGGCACCTGGGCTGGGGCAGGCGGCACACCGTCTGGAGCCGAAGCTCCGCCTGCTCCCCACGGCAAGGGTTCCCCGGAGGGACCACGGACAGCTCCATGGTGAGCATCGCCGGCAGGCTTGCCACCAGGGACAGCACCGGCAGGCTCCACAGAATCACCAAGAGGAACCAGGAAAACCAAGCGTAAAAAAAGAGGTAGAATACTGAGCCCCCCACCAGAGCAGCCAGATATATGAGCCGGTTGCGCAGCATGGTCAGGACACCCGGGGCGCTGCCGCCCCCTTCAGGATCTCCTCCAGGATCTCCCGCGCCGTGCGACCCCGAGCCTCCACACCCGGCTCCAGCAGAAGCCGGTGGGCTACCGTGTCGCAGAACACCGTCTGCACATCCGATGGAATGACGTAATCCCGCCCATTCAGGAAGGCGATGGACTTGGCCATGGCTGTGACGGACAGGGTGGCCCGTGGGCTGGCCCCCCGGAGGATGGACGGGTGGCTCCGAGTCGCGCCGATCAGGCGCACCACATAGTCCACCAGCTCCGTCTGGATGTACACCCCGGCTGCCTGGTCCTGAAGCTCTACCAGCTGCCCCCGGGTGAGCACGGGGTGGATCTGTAGCAGCGGATTGCCCTCCTGCCGGCGCAAAATCATATCCCGCTCGTCCTTTGGCGCGGGATAGCCCATGGACAGCCGGATGGTAAACCGGTCCATCTGGCTGTCCGGTAACAGCTGGGTTCCGGCAGCGCCCACCGGATTCTGGGTGGCAATGACGGTAAAGGGCTGGGGGATGGGATGGGTCTGACCGTCCACGGTGACCTGCCCCTCCTCCATGGCCTCCAGGAGGGCGGACTGGGTGCGGGAGGTGGCCCGGTTCAACTCGTCCGCCAGGAACAGGTTACACAGCACCGCCCCAGGCTGATAGGTCATGGCCCCGGTCTCCTTATTGTAAATGGAGTATCCGGTTACGTCTGACGGCAGAACGTCCGGTGTAAACTGAACCCGCCCATAGGTCAGGCCCAGCGCCCTGGAGAAGGCCAGAGCCAGCGTGGTTTTGCCCACGCCAGGAATATCTTCCAGGAGGATGTGGCCCCGGGCCAGGATGGTAGCCAGGCTCCATAAAAGCACCCGGTCTTTGCCCACCACGGCTTTTCGGACCTCCCCCATAATCTGCTGTGCATACTGCATACGCCAGACTCCTCTCGGTTACCATAATATGGTTTAGTATAGCACGTTCCAGCCGCTGGAGCAAGATACATAGAAAAAATTCAGAATTTTGAAAGATCTGGGATAAAAAAAGCCACGGCTCAGCCAGGGGGACTGAACCGTGGAATCAAGAAAGGAGGTGAAGAAATGAAACAATTAAGCTTGTGTCTTGATCTTACCAGAAAAATGTGAAGAAAAAAAGGGGGCAAATATTAAGCAAATATGAAGTTGCAAAATCCCCTCTGCCCTGCCTGTTACCAAACGCCCAGATGTTCCAGAAGGATCTTCAGGCCCAGGAGAATCAAAATCACGCCCCCGGTCACCTCCGCTTTCGTGCCATACCGGGCCCCGAAGCGATTGCCCAGCTTCACCCCGCAGGCGGAAAACAGGAAGGTGGTGAGGCCAATGAGTGCAACGGCCACCCAAATGCTGGATGCATTGAACTGCCCACCGGAAAACAGGGGCAGGCTCACCCCTGCCACCAGAGAAATGCCCGCCGCCAAGGCGTCGATGCTGGTGGCAATGGCCAGAAGCAGCATAGCCTGGGCAGACAGATCCCCGGAGACTTCCTCGTCCCCTTCGGTCAGAGCCTCCCGAATCATATTGCCGCCAATGACGGCCAGAAGCAGAAAGGCAATCCAGTGGTCAAAGGAGGCAATGGCCTGGGCAAAGGAATTGGCCAGAAGAAAGCCCAGCAGGGGCATCAGCATCTGAAAGCCGCCGAACCACAGGCCCACCCAAGCCGCATGCTTGAGGGAGACCTTGCGTATGGCCAATCCCTTACAAATCGCCACGGCAAACGCATCCATGGACAGTCCCACCGCCAGGATGAAAAGTTCATACAGTTTCATTCCCACACCCTCATTTCCGGCTCTCCAATAAAACCGGACGCTGCAGCAGCCCGCAGCGTCCAAGCATTGGGGAAATTTTACCACACCCGCCGACGCCTTGTCAAGTGAGAGATCTGGCGCTTCCCGCCGGGAAAAAATGCCCTTGCAATTTGTGGAGAAATGTGCTAAAATTCAAAATGGAGGATGATTGGTCAAAAGCTGATTTTTCCGGTTTTTACCTCAAAAACCGGAAAATTTCGAATTTATTCCGATTTTTTCGGAAATCGGTATAAAAGCACCGATTTAATTGATACTTTTGTACCGATTTCCCCATCTTCCGCGCACAATCCAACACGGAAAGGAAGTCCTGACTTATGAGCATCACGGACAAAAGTAAAATCGTCATCATCGGAGCCGGCAATGTGGGAGAGGCAGTCTGCTACACCCTGATGGTCCGCCGCCAGGCCAGCGAGATCGTTCTGGTAGACATCAACGAGGAACGGGCCGAAGGCAGCGCCTTAGATATTGTCCACGGTACCGCTTTTTTTCACCAGGTAAAAGTCCGCCATGGCGGCTATGAAGACTGCGCCGACGCCCAGATCATCATCCTCACAGCCGGAGTGGCCCGGAAGCCCGGCCAGACCCGGCTGGACCTGGCCAAAACCAACATCTCCATCACCCGGGACATCGCCCACCGCATTATGCAATACGCCACCAACCCCATCCTGGTTGTGGTCTCCAATCCGGTTGATGTCCTCACCTACGTGGTGCAGCAGGAGACCGGCCTTCCCGCCAACCGGGTCATTGGTTCCGGCACCTCTCTGGATACCGCCCGATTCCGCCAGATGATCGGCGAGGCCTGCGGCGTAGACGTGTCCAATGTCACCGCCTACATTTTGGGAGAGCATGGCGACAGCCAGGTCCCCGTCTGGTCCAGCGCCACCGTCGCCGGGGAACCGGTTGACGCATTTTACGAAGCGCAGAAGGGCCAGCCCCTGGATCACGCTGGGATTGCCGAGCGCACCAAAACCGCCGGCGGTACCGTGATCAAGCTGAAGGGCGCCACCTTCTACGGCGTGTCCATGTCCACCAGCCGAATCGTGGAGGCCATCTGCGAAAACGAAAATTCCGTCCTGCCTGTGGCCCATGTGTTGGATGGGGAATTCGGCGCGCTCCAGAACGTGGCCATCAGCCTGCCCTGCGTCATCAATCGGGATGGCATCGCCCGGGTGGTCCGGCCGGTGATGAACGAGGCGGAAACCCAGGCCCTGGCCCGCTCCGCAGAGACTCTGCGCACCTTTATGGACCAAGCCCTGAATGAGTGACAGGCGGAAACGCCTTACCTCATTTTGCACTGACCCGGCAGCGCCCTGTCTTCCCCCCGGGAGCATATGCGTACAGCCAAGGAACTGAGCGAGGGACACAGGGAAAAACGGGTTCCGATATTTCAGATCGTGGCCGCAAGGGCGGATCTGTGTGTCTGCTCATGGTAGGCATTACGAATTCGCCGAAAATGGGAGAAAACCGCATGATGTTCTCGCTGGGCGGACACACGGGTCTGCCCCTACAGTCAAATGCCAATGTAATGCGTAAGCGGATTCTGCGGTGTTGTTGCCGAGAATGGCCTTGGAATTGCCGCCTAACAGGGCAATCAAACGACATAACATGTCGGGTAATTTCCAAACAGCTTCCCTGCCCGCCGTAGGGGCGGACCCGCGTGTCCGCCCAGCAGAAACATCTGTCGTTCTGATCGATTTTCGGCGAATTCGTATTGTGTAACCTGCGGGCAGACACGCGGGTTCACCCTGATGATCCATTCGGGGAAATGGTCAGCATGGCCTTAGCTGGAATGGCGGAGTCGCTTGCCAGTGGCAAATGAGGCTGTGATCCAAGCCTTTCGTCTAAAAGCAGTGGGAGAAACTACGACATTTCGCAGTTTCTCCCACTGCTATATTTGGCCCCTTCAGGCTGACTATAGCCATACGGCCCAGTCCCCGTAGTCGAAGGTTCCGCTGCCGTGGCGTAGCATTCCGGCGTCACACAGCGACCGGAAGGCATCCCGCATGCGGATCAAAATTTCTGGCTGGATGCCGAGGCTGTGGTGACCAGGAAACACCCGTTTGACCGGCAACGCAGCTACCGTTTCCAAAGAGGCAAGATAGGCAATTGGATTTGTGGAAGGATAGTAGGCGAATAGCGTGCCCAAATAGACCAAATCTCCGGCAAAGAGATAGCCCCGCTCTGGCTCCCAGAAGCACATATGGCCGGGGGAGTGCCCCGGTGTGTGCAGAACCTGCAGGCTACGGCCACCCAGGTCAATCCAGTCCCCGTCCTGTAGCAGCCGTGTGGGGACACCTTGGAACAGGGTGTAACCCTCCAAGCGGTAGTTTTGTGGCAAACGGCAGCGGTCTGCAACCATCCTGCGAACCTGCTCCACAGTCAGAGGAAAACTGCCTTGCAGCCAGCTGAGCTCCGCTTCGTGGGCGTAAAAGTCTGGGAAGTATTGGTGTCCACCAATGTGGTCCCAGTGCACGTGGGTGGCCACCGCCGTCACCGGCTGGTCCGTCAGGATTCGGACCTGATCATAAATGCTACAAATGCCAAGGCCGGTGTCAATGAGGAGACTGCGTTCTTGGCCCTGGAGAAGGTAGCAGTGAGTTTCCTCCCAGTGCCGGTATTCACTGAGGATGCAGGTATCCTGATCTATAATTTCCTTCGTGAACCATTCTTCCATTTTATATACCTCTCATATGGACTCCTGCGGGCAGCCTGCCGGAAGAATGACCTCTGCCGTAAACTGCCCTGCCTCCTGCCTCCGCCGGAAGCAGCCGTCCATGGAGGTCAGCAGCTTTTCACAGGTTTGCAGTCCGATTTTGGTGCTCTCCACCCGCCCCGCCGTAGCGCGGACATAGTTGGAAATGCACACATGGAGCTCGTCTCCCGCCCAGAAGGAGGACAGGGCCACCGGCCGGGCCGGATCTGCATATTTCAGAACATTGGAAAACAGATTGTCGAAAATGCGCCGCAAATGCTGCACATCCACCTGGATGGGGCGGCTCTCCGCCAGGCTCTCGGTCTGCACCTGATAATCCCGCTCCAGCAGGTCTGCCGTCTCCTCGCCCAACATCTGCTCCAGTAGCGTCCTGGCATCCATCACTTCCAGTTGCAAAGACGGTTCCGGTTTTCCAAACACCAGGAAATAGGAAAACAGTTCATTGGTCAGCGTCCGCAGCTTCTCCGCCTTTTGGCGGCACACACTCAAATACTCCTGCTGCTGGACCGGCGTCAGGTTGTCATTCTCCCCCAGAATGTCCAGGTAGCCCATGAGGGTGGTGAGGGGGGTACGCACATCGTGGGAGATGGCGGTGATGAGCTCCGTATTGGCCCGCCACGCCGTCTCCTCCCGCTGGAGCTTGTCCATAATGGATAGGCGCATGGCGTCCACATCCTCTGCCAGGTCGCCGATTTCATCCTGGGAGGAGGGGGTGATCTCCAGCGTCAGGTCCCCCTGGCTCACCTGTCGGACCTGCCTGGCCAGACGGCTGATGGAGGAGGTGACCCGGCTGTTATACAGCAGCATCAAAGCCAAAAAAACCACGCCGCCTGTGGCCACGGCAACCCAATTGACCACAGCGTACAGCTGGTTCTGGGAGAAATCCTGGATTTCCACCCGATAGGACCCGTCGGTAAAGTTCACGGGGAAGGCATTTTCCACTTCGGCGTTCCCGGCCCGGATCACAAAGCCGCCGTCCGAGCCCACCATCTCCGCCCCCCAACGGTCCGAATTCAAAATGGCGCCGTTGGCAGAGACCGTCAGCTGAATGTAGGGATGCTCCCGATTCCAGGCGCCAATTTTTTGTACATTGGTGGAGGAGACCCCCTCCTCCTGCACATACGCCCGGAAGGAGCTGATACTCGCCTGGAGCCGCTGGGCCTGGCGCTTCTCGGAGCAGTATACCTCCTGCACCAGGTAGTCTCCCAAGACCCGCAGCGTCAGGCCCAGGGCGACAGCCGCCATGGCCGCCAGGAGCAGCATCGCCAGCAGCTTCAGGCTCAACCGGCGGTATGGTTTCCCTTTAGCCAAATTGATACCCCTTTCCCCAAATGGTCCGAATCAGCTTGGGGTTGGCCGGATCCTCCTCCAGCTTTTTGCGCAGGTTCAAAATATGGACCATGACGGTGTTGGTGGAGGTGGGCATGTACTTCTCTCCCCAGGCGCCCTCATAGACAGAGCGGACGTCCAGCACCTTTCCCCGGTGGAGGAAAAAGTATTGGAGGATCTCATATTCCTTACTGGTGAGCTCCACCACCCGGCCATTTTTCACGGCGCAACGGCGGTCCTCATCCAGGTGGAGGCTGGCGTCCAGAACCTCCTCCCGCTTTCCCTTGTACACCCGGTACCGACGGAGCAGAGAATCCACCTTCATGAGCAGCTCCGACTGAGAAAAGGGCTTTGGCAGGAAGTCGTCTCCGCCGCTTGCATAGGCAGAGGCCTTGTCTCCCAGCTGGGTCTTGGCCGTGAGGAACAGAATGGGCGCCGTGGAAAAGCTTCGAATGGCCTGACAGGCCGCGACCCCGTCCATACCGGGCATCATAATGTCCATCAGGATCAGGTCATAGGCCGGATCTGTCCGCAAGCGGCGCACTGCCTCCTCGCCGGAAGCCGCCTCCACCACCTGGTAGCCCCGGTTCTCCAGCAGGATCCGCAGCAGCTGCCGGATGTCCGGCTCGTCGTCTACTACTAAAATTCGAATGTTGACATCCATAGCACGTCACCTCCAGCTCCATTGTACCACAACTTCAGGGCAAAACCTGGGTTTTTAAGAATTATTAAGGTCAAGTTGTTTAAATAAATACTCGTTTGCGAATGGCGTCCCCCAAGGGCCGGATGATGCCTGCCAGAATCCAAAACAGGCCCAAGGCAGACAGCACACCCACCGGGTACAAGCTCCAGCGGAACATCTGTCCGCCAAAGGTAATGCACTGGAACAGCTCTACCAACATGGCAGAGCAACCCACCGCAATGCTGGCCCCGCCAAAAATAAAGAAATAGCCCCGCCGAAGATAGTGGGTCAGCGCCACCACCGCAGTAGTCAGCACACAAGCAATGCCTGTCACGGGAAAGGCAAAGGAGAGGAACCACCCGCCCCCGTTTTTCAGGTTGATATACAGCAAGTACAGCCCCACAGCCACAAAATCCACCGGAAGCAGCAGCACCGGGTTGGGCCGCCGGAACCACAGGGGCAGGGCAAAGAGGGCATAGGCCACCGCCAGTCCCCCCAGCACATAGCCGGACCAGGTGACCCGGCCCCACAGCCCCAGATCCACCAGCAGACAGACGACGCCGGCGACCAGTCCAACCACCGTGAGCAAAAAGCGCATGCTGGTGCGCTCTGGCTCCGGTGCAACCCATTGCTTGGGGTAGAGGGAATCGCCGGACTGTTTTGGAAGCTCCGGATGGTAGGCCCGCAGACCGCAAAGGGGGCAGCGGGACTCTCCCTCTCCCAGGCGAACGCCGCAGTTCATACAATACATGGTTTGAATCAGTCCCTTCTTTGGTTGCTCTCTACGGTGACCTCCAGCCCCAATTCCACCAGTTTGGTGAGGAACCGGCGCTCCAGCTCCGGCTCCCGGAGGCTGCGGATCAGATTGATCCGGGTCCACCCGCCATAGGAGACCACTCCGCAATTGTTGAAATAGGTGAGCTGAGGCCCAATGATAAAGTCCAAATTGGCCACGTGGGGCGCCAGCTCCTCGGGCAGTTGGGTCAGCCCCAGGTTGGAGATGTTCAGGGTCCCCTTGCACTCCCCCACAATCCGGTAAGCCAGGCGCATCGCCAGGTTTTTGAAT
The DNA here is from genome assembly GCA_900544975.1 of uncultured Eubacteriales bacterium. Classification (GTDB taxonomy): domain Bacteria; phylum Bacillota; class Clostridia; order Oscillospirales; family Oscillospiraceae; genus Faecousia. The sequence goes on from UQXI01000025.1 coordinate 43,284, forward strand.
GGGAGCGGCACCACCTTCATGGCCAGGGCCCGCTCCGGGTTGACGTTGGCAGCCACCCGGGCCGCCATTTGCTGCGGCGTCACCTGCATGGCAAGCTGGCCCTGGATCACCTTGCACAGCTCGTCCAAAGTATACGCACCCAGCCGTGGATCCACCCCCACATTTACCGTAAGCGCAAAATTTCGCAACGTCCTGCTTTCAAACAGCCGGCGTAGATCCACAGGGATGGTAATTTTGGCCCACTTTTTGCTCCGCCGGGGGCGAAGCTCCAGAATAGCCTCCAGCATCACCGCCGACAGAAAGGCGGTGATGGTCACGCCGTATCCCCGGGCCAGATCGCGGAGCGCCCCAGAGTCTATGGTCGCCACGGTGAGATGCAGGAAGCCGTCCGGCTCCCGAATTCCCTGAATGCGGAAGGCGTTTTCCTCCCGGCGACTCATGGAGACCTGTCCCGCCACCTTCAGGAAGCTGTCCTCCCACTCTGCCGGGTCCGGAGGCATGCGCCAGTCCAACACGCCAGCTCCCGGCTGGATCTCCCTGCCATCTTGCAGGGAGACATAGGCAGCCGTTAGCGTTTTGAGAAACACCAGGCCGCCATTGCCATCGGTGATGGAGTGAAAAAACTCCACCGCAATTCGGTTTTGAAAGTACAATACCCGCAGGGCGCAGGTCTCCAGCTCCCGGCTGGTCATATGGATCAGGGGGCAGCCGCTGTCGGGCCGAACCTGGGGCGGCTCGGGCAGCTGCTCTAAATAGTACCAGAACAGGCCCCGGTGCAGACTCACAAACATGGAGGGAAAGCGGGGCGCCACCAGCGCCACCGCCTCCTGCAACCGCTGCGGATCCACTGGCTGGCGCAAGGTGGCAGAGAGCCGGAATACATTGCTCCAATCCCGCCGTTTGACTGCGGGAAATATTTTGGCGGCGTTGTCCAGCCGCATCCACTTTTGAGGCTCCGGCATACAAGCTCCTCCTTTGTGTGACGATTGGGTGGCCAGGTAAGGTTCGGCGTAGAGGGGAAGGGTTGCGGTAACGGGAACCGTTTGGTAGCGGATCTGCCTGCCGGACGGAATGGCCAAGGCCATTCCCTACGAATTTTTATGAAAATGCATCGCTAGGCAAGTCCACGCTCCCCACCAGAACTCCCTCTCAAATCCATTCGCGCTATCTTACTGCTTCGCCGTAGGGGCGGACCCAATGCCAACAGGTTAAGGGCACAAGATGCTTCACTATTGTACTGACGCAGAAGTGTCCTGGCTTCCACCTAGGGAAGCCAGTCGGCCAAAGGCTGACTGCTGAGGAACAGAAAAATGTTGCAATTTGTATGAACTTGTGGGAAAAAGCAGTAAATTTTAACGTTATATTGTTCGTAGATTTCGAACTTTGCGCTGTCGCCATTCCTCATCCGCCCCGCCTTTGACAGGTCACATTTTCCCAGAAAAAGGCAGCCCACTTATACGATGCCGATGCAGCGAATAATATGGCGTCCTTAACCTGTTGGCATTGGGGGCGGACCCAATGCCAACAGGTTAAGGGCAAAACATAGCAAGGGAAAAAAGGGGACCCAAAAAATCGTCAATGTGCACAATTTGTGTTTACCAAAATTGTGTCATATTACAATG
>UQXI01000026.1 GCA_900544975.1 uncultured Eubacteriales bacterium
AACAGCTGCTCCATCGCCATTCGGGCCGCCTCTTGCTCCGCCCGCTTTTTGCTGCTGCCGGTCCCCTGCCCCACCACGGAGCCGTTGAGCCGAACCTCCACCTGGAACTGTTTGGCATGGTCAGGGCCGGATTCGCCGGTGAGTTCGTATTGGATGACCTGATCCTTCTTCTGCTGGACCAGCTCCTGGAGCTGGGTCTTATAGTCCAGATTCCGGGGGTGCTCCGCCGGAATGTCTGTGAGGATGAAGCGGTGGACCAGATCCCCAGCGGCGGAAAAGCCGCCGTCCAGATAAGCAGCCGCCAGCACCGACTCCACTGCGTCGGCCAGGATGCTCTCCCGGGTGCGGCCGCCTCCCTGCTCTTCGCCGTGGCCCAGGAGGAGGTAGTCCCCCAAGTGCAGCCGCCCGGCCACCCGGGCCAGGTTGGCCTCGCAGACCAGGTCCGCCCGAATCCGGCTGAGCTCTCCCTCAGACCGGTGGGGGAAGGTGCGGTAGAGGTGCTCCGCCGTGACCATCCCCAGAATGGAATCCCCCAGAAACTCCAGCCGCTCGTTACTGGCCAGGCTGTCCCGCCAGCGCTCATTGGCATAGGAGCTGTGGGTCAGGGCGTTTTGCAGGAGGGTAATATTTTGAAAATGATAGCCCAGGGCCTGTTCCAAATCCTTGATCATGATTCCATCGTCTCCTTCAGCCCCGCCAAGCGCTGCAGCGCCTGCTCCAGCTCCGGGGCCATATCCTGTCTGGCCGCCTCCATAGCCTGGCGGATGGCGCTGCGGAAGGCCCGGGGATCAGAGGAGCCGTGGGCCTTGATGACCGGCTTCCGAATTCCCAGAAGGGCCGTGCCCCCGACCTCCCGGTAGTCCAGTGTGGCCATCATCTCCCGAATGCCGGATTTGCAGCACAGCGCCCCCAGCTTGGTCACCCAGTTTTTTTTGAACATCCCCTTGACCATAGAACCCATGAACATGGCGGTCCCCTCAATGGATTTTAAGAGGATGTTGCCGGCGTAGCCATCGCAGACAATGACGTCCACCTGACCCAGAGGGACGTCCCGTGCCTCTGTATTGCCCACAAAATTCAGGACGCCTGCCTGGCCTGCCTGGGCCAGAAGGGCATAGGCCTCCTTCTGCAGGGCCGGTCCTTTGCTGTCTTCGGTTCCGTTGTTGAGCAGGCCCACTCTGGGGCAATCCATACCCATGGCCTTTTGGGCATACAGGGAACCCACTACCCCAAATTGGAGGAGAAATTCCGGGGTGCACTCCACATTGGCTCCGCAGTCGATGATGAGGGTCTTTCCCCCCGTCTTGTTGGGCATCACCGGGCCAAAGGACGCCCGGCGGATCCCCTTCACCCGCTTGACCAGCAGGGTGGCCCCGGTGAGAAGCGCCCCGGTGCTGCCGGCGGAGACAAAGGCATCCGCCTGGCCGTCGGCCAGCATTTTGAGGCCTACAATCATGGAGGAATTCTTTCGTTTGTGGACCACAGCAGCGGGGTCATCGTGCATATCCACCACATCGTCTGCATGGGCGATCTCCAGTCCTTTGGGCAGGTCCTGAATCTGGTGCTTGCGCATGACCCCCAGAATCTCCTCCCCACGGCCCACCAGGGTGATTTCTGCACCGAAATCCCGATGGGCCTCCAGTGCGCCCAGAACCGCGGCCTCCGGGGCCAGGTCGCCGCCCATGGCGTCGAGAATGATTTTCATGGAGACACCTCTTTTCTTTATATTCCGTTCTGAACCACCTGCTCCAGAGCTTCCAGGGCCCGCTGAGCAATGGCCAGATTTTTTTGCGCCTTTCCCTTGACCCGGCGGTCCAGGGGGGCGATGATGCCAAAGTTCACATTCATGGGCTGAAAATCCGAGACCGTCTCATCGCTCACATACAGCGCCATGGCGCCAATGGCCGTCTCCCGGGGGAATTCCGGGGGCTCTTTCCCCTGGAGCCGGGCGGCCATGGCAATGGCGGCCAGGCACCCGGAGGCTGTGGACTCCACATACCCCTCCACCCCGGTCATCTGACCGGCAAAGGCCACCAGAGGATCCCGGCGGTCCGCATAATACCGGTCCAGAAGCCGGGGGGAATCCAAGAAGGTATTCCGGTGCATGACCCCATAACGGACAAACTCCGCATTCGCCAGGGCGGGAATCATGGAAAACACCCGCTTCTGCTCAGGAAAGCGCAGATGGGTCTGGAAGCCCACCAGGTTGTACACCGTCCCGGCGGCATTGTCCCGGCGCAGCTGCACTACGGCGTAAGGCTCCCGCCCGGTCCTGGGGTCCTTCAGACCCACAGGCTTCAGAGGCCCAAAGCGCAAAGTGTCGTAGCCCCGGCGGGCCATCACCTCCACCGGCATACAGCCCTCGAAGACGTTCCGGTCTTCAAAGCCGTGGACCTCCGCCTCCTGGGCCTCAGTCAACGCCTTCCAAAACCGGTCATACTGCTCCCGGTCCAGGGCGCAGTTGATGTAATCCGCATTTCCCCGGTCATAGCGGGAGGCAAACCAGGCCTCCTCCATATCAATGGAGCCATAGGTCACCAGGGGCGCCGCCGCATCGAAGAAATGGAGATACTCCTGCTGGCCAAAATACTGGGCAATGCCCGCAGACAGCGCATCGGAGGTGAGAGGCCCCGTGGCCACAATCACCGGCCCATGAGGCACTTCGGTCACCTCGGCGGCCTCTACCGTGATCTTGGGATGGCTCCGGATCCGCTCCGTCACAAGCTGGGAGAAGCCCTGGCGGTCCACCGCCAGGCATCCCCCGGCCTCCACCCGGGTGGCATCGGCGCAGGAGAGAATCAGGCTATCCAACCGGCGGAGCTCCTCTTTCAGCAGTCCCACCGCATTTTCCAGCCGGTCCCCCCGCAGGGAGTTGGAGCAGACCAACTCCGCAAAGTCCGGGCTGTGATGGGCCGGCGTCATTTTTTCCGGCTTCATCTCCACGAGACGGACGGGAATCTCCCGCTGGGCCAGCTGCCAGGCCGCTTCGCAGCCTGCCAGACCGGCGCCGATCACCTTTACCTCTGTCATTCCTGGGCCTCCCCGGTTTTCTTCCTGGTCTTGGCCGCACCAGTCTTCTTGGCAGCCGGTTTCTTCGCCGTCTTCTGTTTGGGCGCCTCCTCCGGCGCCGTCTCCTGGGCCGGCGCTTCTGCCTGGGCGGCAGCTTCCCCGGTCTCCTCGGTCTCTTTGGCCTTCTTCCGGTAGCCCCGCTGGTCTTCCGGGAGGAAATTGGGGCAGCCCTCATGAATGCAGAAGGGCTTCATCCGGCCCCTGCCGGATTTTTTGAACATGGTATGACCGCAGGAGGGGCAATCAAACTCCGTGGGCACGTCCCAAGTCATGAAGCCGCACTCGGCCCCCTTCTCACAGGCATAGTAGGCATAGCCCTTTTTGGACTTTCGCTTCAGCATGCCGCTGCCGCACTTCGGGCACCGGCCAGGCATCCGCTCCACAATGGGCTTGGTGTTCTTGCACTCCGGATAGCCGGGGCAAGCCATAAAGCGGCCAAAGCGGCCCATTTTGATCACCATATTCCGGCCGCACAGCTCACAAACCTCATCGGTTTCCTCATCGGGCACCTTCAGCCGGGTGTCCTTCAGGGCTTCTTCCGCTTCCTCCATCTCCTGGTGGAAGCCCTGGTAGAAGTCCCGCAGGACGTCCTGCCAGTGCCGCTTGCCCTCTTCCACCTCGTCCAGGCGGTTTTCCATGTTGGCGGTAAACTCAATGTCAATGATGTCGTTGAACCGGTCCATCATGAGGCCGTTGACCACCTCTCCCAAGGGAGTGGGAGCCAGCCGCTTGTCCTTCTTAATGACATAGACCCGGTCCTGGATGGTGGAGATGATGGAGGCATAGGTCGAGGGGCGACCGACCCCCTTCTCCTCCATGGCCTTGACCAGCATGGCCTCGGTGTACCGGGCCGGCGGCTGGGTAAAGTGCTGCTGTTTGTCCAGGGTCCGGATGGAGGCCTGGTCGCCCTCCTGGAGATCCGGCAGCGGCGAACCGGCCGCCTCCCCTTCCTCGTCCTTCCCCTCCTCGTACACTGCAATGAAGCCGGGGAAGCGGAGACTCTGGTGGGAGGATTTGAACTGATGCCCGGCACATTCCGTGTCAATGGACACCGTATCGTACACGGCGTTTGCCATCTGGGTGGCCAGAAAACGGCTCCAGATCAGCTTATACAGTCGGTATTGGTCCTTGGTCAAAGAGGACTGGATCTGCTCCGGGTCCAGCTCCACATGGGTGGGGCGGATGGCCTCGTGCGCGTCCTGCGCCCCCGCCTTCGTCTTAAACTGGTGGGGCTTGCCATAATAGTATGGCTCGCCATACCGGTGGCAGATGAACTCTCGGGCGGCCTCCACCGCCTCTTCCGACAGGCGCAGGGAATCGGTACGCATGTACGTAATGAGACCCAGGGTCCCCTCTCCGTCCACGTCCACGCCCTCATAGAGCTGCTGGGCAATGGCCATGGTCCGTTTGGGCGTCATATTCAGCTTCCGGGAGGCCTCTTGCTGGAGGGTGGAGGTGGTAAAGGGAGGCGCGGCATTCCGCTTTTTCTCCGCTTTTTTGACCCCGGTCACGGTAAAGAGCTTGCCGGTGATGTCGGCAATGATCTCGTCCACCTCAGCCTCATTGGCCAGCTCCCGCTTTTTTCCCTCCCCGTGGTACCTGGCCACAAAGGAGCCGGGCTTTCCCAGCCGGTCCAGGGTCACATCCAACGACCAGTACTCCCGGGGAACAAAGGCCCGGATCTCATTCTCCCGGTCCACCACAAGCCGGGTGGCCACCGATTGGACCCGCCCGGCAGACAGACCCCGCCGGATCTTCTTCCACAGCAGGGGGCTCAGCTGATAGCCCACAATCCGGTCCAGGATGCGCCGGGCCTGCTGCGCATCCACCAAGTCATAGTCAATGTTCCGGGGATTGGCAATGGCGCTGGTCACCACATTTTGGGTGATCTCGTTGAAGGTCACCCGGCGGACTTTGGGGTCCGGCAGCTCCAGCAACTCCTTCAGGTGCCAGGAAATGGCCTCCCCCTCCCGGTCCGGGTCCGTTGCCAGATAGACCAGCTCCGAGTGGTCCGCGCTTTTCTTCAGATCGTGAATGATCTCTTCCTTGCCGGGTACAGGGCGATAATCTGGCTGAAAGTCGTGCTCCAGATCCACACCCATTTTGCTCTTGGGCAGGTCCCGCAAGTGGCCCATACATGCCTTCACCGTATAATCGGGACCCAAATATTTTCCAATGGTCTTCGCCTTGGACGGCGATTCCACAATCACCAAATTTGTCGCAGGTTCCTTTGCCATGAAATCCTCCATGCTACTGCTCTCTGTCCCGCTTCCGGGCAAGAGAGTAAAATTTGCCTGGGTGCCGCACCGCCAATCCCTTGACCTCCAGAAGGGTCAGGGAGGCCAAAACCCGGGCCGCAGGCAGGCCGGAGCCGGCAATGACGTCATCCACATGGCGCAGCGCATCCGACAGCTGGGATGTCACTGTTCGCTCATCGTCAGACAGAGTTGACATAAGCTCCTCTGATTCACTATACGGCCTTCCGTCTCCGTTGTCAATCTTTTTTTCAGAAATTCCAGAAACCGGGGGCGCTTCTTGGGCAAAATGGAAGGGCGGCTCGCGGAGCTCTGCCAATTCCCTGGGATAAGAGGAGGGGGCTGTCTTCCCCGTCCATGGATGTACTTTATCCGGAAACAGGGCCTGATACTCTTCCATTACATCCCAGCCATGCTGGGCCACAATGGCGCCCTCCCGCAGCAGGCCGTTACTGCCGGCACTGCATCCGGCATCCACGTTGCCCGGGACGGCAAACACGTCCCGCCCCTGGTCCAGGGCCAGCTGCGCCGTGATGAGCGCGCCGCTTTTGGCCGGGGCCTCCACCACCACCACGCCGCAGGCAAGGCCGCTGATGATCCGGTTTCGCCGGGGAAAATTCCGCCCATTGGGCGGCGTGCCCGGCGGAAACTCCGACAGCAGACACCCCCGGCAGGCCACATCCCGGTACAGGTCCCGGTTGGAGCGGGGGTAGATCACATCCAGGCCGTTTCCCAAGACCCCCACCACCGGCTGCTCCGCCAAAAGCGCCCCCTTCATGGCCAGGGTATCCACACCCCCCGCCAGGCCGGACACCACCAGGCCGCCGCATTTGGCAATCTGGTACCCCATCCGACGGGCCGTGAGGCAGCCGTAAGCCGAGGCGCGCCGGGTCCCCACCACTGCCACCGCAGGCTCCGCATCAAAATCCGGCAGAGCACCTTGATAATATAATGTGAGGGGCGGGTCCGGAATATGCTTCAGGCGGTTGGGATATGCCGCGTCCTGATAGGTGAGCACATGAATTCCCTTGGCGGTGCAGTCCCCCAAAATCCGGTTGGCCTCCGCCAGGGATTTGTCACACAGGGCCTCCAGATGCTTGCAATCCAGACCCTCCGTCAGGGCATAGTCCTCCCTGCCGGCATAGAACAGCGTCTCGATATTGGGAAAGGCGCGCAACAACGTCAATGCGCTCCGCACGCCGATGCCTGGCCGGGTAGCCAGCCAAATCCAATGTGCCAACATGGTCCATCCCGCCTGTCTGATTGATTTCCGTCAGCCGGTGTGCTCCAGCTGCATCTGCCACATGACAATGGTGGCCGCCGTTGCCGCATTGAGAGACTCACACCGGGGATTCATGGGGATGATCAGCTCCTCCTGGCAGTGCTCCAGAAACAGCCGGTTCACCCCCTGCCCTTCGCTGCCAATCACCACGGCGCATTGGCTCAGCTCCGCCTGGCGAATGTCCCGGGCCCGCTGGGTCAGGGCCGTCACAGCCAGGGCAATCCCCTGGGCCTGGCAGTGGGCCAGCACGGCCTCCCCAGTCCCCTGCACCGGCTGGGTGCGAAACACCGCACCCATAGAGGCCCGGACGGTTTTCCAGTTATAGGGGTCTGCGCAGCCCTGGGTGAGGACCACCGGAACCTCCAGGGCATCCGCCGTCCGCAAAATGGTCCCCAGGTTCCCCGGATCCTGAATGCCATCCAAAATCAAGCAGCCCGGCGTCAGTTTCAATGGTACCGGCGGCTGCATCCGGCAGAGAAACAGCGCGCCCTGGGGCGTCTTCATGGGGGAGAGGGACTCCATCACATCCCCCGGAACCTGATATACCGCCGTGTGCGGCGGCAGCTCCGGCGTCGGCAGGGTATCGGTCAAAATCACCGTCTCCAGGCCATGGCCATACCACCGGGCGGCCTCCTCCAGCAGTTTGGTTCCGTCTCCTACAAAGAGGCCAGCCTCCTGCCGGGCCCGGCGGGAGGTGAGAAGCCGACGAACCTGCTGCAGCAGCGGATTCCGCCGACTGGTAATCCGCTCCGGCCTCATTTCCGCTGTACCGCGGACAGGGCTTTGTAATCCCCCAGGGCCACAATGGTGTCCTCCCGGGCAATGACATAGTCTGCATTGGGGGACACTTCAATGCGGTCTCCCCGCCGCACAGCCAGGATGTTGACCCCCACCCTGGCCCGTACATTCAGTTGGCGCAGGGACTTGCCATCCCAAGAGGCCGGGGCTTCAAACTCAGAAATACCATAATCCGCAGACAGCTCAATGTATTCCAGCACATTGGATGTGGACAGCCCCTGGGCCAGCTTGTTGGCAAACTCCCGCTCCGGCACCACCACACGGTCTGCGCCGATCTTCTCCAGTACCTTGCGGTGATTCTCATCGTGGGCTTTGCAGAGCACCAGAGGGATCCCCATCTCCTTGAAGTTCAACGTCGCCAGCACACTGGCGGACAGATCCTTGCCAATGGCCACAATGGCACAGTCATAGTTCCGGATCCCCAGGGCCCGGAGCACATCGGGATCCTGGGCGTCCGCCACCACAGCCTGGGTCACGAAGTTGGAAATCTGCTGGACATATTCCGGATTCTTATCCATGGCCAGCACCTCGTTGCCCAATTCACACAGGCGGCGGGCAATGCTCTGGCCAAACCGCCCCAAGCCAACCACAACATAGGTTTTCATGATATGATGCTCCTATCCAATCAGCAGTTTTGTTTCGGCATAGCGGAATCGCTCCACCGCCCGGTCTCCCATGAGGAAGCCCAGACTGATGGTGAGAATTCCCACCCTGCCAAAGTACATAAACGCAATGATAATCAATTTTGAAGGAAAATGCAACAACGGCGTCACATTGGCTGTGAGTCCCACCGTGGCAAGGGCAGACGCCGTCTCATACAGGGAATCGAGGAAAGACGTGCCGCTGTCTGCCGTGAGGACAATGGCTCCCATGAAGCACAGGACCAGCAGCATCACCGTGATGGACATGGCGTCCCGCACCTGGCGGTCGGAAATGGACCGCTTAAACACCTGCACATGGCTCTGGCCTCTGGCACTGGCCACAGAAGCCAGCAGCAGCACCGCCACCGTTACCGTCTTGAGTCCTCCGGCTGTGGAGCCGCTGGAGCCACCGATCAGCATCAGCACAATGGACATGGCCTTGGTGGACTCCCCCATGGCCCCCTGGTCGATGGCGGCAAAGCCGGCCGTACGGGTGGTCACAGACTGGAAGCTCCCAGCCAGCAGCTTCTGGGGCACCGTCATTGGGCCCAAGGTCGCCGGATTGTTCCACTCCATGGCACAAATCACGCCGGCGCCCACAAGGATTAAGAGGCCCGTGCAGGTCAGAACCAGCCTGGAGTACACCGACAACCGGCGCAGGCTGCGGGTACGCACCGCCCGGAGCACATCCTCCCAGACAAAAAAGCCCAAACCGCCCACCACAATGAGGGCCATAATGGTGAGGCAAACCACCGGATCCGTCTGAAACAGCATGAGGCTGCTGCCCGGCTGCAAGACTCCCAAAATGTCAAAACCCGCATTGCAGAAGGCAGAGACAGAGTGAAATACTCCCCACTTCAGCGCATTCCAGGGACCATATCCGGGAAGAAACCGGAAGAACAGAATCAGCGCGCCAAGTCCCTCCAGAGAAAAGGTGCCCACCAGCACATGCTTCTGCAGCCGTACCACGCCCTCCACATCGTTCAGGCTCATGGCCTGGGCCAGGAGCATCCGCTGCTTGAGGCCCAGCTTTTTGTGGAGAGAAAATGCAAAAATGGAGGCAATGGACATAAAGCCCAGGCCGCCAATCTGAATCAGGGACAGAATCACAATCTGCCCAAATCCGCTCCACTGGACAAAGGTATCTACCAGAATGAGACCAGTCACACACGTGGCAGAAGTGGCAGTAAAGAGCGCAGTGAGAAAACCGCAGGACTCCCCACTGCGGGAAGCCACCGGAAGCGTCAGCAAAAGCGCACCCGTCAGAATGATGCCAGCAAAACACAGGGCAATGATCCGGGTTGTGGAAAGCCGATTGGAGCTCGCCGACAATCGGAGCTGCAAGAAACGGCGAACATATAGCATGGAATTCCCTCCCAAATACACACATACAGCAGACAAACTGCGGCACAACAGGGCGCATCCGTCTGCCGGATCTGAGGATGAGCCGTCAGGGTCAGAGGCTTGTCCATACCATCAGAGGCAGGCCGCTGCTTCTTTTGCTCGTTACAGCCCAAAAGATCTGGCAACTCTGCATCATCTTACCATATACATACCAAAATTGCAAGTACCCGCCCTAGTGATCCCAGGGCCATATTGGAGGATTTGAGAGACAACATCGCCAAAAAAGCGACAATTTAGCCAAACAATTGTCAAATGCCGGAACAGCCCATTTACCAACCAGCAGAAAAAAGTATGCTGCAAAACCCACTGTTTTGCAGCATGCCTTTTGTCACAAAGCCAAAAGCTTGATGTGTCTATATCTCAAGATTGCTAATATAAGCGTCCAGGATATCCAACGCTGTTTTTCGTTGTTTTGGAGTTAACGGCACCAGCTTTTGTGTCATTTCATCAAAAACATGCTCTTTCCCAGAGAGGACTTCATAGCGCAAAACGTAATCAGCGGAGATTTCCAATGCATTCAAAAGTTTAATAAAAACCTTCATGCTAGGCGCCTTGATGCCACGTTCAATTTCGCCAAGATACATGACACCAATCCCGGCTTGCTCTGCCAACGTCTCTTGCGTCCAACCATGGGATTTTCTTGCCTCACAAATCCGTTGCCCCAATCCCATCTTGTCCATTTTGTCCACCTCTGATTACACGTTGTTTTATGCCGTTAGTATATGCGCAATCTCGAAACAGCGGAACAAGCAAATAGCGCTGTTTTTATGCTATATGTAAAACCTGCAAAAAAATTTTTCCAGATTGCAAGAGGGGGGCGGAAAATCACTCAGACGGTTCTTCAGGCTCTAAGTTATTAATATAAGCGTCCAAAATATCGGATACCGTTTTTCGCTGTTTTGGCGTCAAGGTTTCTATTTTTTTTGCAATCTCGTCAGATACATAAGGTTTTCCAGAAGCTGCCTCATAACGCAGTACATAATCTGCAGAAACTTCCAAGGTATTAATCAGCTTAATAAACATCTGCATGCTGGGTGTTTTGACACCACGCTCAATCTCACCCAAATACATAAGGCCAATACCAGCTCGCTCTGCCAGTATTTCCCGTGACCAGCCGTGTTTTTTTCGTGCTTCTCGAATTCGTTCTCCTAACGCCCTTTTATCCATTCCAGTGCCCCCACTGCGTCGACCAATTTCAAAATTTTATATGTAGTATAGTGTAAATCACAAGTCAGTGGAACTAGCAAATAGCATGTAAAAACGCTATTTGCTAGTTTCAAAAAAAGTTTTTTGCCAAAACGACCACTATTACAACACACAGTCAAAGCAGCACCACAGGCAGCGCAACAAAACCCCACTTTTTTTGTATGAAGGCCGATATAGCACTTGCAACCTCCTGTCCGCTATGCTAGTATTAGCATATAGCGCAAATCACACGCTATACGCTAATTGGAGGTAAGAACATGGAGACAACAAAAAAGATTGCACTTCCTTTTCCAACAGATGCTAAGTTGGTACAGTGGATGGTCAAGCTTATCCGAGAAACACTTGGTGACTTTTCCGAAGTCGAGAGAGAATATCTTTTAGCAACATCAAAGTCTAAATTAGATACAAATTTATTTAATGGCATTAACTCAATAATAGACGCTTGGACCACACAGATTGCATCAGATATCCGCTTTGCTACATTTCAGGGATTTCAAGCAAACCTGGAATTTTTTCGGCACCCTGTGGGAAATTGCTTCTTAAATGAAAGCACAGAAACTTATTTGAGAGAAAACGTAATGCGCTCTTTACCTGCACGGATTCAGGCGCAAAAAATCATTGATGGCATTCAGAGCAACTTTGCAGGCTCTGCGTCAGAGGTCCTAGATCCAATAATTGAATATTATATATACTTAGAAACCGTATGTCCAAAACTATCGCACTATTTTGGATATCTCATAGGAGACAAGCTTCTATATGCACTTGAGCCCGGTTATTCTAGGAGCATATCAGTTACTATTCCATATAAAATATTAATTCACAAACTATTTGGGGTATATTTTGATATATTATAGTGCTATATACTTCTATCATACAACAAGCAAAGGCAGGATGTTCTGTATGATTCCTTGCCAAATGGATACGAGGATGTCCCTATGGCAAACGGAACATGCATGGAGAATTTGCCAGACCTCCTCATTTTCGTGCCTTCTGCAAGCCTGAAGCGTCAAGATCATTCCATAAAAGATACATATATATTGTTGATTTTCTTATATATTACCAACTATTGTATCATATTGTATATGATACAATAGTTGCAATTTGCGTTGCGGCAAAATTGCCCCTTCAGGGAACACAATCAAGGCCGTAGGGACAAACATATGGACCCGCCTATGGTAGGTATTTTGAATTCGCCGAACGTGGGATGAAGACGCAAGGTGTTTCCGCCGGGCGGACACATGGGTCCGCCCCTACGACCTGGCACATAATATCGCAGTGCAGTACGAAAACAGATTGTTTGGAATTTTTGTAAAACATCCATTTTTTCGCCTAAATGCATGCATGAAAATAACAAAGCGCGTCGGATCATTTCTGCCCATCCTCGCCATTTCCCGTAGGGGCGGACCCATGTGTCCGCCCGTGGTAGGCATTATAAATTCGCTGGGCATAGATGTGATACGCATCACGCCCTTGTTAGGCGGACACACAGGTCCACCCTTACGAGCAAAGGGCAAGATGTCGTGTGCATCAAAGGCCTACTGCAAATCATGCGATTTGGCAGTAGGCCTGTTTGCATATGATTCCGTTCACGTTGCCGACTTCTGCACCTGGATGCGGGCATCCGGCCAGAGGGCTGCGGCGGTGGTCTGGAGCAGCTCCAAATCCGCTGGGCACAGCTCTACGAGGGGTAGAATTTGCAGCCTCCCACCGGTTCGCTTCCAGCGGGCCACCACCTGGCCCCGGAGCAGCACCGGGGGGCTCACGATTCCGGCCAGGCTGAAAATCCCCCGGAGGCACTGGGGCGGCAGGCAGGGATTTTCCCGCTTCTCATAGCTCAGCATCAGCGGATCAAAGCCCGCCAGGAACAGGCATGCCGGAATATCGGGCAGACTCCGGCTGGTCCCAAGATCATAGTACACCTGCCCCCCGCAGGGAATCTCCCGCAGATCCAGATCCTGCATTTGTCGCTTCAGCTCCCGTTGGGACAGGCCCAGGAAGTAGGCGGCATCCCGCAGGGTGGCCGGTCCGCAGTGGGTAAAATACCGGCGGAGGATTTCCCGCCAGGCCGCCGCCTCCCCCATGGGCTCAAAAGGCGGCGCAAGGCGGAAGGCCTTCTCCTCCTGGACCAGATGGACCAGCTTCCCCGCCTCTGCCAGCGCCCGGATGGCGCCGCCCCAGGGATTGAACACGCTCTCCTCCTCCTGCTCCGTCAGCCCCCGCCCCCGGCAAATTTCCCGCAACATCTCCCGGGTTGCCGGTCCCCCGGCCAGCGTGTCCAGAATGAGGGCGGCAAAGTACGCCTTTCGCTCCCGGGTGATCCACTCATCCGCTTCCAACGTATCACAGGGGCGCAAGGTGTGGTGGCGGCCTTCGTGGAGATACAGGGGCAGATCCTCCTCCCGAAACAGGTGGATAGTCCCCCGCAGCGTCCAGCTTTTGACCAAACCTCGGTTCCAGTCCGACCCGCTGCATCCCCGGATCGCCAGGGCATGGCGGCTATGGGACAGGAACTGGGCCTGGATGCCGTTCAAATCCCGGCAGATTTCCTCCCCCGGCGCCGGATCTGTCAGATGCTGTCGGGACAGGCGGAGGGCAATCAGCTCTTCTACCGTCATGGCAATTCCGGTCTCCGCTTTCCGGCATAGACCTCCTGATACAGCCGCTCCGCCACCTGGCGGGCCTCCTGGTCCGTAAGCGGGTCAGGTCTCGACATGAGCAGCAGCGGCAGACTGGGGCCGTCCCCATGCAGGCAGGGCATTTGATAAGGGTAATGATTCAGATAGAAGCCATTGCGCTCATAAAACCCAATTCTTCTCCGCTGCATCTGCCCCTCCGGTGGCTCCACTTCCAACAGCATGGGCTTGTTCCACCGGTCCCACACATATTCCAGCATTTTGGCCCCCATCCCCTGCCCCCGGAGGCTGGGCGACACGGCAAAGTTCTCCAGAAAGACCATCCCCTCCAGATTCCACAGCATAAGCAGACCCCGAACCTGCGCCCCCTCCTCCAGGGTCAGAAGCTCCATAGAGGACGTACCCAGAAGCTGCCACATCTCCGCCATATCCCGGCGCTCCTCCACTGGGAACGCCTCTTCCAGCAGCTCCTCCACTCCAGCTTTCACAAACGGAGGCAGCTCCTGCCACCGACGATATACCCGAAATTCCATGGTTTCTCTCCACCTTTCACAACTTATATTTCTATTATACCGAATGGGTCACTGCATTTCAACCTCAGATTGGAAATCTCCTCCCACCAATTCGGCGCTCCCGCGCCTATGGGGATCCGCCCTCCCCAGGGCTTTTCTTTTGGGGCAGTTTCTGGTATACTGAAGGCAGAATTTAAAATGGGAGGCATTTCTATGCCTGAATTTTTGCCAATCTCCCGGGCAGATATGGCAGCCCGGGGATGGGAACAATGCGACTTTGTCTATGTCATTGGTGACGCCTACGTGGACCATCCCTCCTTTGGCCACGCCATCATCAGCCGGGTTCTGGAGGCGGCGGGGTATAAAGTGGGGATCCTCTCCCAGCCGGACTGGAAGGATCCCAAATCCATCTGCGCCCTGGGACGGCCCCGACTGGGCTTTCTGGTCACAGGGGGCAATATGGACTCCATGGTAAACCACTATTCCGTGTCCCATCACCGCCGGAAGACCGACGCCTTCACCCCCGGCGGCGTCATGGGCAAGCGGCCGGACCGGGCCACCATCGTGTACTGCAATCTCATCCGCCAGACCTACCGGGACGTGCCCATCCTCATCGGCGGCGTAGAGGCCAGTCTGCGGCGGCTGGCACACTACGACTACTGGTCCGACCAGATGCGCCGCTCCATTCTGCTGGACGCCCAGGCAGACCTGCTCCTCTACGGAATGGGGGAGCGGAGCATCCGGGAGGTGGCCGATGGACTGAACAGCGGCCTCAGAATCGGGGATATGACTTACATCGACGGCACCGTCTACCGAACCGGGGCCCTGGACGACAGCCTGCCCACCCTGGTTCTGCCGGATTACGAAGCCCTCCGGCAAAACTCCCGGCAGTACGCTGAGAGCTTTCGGATCCAGTACCGGAATACGGACCCCTTCACCGCCAAGCGGTTGGCAGAGCCCTATGGACGGGAATTTGTGGTGCAGAATCCCCCTCAAAAACCCCTGTCCCAAGAAGAAATGGACGCCGTCTATGACCTCCCCTACTGTCGGGACTATCACCCCAGCTATCGGAAGGCTGGGGGCGTCCCCGCCATCCAGGAGGTGCAGTTCAGCCTGGTGTCCAACCGGGGCTGCTTTGGGGCCTGCTCCTTCTGCGCCCTCACCTTCCACCAGGGACGGATCATCCAGACCCGCAGCCACGGCTCTATCCTGGCGGAGGCGGAGAACATGACCCACCACCCAGACTTCAAGGGCTACATCCACGACGTGGGCGGCCCCACCGCAGACTTTCGCGCCCCGGCCTGTGACAAGCAGCTGACCAAAGGGGCCTGCCCCGGGCGGCAATGTCTCTTCCCCACCCCCTGCCCCAACCTTCGGGCAGATCACAGCGACTACCTGAGCCTCCTGCGCAAACTCCGAAAGCTACCCGGGGTGAAGAAGGTTTTCATCCGCAGCGGCATTCGCTTTGACTACGTCCTGGCGGACAAGCGGGACACCTTCCTCCGGGAGCTGGTGCAGCACCACGTCTCCGGACAATTGAAGGTGGCCCCGGAACACGTGTCGGACCCAGTCCTGGCAAAAATGGGCAAACCCAAAAACGCCGTCTACCGTCAGTTTGCCAGCCGGTACTTTGCCCTGAACCAGCAGTACCATTTGAAGCAATATCTGGTGCCCTATCTCATGTCCTCCCACCCCGGCTCTACCCTCCGGGAGGCGGTGGAGCTGGCGGAGTTCGCCCGGGACATGGGCTACATGCCGGAGCAGGTTCAGGACTTCTATCCTACCCCCTCCACCCTGTCCACAGTGATGTACTGCACCGGTCTGGACCCCAGGACCATGGAGCCGGTGTACGTCCCCCGGAGCCCTCACGAGAAGGCCATGCAGCGGGCTCTCATTCAATACCGGGATCCCAAAAATTACCGCCTGGTCCATGAAGCCCTGGTCCTGGCCGGGCGGGAGGATTTGATCGGCGCCGGTCCCAAGTGCCTGATTCCCCCGCCCAGACCCACGCGGCCAGCCAAGAGCCGCAGATAGCCCGCATATCCCGCCAGGGCCTGTCATAGAGTATTCCATACGAACTGGAATTTGAGGTGGAAGTATGGAACACACTGCCAATCAGGCCGTCATCCGGGGCACCCTTCTGGAGCTGCCCCAGTTTTCCCATGAGAATCACGGCAACCGGTTTTACCGCTTTGTTTTAGAGGTTCCTCGGCTGTCCGGCGCCGTGGATCACCTGCCGGTGATTGCCCGGGAGGAGGCCCTCAATCAAATGGACCTGTCCGGCGGCACGTACATCGAGGTACGGGGACAGATCCGCTCCTTCAACAATCACAGCGCTGTGGGGCAGCGACTGCTGATTTTCGTCTTTGCCGACTCCGTCCAGACCAGCCAAGAGGAGCCCTGCAATCAAGTCCTTCTCAACGGGACCATCTGCAAGGCTCCCATTTACCGCCGGACCCCCCTGGGCCGGGAGATCTGTGACGTGATGTTGGCGGTGCCCCGGTCCTACCGGCGCTCGGACTACCTGCCCTGCATCCTCTGGGGCCGGACTGCACAGGACATCTCCCAATGTACCACCGGCGACACCATCTCCCTCACCGGCCGCCTGCAAAGCAGGCTCTACCGGAAGGCCACCGACGATGGCGTAGAGGTCCGCACCGCCTATGAAATCTCCGCCCTCACCGCCCAGTGCCAGCAGGATCCGCTTACATAGCGCCTCCCACAACCCGGCCAAACCCTCTCATACGCCCGTTCCGCATCTGCGGTATGGGCGTTTTTCCTTGATACCAACCGCAGTAGAAGAAGGATTCAGGCCACCGGGCAGAAAAACCGGCTTTTTTATGAAAACGAGGCTGCCTCGCCAAACGGTGCGAGGCAGCCTCATATCAAATTACTCCCGCAGAATGTGCCAGACGTCCTGGCCTTCAAATCCGCATTTCCGGTAAAGCGCTTCCGGATGGGATTCGCTGTCTGCCCGGCCGGAAACCGTAGCAAAGCGGGCAATTCCAGCCATGCGGTACAGCAGTTCCCGGACAATCAGCTGCCCGACGCCACGCCGCCGGTATTCCGGCAGAACCTGAATCCATTCCAGAGCCAGCTCCCCAATCTGCCGGTCCAACTCCGCGATGCCGCACCCGGCCCAATCGTCCCGGTTTCCATCCCGGACCAAAATCCACAATGCCGGATGGTACACCGGCGAGGCGGCATAGTCCGCCAACCGGTCCAAATCCATCTGCATATTCTCGTAGGAACGGGCTATGATGGAGACCATGGCAGGCCAGTCTTCCCGAGTCGCCGTGTGCACAGCAAAACCCGCCAGACTTGGCTTGTTCACATGTTCCATCGTATGAGACAGGCGAAAGTAGGGCTCGTCTGTCTCATATCGGTACGATTCCCGGCGAAAATCCTGCTCATGCACCACGTGCAGCCCGGCGGGCAGTTCCATGTTCCTGGCCTTCCAAAAGGGAACGGAGAGCACCCGACAGGGATTGTCCAGATAAGCCCGGAGGAGGGCCGCTTCTCTTGTCTCCATCGTCCATCCTCAACAGGCCAGATTGCTCTGGGTCTGATACAAATCCGCATACAGGCCGCCCTTTTGCAGGAGCTCCGCGTGGGTCCCCTCCTCCTGAATCACGCCATCTGCAATGGAGACGATGCGGGAAGCGGCGCGGATGGTGGACAGGCGATGGGCGATGATGAGGGTGGTACGGCCCCTGGACAGGTTGTCAAAGGCCCGCTGGATCTTGGCCTCGGTGACGGAGTCCAGGGCGGAAGTAGCCTCGTCCAGAATCAGAATGGGCGGGTTCTTCAGGAAAATCCGGGCGATGGACACCCGCTGCTTCTGGCCGCCGGACAGGAGCGTTCCCCGCTCGCCCACGTAAGTGTCAAAACCGTCGGGCATGGCCAGAATGTCGTCATAAATCTCCGCCTTCCGGGCTGCTTCGTACACCTCTTCCTCTGTGGCGTCGGGTTTGCCGTAGCGGATGTTCTCAAAAATGGTGTCTGCAAAGAGAAACACGTCCTGCTGAACAATGCCGATGTTCTGGTGAATGGACCGCTGCTTGACCTGGCGCACATCCATCCCATCGATGCAAATGCTCCCCGAAGACACATCGTAGAACCGGGGGATCAGCTGACACAGGGTGGATTTGCCGCCGCCAGAGGGGCCCACAATGGCCACCGTCTCCCCGGGCTGCACATGGAGGTCCACATGGTGGAGCACCGCCAGGTCCCCATCATAGGAGAAGGAAACATCCTGCACGTCAATTTGTCCTCGTACCTGCTGGAGCTCCCGGGCATCCGCAGCGTCTTTCTGGCTGGGTTCCGTGGCCATGATGTCCCGGAACCGGGACAGGCCGGCAAAGCCGCTGGCGAACATCTCGGAGAAATTGGCCAGCTTCCGCATGGGGCTCACAAAGGTGCCGATGTACAGGGAGAAGGTCAGCAGGTCCACCAGATCCATCTGGTTCCGCATAATCAAAAAGCCGCCAAAGGCAATGACCACCACCTGAAGACTGCACAGGAAAAACTCCATGGTGGAGCTGAACCGGGCCATGGCCTTGTGGAACTGGCGTTTGGAGGTCTTGTACTTCCCATTGGCCCGGCTGAACCGGTCATTCTCCCAGCACTCATTGGCAAAGGCCTTGGCCGTGCGGATGCCGGAGAGGGAGGACTCAATCTCCGTGTTGATGTGGCCCACCTTCTGCTTGACTTCCTTAGAGACCGCCGCCATGCGCTTGCGCTGAGAGGTCACCACCAGGGCAAAAATGGGAATCAGCACCGCCACCACCAGGGCCAGCCGCCACTGAATCGTGAACATCACCACCAGGGCGCCCACAATGGTGATGCAGGAGGTCACCGTATCCTCGGGGCCATGATGGGCCAGTTCCGTCAGATCAAACAGATCCGAGGTGAGGCGGCTCATCAGCTGGCCGGTCCGGTTCCGGTCGTAGAAATCAAACCCCAGATCCTGCATATGGGTAAAGAGGTCCCGGCGAATATCCGCCTCCACCCGAATGCCGAAGGTGTGGCCCCAGTAGCAAATCACGTAGTTGAGCACACTGCGCAGCACATAAGCCGCCACCACCCCCGCCATCACCAGGAAAAAAGTCCGGTAGGCACGGTCCGGCAACCAGGTGTACATGGCCTGCCGGGAGATCAGGGGGAAGGCCAAATCAATGGCCGCCACCAGCAGAGCACAGCACATGTCCAGGAAAAACAGCCGCAAATGGGGCTTAAAATAGGAGAAAAAAATCCGCAAAGAGCCTCTCGTTTGGTAGTCCTTGGTGGTCATTCTTCCATTCCTCGCTTCTCTCACATATTCTGGCTCTCATTATACCGATTTTTTCAAAAGATGCAAGACCAGGAAGACCGCATTCCCCCGCTTTGAAACCGGTTGTCGCGGGCCTCAAAATGGTGTATACTGAGGGAAAACCCATCAGGAGGCTGTTCCATGGAGCTGTTGTATCAGGATTCCCAAATTGTACTGTGTGTGAAGCCTGTGGGTCTCTCATCAGAATCGGGGCCCGGCTCCCTGCCCTCGCTTTTGGAGGCCCAATTGGGCGCAGCAGTGTACCCTGTGCACCGGCTGGACCTCAACGTGGGCGGCGTCATGGTCTACGCCCGAACCCGGCAGGCCGCCGCGGCCCTGTCTCAGGCGGTGCAGGCTGGGCATCTCCAGAAGGAGTACCTGGCCCTGGTGCACGGGCGCCCCCATCCGTCCGCAGGCGCCTGGGAGGATCTGCTCTGGAAGGACAGTGGGAAAAATAAAGTGTTTGTGGTCCGTCGCATGCGGAAAGGCGTCAAAGCCGCCAGTCTCTCCTACCGGGTTTTGGAAACCAGGGAGGCTCTGACGTTGGTACACGTCCGCCTTCACACCGGCCGGAGCCACCAGATTCGGGTTCAGTTTGCCAGTCGGGGCTTCCCCTTGGTCGGAGATCACAAATACGGCAGCCGGGACGAAGCCAAATCCCCCGCCCTTTGGTCTTTCCGGCTCACCCTGCCACACCCTGTCGCAGGTCACACCATCACTTGCTCCCATCGGCCCGAGGGAATGCCATGGCAATCCTTTCCCAGCATTTCCCGGGAAATCTTTCCCTGGGCAGAGGATTGCTAAAAGGGATCTGCTGCAAAAGAGGAACGAGGCTCTCTCGTCCCTTATGCAGCAGATCCCTTTGGTTTCTCAGGCTGCTGAGAAATAATTTTGAAGTTCCACGCCGGTGTAATAGTGCAGGAGAATCTCCTCACAGCTACTCCCCGCCTGGGCCATGGCCTGGGCGCCGTACTGGCTCATGCCCACCCGGTGACCATAGCCCCGGGTCTGGAAAAAGATCTCATCTCCCAAGACGCTGACGGTGAAAACCGTGGAGCGCAACCCCAAAAGGCTGCGCAACTCCTTGCCGCTGAAGAACACGCCTCCAATTTCCAGGGCCTCCACTCCACCCCCTTCGGTGACGGAAGTATCTCCAAACCAGCTGCTTGGCAAGCCGGACAGATCCGCCCCTGGATTCTGGGAGAGAATCCGGGCGGAAAACTCCTCCGCAGAGAAGGAAACGGTGTCCTCGTTGTGGGGAGCCTCCTCCCCCGGGCTCTCCACCGACTGCAGATAGGGCACGTCACTGCCCCAGACCTCCACCGCAGTCTCCGTGCGTCCCCCGGAACAGGAGAAAAAGGTGGCGTCGATGAGGGCTCCATCGTATACCAAGACCAACCCGTCGGTGGCTTTCACTGCCTGGGCTGCTGCCTGGGCGCAATCCGGCCCATCGTCCCCGGTCTTGGCGCAGTAGTCCTCGTAAGAGATCCACCCCTGGCAGCAGCTGGGGTCCGTACAAATGTCTGCATCGGCGTGCTTCTTCCGGGCCGTCTGCCGCAGGGTATAGGTGCGGGAGACCACAGCCTGCGCCTTCAGCGCCTCCTCTTCGAAGGAGGCCGGCATCTCCGCCAGGATCACACCAGCCAGATAGTCATCCAGAGGCTTTTGCTCCACCGTCCCATCGCTCAGCAGAACCTGCAACAGCAGGGTTCCATCCAGGCTGTCCCCGCTGGGGACGGTCTGGGCAATCCCTGCCGTCTCCTCCGGGGCCGTCTGGTCCGGCTCCGTAGGGGGCCCGCCCTCCGGATGTTCTCCCTGCCCCAGTAAAAACAGGGCCGGAATACACAACCCCACAAACAGGGCCGCCAGGGTCAATACCAATGCACGCTTCATGCCGCTCCTCCTCGCTGCTTGTCCAAAACTTGGGAGCTTCATCATATCACTTGGCTCTCGGGGAATTTGCCGAAAGGCCTCTTCCTTTTTTGGCACATTTTTGGTATCATAGGGGAAAAACACAGCGAGGAACACACCATGGAATTCATTTATCAGGACAGCAGCATTTTGGTCTGTGTCAAGCCGGCAGGGGTCCTGTCCACCGACGAACCCGGCGGCATGCCGGAGCTGGCACGGGCCGCCTTGGGAGAGCCCCAGGGCTGCGTGCGGACCGTGCACCGGCTGGACCGGGTGGTGAGCGGGCTCATGGTCCTGGCCAGGACCCCGGAGGCCGCTTCTCAGCTCTCCCGCCAGATCCGGGAGCAACGCTTCGAAAAGGAATACCTGGCTGTCCTCCACGGCTGCCCCCAGGCGCCGGAAGGCGCCCTGCGGGATCTACTGCGGCGGGACAAAGCCGAGCGGAAGACTTATGTAACTGAGGTCCCCGGCAAAGACGTGCAGGAGGCCATCCTCTCCTACCGTCTCTTAGGAAGCTGCAACGGCCTGTCCCAAGTGCACATCCGGCTGCAGACCGGCAGGACCCACCAAATCCGGGCTCAGTTCTCTGCCCGGGGCCTCCCCCTGGTGGGGGACCGGAAATACAGCCTGTTGGACGACGGCTGCCCCATTGCCCTGTGGTCTCACTGCCTACGCTTCTGCCATCCGGTCAGCGGGAAGCCCATGACCTTCCGCCTGGAGCCGCCTCCGATTTTCCCCTGGACCCTGTTTTGCGATTAATCGTCCTTTTCCTTCCTTGCCTTCAGCTCAATGGCCTCTTTCCCTGTCATGTGGGCAACGGTCATCTCCAGGACGCAAAGGGCGTTCCATGCACCCCGAATCGCCCTCTGGCGGCCCTCTGCGCTGCTGTCCGGCGCGTATTTGACCGCCAGCTTCTCCATGGCGGCATACTGCTCTTCCTCTTCCAAAATCCGCACGGTTCCAAAGACTATGACGCTCCGGTAATGGGTGGTATAGGTCTCCGGAATCACCTGGTCCTGAGCGATGACACAGAAGGAGGCCTTGCCGTTGCACCGGATGGCATCCAACTTGTGTCCTGCCCGGGCGCAATGGAAATACAGCTTCTCCCCGTCGTACACATAGCTGATGGGAACCCCATAGGGGTACCCATCATCCCCAGACAGAGACAGCACTCCGGAGGTACCTTTCCTTAGAATTTCTGCACTTTCTTCTTGAGAAAGCGCCTGCTTGTTTCTCCGCATCTGGCGAAACATACCACGTCACTCCAATCCTTTTGATAAAAGAAGGAGTCTGCTGCAAGCTGGGAGGGCCCATTGCTGCACAGCAGACTCCATGTTCATATGTTGGGTTCCAAGCCTGAAGTTACACCAGATTCAGAGCCAGCGCCAGGACCGCAAACGCCAGGGCAATCCACTTGGTCATGGAAGCCAGCATCTTATCCCGGTTGCCGGTCTTGTTCTTGGACAGGTAGCTGTCTTTGCTGCCGCCAGACAGAGCGCTGGACAGGCCAGCCTCTTTGCCGGACTGGATGGTCACAATGACAATCAAAGCCAGACTGACCAGACACAGCAACACTGCGATGATAATTTCCGGAACATTCATAACAATAAACCTCCATCCGCCGGCAAGGCGGTCGCCGCGTTTCCGGCAGACGGCAAGCCGATCTCAGGTCCCGTGGGACATCCATTCCATAGCTGGTCCATTATATCACGTCAAACCCAAGATGGCAAGGGTATTTTTCCAGAAAGCGACGGTTCCTTCAAAAAAACTGTTCACCCCAGCGCCACATCCAGCACCATCATCACACCAAACCCCAGGGCAAAGCACAAAGTTCCAACGTTGGAATGGCGGCCCTGAGACATCTCTGGAATCAGCTCCTCCACCACCACATATAGCATCGCTCCAGCGGCAAAGCTCAGCAGATATGGCAGCGCAGGGACGAGAAGCTCTGCGGCTAAAATGGTCAGCAATGCTCCCACCGGCTCCACCACCCCGGACAGTACCCCCTTGGCAAATGCTTTGGACCGCCCCATTCCCTCGGCCTTGAGGGGCATGGAAATGATGGCCCCCTCCGGGAAATTTTGAATGGCGATGCCCAAGGAAAGGGCCAGGGCAGCGGCGGCAGAAATCTGGCCATGCTCCGCCAAATAGCCTGCATAGACCACGCCCACGGCCATACCTTCCGGGATATTGTGGAGGGTCACAGCCAACACCATCATGGTATTCTTCTGCAGCTGGCTTCTGGGACCTTCCGCATCTGCACAATTTCGGTGTAAATGGGGTATGATATGATCCAGGAGCAACAAAAAGAGAATGCCAAGCCAAAATCCCGTCACAGCTGGGACAAAGGACCACTTCCCCATCTCTGCCGCCTGCTCCATGGCCGGCAGCAGCAAGCTCCAGATCGATGCCGCCACCATAACCCCGGCGGCAAACCCGGTCAAAGCTCGCTGCACCTGATCCTTCATGGTGTTTTTTATGAAAAACACACAGGCCGCACCCAAAACTGTACCAAAAAACGGGATTAAAATTCCGGTCCACGCTTCTATCCCCATGAGTTCACCTCCAATCATAGTTAGTCCATTCTAATCTTCAATTTTGCTTTTGTCAAGCAGAAAATCCAGCGACACAACCAACCAGGGTAAGATTTACAATGATGTGTGACGCCAGGCGGAGCGGTTTCCACACATTCCCATAGCACGACTACGATGCCTGCAGCACTTTTTCCGGATTGAGAAAAAAGGTGGCAAATAGGGATGGCCTGTGTTATGGTTGAGTTGTCCAGACAAAACCAAAAGGCAGGCGCCACCCTATCCGTCATGAATCAGATCACATACGAACAACCTTTTGGGATATGTGTTCGATTTCCAGCGAGGAAGAAACCATAGAACACCCGGACAGCGATCCCAACGACGAGGTTGACGACAGTTGGACGGAGCGGATTTTACATATCACCATCTCTGCGAAAACCGCAGACGAAATGCGGACAGTCTACCATTTCAGCGATTACCAGAATGAGGCGCTGGACGCCCTGCTGTCAGAGCGGGAGGCCATGAGCGATTTGCTCGGGAATCTGAGCATTTCCCAGGAGGAAGCCCTTGCACTGCTTCAAAATCTTCCGGCGGATCTGTCTCCGGAGCGCAGGGCGGTTGTCCGCCATGCCCTGAGCCTGGTACTGGATTGGGATAGCTGGTGGGGACAGTTGGCCCTTATCTGGGCCGCAGGAAGCCTGGCCACGGAACACGGAAACACTGCTGAAAGCCTGGATGTGGTGGAATTTCAGCAGTGTTTCCTGGGCTTTTTAATGTATGCGCAGCTTGTGAAAGAAAAAGCGTTCCCCAATATGCCCTATGGAAATCAACAAAATAGCGAATAGCAGTAATGGAAGACTGTCAGATGTCAAAGATTCCCAACCAGACAAAACATCCAATTTCAAAAGGCAGAAACCTTGCATAGAGCTGTCCTTTGAAAAGAACACACAAAACAGCAAATAAGAAAGAACAAGCATACTGCTCATGGCTACTGAATGAAGCAGTACCGATAAAACATAGAGCATACCGCCAGTCCAGAGTATCTGCACACAGATATAGAGATATTCGTGAAACACAGAGCCATATACTGCGGATACGATGAACGCACCAGGCAGAAGCGCCAGCATGAAAGAACCGGCTAAGAGCATAAGTTCCGGTGCACAGGTGTGTTTCCCTTTGCTGCACGCCCGCATAGCCTCCTGCCCTTCGCTCTCTATCCACATTTGCAGATATGCCATATACCAAAGAAGCGCGCTTGGCGGAAGCAATACGCGGGATGCCATAATCGTATTCTGCAATCCTTCATTGCGGGGCGACACGATTGCGACTATCGGTATCATTCCATACATGCAGATGATCGGAACAAAAAGCAGCAACCGCGAACGGCGAAGCGTAATCCGAATGAGCTGCAGCCTGCTGATCATAGCTCTTCGTGGATATACAGCATATATCCATCCTCCACAGTTGGGGTTGTAGGTTTCCAGGGCTGTTCTTGCTGCGATAATATACGAAGCGACTCCTCGCCCCCCACATACTCATCCCGCAGAAGAAAATATGGTTCCCTCAGCTCACTTTTTTGTGCGGCGGGAACGGAGAAAACCCTGCCTTCCGCCTTTTTGCGAATGTCTTCAGCAGTGCCCTGAACCAGAATATGTCCCTTATGCAGAATTATGATATGATCGCAGACCGATTCAACATCCTCCACAATGTGCGTTGAAATCAGAATTGTTCTGTCTTTACGGATGCTGGAAATCAAATTTTTAAAGCGCAGCCGTTCTTCAGGATCCAAACCCGCTGTCGGTTCGTCGACCAAAATGAGAGATGGCGATCCTAAAAGGGTTTGCGCAATTCCCAACCGGCGTACCATGCCACCGGATAGAGACGCCACTTTATCTTTAGCACGCTCTGCCAGATGAACTTGCTCTAAACACTCCATCGCGCATATCCGATACTGCGACCGTGGAATATTTTTTAATGCGGCAAAGTACTCCATTGTTTCGAGAACTGTGAGTTCCTTAAACATACCAAACTTCTGCGGTAGATACCCTATGTGATCTGCACCGGAAATCTTTCCATTAGAGGACCGGAGGATTCCTGCAATACAACGCATAAGCGTAGTTTTACCTGCACCATTTGGCCCAAGCAGACCATATACGCCATGTTCCAGATGTAAATTAATTTTGTCTAACGCTATATTTTTACCAAAATACATACTAACATTTTCTAAATCAAGCATCGCTGTCACCTCCCAAGTTGTAAAGAAAGTCTACCGGATGTGTTACTTGGTCAGGGGATGTAAGATACTGATAAATCGCCTTCAATACGGTTTCTTCCCCCAGCACGCTCATTTGGTATGTAAACAAGTCTCCATACGCACCTTCCTGCGCAAGAAGGTATTCATTCCATTCATCAATGTCGGCAATTTCGCCCGCAGATGAATACTTTTTCAAGATAGCCATGCTACTATAGCTGGGCTTTTCACAGCCAGGGGAGGAAGGTGCATCTTGAGAGTACAAATATTGCAGAAATTTTTCCCTTAAAATACTTTTATAAGGATCTTCAGGAACTATTCCTTCTAAATAAGCAATGCAAGCGCCTTTTATGCTTGGCATAAGGTCTGCAATCAGAATATGATCATCCAGAAGTACAAATGTTTCCTTACTTGCTCCAGCCGCCCCTATGGTATAGGGCTGCAAAATGATGGTTTTGCCGGAAGCTGACATGGTTTCGTTACAGCCTATATCTCTGGCAAGCTTTTCCCAAGCCTCCTCAAGTTTTTCCGGCGTAAAAGATAATGTTCGTCCATCGACCGGGCTGCTGAGGCATACGACACCATTGTGATTTTCTTCGGATAGTAAGCCCGCGTATAAGCTGACGGTTGAAGCGGTTCCGGAAAAAGTATTTCTGCCGGCCTGCTCCGGCAGATTGGAAAAGACCTTCAAGGCGGTATTTACATGAACCGAAAAAGATGCTTCATTGAATTTCGTATTTACCTTTACCGAATTATTGTTGCTATCCCATATGCACAGATGCCCTGCCATGGGGTAATATGGGAAATATCCCGGTAAAGCAATCCCTTGCTCATTTGAAAAATACTTCCAGGTTTGGCCGGAATAGGAAATTGTCATGGCTTTGATTGGTTTCGCGGAAGAGACATCCAGGAAATCTCCATTTCTTTGAAAATCCAGAGGCTCCCCCATTTCGTCGACAACAGAATGAACATTTAATCCATGGTAAAGCGTGAACTGATATAAGGAGAGATCCGATTGTGAGAGGTACAATGTGGCTTCCGCTTTCAGGTTGTGCCGAATTGATAAGTCAAGTTCGTACTGTTCAACAGTAAAATTAGCGGGAACCGCCGGAGGCACCTCCCTATCACGTCGATATTGATATTCACTGTTCACAATTGAGCTAGATCGATTATCCTTGTAAAGAACATAGTCATTTGACCGAAACGCAAACCGAACCCCACACGCAATGGCGAGTAAGCCTGCAAGGCCGGCAATGAAACGCAGTCTGTGCTCTTTCGCGGCGCTGTATTTCCACAGTAAGGCCGCGAACAAAAGCAGGCTCCAAAAGGCAACCAGTACCCAGCGGCAAAACTCCATGGAGATTCCATAAACACCATCCGCCACCCAATTTGAATTTGGTACAGAGATGGAAAACCAATCCAGAACGGAGACAAACCGAAAGGTTCCAATACCACCGCCGGAGAGAATTTGAAGAAAAACCGAACTGAAAAGGATACTTGCCAGGGCGATACAGCCATAAGCTGTCGGACGCCCGCGGGAGGCCAGGCAGGCGCCAAGGAGAATGCTGATTACGCTGGGCATAATACAATATAGTAATACGGAAAGAAGGGAGTGAACGGCATATCGTGGATAATCCCCGCAGCTGCCCACACAAGAAGCGATCTGCCAGCCCCAAATCAACATTGCCCAGCATATTAATGGAATCGCTAAAATCAGGATCTCAGAAAAAATTAAATTCCGCTCAGCGCCTTTCACTACGGCAATGCATTCCCGGCCACCTATGCGCCGAATTTGAGAGGTAAATTCATAGGACGAGAAAGCAAAATATACAATGCCCAGAATACCAAGTTTAAGACTGCCTAAAAGAAAAGAAATTGGGGAAGACTGCGAACCATATAAGGAGAATAGTGTAAAGAAACTGGCCGCAAACATGGCCAAATACGGTACAATCAATTTAATTGTACGGAAATATACACAAAAAGATACCCGGATAGAACGTTTCATATGAAAACCCCTATATTGCTACAAAGGTATGGGCCATTCAAGACAGCCCATACCATTTTAATCAGCCCTTAACTACATTCATTGCCTCTGGCATCTAAGGAAGATTCGCGGCAAAACGCTTAGCCATCCGTATATACATACCCGGTAGCGATCCGGCCAGGATTGCCGACAACCCAATATGTGCTGGATTCCAAATATACCCGGAACAGGAAGCTGGCATTCTCCCCCCATATCTTCGTTGACACACTGGAACCGGGTGAGGCGGTTACGGTTTCGTATGTTGTCCACCCATTTCCAGCGCTGATTTGCAACGACAAATTAACATCTCCAGCTGACCCGGAATGGTTAGAAACGGATCCCTTTCCACTGCGGCCGCCATAAGAAGAGGAAGTGACATTGTTTTGAGTTGCTGTTAAGGAGGCAGATCCCTTATAGGAAACGGCGGCAAAAACAGACAGAGCAAAGCACAGGACGAATACTAACGCAATTATTCTAATTCGTTTTATTATTTTCATAATTTAACATTTTTGCAATTAAGCGCTCAATTGTGGACATATCAATTATCTAACCGCCCCCAAATTTTCATTAATCATGCTATGTAACTTTATACAGATTTGCTTATTTACTGTCGGTGTGGGTGCTGGATTCTACTCATGCTGAACTTCTGCCAAAGGTGGTCAATAACTTCAATGTGCCTAATGCCGTTATCTCAATATGTAATGACGACTGAATTGGCCTCGACCTGGGCGGTTGGGCATCTTAAACCATCGGGATCCCCTCCCTACCAATTTCTACTATGTCAAGTTTACCATTTATCCCTCTGTAAGTCAAGTTCCTTTTGTGAAATATGCTGAATATTTTAATGGGTGAAGAAAATGCAAACATGGATTCACGAAGATGAAAAAACCTGCTATGCTGACTACAAAAGGAAGAGAGGTCGGTATTGCAACGAAAAAGGAGGTGGTTGCCAAGTGTGAGTGTTTGGTGTAGTAAGATCATTTACAAAAAGTGCAACAACATGGTTTACAGTTTAGAAGGTATAATGAAGGCAAAAACGGGAGGAATCCGGGATGCCTTGGAAAGAAAGGACTGTAAACCAAATGCGGAAAGAATTTGTTGAGCGAGTGCTGGCACAGGAAAAAAGCAAGAGCGCGCTGTGCCGGGAATATGGGATTAGTCGCCCCACGGGAGACAAATGGCTGGCTCGATATTTGACGGGGAAAGCTCTGGAAAATCAGAGCAGCGCGCCTCATAGCAAGCCCAGGAAGACACCGCCAGAAACAAAAGCGCTCATTGTGGACTATCGACGAGAGCACCCCGCCATTGGGGCGGTCAAAATTCGAAAAATTCTGGAAAACAAGGGGCACACACAGCTGCCCAGTGCCCGCACAGTGAACAACATTCTCAAGCGCAATGGAATGATCACTCGGGAGGCCAGTCTGGCCGCCAGGCCCATCCAGCGGTTCGAGAAGAGCATTCCCAACGAGATGTGGCAGGGGGATTACAAAGGCCACTTTGCAATGAAGAACGGGAAGCGCTGCCATCCGCTGAACATCATAGACGACTGCACCCGGTTCAACCTCTGCTGTGAAGCTCAGAAAGGCGAAACATTTAACGAGATAAAACCAGTTATGATTCGCATTTTTCAGGAGTATGGCCTACCTTTCTCCTTCCTTTGCGACAATGGGAATCCCTGGGGAACTGCCCAGAGCACCGGCTTTACTCGGAGAAAATCTCCCAGTGGGAATATCCTCCGGAATGCCAGATCCGGCGGGTAAAGGAAACGGGGCACTTCAACTGGGAGGGCCAGGGATATTTCCCGAGCGAGGCATTCGGCGGGAAGGAGATCGCGGTGCGGGAATCCCGCGTGGAAGGGTGCATTAGCTTGTTTTTCCGTCAGTTCCGCATAGCGCGGATTGAAGTGGAAAAGCGTGTCTATGTGTTCCGACGTATGTACTTGATTGAGGGAAATCCGCGGCTCAAGGACAAATTGTAAAACGAGAATTGTCCTCGCCAGGCTGCGGGGGAAGACCTAGATTTTTAATAAGTTGCCTCGCTGCGCTTCGACCCCTTATCAAAAATCTAAGCCATCGTGGGACGATGGTTGTAAACCATGTCCCTTCACAAGGTGTAAATCATGTGCGCCCCTACGGAGCATGCCATGGTTCTTGTTTGCTCTGGTGTCCCGGACCCAAATTGTGACAATCCGAAGCACCCGCTTCCAATTCCGGCCCGGGAATCAAAAAACGCTGGTGCACAGCCAGTAGATGAACCCGTAGATGGCGCTGGCAGAAATGCCAAACACCAGCACCGGCCCGGCAATGGAGAAGAGCTTGACACAGGTACCGGTGATGATTCCTTCGCTGCGAAACTCAATGGCCGGGGCAGCAATGGAATTGGCAAAGCCAGTGATGGGCACCAGCGTGCCAGCTCCGGCCACTTTCGCCAAATTGTCATATACGCTGAACCCTGTGAGCAGAATCGAAAGTACCACCAAACTCATGGAAGTCGCCGTTCCGGCATCCGTCTTGTCCAAACCGGCAGCCGCATATCCGTTCTGAATCAGTTGACCCAAAACGCAGATCAGGCCGCCAATCCAGAAGGCGTTGAAGCAATCTTTCCAAATCGGCGATTTCGGTCCCATTTTCTTGACATATGCACTGTATTCCTTGGAATTCATGTTCATATTCCTTCCCCCTTCCGGAATAGTTTGTCCGGTTTTGCTTGGATTACCCCTCCATTTCACAGAGGCCGGAGAGAAAAGAGACTGGAAAACTCAAAAAAAACCAGGGGAGACCTTGCCGGATTGATAAAAGTGCAGTATAGTTATCATAGTAGACAAAATTTACAATCCAGACCGGGAGGGACGAATATGGAAAATGTGATTATCACCATTGCTCGGCAGCATGGTTCCGGCGGCCGCCTCATCGGCGAGTGCTTGGCGAAAAAGATGGGCATTGCTTACTACGACAAAGAGCTCATTTCCCTGACCGCCAAAAAAACCGGGTTTGCCCTGGACTTTGTAAAAGAGGTGGAGGAGAAACAGACCTCCAGCTTCCTGTACAGCATCTACGCTGCTGCTACCGTGCCCTCGGTATATGAGCAGGCCAGGAATGCCCAGTTCTCCGTGATCCGGGAGCTGGCAGAGAACGGTCCCTGTGTCATTGTGGGCCGGGCCGCCGACTGCATTCTGAAAAATTTCCCCAACAGCGTACATATCTTCATCCACGCCCCCCTGTCGGAGCGCATTCGCAGAGCCCGGGACGATTATCAGGAGCCTATGGATAACCCGGAACGTGCCCTTCAGAAGAAGGATAAATCCCGCGCCGCATTCTATAACACCTATTCGGAGTATCCTTGGGGCGACATTCGCAACTACGATATGGCCCTCAACAGCTCCATTGGCATTGACAAGTCCGCCGATATCATCTGGGATTATGTAAAGGCAAAATTTGGCATGTAAGCCGATTCCACCCCGGCTCTCCTGGAGCCGGGGTAATTTTTTCGGAGATCAGAACCCATTTTGACCATGCACAACGGAAAAGCCGGATTTTACTTGACTTTTTTCTCATCTCCAGGTAGACTGATATAGAACTTCCCACATAATGATAGAGGAGAAGCTGCCATGTCTCATTTTGCCATCGTGACAGATACCGCTGCGGAGCTCCTGGAGGAGCTGGCGGTCAAGCTGGACATTTACATGATTCCCATGGAATTTACCATGGGAGGGATCTCCTACCAGCACCATGCCGACTACCGGCAAATGGATGCCAAAACCTTCTACCACCGCCTGCGCAACGGTGAAACAGCCACCACCTCCGCCATCAATCCGGGCGCGTATGTGGAATACCTGACGCCAATTCTGGCCGCTGGACAGGATGTCTTGCTCCTGGTCTTCTCCTCCGGCCTGTCCAGTACTTATCAGAACAGCCTCCTGGCGGCTGAGGAGCTGCGCGCCCAGTTCCCTGACCGGAAGCTCTACGTTGTGGACACCTTGGCCCCCTCCGGCGGCCAGGCGCTGCTGGCCTATCACGCCGCCCTGCGGCGGCAAGAGGGCGCCAGCCTGGAGGAAACCCGGGATTGGGTGGAAGCGAACAAGCTTCACCTGGCCCATTGGTTCACCGTGGATGATCTGATGTTCCTGAAGCGGGGCGGCCGCATCTCCGCCGCCACGGCAATGGTTGGCTCCATGCTCTCCATCAAGCCAGTCTTGCACGTAGACGACCAGGGTCACCTGGTGAACGTCTCTAAGGCCAGAGGCCGGCGGGCCGCTCTGCAGGCCCTGGTGGACAAAATGGAACAAACGGCCATCCAGCCAGAGAACCAGACGGTTTTCATCGGCCACGGCGACTGCCTGGAGGATGCCCAGTGGGTGGCCCAGGAGGTCCGCCGCCGCTTCGGCACCAAACACATTTCGATTGCCTATACCTGCCCCATCATTGGGACACACTCCGGCCCCGGTACGCTGGCCCTGTTTTTCCTGGCCACCGGCCGGTAGCAATACGTACAATGATTACAGGACGGAACACATGATGCTACAAAAATACCTGCTCGTTTTTCTGGTCTCTATGGTCCCCATGATTGAGCTGCGGGGGGCCGTTCTCTTGGCGCCGGGGTTGGGCCTGCCTATGCTCCCCTCTTACCTCATCTGCATTTTGGGGAATATGCTACCCGTGCCTTTCATTCATCTGTTTGCCCGGAAGGTCTTGACCTGGGGGGCGGACAAGCCGGTGGTCGGTCGCTTTTTTCAGTGGTGCCTGGTAAAAGGGCACCGGGGCGGAGAGAAACTCAAAGCAAAAGCCGGCAGGGGGCTGTTTTTGGCTCTGATGCTGTTCGTAGCCATCCCCATTCCCGGCACCGGCGCCTGGACCGGGACCCTGGCCGCCAGCTTCCTGGACATGGAATTCAAGCCCACCGTCCTGGCCGTTTTGACGGGAGTGGCCATTGCCGGTATCATCATGACCCTGGTGGGGACCGGCGTATTTGCCGTATTTTCCTTCCAATAGCAGGCTTTCACGTTTCACATACGAATCGAGAGAAACCACAGTTTCCTGGGATTTCTCTCGATTTTTTTGTCCATATTTCCATTCACCGGATAAAGTTGGTGGGCGTCACAGGCTCCCGCTCCGGCGCAGGAAGGGCGGCAGCCTCCCGGCAGCGGAGGATCCAGGCCAGGTTGCGGGCCAGGGTGCGCATGGTTTGCAAACCCTCCAGATCCTGGGCCACCTCTTGCGGAGTGTTGCCGTGGACCTGGTTCCAATACTGACTGGTTGCCACAACCAGATTGTTCATGCCAAAAAATAGATTCAGCTGCTGAAACGCTGTGGACGCGCCGCCCCGGCGGCAGGAAACCACTGCGGCGGCAACTTTTCCCGCCCATCGCCCGCCAGAGGCAAAAAAGAGCCGGTCCAGGAAGCTGATCACCTGGCCAGAGGCGCAGCCATAGTACACGGGAGAACCCACTACCAGTCCATCCCACTCCTCGGACCGCTCCAGGATTCGGTTGACGCCATCGTCATAAATGCACGTTCCGGTCTTTTTACAGCCGCCGCAGGCGATGCAGCTGGGCACCGGCTCTCTACCCACCCAGTGGGTCTCCGTCTCAATGCCAAGCGCCTCCAGCGTCCTGCCAACCTCTCGCAAAGCAGTGGCAGTACAGCCGTTTTCGTGGGGACTTCCATTCAAAAGCAAGAGTTTCATAGGCATTTCCTCCTTATGTTTTAACAAAACAGCGCCTCCATGGGCGTGTATTCCATCGGAGCCGCCTGGGATCCAGGTGACAGTGTTCTCCACCATCATATACCGAAGCTCCCTGTCTCCATTCCAAATATTTCACCTGTTTATTATACAAAGAATCTCCCGGGGATGCAAGCCCCGGGAGAGAAGGAACGCAGTTGTGTAGTCCGCTGTGTGGCGCCTCAGGGCTCCCCTGGTGGGCGCAGCTTGGCGGCATATTCGTACGCCCCCCGGTAATCGCCGGACTCCCGGCAGCACGCTTCCAGCAAACGCCAGAGCTGTGGCGCCTGCTCTGGCGTCGTCCGCGCCTCTTCCAGGCGCAAAAGCTCCAAGGCCTCTTGATACCGGCCCAGGCGGTAAAGTGCCAGTCCCCGGAGGAGGGGCTGGCCTGGCAGATCCTCTAAGAGCGCCAGGGCTCGTGCCGGGCAGTCCTGGGCCAAGCTGAGTCGAGCCATCAGGACCGGCTCCCGGCTCCTGGCCCATGCCTCAGCAGCCGGGAGAAAATCCGGTTCCTCCGCCAGCTCCGCTTCCCGCAATCGCAGCCCCTGCTTCAAGTCCTCCCCAGGAAACACACACCGCTTCAGCGCTTCATGGCCCTGCGCAACCAGCCGCCGGGCATAGGGGACCCTTCCCTCTGCGGCTGCCTGATCGGACGCTGCCAGACACAGCAGCGCCTCCAAAAGCACGACCAAATCGTCTGCCACCGAGCCATCGGGCCGGTAGCCCGCCAGTCTGTGAAGCGCCTGCTCCGGATCCTGGGTTGTCCGAACTTCCTGCAGAATCTGGAGATTGGGAGAGATTTCACCCAGAAAGTATGACACCGGCTTTCCCAACTGCCTGGCCAGGTAGCGCAATGTCTCCACCGATGGGCCCACCCGGTCATGCTCCAACTGGGACAGCTGGTTCCGGGTGATCTGGTCCCCGCAAACCTGCCGCTGGGACAGCCCGGCCTCTTCTCTGGCCTGGCGCAGCCGCTCACCCATGGTCATAGCAAGTTCTCCTTTCTCCCGGGCCATCTATGGCTTACGGGCGCACGGAGCCCCCCAGCCGCCGGGCGGTCTGGCCCCGATGGGCAATGGGCTTCCAGACCTTGGTCTTCCGGAATACCGCCAAAATATGTAACGGGTACCAGGATGCGGTGAACAATGGGTAAAGCAAAATCGACTTCCACAGGGGACGCAGCTTCCTGCGGCCTGCCAGAGCCAGAGCCAAGGCCGTCAGCGTCATGCCGCCCCAGAAGGACACCAGACTCAAGGCCAGGGCCAACCAATTCTCCAAAATCACCGCCTGGGCCACCGCCCAGAGACCGGGCAGCAGCGCCAGCACCTGAACTATGGGCATGGAGAGAAACACCGCGAAATCCAGGCAGTAGAAGCAGTTGCGGGAGGGCACCCGCCGCCACAGCCGGGGCAGATAGCAGCCCGCCACAGACATGACGCCGCTGCACCAACGGCGGCGCTGGACCAGAGATTGCCGGAAGGTAACCGGCTCTTCATCGTAGGTGAGCGCCTCTGGGACCCACCAAACCTTGACTCCCGCCATGGCGCACTGGGCGGCAAACTCCGCATCCTCTGCCATGGTTTCCGTGTTCCAGCCGCCCAGCCGGTCCATCAAACCCTGGCTCACTGCGAACCCGGTACCCACCAGCTTGGCAGAAAGGCCCAGGTTCCCCCGGGGACGGTTGTAAAAAAGATTGAAATTCTCAAAATACAAATCGTAACATCCGGAGATCCAGGCGTCGTGGGGATTCATGGCCGTCTGCTTTCCCTTGGCGGCCTGGGCGCCGGCGCAAAAGGCATCGTTCATTCGGGCCAGAAAATCCGGATCTACCAGATTGTCCGCATCAAACACGCAATAAGCGTCATATCCCGCGTTGCGCAGGGCTGCAAAGGCGTAATGCAGCGCGTCTCCCTTATTTCGCACGGGCCCCAGGCAGGGCAAAATCTGTGCGCCAGCCTGCCGGGCAGCGCCTTCGGTATCGTCTGTGCAGTTGTTGGGGATGACATACACATCAAACAGTTCCCGGGGATAGTGCTGGTCCAGAAGCTGCTGCACCGTCCGGCCGATGACCGTTTCCTCATTCCGGGCCGCCAGTAACACCGCAAACCGGGTCCGGGGTGCTGCCTTGGGAATCTTTCTCCGGGGCAGCAGGAAAAAGATGCTGATGATCGCTGTATACGCGGTAAAGATCTTTAAGACCAGGCTTAAGGCCTCCACCCACTTTTCCATAGGAACCTCCTTCGGACGTATCCCGTCATGTATTTTCCTGTCCTGTCGAAGATAGAATAGCGGAAATCCCATTAAGAATCAATGCAGGAGACCCTTAATTCTTTCTTAATTCGCCTAATGGCATTTCACAAAACAGGAACCGGCCAACCCCCTCTCGGGAATTGGCCGGTATGGGGGCACCATTTCACGGCACACGGCATGACCCGGATCGGGACATCCCGCATCCACTCAGGTGCGAAAACGCAGGGATTACGCTTCGGGGACCTCCGGAACTTCGGGAGTCTCGGGGATTTCGGGGACAATGTTCTCGCAGAAGCGCATGAGAACGGTAGCAATCTGCGCACGGGTCGCCCCGCTCTTAGGCTGGAGGTAAGTCACGGAGCCATTGGAGACACCGTTGATGAGCTCCACTGCACAGGCCCAGGACAGGCAATCTCTGGAATATCCAAAGGTCTCGCCATAGTCCGGGAACGTCGTAATGTCCTTCCGGGCAGAGACGTCCACCTTCAGAATCTCCTCAGCATAACGGTAGAAGAACGCAGCCATCTGTTCCCGGGTCACAGAGCTGTTGGGATAGAATGCCGTCTCAGTCACACCGTTGACAATCCCATTCTCATAGCCCCAGGTCACAGCCTTCTCATAGAAGCTGCCTGCCTTCAAATCCTCAAAGGGGGTCTCGGATTCGGGCTCGGGGGAGCCAGCCATACGCCACAGAACCGTCACCAGCTGGGCACGGGTGGTGTTGAGGAAGGGCTGGAAGCGGTTGTTCTCCATACCGTTCATCAGCTGATTTTTGACACAGTAGTCAATGCCCTTGTGAGACCAGTTGTCATCCTTCGGCATGTCAGTGAAGATGGCGCCGGGGCAGGTATGATAGGGAGCCGTCTTGGTCGCACCGCAGCGGGTGCAGGTGTAGAGCTTCTCACCCCAAGCCTCTTCGGTCTCTTCCTTGGTGATCTTGCCAGCATCCCAGCTGTGGCCCAGGGCGGGCGTAGAGCTGCTGGACTTTCTATGGCCACACTTGGAGCATTCGATGTGGGTATGTCCTTCTTCTGTACAAGTGGGCTGGGAATCCACAACTTCTTTGCTGTAATCATGGCCCTGATTATCTGTGCAAATTTCCACAGGAATCGTAAAGCCTTTCCGAATATTGCTCACTGTTACAGTCGCAGTGCCAAACTGCTTTGCATTCAGTGCCAGAAATCCTCCAAAATCAGCCACTTCCAGCACATCTGCATTGGACGAGGTAAAATCTGCGTACCGGTTATCCGTAGTATTCGTCGGCTCGAAACGCAGGTAATATTCAGTCAGGGTCTGCCCCCGAGCAATGCATATCTTCTTCACTTCGGGAGAACCCGGCCGGCTGTTGTCAGCCAAGAAGCTTCGCGTCATCAGCGCCATTTTATTGGTCACATACACATTGAAATAAATCATTGTATCTTCGACCACATAGATCTCGTCTTCGCTGATGTCATAACTGGTATAGCACATAACAGAGTATGTACCAGGTTTCAGTTTTATATCGTTTACGTCTATATCGACAGAGATTCTGTAATCGCCATTTTGGGCATTATTGAACGTGCCCCAGGCCATGCCAAGGGAGGCGCCCTTCCCGGGCTCAGCCCCAGCAAATAGTTCAACATTCCAATCTTGTTGTGCCGCAGCTCCAAGCGGCAAATGAGCAATCAATTCCAGATGTATGTTGTCTCCATACATCCGGTACTGGTCCAGGCTGGAAGTGTGAGGTTCATAAGTCGCATAGCCATAGCTTCTGGTGTCCATGGGTTCTACAGTCTCTTCCTGTACCTTCTGTTCCAGCTCAACATGCAGAGCCGACGACTCATTGGCCCGGTGCTTTCCCAACAGGGAAACATCAATTTGGTCCTCCACCACAGGCGCGGCCACAGCTGCGGGAACCGCGGCCAGGACCATGCACAGGGCGAGGAGCATACAGGTGATACGTTTCTTCATAACATGTGCCTCCTATTATTTTTGGGGGTTGCAAATATCTGGACGGCAAATCCCACCTGTGTCCCAATGCATGGTGAGCTGCCATTCCATTTGAAATGGGACTCTGTGTTTCGGCTTGTTTCGGTTATAATATAGAAGGCCCCAAAAGTCAAGGCCAACTCAAACCAATCTTCTTTTTCATACTTTACTTCAAAAAACTTCTTGCAGCCTACCGGTCTGAAAGAAATACAGTAGCAGCCGCTTCACCGGCTTTTCAAAAATGCGGCTCAGTGCCTGTCCATAGGTCCGGACCTGACCGGCATAGCGGGCAGCGGCCGCCGCCTCCTCGCCGGGACGGATCCGGTCTGTTTTAAAGTCCAGGATGGTGATGCCATCGTCTTCCATCAGGCAGCAATCCACCACACCCTGGAGCAGCAGCTCTTCACCGGCCAGACGCTCTTCCAAGATTTGGCCATCCTCCAAAATGGAGAATTTAAACTCCCGCAACACCCCCTGGCCCTCTCGCAACCGCTGTCCCAGCTCCGTCTGGAAAAAGCCTCCAATCCACCGGCGGTTCACCGCCTGGGCCTGGCGGGCATTCAGGAACCCCTCTGCCAGAAGACGAGCCAGCTCTGCCTCCACTCCCTCCCGGCTTCCGCAGGCCTCGTAGCGAAGAAACTGCATGGCCAAATGGGTGGCCGTGCCAATTTCCCGCCCATCCAGGGGGCGCTGGGTCAGGAAGGCAGGCTGCCGCCACCGGCGGGCGCCTGCCGACAGAGGCTGCACCGCTTGCTCTGCCGCCTCCCGGTCCAGCTCCCGGCCTTTCAACTGCGTGGCGGTCACCTTGGAAGGGGCGTCCACCGCGGCCTGGTAAGGATATCGGAAGGACAGCAGCGGCTCCACATCCGGCAGCTGCTCCGGTTCCCCGGCAGGGGGCTGTGTCTCCTGGATGGGGGCGCTCTGCTCCGGCCCCCGCTGGTGGAAGCGAATTCGCCAGGGATGTTCGCTCACCACCCGCTCTTCCGGCTGTCCCGCCTGGGCAAACAGCTCCCCTGCTTCCGTACGCACCATGGCGGCCATGAGCACCCAGTGTCCCAGGCAGTCCGCCTCCTGAGACAGGGCAGGATTGCTCCCCAGAGTCACCTGTTGGGCAATGGTTTCCAGCCGTCTTGTGAGATAGCGGGAGGCGTAGGTCATAATCAGCATATCTTTGGTCCGGGTCATGGCCACATACAACACCCGCAGCTCCTCGGAGGTGTTCTCCTCCTGAATTCTCTGGGCAATGGCCCGCTTGGCCAGGGTGGGATACCGGCATCGGTTCTCCCGGTCCAGGGCGCTGCAGCCAATGCCCAGCTGGGCATCCACCAGCACATTGGCCCGCAGATCCTCCCGGTTGAAGGCGGCGGAGAGATTGCTGAGGAACACCACCGGATACTCCAGGCCCTTGGACTTGTGGATGCTCAGGATGCTCACCGCATCCGGTGCGCTCCCCCCCTCCTCCGGCTGGAGGCCCCGTTGAGAGGCTGCATCCAGAAACGCCAGAAACTGAGACAAGTCCCGCCGGCCCCCCTGCTCAAACGAAGCGGCGGTCTCATAAAGAAACTCCAGATTTCGGCGGCGCTTGTCTCCCCCGGCCATGGCGGCAAAGACCGCCTCCATATGGGTCCTGGCGTACACCTCCTCCAGAAGCCGGGTCAGACTCTCCAACCGGGCCGCCTGGCGCAGGGATTGGACCAGCTCCAGGAAGGCGCCGGACTGGCTGTCCCCTGCCTCCGCCGCCTGGGACAGCG
Organism: uncultured Eubacteriales bacterium; assembly: GCA_900544975.1. GTDB lineage: Bacteria > Bacillota > Clostridia > Oscillospirales > Oscillospiraceae > Faecousia. Next base: position 39,515 of record UQXI01000026.1, read on the forward strand.
CTTCAAACAGCGGGCCGTCCGGACAGGCCGCCCGGATTCTCCCCAAATGGTCGGCGGTAAACCGGAACACCGGGCTGGCCAACACCGCCTCCAGGGGAATGTCCTGGAGCGGATTGTCCAACACCTGAAGAAAGGAGCGAAGCACCGCCGCCTCCCCGGTATCCAGCATACTGCCGCCTGCACCTGCCAAAGCAGGAATGCCCCGGGCCTCCAGGGCGCTCCGGTAATACCGGGCGCAGCTGCCTGGGGAGCGGAGCAAAATCACAATATCCCCAGGCCGGACCGGGCGCAGCGCCTCTCCCTGCCGGATCATGGCAGGCTCCCGGAGGAGCTGATCAATCCGCTCCGCCACAAACTGGGCCTCAGCCTCATACTTGACTGCCGTCTCTCCCCCAGGCCCCGGGGTCAGCTGGATGCCGTGAAATTCCACCGGACACTGGGGCAGGGGCAGATGGGGAACGCCCTCCCGCAACGCCTCCGCCTCCCCGTATTCCAGGCCTCCCACCGAGGTGGACATGGTACAGCGGAAGACGTGGTTGGCGGCCTCCAAAATCTCCCCGCCGGAGCGGAAATTCTCCGACAGGAGGATCTTCCGTCCCTGACCTGGATTTGCCTCCCCTGCCGGGACAAATTCCCGGTATTTTTTCAGGAAAATGCCGGGGTCCGCCAGACGGAAGCGATAAATGGACTGTTTCACGTCGCCCACCAGGAAGCAATTGCCCCGCTCCCGGGTCAAAGCTTCAAAAATCCGGTCCTGGACCTCATTGGTGTCCTGGTATTCATCCACCATCACCTCCCGGAACCGTTTCCCAATCTCCCGGGCGGCCCGGGTGGGCCCTGACGCCTCCCGGCCCAGAAGCAGCTCCAGAGTCTTATGCTCCAGATCTCCAAAGTCCAGCACCCGGCGGCGGCGTTTTTCCCCCTCATAGGCTTTGGCAAACTCCCGCACCAGCTGCACCAGCCCCTGAAGTGCCAGATGGGACTGCTCTAAGTCCCCCAAAAGTGTGTGGGAGTCCACTGCAAAGGGGGCCTGCCGGGCCTTGACGCCCTCCCAGCAGGACTTGCGCAGAGCCTTGATCCGCTCTGCCAGCTCCGGATCCTTGGGTTTGCGCACCGCATTCAGTCGACCAAATCCCTCCAGCCGGTGGGCCCGGAGCGCTTCCCAGGTACGGCAGGCTCCCAACGCCTCCAGCTGCCGGAGATTTTCCTGCAAGGTGGGGCCATACTTGGGCCCCAAATCCTCCTGGGTCTGCGCCAAGCGCAACGCCCGGCGGAGCAGCTCCGCCTGGTCCGCCAAATAGGCCTGGAACCGGTCTATGAGATACCGGCCCCAGGGGGTCTGCCCGGCGTCCTGGGCCTCCGTCTTTTCCAGGCACTGCTCCAGCCAGGCGTCCGGCCGGAGATGGCACCGGGCGGCGTCGTAAATGGACGCCACAATCTCCGGCACTGCCCGGTCGTCCCGGCCAAAGCCCTGGGTATCCACAAACGCCTGGAGCTGCGGGCTCTCGGCGATGTGCTCATAGGCCGCTTCCAGCACCCCATCCATGGCCCGCTGCCGCAGGCTCTGGCATTCGGTTTCATCGGCCACCCGGAAGTCGCCGGGCAGCTCCAGGAAGAAGGCGTACTCCCGCAACAGGTCCCCGCAGAAGGCGTGGACCGTGGAGATTTTTGCCAGATACAGCCGCTGCACCTGACGCTGCAAATGCCGGTTTCCCGGATTTGCAGCCAGCACCTCCATAAGCTTTGCACCAATTTTCCCCCGAAGCTCCGACGCAGCGGCCTTGGTATAGGTGATGATCAAAAATTCATCCACATTGGCCGGATCCTGCTTCTGGCAGAGGTATCCCATGAGCCGGTCTACCAGCACCTTGGTCTTGCCGGATCCGGCGGCGGCGGCCACCAGGAGGGGGCCGCCCCGGTTCTCTACTGCCGCTTTCTGCGCTTTTGTCAGTGTCTCAGCCATGGTGTTTCCCCTCCTGTTCCACTTGCTCCCAAAATTCTTCCCCGCTCACCGCCCGGTAGGATCGGATTTGACCCCACAGGTCCAGGTGGCAGGCGCTTGCATATGCACAGTAGCGGCAGGCATTGTGATTGCCCCGGCTGTAGGGGTTGGGCTCCACCTGCCCTCCCGCGATGCCATCCACCAGCCGGGCCAGGAGCCGAAATACATACCCCTTCAGCTGCTCCAGCTGGTGGCCCGTGGCCAGGTCGCCGGTGAGGGTTCCGGATTTACTCCGCTTCACCGGCAGGAAGCGGGATTCCCCGTCTGCCTCCATGGCCTGCAGCACATCCTCGTCCAACAGCAGCAGACCGCTCCGACGGGCCTCCTTCTGCCGCAGAAGCTGGGCCTCCTGGGATTCCACAGGGCCGTCCACCGGCAGCACCGGGGACCGGGCCGGAAAGTACAAAACACCTGCGGCCTCCGGGCTCACCCCCAAATACGCCCTGCCGGAATCCTCCAGCGCAAAGAGGTACAGGAGCATTTGCAATCCCAACCCGTTGAGCACGTCGCAATAGTCAAAATCCTTCCGGCCGGTTTTGTAATCCACCACCCGGACATAGGTCTGCCCCTCCCGCTCATACAGATCCAGCCGGTCTACAAAGCCCCGGAGCTGGGCCGGCATGGCTCCGCCGGGAATCTCCACCGGCGGCATCACCCCGCCGGGACCAAATCGGACCTCAAAGCCCGCCGGCTGGAATTGGGACTGGGCCATCTCCTCCCACAGCTCCCGGACCACCGCCTGGAGCTCCTGGAGATTCCGGTCCAGCAAATAATCCTGGCGGCTGGTGCGCTGGCCCAAACCGGCAAAATACTCCCGCCGGTAGCGGCCTGCATACTCCATGGCCAGCTCCTGCGTCCGCTCCAGGCTCACCTGAGAAAATCCCCCGGCCTCACACACATCCCGGGCGGTATGTTCCAGAACATAATGCACAAATGTACCAAATTCCGCCGGATCCACCGTGAGTTCCTTCCGCTCCCTGGCTCGGAGGCCATAGCGCATGAAGTAGGCAAACCGGCAGGAGGCCACCTGATCCACCTGGGAGGCAGACAGCTGCAACCGCTCTCCGTACAGTCCCCGGACCGTCTCCGGGGTCAGAGCCCCCAAGGTATACCGGGTTCCGGCCCGGACCTGCCGCCAGGCCTCCTCCACCGCCTGGGGCGCCTGATCCTGGCCTGCCAGCCGGGCTCCGGCATCCCATACATCTGCAATCTGATCCTCCGGCGGCAGCCGTTCCGGCTCCGGTTCCTGACCCAACATCTGTCCCAGGCGCCGAAACACGGCGGCCGGCTGGCCTGCGCCGCAGGCGAGGCAGAAAAATTGGGACGCTCCCCCTGCCACAGCATAAATGCCCGCCGTCTCCTGCTCCAGCTGCCGGTACAGGTCCGCCGTGAGGGGCAACCCCAAATCCATCAGGGTTTTACGCTCCGGCTCCGTGAGGACCATACCGCCTGCACCCGCCTGGGGCAGGAACCCCTCCTGAGCCCCCAACAGATACAGATACCGGGCCTCCTGCCGCCGCATGGCGGCCACGCCGCCCACCATGACGCTGTCCAGGGTCTGGGGGATGGTGCCCACCTGGTACTGGCTCAGAAGCAGGCGAAACAGCCGGGTGAAGCCGTCCAGATCCCGGACCGTCTCCCCCAAAAGGGCCGCCATTTGCTCCATCGCCCCCACCAGAATGTCCCAGAGCTGCTCTTGCTCCTGGGCGCTGCGCCGGTCCCCCGCCGCCTCAAAGGAGGCGGCCAGCTCCTCCAGCCGCCGGGGGGCCTCCACCTCTTCCAGGAAGGCGTGTAGGGCCTCCAGCTGCCCCAGGGTGTTCCTGGCTCCGGCCATAGCCCGGTGCAGTCTTACTAAGGGCTGCACCCCCGCCCTGCGGCTTTGGTTCAGGTCTTCCAGGGCCGCCTCATCCTCCGGCTCCCAGGGCAGGCCCAGGCCCCGGGGATGCTGGGTGAAGTCTTCGCCCCAGGCTTTTCCCCCAAGCCCCCAGGTGATCACATAGTTTTCCAGCCGGTCACAGGCAGCCGGGTCCAGGGGGGACAGGGCAGATTTCAGGTACCGGAACACCGGCTCCCGGTCCAACCCCTCCGACACCGCCTCCAGCGCGGTGAGGACCGTATCCGGCACCGGCTTCAGGAGGATACTTTCCGAACCGGCAAAATAAGCGGGGATTCCGTAGCGGCCCAGAACCTGACGCAAAACCGGCTCATACCGGGGAAAATCTCCGCAGACCAATGCCATGTCCCGGTATCGCACCCCGTCCCTGGCCCGGCGGCGGAGCTCCGCCGCCGCAAACACGCACTCCTGCCGCACCGACTCCAACCGCACCGCCCGGGCCCATGGTTCCAGCCCGGAAATCCGCTCCAGGGGCCCGGCCAGCAGGGTCCGGCGCATCTGTCCCAGGGGCGTCTCGGCTTCGGGATCCCTGCACACATGCTGCTCCGCCTGAACGCCGGCCTCCGCCGCCAAACGCAGGAGGATCCCCGCCGTCTCTCCGGCCAGCTCCATGCCCGGCGTTTGAGAGCCGGGACCGTCGCAGACCAGGCTCACCGTCACACAGGGGGATTCCCCAATGAGATGGGCCAGAACGGCCATCTCCTGGGCCGTAAAGTCTGAAAAACCGTCTATGTAAAACACATGCTCCCGGGCGAATGTCCCGGCCTCCATCTGCTCCAGAAGCCTGGTCATCCGGTCTCTGGGGTCCCGGCCAAAGCCGGCGCAAACGCCATCGTAGGCCTCCAGCAGGAGGGACAGCTCCTGTAGCTTTTCAGCCAAAACGCCCTCCGCCTGCCCGGCGGCAGTCTGGAGGGCTTTTGACGTCACACAGCAGCTTTTAAATTCATCCACCGCCGTCACCAGCGCCGAGAGAAACTCCGGCCTGGCGCCCACGGCGGCATAGGCCTTCAGCCGGGGCCGCAGCTGTTCCACCGCCGCCGCCATGGCCAGGATCCGCCCGCCGCCGTCCAGGATGGGCTCCGCCCCGCCACCCATTTGGGCAAACACACGGCCAGCCAGGCGGGTGAAGCTCAGCACCTCCCCATACCGGCTGGCCAGGTTCCCGGCCCGGGCGCAGAGACGGCGCTCATAGTCGTGGGACGCTTGCTCCGGAACCAGCAAAATCCGGCCTCCGGCTCTTCCTGCCACATCCCGGGCCAGAAAATCCAGGGTTTTGTCCCGGTTGGCCCGCCAGTTGGTTCCCAATATCAGTTGAAGCATGGATGCACCTCATCTCGATTTGACGCAAATTCGTGTCGCTGACCAGGGGCGGGGCATCTGGAGCATGGTCACGAATGGAGCCAGTTTTTGATCTGCCCCAGCCAGTCCAGAAGCTGGAAGCGAATTTCGTAGCCGCCCCCCTCCCGGGTGAGGGTCTCGGCCAGCTGGCCGGAT
>UQXI01000027.1 GCA_900544975.1 uncultured Eubacteriales bacterium
TGACTCTTGTCTTGTTCAGAAAGTCGGTGGTGTAGGTTTTCTGTAGAAGCGCATCACCGATGTATTTCTCGTTTCGGAGGATTTTGTTGATGGTGCTGGTCCACCATTTTGTTTTGCCAGCGCCGGTGAGGATGCCGTCAGCCTCCAGACCTTTTGCAATCCGGTCCATAGAGTAAAGGCATTGTCGTAAAGAAGCTCCTCGGTTACCGCCGCTGTTTTCAGAAGCTGGACGGCACCTTCCGGCCCCCTGAACCCAAACCGGAAACGGATGTTCCGCAATCGGGGAATGGTCCCGGAGTACAGGCAGCGGAAGGCGAATTACCTGATTTGAATAAAATATCCGATTCCGGTAAAAGCAGACAGAGAGCAGATATAGCATACGAAGAACCCTTGACGCAGCCTGAATAGGCTGCGCCTTTTGCATATAAAAGCGGACAAAGGCGAGCGCATCGGTTCAGATGCGCCCGCCTCTTCTGCATTTATTCTTGCTGCTTGGCCCGCTGCTTTGCAACGCTTGCGTGATGCTTTGCTTTGGATGTTTCCCCATGGGGCAGGTCCCACGGGGCCCCTCGATTTCACTCAAATTGCCCGAAATGAATCTGGGCAATTTCAAGGTTTCACTTTGCGAAACGCTTGTACGCCGCATTTGCGGCGGCATGACCATGCCTCAGAACAATCCGGTGATTTTTCCATCCTCGTCCACGTCGATCTTTTCGGCAGCGGGGACCTTGGGAAGACCCGGCATGGTCATGATGTCACCCGTGAGGGCTACGATGAACCCGGCGCCGGCGCTGACCTTCAGGTTCCGCACGGTGACGGTGAAGCCCTCGGGCGCACCCAGCAGAGTGGGATCGTCGGACAGGGAATACTGGGTCTTTGCCATGCACACCGGCAGATCGCCGAAGCCCAGATCAAAGAGCTGCTGGGCCTGCTTCTGGGCGGTGGGGGTCAGGATGGCCTGCGCGCCGCCGTAGACCCGGTTTACAATGGCGTTGAGCTTATAGGTGAGAGAAGTGTTGTCGGGATAGGCGAAGGTGAACTCCTCCGGGCTCGGCTGCTCCGGGCAGGGCTCTTCGCACAGGCGTACCACCTCGGCAGCCAGAGCCTTGCCGCCCTCGCCGCCCTTGGCCCAGACCTCGGACAGCACAGCGCGGACGCCCAGCTCCCGGCACTTGTCCTCCACCAGCCGCAGCTCGGCTTCCGTGTCGGTGGGGAAGGCGTTGACCGCCACCACGCAGGGCAGGTGGAAGGTGTTGCGGATGGTGTCTACATGATGGAGCAGATTGGGCAGGCCCTTTTCCAGCGCGTCCAGATTCTCGTGGTTCAGCTCGGCCTTGGGCACGCCGCCGTGGCTTTTCAGTGCCCGGACGGTGGCTACCACCACCACGGCACTGGGCCGCAGGCCCGCCAGACGGCACTTGATGTCCAGGAATTTTTCTGCGCCAAGATCTGCGCCGAAGCCAGCCTCGGTCACAGCGTAATCGCCCAGCTTCAGGGCCATGCGGGTGGCGGTGACGGAGTTGCAGCCGTGGGCGATGTTGGCGAAGGGACCGCCGTGGATCAGCGTGGGCGTACCCTCCAGTGTCTGCACCAGATTGGGCTTCAGAGCGTCCTTCAGCAGGGCGGTCATAGCGCCTTCGGCTTTCAGGTCATGGGCGGTGACGGGCTTGCCGTCATAGGTGTAGGCCACGATCATCCGGCCCAGCCGTTCTTTCAGATCGGTGATGCCGCTGGCGAGACACAGCACCGCCATGACCTCGCTGGCCACGGTGATGTCAAAGCCGTCCTCCCGGGGAACGCCCTGCATTTTGCCGCCGATGCCGTCAATGATGTGGCGGAGCTGGCGGTCATTCATATCCACGCAGCGCTTCCAGGTGATCTGCTTTACGTCAATGCCCAGAGCGTTGCCCTGCTGAATGTGGTTATCCAGCATGGCGGCCAGCAGGTTGTTGGCAGCGCCAATGGCGTGGAAGTCACCGGTAAAGTGCAGGTTGATGTCCTCCATGGGGACGACCTGGGCATAGCCGCCGCCAGCAGCGCCGCCCTTGACACCAAACACAGGGCCCAGGGAGGGCTCACGCAGGGCAACCAGGACGTTCTTGCCCAGCTTCCGCATGCCATCGGCCAGACCAACAGTGGTGGTGGTCTTGCCTTCACCGGCAGGGGTAGGGTTGATGGCGGTGACGAGAATCAGCTTACCATCGGGACGCTGGACCTCTTTGAGGATGTTGTAGTCAACCTTTGCCTTGTACTTGCCGTACTGCTCTAGGTACTTTTCGTCCACACCGGCGGTCTTGGCCACTTCGGTGATGGGCTGCATAGTGGTTTCCTGTGCGATTTCGATGTCTGTTTTAAATGCCATAGTATTACTCTCCTTGTATTGTTGTTGGTACCCTGCCGTTGTAGTGGCCCGGGCCCATACAGGATTTTACGCATAAAGCCGTTGGTATGACTTTACGCATACGGGGATGGCTGATAAGGGCGTCCATTTCGTACGCTTTTATCGATATACTTTTACCACTGCCTGTTCAAAATGTCAACAAAAATCTTTGCGGAGCCGGAACTTTTTACACTTTGACGAAAACGCCCCGCAGATCCTGCCAGATTTTGTATATTTGGTACTTTTTTATCGATATCAATGGACCGATATAACAGCAGCGCGCTGCTTTGTCTCCAAAATGGAACAAATTTAAAGAACCGTCCTGTTTACAAGCCCCCCGGACCGTATTATAATATGCGTATCATTTGCATCTTTGCCGGAGGAATTTGCCATGAAACGAATACCCATTTGGCGCTGGGTTGCGGTTGCCTGCCATCTGTCTGCCGTCCTGGCCCCAGGCGCCTGGCTGTATTTTGCCCGCCATGCAGGCAGTAGCTTTTCCTGGGCTGGCTTCGCCGGAAAAAACCTGCTGATCTGCCTGGCATTGACTCTGGTGCCTACGGTCCTGTTTTTCCTGGCCGGTCTGCTGCAGCGCCGGCACCGGCAGGCCGCCTGGGGGAGTCTGCTGGCCAGTCTGTTCTTCCTTCTGGCCGCTGCCGGCTGGTTGTACACCCTGTGTGACAGCTGGAACCTGTGGAGTGCGGCCCGGGCGGCCTCCCTCCTGACTGCCGGCCAGCTTCGCGCATTGCAAGCGGCGGCCATTACCGGAGCCGTCAGTGGGCTTTTGCCGCTCCTGTCCCAAATCCCCGCAGCGTTGCACCGGAAATGACCCGGTCTTAATCCAATCTTAAGCGATCCTAATCTCTTCTTAATTGGACCCGGCGGGAAAATTCGGTTACACTCAATGTCGAAATCCTGCAAAGGGGGAACCATTTATGAATCATATGGCTTGGCTGCAGCTGGTTACCTGGCTGTTGGTCGCGCTTACCGGGATCTGCTACTTGTACCAGGTGGTATATTTGATCATCCCGTTCTTCGTCAAGCCACGGCCGCACCAATCTGCCCGTCTTCACCGATACGCCATTCTGATTGCGGCGCGGAATGAGGAGGCGGTACTGCCCCACTTGCTGGACAGCATTGCCGCCCAGGACTATCCGGCGGAGCTTCTGACCACCTTTGTGGTGGCGGACAACTGCACAGACCGGACCGCCCAGGTGGCGCAGGACCGGGGCGCCCGGGTATTCGTCCGGAACAACCGGACCCAGGTGGGAAAAGGCTACGCCCTGCATTTTCTCCTGGACAAGCTCCAGCAGACGGAAGGCTTGGACCGGTTCGACGCATTTTTAGTGTTTGATGCAGACAATCTGCTGCAGCCCGACTATGTCACAGAGATCAACCGCACCTGCTCCGACGGCTATGAGGCCTTCTGCGGCTATCGCAACACCAAAAACTTTGGCAGCAGCTGGGTCTCTGCCGGATATGCCCTGTGGTATCTTCACGATTCGGTCCATTTGAACCAATCCCGGATGCTTCTTGGCACCTCCTGTGCCGTCTCCGGAACCGGCTTCGGCTTTACCCGGCAGCTGCTGGAGCGTTGCGGCGGCTGGTCGTTTTTCACCTTGACAGAAGACATTGAATTCAACACCTGGTGCGCCACCCGGGGGGTCCGGATTGGCTATTGCCCCAGCGCCATGGTCTTTGACGAGCAGCCCATCTCCTTCCGTCAGTCCTGGCGGCAGCGTACCCGCTGGACCCAGGGAGGGCTACAGGTCTCCATCCGGTATGCGGGGGATCTGCTGCGGGGCCTGGCACGGGGCGGACGCACAGCCTACGCCAGCTTTGAAACTGCCACGTTGTCCCTCTGGGGCTACGGGATGTCGGCGCTCAGCTGTAGCCTCACCTTGCTGACCACCTTCCTGGCCAGCCGCTGGTTGGGGTTGGCATCCATGCTCCTGGCTTCCCTGGTCAGCGTGTACCTGTCCCTGCTGGCCGTTGCCCTCCTCACCACGGTGACCCAGTGGCGCAAAATCCACGCTACTACAAGGCAGAAGATTGGATATTCGTTTACCTTTCCATTCTTTATGATGACCTTTTTCCCCATTGCCGTGACCGCAGTCTTCCGGAAGTTTCAGTGGCAGCCCATTGCCCATACGGTGGCCGTTGGCGTCGAGTCTCTGTCCCGGGACGAGTCTCATATATAATTTTCATAAACTGACATCTAATTAAGGGCCTATTGCAAAGCGAATGCTTGCGACAGGCCCTTTTTGCTGCTGAAGCGCTATAATTCTGCAATACACGACAAAATTTTTCGAGACTTAGCAAACACCTATTTCACAATCGGATGCAACTGTGATACAATTAGACTGCGTCTGTGAATTGCAACAATCGCCTGCCTGAAGTGGGGCATCCCGGACGCACCTGGGGGCTCCAAACCCCAGGCGGATGCTGCGCCCCCATGGCAAACATACCGGCAGACGACACGAGGAGACGGTTACGGATGATACGAATCTTGATTGTGGAGGATGAACGGCCCATTGCCAACCTCATTGATTGGAATCTCACAAGCTATGGCTATTCCTGCCAGAAGGTCTATGACGGTCTGGCGGCGGCAGACCTCATTTTGGAGAATTCCTACGACCTCATTCTTCTGGATATTATGCTCCCTGGCGTGGATGGCTACAGCCTGCTGGAGCAGATCAAACCCACGGGAACCCCGGTGATCTTTCTCACGGCCAAGGGCTCCGTTGCAGACCGGGTTCAGGGGCTGCGGGCTGGGGCAGACGACTACCTGGTCAAGCCATTTGAAATTGTGGAGCTGCTGGCCCGGGTGGAGACGGTGCTGCGACGGGTGGGGAAAAGCAAAGACCGGATTCAGATTGGCGATGTGATCATCGACGAGAGCTCGATGCAGGTCACAAAAGCCGGGGCGCCGGTGGCGCTGACGAAAAAGGAATTTGATCTGCTGCTGCTGTTTGCGCGGAATCAAAACATGGCCCTCTTCCGGGAGAGCATTTATGAGCGGGTCTGGGAAGCGGAATACACCGGTGACAGCCGCACGGTGGACCTCCATGTCCAGCGGCTTCGCAAGAAGCTGGGGTGGCAGAATCAGCTGACCGCTGTGTACAAAGTGGGCTACCGGCTGGAGGTGAAGGCGTGAAGCTGTCCTGGAAGATCGTCCTGGTGGTTTTGCTCATTGTGACGCTCACCGTCAGCGTCAGCAGCTATGTCATGATTGCCGCCGCCTTCCAGGCCGAGCTGGACAGCCAGGCCAGTGCAGCGGCAGATGAGAGCCAACTGCTCTGCCTCACCCTGGGGGCGCTGGCCTCGCAGACGGCAGGCAGTATGGAGGGCGCACTTCTGGAGCAGCTGGAGAGCAACGGCTTGACTCAGCGCTACCGCATGATGGTGTACCGGCAGGATGGGGGAGTCCTGTGGCAAAACCGGGAGGAACCGGCCAATCTCACCCCCGCAGATGTGGGGCAGGAGGGCCTGTGTTATGGGTTCTTCCAAAAGGCGCCTGGAGACAGCCGGTATTTGGAGACCATCCAGCGCCTGGAGTTGAACGGGGAGTCGTTTTATGTGGACCTGTTACAGGAGGCCAACCGGGCCTTCACCCAGCGGGACGCCAACCTGAGGGTCTACCGGCAGGTGATGCTGCTGTCCATTGCTGCCTGTACCCTGGCTTCCATTGCCTGCGCGACGGTGTTGACGGGACCCATTCGCAAGCTATCCCGCTCCACCCGGTCTATGGCCAGCGGTCAGTACTCTTACCGGGTGAAGGTCCGTTCCCGGGACGAGCTGGGCGCTCTGGCAGAGGATTTTAACCACATGGCCGATGCCCTGGAGCGGAAGATCCAGGAGCTGGCAGCTGCCGCCCAGCGGCAGAAGGACTTTACGGCCTCCTTTGCCCACGAGCTGAAGACGCCCCTCACCTCTGTGATCGGCTACGCCGATACGTTGCGCAGCCGGGAGCTGCCCCGCCAGCAGCAGCTGGAGGCGGCCAATTATATTTTCACGGAAGGAAAGCGGCTGGAGGCCATGTCCTTTGCCCTGCTGGATTTATTTGCCCTGGAGCGGTCCCAGCCTCAGCTGGTGCCTATCCAGGCGCAGGCGCTGGCCCGGTCTGTGGCGGCTAGCGCCAACTATCTCATGGACCAGAGCCGCCTGGAGTTCAGGCTTTCTGTGGAGCCCGGTTCCTTCCACGGGGAACCAAACCTGCTGAAGACGCTGCTGTACAACCTCCTGGACAATGCCCGCAAGGCCTCCGAGGCGGGGGGCTCCGTGGAGCTGCTGGGCCGCACCACGCCACGGGGGTACCTGTTTCAGGTGGTGGACCACGGCCGTGGGATCCCTCCAGAGGCTCTGGAGCGGATTACAGAGCCCTTTTACATGGTGGATAAGTCCCGGGCCAGGGCACAGGGTGGCGCCGGTCTGGGGCTGGCTCTGTGCCAGCAGATTGCCGCCGCCCATGGGGCCTGCCTGCGATTTGACAGCCAGGAGGGGGAGGGCACCACGGTATCCCTCATTCTGGGAGGAGGGGAGTCATGAGAAAACCGGCCATTTTTGTGGTCTTCCTGGTGGTGGTCCTGGCCGTGGCGGCGGGCGTCCTCTGGCCAGGGCAGGCTCTGGCGCTCCGGGAGCAGCAGCTCTATGGCCAGGTGGCTGCCAAGCCCGTATCCGCCGATTCTTTTGACAGCAGCGAAACCACCTTGGCCCAGCGGCTTTCTATTCTTGGGAGCGCCGGTGGGATTCTGCCGACGATGGACTTTTCCGTAGGGGCCCAGCTGTATGACGACGAATATGCACTGCGTCGGCGATTTGTCCGGGAACTGCGAGAGTTCAGCGAATACTTTCCACCGGCCGTAGTGCTGAACGACTGGATGGAGACCACTGCCATGGCCACAGAGGACTTTCACGACATGCCGGTTTCTTACCTCTGTGCCGTAGATCCCAATACCGGTAAAACATTTCTGGTTGGGTCTATGCAGGACCCCTTTTGGGAGCACTTCCGTCTTAACATGGATATGGCCTCAGGCAAGATTACAGGCGGGGAAATCATGGTTACCGATACGGAAGTAGATCAGGAGCAATGTTGGATTCTGGCCTGCGGAGTGGCCAATTACCTAGGCCTGACATGTACGAAATGTGTTGCAGAATTCGAAGGAACCGGTGGGAGGTATCTCTTTGAAAGCGAGGATGGGGAGCAGGTGCACTATATCATCTCTCTGGAGTACCAGACCTGGAATATCATCCCCGCTGTCGTGTTCTAGCGTATGTCTTTTCCCGGACAGCTGCTTCGCCGCCGGTGCAACGGCGGTATCAAAAAACGCAAAGGAGGACTGCCGGTGATGCGGCGAATTGGGTATTTTCTGTTGGCGGCGGCCCTGCTGGTCGGATGTTTCCTGATGCCGGGTGAGCTCCTGTCTGCCCAGGAATGGAGGGTTTATGACCAAAAAAATCACTTTGAGGTACTGACTCCTCAATTTTCTGCCAATACGGGTACGCTGTTTCAACGGTTGAACATTCTGGTTCAATACGGAGAGGCCACGCACATCAGCGATGAAGCTGGCAGCGAGCTGTATTATGACACGAAAACGCTCTTGAAGCGATACCACCAAGAGCTGACCGTCTTGGCAGAGACCAATGTCCTGGCTAAAAACATGCTGCCGGCCTTAGAGGATCTGCTGGAGCAGTGGCGCCAGGATGCAGGCGTCCTGACAGTGGGGTACAGCTGTGCGGTGGACCTTTCTACCGGCGACACCTATGTCTTAAGCTATCTGAGTAGTGCCATTCCCACCCTGTATCTGGAAATGGATATGGCCTCCGGAAAGCTGATCGATTTCAGCGTCAGCGCGAATCTGTGCCAGGAGCCGGAGCAGGTTTCGGCGGACATGTGGAGCTGCGCCCTGAGCCTGGCGGAGTATCTGGGGTTCACCTGTGCACAGGACTATCAGGTGGACGACAGCTGGTATTACCGGTTTCGAGAGCCGGATGGGGATGGAAGCGCCGTCCTCTTTTGCATCCAGCCGGGGGATGTTTTGCAAATGTACGCAACGGGAATCCAATCGCCATAAAGCGCCTCAACCCCAGGCCAACCAATCTAAATACAGCAAAGAACCAGGGAACGCCGCAAACGTTGCGGCGGTTCTCTGGTTCTTTGTGTGTGGTATCATTGGGCGTGTCTTCTGTGGTTCCGGCCAGACCAGTCAGGCTACTGGATGCCGCCAATGTATTCGGCCACCCAGTGGAACATCTGCTCCAAATTGTCCAGGCGGGTGCTGTAGTTGACCCGCTCTCCATCGCCCTTGGTCTCCAGGTAGCCCAGCTTAAACAGTCCGTACAAGTTCCGGGAGACGGTACCGGAGTTGACGTTCATCTCCGCCGCCAGCTTTGCCGCGGAGTAGGGATGCTCTGCACAGCGTCGGAGGATCTCCAGCTTGTCCTTGCCCCCCAGGGCACGGAGCATTCCCCCCATCGCTTCCGCATCCGGGCGGACCTTCTGGTGAATGGCAAAGCGGAAGCTGATGTTTGCCCCCAGGTAGGCCACCCGAACCATTTGATCCGATGTAGGCGTCCACTCGGACCAAGTGCCGAAGGGATTGAAATGCCAGATCCCCAGCCAGATTTCATGGGGCACGTCATCCTCTGCAAAGAGAAATGTGGTATTGAACATCTCATTTTGAAAGTCATCCACGGTGTGGTCCTGAAAATACGCCTCCCACCGTGCGAAGGGCTCTGCGCTCATGGCCTGCAAAGCCGACATTTCTGTTTGCAAACGGACCGCCACCGGCCGTATGAGCTCGGTTAGCTCTTTCAGGTGGGACTCAAACTCGGTGAGAGCCCGTAAAATGTGCCATTTTCCCTCAATGCTGCAGGGCAGACGCTCCAGCTGGACCATCAGTGGCTCCGCCTCTTCCCGCGCGTCCTGCCGCTCTACCACCAGCCCCATGCCGTTCAGGTCGTTGATTTTCAACCCCTCCTGAAGCATCCGGGTATATGCGTCCAGAAGCTGGCTGGCAAATGCGTCCACGTTGCTACAATCCAGGGGGATGCTCACCAGCATCACCTGAGCCAGGCAACACTCAGCGCGCCGGTCGGTCCCAGGCAGCTTTTCAAAGTAGTGACAAAGTCTGGGGTCATCCCGGTCCAGTCCTGCGGTCACCACCCTGGAGACCCGTGTCATCTCTCGGATACGCCGCAGCATTTCCTCTTCCTCTTCGTCCCCTTTTCGACAGTAGCTTTTGCAGATCCGGGTATAATCCTCCTCATAAGAAATTTCATTCACAAAATAGTACAGCAGATACACAGCTTCGGCAAAGTAACACGGCTCCCGAAAAACTCTCACAGCCCGTTCGCTCCTTCTCGTTATTTATTGTATTATAGTATAGAGCCGCATTCTTTGTCAACACCCCACCGCAATCACGGCTCAGTAAGCAGGCACAGCATATCCCAAAGTGGTGCAGTTTTCGGTTCTGGACTTCCGTGGTTCGAGCAGTCCATATCTGCCTGTGGGGATGCAGGTAAATTTCTGTTTACATTCGGGTATTCCGGTGCTACAATATCCCCAATGCCGGGAAAGGAGCTCCATTTATGCAGAGAATTGTCCGAATTCTGAGGAATTTCGGGAAAAAGGGAGACCTGCTGCTGCTGTTTCTGTGCCTGCTGGCGACGGGATTCGGCTGCGTTGTGATCTCCAGCGCCACCCGCTACCTGGGTAGCAACCGCTTCCTCATTGTGCAGCTGGCAGCAACCGCTTTGGGTGTGCTGTTTTATATCCTCCTCACCTCTGTGGATCTGGAGGGGCTGGCGGAACACCGGGAGCTGCTCTTCCTGTTTAACGCGCTGTTGCTCCTGCTGCTGATCCCGTTTGGTACCGATGGCGGCACCGGCAACCGGAGTTGGCTGGACATTCCCGGGTTCCCGGTGAACATCCAACCGGCGGAGATCTGTAAGATTACCTTTACCATCCTTCTGGCCAAGGTGATGCAGGTCCATCAAGCGAAGATCTCCTCCTTCCGTTCTGTGCTGGCGATGGCCTTTCAGCTGATCTTTGTGGTGGGGCTCAATATGGTGCTGTCCCGGGATGCCGGTGTGTCCCTGATTTTTGTGTTCATTTTTCTGGTGATGGCATTTGTGGGCGGGGTAAAGCTGTGGTGGTTCCTGGGCGGCCTGGGGGCGCTGTGTGTGGCCGCGCCGTATGCCTGGACGCACCTGCTTCAGGACTATCAAAAAAACCGGATTTTGGTGATTTTTGACCCGTCCATTGATCCCCAAGGACTGGACGAGCGGTGGCATTTCGCCCAGAGTCTCCGCTCCCTGACAGGTGGGGGCCTGTCTGGCCAGGGGCTGTTTCAGGGCAGCCGCACTCAGGTGGGGGCGTTAAATGCCCAGCATACGGATTTCGTCTTTTCTTCCATTGGTGAGGAGCTGGGGCTTTTGGGCTGTGCGTTCACCCTGCTCCTGCTGGCAGCGGTGGTGTGCCGGGTGATTTATGTGGGGATCAAAACCCCGGATTACCTGAGCCGCCTGGTGTGCCTTGGCACCGGGGCAGCCCTCATCTTCCAGATTTGCGTCAACGTGGGGATGTGCCTGGGGGTGGTACCGGTCATTGGACTGACACTGCCCTTTATCAGCTATGGCGGCAGCTCCATTGTCTCTCTGTATCTGGCCATGGGAGTTGTCTCCAGCGTCCATGCCCACCCCAGGCCAGAGGCCAGAAGCCGGTACGTGCAGCCGCCTTCCCAGGCTGGGTATTGAAAAAGCGAACCGGGAGGAGCGCCTGAGGATGCAGGCGGATGCATTGAATGTGCGTAGGGAGCGGTCTTGACCGCTCCGCTGGCACTGCTTTCCGCATTTTGGAGACGTCCCCCTTGCCATCAGGAACGGTCAGGATTCTTCCCTATGCATCCTCTGTACCGCTCTTGTCGTCTGCAAACGCAAACACGTTTGTGGTGCCAAAAGGAACATACGGTGGCCCTGAGATCGGAAAAAAGAGCTTGACAGACGGGGGAAAGGGTGGTAGAATGTCTTGGAAAAGAAAGAAGGCTGGTTGCCCGCCTCACCTCCCGCTTGAATGCTCCGGGGGTTAACATTGCAGAGATGGTCCGGGATCTCGTCGGGCTTTTTCTGAGTGTGTAGCGGGTGCAGTCAGCATCCGCTTTTTGATTTGAAATTGGAGGTGTTTTCCCATCGGCAAACTAGATCATCAGCTGAACGAGGATATCCGGGACAAAGAGGTCCGGCTCATTGGCGCAGACGGCACCATGCTGGGCGTTGTCCCCGGTTTGGAGGCACGGCGCATGGCCGAGGAGCAGGAACTGGACCTGGTCAAAATCTCGCCCAATGCCGTCCCCCCTGTGTGTAAGATCATGGACTACCGGAAGTTCTGCTTCGACCAGAAGAAGCGGGAGAAGGAGGCCAAGAAGAACCAGCGGGTGGTGGAGATCAAGGAGATTCGCATGTCTCCCGGCATTGATACCAACGACCTGAATACCAAGGTGAAAAATGCCATGAAGTTCCTGAACGATGGCAACCGGGTGAAGGTTTCCGTGCGGTTCCGAGGCAGAGAAATGGCCCATACCAACATCGGCGAGAAGCTGCTGATGGAGTTTGCCTCCGCCTGCAGCGAGCTGGCCAATATGGAGAAGAACCCGAAGCTGGATGGTCGGTTCATGACGATGTTTTTGTCCCCCAAAAATGCCAAGTAACCCAGCGAATGCTTACGATACGGAAGGAGTTTCAATATGCCCAAACTGAAGACCCACAGCGGTGCAAAGAAGAGATTTAACCTGACCAAGAACGGGAAGGTCAAAAGAGCCCATGCTTTTAAGAGCCATATCCTCACCAAGAAGGACACCAAGCGTACCCGCCGCCTGCGCAGCACGGCCTACGCCGATGTGACCAATGTGGAAGCCATCAAAAAGATGATTCCCTACAAATAATCTGGAATTACAATAGGAGGATATTGAGCAATGGCAAGAGTAAAAGGCGCAATGATGACGCGCAAGAGAAGAAACAAGACCCTGAAGCTGGCAAAGTCCTATTGGGGTTCCAAGTCCAAGCACTTTAAGATGGCCAAGCAGGCCGTGAAGAAGTCCGGCGTTTACGCCTACATCGGCCGCAAGCAGAAGAAGAGAAACTACCGCAGCCTGTGGATCACCCGGCTCTCCGCCGCCGTGGCTCCCTTTGGTCTGAACTACTCCCGGTTCATGAACGGCGTGAAGAAGGCCGGCATCGAAATGAACCGCAAGAGCCTCTCCGAAATGGCCATCCAGGATCCTGCAGCGTTCGCCGCTGTGGTGGAGCTGGCCAAGAAGGCGCTGTAAATCGTTTTGCGTACCCACTCAGGGGCCCGCTGGCAGCATAGAGCCGTCTGGTTCTATGCCCCGGCAGGCCCCTGTTTTTTAGAGCGAGGCACTGGCGGGCAGCGGAGCTGTTTGCACTTCCGGTTGAGCGTCCATTCATAGATTTGCTCGGAGAAAGTATGGTGTGCTTGTTGTAGCGGTGTGGAAAATGTGGTACAATATGGATCATAGCATGGGTCGCGTGAACTGCGTTTCCTGTTTGCCGGGGGCAGATGCTGGATTTCCAGTTGCTTTTTTCGCCCGGATGTGCTACAATTATAGAACAAATTTTCTAGTTCTATGCGAGGTTACCCTATGAACGACCAACTCATCATTCACGGCGCCAGAGAAAATAACCTGAAAAATGTGAATTTGACCATCCCACGGGACAAGCTGGTGGTGTTCACCGGCCTGTCCGGTTCCGGGAAGTCTTCTCTGGCGTTTGATACCATCTATGCCGAGGGGCAACGGCGATATGTGGAGTCCCTGTCCTCCTATGCCCGGCAGTTTCTGGGGCAGATGGACAAGCCGGATGTGGACGCCATCGACGGCCTGTCTCCCGCCATTTCCATCGACCAGAAAACCACATCCAAAAATCCCCGCTCGACGGTGGGAACGGTGACGGAGATCTACGACTATCTCCGCCTGCTGTGGGCCCGGGTGGGGGTGCCCCACTGTCCCCAGTGCGGGAAAGAGATTCGCCGCCAGACCATAGACCAGATTGTGGACCAGGTGATGAGCCTGGAGGAGGGTGCCCGCTTCCTCATCCTGTCCCCGGTGGTCCGGGGGAAGAAGGGGGAGCACCGGAAGGTGCTGGAGGACGCCCGGAAGGCAGGGTTCGCCCGGATACGGGCAGATGGCATCCTGTATGACCTGAACGAGGAGATTCCACTGGAGAAAAACAAAAAGCACACCATTGAGCTGGTGGTGGACCGGCTGGTGCTCCGTCCCGACCTCCGCCGCCGCCTGGCTGACTCCTTGGAGACTGCCTGCGCCCATGCGGGGGGCCTGGTGGTGGTCCATTTGCCGGGGGAGAACCGGGATTTGGATTTTTCTCAGAATTACGCCTGCCCCGACTGTGGCATCAGCCTGTCGGAGCTGGAACCCCGTATGTTCTCCTACAACACGCCCTACGGCGCCTGCCCCGAGTGCACCGGCCTGGGCTTCCGGTTGAAGGCGGACCCGGCGCTGGTGATTCCGGACCCCTCCAAGTCCATTCTGGAGGGCGCCATTCAGGTTTCCGGCTGGAACAGCGTCCGCACAGACTCCATTTTCCGCATGTATTTTGACGCCCTGGCACAGAAATACCATTTCTCCCTGACCGAGCCCTTCGCCTCGCTGCCCCAGACCGCCAAGGACATCGTCCTCTATGGCACCAAAGGGGAAAAGCTGAAGATGACTTACAACCGGGGCACCGGTACCGGCGTCCTGGAGCAGCCCTTTGAGGGGATCATCCCCAATCTGGAACGCCGCTTCCGGGAGACGCCCTCCGATGCCATGCGCAAGGAGCTGGAGGAGTGCATGTCCACCTCTCCCTGCCCCCGCTGCCATGGGGACCGACTGTCGGACATGGCTCGGGCGGTGACAGTGGGGGGGCTGGGACTGGCGGAGTTCTGCCGTCTCACAGTGAGTAAAGCCCTGTCCTTTGTGGAGGAGCTCCGCTTGGAGGGAAACCAGGCCGTCATAGCAGCCCCCATTGTGAAGGAGATTCAGGCCCGGCTTTGCTTCCTCCGGGATGTGGGGCTACAGTATCTTACCCTGAGCCGCAGCGCCGGGACCCTTTCCGGCGGGGAGAGCCAGCGGATTCGCCTGGCCACCCAGATTGGCTCATCCCTGATGGGGGTGCTGTATATTCTGGACGAACCCTCCATTGGCCTACACCAGCGGGACAACAGCAAGCTTCTGGAGACGCTGAAGCACCTGCGGGATTTGGGCAACACCCTGGTGGTGGTGGAGCACGATGAGGACACCATGCGGGCGGCGGATTTCATTGTGGACGTGGGTCCTGGGGCCGGCGTCCATGGGGGAGAGATCGTCGCCGCCGGGACCTTAGATGAGATCATGGCCTGCCCTCGCTCTCTCACAGGGCAGTACCTGTCTGGAGTGAAGAAGATTCCCGTCCCTGCCCACAGGAGAGCCGGCAGCGGCAACTATCTGACTGTGCGCGGGGCCCGGGAGAACAATTTGCAGGACATTGATGTGTCCATTCCCCTGGGGACCTTCACTTGTGTCACCGGCGTCTCCGGCTCCGGGAAATCCAGCCTCGTCAATGAGGTGCTCTATAAAACCCTGGCGGCCAAGCTGAACCACGCCCGGACCCGGCCAGGAGCGCACGACGGGGTGGAGGGACTGGAACATCTGGATAAGGTCATTGCCATTGACCAGAGTCCCATCGGGCGGACGCCCCGTTCCAATCCCGCCACGTATACGGGCCTGTTCAACGACATCCGGGACCTGTTTGCCGCCACGGCGGACGCCAAAATGCGGGGCTACGGCCCGGGGCGGTTTTCCTTCAATGTGAAGGGCGGCCGGTGTGAAGCCTGCAGCGGCGACGGTCTTGTCAAGATTGAGATGCATTTTCTCCCCGATGTGTATGTTCCCTGCGAAGTCTGCCACGGCAAACGGTACAACCGGGAGACCCTGGAGGTGCTGTATAAGGGCAAAAATATCTCCGACGTCTTGGAGATGACGGCGGAGGAGGCCGTGGACTTCTTTGAAAACCTGCCCAAGATCCGGCGGAAAGCCCAAACCCTGGTGGAGGTGGGTTTGGGGTATATCCGCCTGGGCCAGTCCTCCACCACCCTGTCCGGCGGCGAAGCCCAGCGGGTGAAGCTGGCCACGGAGCTATCCCGGCGGGCTACCGGCTCCACCATCTATATTTTGGATGAACCGACCACAGGCCTGCACACGGCAGACGTCCACCGGCTCATCGACGTGCTGCAGCTGCTGGTGGAGGCGGGCAACACCGTGGTGGTCATTGAACACAATCTGGATGTGATCAAAACCGCTGACCACATCATCGACCTGGGCCCCGAGGGGGGCGACGGCGGTGGCACGATTGTGGCCCAAGGGACACCCGAGGAGGTAGCCGGGACGCCTGGTAGCTTCACCGGCCAGTATCTGAAGCCGGTGTTGGGATAAAAGCCACAGGGCCTGCTGCAAAATTCCCCGTTTTGCAGCAGGCTCGCCTGGTTAGATGGTTACTTCCCTCCAAATTTTGGGGCGTTTGGCTTCCCATGCCGTTTCCCAGTGGCGTGGATTAGTTGAGATTCTGGGGATCATACACCTCCAGGGGCAGCTCCCGAGAGAGCTCCACCAGCCCGTGATCCCAGCACCCGGCATAGTCCAAGCCTGCCAGGGGGGAGCGGAGGGCGCCGGTGGCCGGCAGGTTCCGCAGGAAGGACAGGGCTGCGATGGTGCCTCCCTCTGGGGCTTCGCTGATGAGCAGTGCGCCGCCATGGAGCGCTGCCGTCTGCCGCACCAGCAGCAGACCCAGCCCCAGGCCAAAGCGACTGTCTTCCACAGCTGGAGTCCGGCGGTACCGGTTGAAGAGATCCTGCTGGATCTCCCGGTGGAGGCCGTCGCCGCTGTCCTGAATCCGGAGCACGGCTCGCTCCCCCTCCAGGGTCAGGCAGACTCGGATGGTCCCGCCTTTGGGGGTGAAACGCAGGGCGTTGGACAGGAGGTTGTAAACCGCCCGCTCCATCTTTTGCCGGTCCAGATTGCCGATCCCCTCCCGATGGGGCGGGGTATAGAGGAGTTGAACTCCAGCCTTTCCCATAAGAGCTCCAGATTTTTCCAGGATCTCTCCAAAGAAGCTGCCCATGGAGGTGGGTTCTCGATAGGGCTGGTTGCCGGTCAGATATTGTTCGGCATCTGCCATATTGTTGATAATTCTCAGGAGCTGGAACAGGCCCTGATTCATGGTGGACATCTGCTTTTGCAGGCCAGGGGCTTCGGACAATTCCAGCTCGGGGAAGAGCTGACCGGCAGCCATCATAGCATTGCCCAGAGGCTCCCGGAGCTGTCGTGCGGCCAGAGCCAGCTGCTTTAGGCCCGCCAGATCCGCCTCTTGGTCCAGCAGGAACAGGTCCATACCACCAGACAGACGGCGGACGGCAGCGCCCTGCCGGGAATCTCCGATTTGCAGAGATAGGCAGAGGCTGCCGTTGCCCAAGCTGGCGTATTCTTCTGCGCCGGTTTTCAGCAGGGCGTGAATTTCCTGCCCCCGGGGCACGAGTCTGGTCAGAGCTTCCTGATTGACCCAGGATACCCGGCCCCGCTCCACGGTAAACGCAGGCCGTTCCAGTAGCGCCAGTAGCTCTGGCCAATTCTGTTGTTCTTCCATGGTAATCCTCCCGTTTGGATTGCCTTTAGGATACGCAGTTTTTGGCGTTGCACCCCAGAGAAATCCTTCCAGCCTTTGGCTGACATGCCAATTGTATCGAATTTTGCCGAAAATAGCAAGTCTTTTTCGAATCTTTAGAGAGGTGTGAGAGAACCATGCACGAGGGACACCGAGAGCGCCTCCGGCGGCGGTTTCTGCAAGAGGGGCTGGATAATTTTGATGAGCTCCAGGTCCTGGAGCTGCTGCTGTTCTATGCCATTCCCCGCCGGGATACCAATCCCATCGCCCATGCGCTGCTGGAGCAGTTTGGATCTCTGTCCGGGGTGCTGGAGGCGCCGGTCTCCGCCCTGGCTCAGGTTCCGGGAATGGGGGAGAACGCTGCCACATTGATCCAGCTGGTGACGGCCACCAGCCGGTATTACATGGTCCAGAGAAGCAGCGCCGGGCAGGCGCTCAATACGGTGGAGCGCTGCGGGGCGTATTTGACGCCGCGTTTCTTTGGCCTTCGGGATGAGGCGGTGTGTGCGCTGTGTCTGGATGCCAAGTGTAAGCCCCTGGCTTGCAGGATTTTGGGCCGGGGCAGCGTCAATGCGGCGGGGGTACCCATCCGGAAGATTGTGGAGTTTGCGCTGTCCGTCAACGCCACCTCCGTGGTGCTGGCCCACAATCATCCCAGCGGCATTGCGCTGCCCTCCCATGAGGACATTGCCGCCACAGAGCGCCTCAGCGCGGCTCTGGACGCGGTGGGGGTCATTCTAGCTGACCATATCATTGTCTCCGATGAGGATTTTGTCTCCATGGCCGCCTCTGGCGTTTACCGCCCAGTGGCGTCCCCGGCGGCGCCCCGATGAGGCTGGCAAGAGAGATCCCATCACGCGCAAAACCCCCGGGTGAATGCACCTGGGGGTTCTTTCCTGACTGCGCTGTTGCGTCCGGCCATGCAACCTGCGCAATGCAGAAGGGGTCAGTGAGGGGCAGACAGCGCGTTGTTTTTCTCAAAAGCGGCCAGGACCGCATCCATGACGGCAGCCCGCAGCCCCCGCTCTTCCAGGACGCGGACGCCTTGGATGGTGGTGCCACCGGGGGAGCAGACGGCGTCCTTCAGCTGGCCTGGATGGTTTCCCGTGGCCAGAAGCAGGGAGGCGGTACCCAGGAGCATCTGCGCTCCGTAGCGGTAGGCGTTTTCCCGGGGCAGGCCGCAGGCTACGCCGCCATCGGCCAGGGCCTCCAGGAACTGGCAGACAAAGGCAGGGCCGCAGCCTGCCACGGCGCTGGCGGCGTCCAGCAGGGGTTCTGGCAGCCGGTCCAACTGGACCGGCGTGGGCCAGAGCGGCGGCTAGCTGGGCCTCCTGCGCCGCTGTGACCCCATCGCCTGGGGTGTAGAGCACCATACCGGCCCCTACGGAGACAGGCGTGTTGGGCATGATCCGCACCACAGGGCAGCCCTCTGCCAGGCTTTGCAGCCGGGCCAGGGAGACCCCGGCCGCCATGGAGACCAGCACGCAGGGGGTTGCCCGGCACCGGAGGATCGGGGCGAGCTCCTCCAGCACGCCCGGTAGGATCTGGGGCTTGACCCCCAGGAAGAGATATTGACACTGGGCGGCCACTTCCCGGTTGTCCCCGGCTGTGCAGCCCAGCCGGGCGGCAACCGCCTCTGCCTTCTCCCGGGTTCGGCTGCTGACGATCAAGTGACTCCCGCCGGCAGCCGCCGCTAGGGCCTGAGCTACAGCGCCGCCCATATTTCCAATGCCAATGCATCCGTATAAGAACATGTTGGGTCCCTCCTGATATCCGTCGTGTCAATTTTCAATGGTAGCAAGGTCTCTGGCGGCGCATTCCTTGACACGCCACAGAGCCGATTTCAAAGGTGTATGTTGAGGTGGCGGGTATGTGCCGGATCATCCCTTTTTTGCCTGGTGAACTCTGGCGCGGTATTCTTCTCTCGTTACAAAATGTCCGTCTACATCTCGGATATGCCGCAAGCGAAGGCGGCGGCATGGGCAGCATGCCCGAACGGCCTCTTCAAAGTCTGGGTATTGCATGCCATCTGGATACGCATTGTCTGAAACATAAAATGCAGTGTACGCATTGGGTCCAATGCTTTCGGCTTGAACTACTCCAGGTCGGAGACCGTGTGATCTGCAAATGCCTAAAAGCGTTCTTTTCACTGGATCCTGGCCGTTTCCGTGAAAGCGGCCAGGCTGTCTCAGAAGAGAACTCCCGTTTCTCGACGAAATTGCTCGAAAAACGGGAGATATTTCATAGCTGCGGCGCTCTCTGCTGAAAATCTTCAATTTTGCAGAGAGATCCGGCCTTTATGGAGTATAGCAAAACCGGGAACCATCCGGTCCCCGGCTGCAAAACAATATGGTACGCCGGAAGGGACTCGAACCCCCAACCCTCGGAACCGGAATCCGATGCTCTATCCATTGAGCCACCGGCGCATATTCATTGAAGCTCACTTATTATAGCAGAAGCGGGCTTGTTTGTAAAGCCTTTTTTTGCTGGTTCGGGAAAAAAGATGGAGTCTTGTGAAAGAAAGGAAGACCTACCGCCGGGATTCCGGCGGCAGGTCTCCGGAAAATCAGGCCTTGGTGGCAGTAAAGGCATAGGTGCTGCCGTCGTTGACTGGCAAGCTGTCCACGCCTACCGAGGCGTCTGTGCCGTTTTCGGACAGGGCCCACCAGTAGCCGTCTGTGTCATAGTCCAGGGTGCTTCCCAAGACAGTGGTGACGTACAGGCCGTAAGAGCCCTCTTCACCGTCGATGAGGCCCAGGGCGACCAGTGCGGCGCCTACGGTTTCCTCGTCGGTATGAACGGTGTAGTGATAGGCGGTGCCGTCGGCCATTTGAACCTGGAAGGTGAAGCTGTGCTGACCTTCACCCAACTCAGAGCCGTCAGCGGGAATGTTGGCGGGCTCCGTTACCCCGTCGGTAGAAGGAGTCACTTCACCGGAAGGCTCCGTGGAGGGGGTTGTGGGTTCCGAACTGCCTGTGCAGGCAGCCAGGGACAGCATCATGGTGAGGGCCAGGCAGAGGGCCAGAAATGTTTTCCAAGCTTTCATACTTCTCCTCCAGCGTATGTCTGTAGGGCTTAGCCCTCAGTGGGAGCTTCGGTCTCTTCTTCCGTGGGGGCCTCAGTCTCTTCCTCGGTGGGAGCCTCGGTCTCTTCGTCCGTAGGAGCCTCAGTCTCATTTTCGGTGGGAGCCTCAGTGAGTGCCTCGCTGGGTTCGGTGTTGGGTTCGGTGCTCTGGCTGCTGGGTTCCGTTGCGGGTTCAGTGGGGTCCTTGCTGTCGGTGCAGGCGGCCAGAGACACAACCAGGGTCAGAGCCAAGCAGAGAGCCAGGAATGCTTTCCAAAGTTTCATGTTTCTTTCCTCCGATAATTTTTTGCATGGCTTCACTTGGGGTGAAGCCTAATGCTACTATATACTAACCCCAATGTCTCCAAAAGTCAAGCCCCAAAATAAAACTGGAGTCGCCGCTGGGGGAACGAGACGGGAACCAGTCGATCTTTCCCAGGGCGCATGTTCGTGGCCAAAGCCCACGCTATGGGGCGCCAATTCGCGGGAAGAACGGAAAATTCTGGAACATACGTGGAAATTCATGGGTTTTCTTCCCGATGCAGCGCTGTGGCTGCAGCGGAGTGGGTGATCTTGAAAATGACTATATTGCGGGCATGATCATCGGCTTGTTTACAAAAAGTTTACTTACGAGCCAGAGCGAATTTCGGTGCTCAGCATGGCGGTGGCCCGGAAGCAGCTGCCTTTTAGCTCCGTGAGCAGGCAGCCGTCGTGTTGCTGGGCGATGCGGCGTGCACTCTGCAGGCCCAGGCCGTGGCGCTCCGGGTTTGCTTTGGTGGTGAAGTACTCACCGGTGGCGCTGGACTTTGGCAGAGTCGCCACAGGGTTTTCCACCGCCAGGACCAGGAGGTGGCCCTGAGAATGGAGGTTGACCAGAATGACCGGTTCCCCGGTAGGTGTCAGAGGCACACAAGCTTCAATGGCATTGTCCAGAAGGTTCCCCAGGAGGGAGCAGAGCTCCAGGTTATGTAGTTGTCCTGTATCCGTGTGGCCCACTTGGATTTCCATGTGGATGCCAAGCTCCTGCGCCCGGCGACTTTTCAGGGAGAGAACGCTGTTGACCAGGGGGTTGCCGCAATAAGAGACCCGGGGAATCTGAGCAATTCTCTGAAGCAGTGCCTGAGCCGGACCGGCGGCGGGGGCGCCATCCGGGGGAAAGGCTTCGTGTAAGGCCTGGCGAATGTTTGCACAGACTTCTTCCAGCTCCCGCATTTGCGCCTGGTTCAGGGCTTCGTAGTCCGTCTCCAGGGCCCGGATCTGTATTGCCCGGGTATGGCGCAGGGACAGCTGGTGGTATGAGAAATACTGCTCCATAAAACGGAATAGCTGGTCAGTACAAATTACCAGCAGCAAATTGAATACCACCGTACACAGCAGTACCGTCGTGGTCACGGATCTGCCGCACTGGTGGATCAGGAAGTACAGCAGCAGGTTGGAGACGACGACGCCCCACAGGGGGAAAAGAAGCAGATACCACACCCGGCGGTGCTTCTTGGGCTGGGAGGCCAGGTGCAGGGCCAGCAGCAGGAGATACATGATCGACTGCACCGCCATCAGCATGACCACCCGGGAGTCAGACGGAAGCAACGCCATGGACAGTTCCAGCTGGCGGTCGGGGAACCAGAGTACCCAGAAAAACAGCAGCAGGAGGAGATCTGCAAGATAGAGAGCCAGTAGCGTCAAGGCGCCAAGGCCAAAGCAGCGCCGGGCCTTCTGGCCTGTCACCAGGAGGGACAGAGGCGGCAGCACGACCAAATAGGCAAAAATGTCCGACATGACCGGCAGATAGGACAACACGGTCTTGGAAGCGACGCCCGGAAGCCGGGCGGCCAGCACCCGGGTGCTCCAATCCATGAGCAGCAGCGCCGTCATAATGAGCAGAGTGTATGCCAGCCGGTTCCAGCGACGCTTTGGCGTAGAGGGGGTGATGGGGATCAGGTAGGTCCACATATAGGCGACCAATACGCAGTTGAGCAGTTTGATGACAGCTTCGACGCGCTCATAATTCATGGCGGTCCTCCTGTGCATCCAGGGCGGCATAGACCTGATCGATGAGATGCATGGCCTTCTCCCGCCCCTGTGGAGTCCCGTCCCGGGAGAGGTACAGGGCAGCCTGAATGTAATTGTAAATGTCGTGCCGGATCAGCCTGGCCTGTTGGAGCTGGGCGGCAGTCTGCTGGTAATGGGCAAACTGCTGTGCCTGGCAGGCCTCAAAGGCCGCCATTTCCCCTTGCCGGATGGCCAGGCAAATGCGGTTTTCATTCAGCTCCAGGAGAAAGATACCGCTGAGCAGCAGAAGGGGTGTCCACCGGAAGTAAGGTAGCAGCTCCAGCATCTTCTCTGGCGGAAGCTGGTAATAGCCCCAGCAAAACGGCCCCAGAGGCAGCAACATCAGCAGAGCGATTCCCACAGTCAGGGCCAATCGGCTCTGGTACAGGCACTGGCGCTGTAAAAAGCCCAGCACCAACAGGGCCAGAAGGATCAACACGCTGTTTTGCGCCTGTAGCTCTGCCACAGGAGGTGGCAAAGCCGGCAAGCGGGACAGGACATAAGCCAACACCAGGCACAGAAGCCCGGCCAGAAGATAGGGCAAGTCACTTCGCACATCCCACCGGATCCGAACAAACAGCCAGGTCCACAGTGCCAGCAGCGCCAAGGCAGCCAGGAGCTTGGCCGCTGTGATCCAGGGGAAAAGCCAGGCGGATTCCCCGGGGACCCAGGCGCCCAGGGACAGGAGCAGGAGCAGCATGGGCGGCAGCCCCAGAAGGCCCTGCCAGTAAGGCCGCTGCCGCCGCTTGACCCACAGATATAGTAGGAGCATACCAACCCCCAGGTCAAAGGCTGGGTTCCAAGTGGGACTCATGAGATCTCCCTGGTGAGGTGGCGCAGCAGTGTTTCCCGGGTGAATTTGGCCCGAGACTGGCTCACGGGAATTTGGACGCCGTTGCACAGCTCCAGCATGTTGCCTTGGAGGCCCACCACATAATCCATGTTGACGAGATAGCTTTTGTGACACTGGATGAAGCGGCTGTCTACCCGCTGCTGGAGGCTGGACAGCTTCTCATAGGTCCGCAAAGGCTGTGACCCGGTGTGGATGGTGGCACTGCGAACGCTGAATTCAATGTATATAATGTCTCGCAGCGCCACAGTACTGACCCGATTTTGGAAGGTGACTGCCAACTTGCTTTCCTGGCGCGCTTCCGTCAGCCGGGCCATGGCGCGGTCCATGGCCCGTTGGAAAGAATCCGAACGAATGGGCTTCACCAGAAAGTAGACCGGCTCTGCTTCAAAGGATTCCTCCACATATTCCGGATGGGCAGTGACAAAGATGACGCAGGTGCTGGAGTCGGCATGTTTGACGCCCTTGGCCAACTCAATGCCGCTGCCATCGCCTAAGTCAATGTCCATCAGAAGCAGATCCAAATGCTGCTTTGCGGTTAGAAAGTCAGTATAGCCTGAGTGGGTGGTTAGAAGAAAGGCACGGCCGTTGAAATACTGGCCGACCAATTCCTCCAGCTGGGCCCGGGCGGCGGCATCGTCATCGCAGATGCAAATGCGCAGCATCGGAATTTCCCCTCCTTTGCAGCAGCCAGCTTCCAGCTACCGGAAATTGAAAGACATTTTAGTATAGCAATTATAGCACAGAAGTTCGCCCATGCAAAGAGGCGAATTCAAATAAATTTCAACTTCCATTTCATCATGCACCCCGCTAAACAGCTTTTTCTCAAGGTCCTTTCCAAAAAAGCTGGCCAACGTAGGGTGCGGCTTCTCCGACGCACCCTACGGATGGATGCTCAGGGGCATGGGTTTTGCCCAGAGAGAACTGGGAAATCTCTGTTCTTTCTCTTTCCTGTGTGTTATAATGTTCATGAAAGTAACCGGGCAGAAAGAGGGGGGAGACAAATGAGACGGTGGTTGGCAGTGTTATTGGTGCTGGTTCTGGCACTGGCAGGAGGATGTACGCCCCAGGAGCTGCAAGAGCCGTCGGATTCCCAGGCGGAGCCTGCCCCGGTTTCTTCTGCGCCAACGGAGCCGGGGTCTGCTGTGGTGCGGCTTTCCCAGGCGGTTTCCGGGGAGCTGCAGTGTTTGAAGAGCCGGGGCGGGCGATGCCTGGCGGTCTATGGTGTGGCGGGAAACGTCTGTGAAGCGGCGCTGTATGATTTACAAACCGGGGAGCTTTTGGGTATGCAGACTCTGCCGGACGGGCAATATGAGGCCGCGCTGCTGCCTGATGGGACGGCGGCGGTGCTGGATGAGAAAACCGGGCGGGCGCTGCGGTATGACGCCAGCCTGAGCCGGTGCCTGAGGCAGGAGGCGGGCTGGGGCAGCCAGTGGCTTCTGGAAGACACGGGATTTCTCTGGTCCCTGGGCCCCTGCGGGCAGGTGTGTAGGGTGGACCTCTGCACCGGGACCCGGCAGGAATATTGGCTCCCGGAAGACGAGGAGCATGCCCTGGTGGGGTTCGGCCAGGATCGCATTTTGATCTGGAGCGCAGGGGAGGAGGAGCATACCTCCTGGTTGGACTGGCGAACCGGGGAGATCCTGCCCGATGAGGCTTGGAACAACGGGGCGCTTTTGTGGCGCACCGGGTGTGCGGCAGAGTATACCAGCCGGGACGGACTCTGGATCCGACCGCTGGGGGAGGATGCGGTGTATTGTTTTCCCCACCGGGAGGAGAGCGCCCTCTGGGACCTGACAGACCGTCGGGCTTTGCTGGTGGACGAGTCCGGCCGGTTGGAAGTCTGGGACCTTTGGAACCAGAAGCGGTGGAGTCGCCTGGAGCCCCAGTGTGTGGGGGCGACTTTGACAGAGGAAACCCTGCTCTATGCGCTGGAAATAGGGGGGACCACCCGGCTGTACCGGTGGGATTACCGGCAGGAGACGCCGGAGGAGACCGGCTGTGAGCGGCTGACCATCCAGGAGTTGGAGGCGAAAAACCGGGCCACAGCAGCAGCCGTCCGGCGCCGGACCGGGATCCAGGTGTATTACGGCCAGGCGGGTGTGGCCTTCCAGGACATGGGTCCCAGCGGCTATGTAGGACGGGTGGAAGAAAACCCGGTACTCATTTCCATAGCCCTGGAGGCGGTGGATCATTTTACACGGCAGTATCCCCAGGGGATGTTCCAGGAGATGGTGACAGAGCCGGTGGAGCGGCTGGAGCTGTACCTCTCCGGCGCCTTGGCTCCGGACGGAGACGGGAGTATTGCCTCTGCCTA
Organism: uncultured Eubacteriales bacterium; assembly: GCA_900544975.1. Lineage (GTDB taxonomy): Bacteria > Bacillota > Clostridia > Oscillospirales > Oscillospiraceae > Faecousia. The sequence continues at coordinate 25,369 of UQXI01000027.1, forward strand.
TGGCTTCACGGCGAAGCTGACTCCGGTCCGGGTTGTGGTCATGAATCTGGACCTGCTGGGGGACCGGTCCCAGGCCTTTTTTGAGCAGAGCCTGGCCCATGAGTTCATGCATGTGATGGAAGACCGGATCTATGCCTGCGCCGTGGAAGATGAGATTGATTATTTGGCCTACTGGGAGTGCTTCACTCCCGGGGAGGAGGCGTATTTTTACTCCTATTTTGATGAAAACGGGGTGGAAATTCAAGATCCCACCTTTACCCTGGCTGGCCGGGGGCTGGAGGGCGGAGAGGTCTGGTTTTTGGACAGTTACTCCAGAAGCTACCCCCTGGAGGACCGGGGGCGGATTTTGGAGTACTTGTATGCTGGCCCAGAGGGGGCATATGCCCAGGCCTTTGAAGAGCCTCACATCCGGGACAAGGCCCAGTACCTGTGTGCAGTGATCCGGGCCTGCTTCCCCAGCTGCGCCGGTGCGGACCGGCTCCCCTGGGAGACGCTGGTGGACCCGGTTCCCTTCTCCCAGTACCAGGAGGCCGTGATGGCCTTTGAGCCCCTGGCGAAAGGGTAAAATTCACAAAGTGTTCAAGAATTTTAGGGGGGTCTATGGTACAATATGACCAGAAGCTGGAGGCGATGGAGCTTCCCCAAAGGTTGTGATGCCCATGGGCTAGGGTTCTGCTAATTTTGCACAAAGAATATGTTATGATCTGGACGTGTGGAGCGCCTTCCACCGGGCTTCGAGTGACGATGCTGCGGAGGATTTCGCGGATAACCCGACGTTGCTCCCAGGGGGCCCACTGATATATCGCAAGAGACCACGGTCTGCCGACGAAAGGCCGTGGTCTCCTTTTTTATTCAAATCCACTGCCAATTTCGGCGGGGCTGGCCAAACAGGCGACGGTTCAAAAAGTCGTAAGACCAGATGGCCCCCAGGCTCACAGGGATCCATAGAAGGGTGAAGGGCAGGCAAATTTGCCCCAGAAAGTTGCCGGGCATGGCGCTGTAGCTCCAGACCTGGTAATTCCGATTGACCAGCAGTCCGGCGGCAAGCTCCACGAAAGTGATGATTCCCGCCCCGGTCAACATGCGCCAGGTCAGTGGCAGGGGCCTGTCCAGCTCCCCCAGGTGACCGATGAGCAGAAAACAGGTCCCTCCGGCGGCAAACATACTACCGTGGCTCCAGCCCCGCCACAATAATTCCAGACCGGTGTAGGCCATGCCACCCAAATACCAGAGGACGGAATATCTCCATAGCCGCATTGCGTTACCTCCCGCGATTGTAATAGGAAGATTCTACCCCGGCCTGAGGAGATTCAAACCCGATCCTCCACGGAGAATGGGTTGCGGCTGTCATCATGGGAAGAGCGGCGCAAAAAAACAGAGCTGCACGTTTATTTTGCCGTTTTTGGTGACAAATGCTGCGAAATATGCTACAATGGCCACAAAGCAGCCAGCTTCCACTCGATTTTTTGAGGCGGAAACATATGGCCGCCCAGCGCGGCCTCAGCGGCGGGAACAACTGCCTGCGGGCAGTATCATGGAAAGGAGTACCCAACCTTATGAAGAAAACAATCCTGCGGGAATATGCCCGGCTCATTGTCCGTTCCGGTGTGAATGTACAGAAGGGCCAGGACGTCCTCATTTATGCTGACTTGGATCAGCCGGAATTTGTACAGATGGTGGTGGAGGAGGCCTATAAGGCCAAGGCCCGGAAGGTCACCGTCAATTGGAACTTCCAACCTCTACAGAAGCTCCATGTCCGCTACCAGAGCGTCAAGACCCTAGGCACGGTGGAGGCCTGGGAGGAGGCCCGGCAGCAGCACTACGTGGACATTCTCCCCTGCCGGATTCATCTGGTGTCTGAGGATCCCGATGGCCTCAAGGGCGTGAACCTGGAGAAGATGGCCAAGGGCCGCCAGGCTTCCTATCAGATCCTGAAGCCCTATGTGGATCAGCGGCAGAATAAAGAGCAGTGGTGCATCGCGGCCGTCCCCGGCGCCGCCTGGGCCAAGAAGATTTTCCCCCACCTCACCCGGAGCCAGGCCATGGAGAAGCTGTGGGAGGCCATTCTCTCCACCTCCCGGGTGAACGGCGATCCGGTGGCCGCCTGGGAAGAGCACAACCGGGATCTGAAGGCCCGTTGCGACTATTTGAACGGCCTGGGCATTGAGAGCCTCCACTACACCGCAGACAACGGCACGGACTTTACCGTGGGCATGATGCCGGAGGCCCAGTTCTGCGGCGGCGGGGAGAAGAGCCTGCAGGGCATTTTCTACAACCCCAACATTCCCACAGAGGAGTGCTTCATCTCTCCCAAGCGGGGAGTCGCCGAGGGCATTGTCTACGCCACCAAGCCCCTGAGTTATCAGGGCCAGCTCATTGAGGGCTTCTCCATTCGCTTTGCCGGCGGCAAGGCTGTGGAGGTCCACGCAGAGAAGAACGAGGAGCTGCTGAAGACCATGATTTCCATGGACGAGGGCGCCGCCTACCTGGGAGAGTGCGCCCTGGTGCCCCAGAGCTCCCCCATTGCCCAGTGCGGCTACCTGTTCTACAACACCCTGTTTGACGAGAACGCCGCCTGCCACCTGGCCCTGGGCATGGGCTTCGCCGATACCATCCGGGACTTCCAGAACAAAACCCTGGAGGAATGCCGCAGCTACGGCGTCAACGACTCCATGATCCACGAGGACTTTATGATTGGCTGCGATTCCATGAACATCGACGCCCACACCCGGGATGGCAAGGTGGTTCCCATCTTCCGGAACGGCAACTGGGCCTTCTGAACCTGAGCGCATGATCTGATACAATATGGGTCTGCCGCAAGGGAGTTCCAGACGCACCTTTGCAGGATGTGATGCCAAGCTTTGGCACTTCCAGCATCCTGCAAAGGCAGTCTACTCCCCTTTGCAGCAGACCCATGTTGTTGAAACCGGGAGGAGAATCTTCCGCGAGTACCTTGTAACCGCTCAAAATATTGTGATTTGCGTTGCGGAAAGATTGCCCCTTGGGGGAATGCGCCAGGGTTCCGACTCTGCGGGGGTGGGCCGGTCTGTCCGCTTAGTGGAAACACAGAGCGTTTCCCTCCCATGTTCTACAAACTCAAGGTGCCTACCACGGGCGGACACATGGGTCCGCCCCTACGATGATATCCCGACACAGTGCGCAAACAGATTCTTCGGTGTTTTGGTAGAATACGTCCTATTTTCTATCAATTTTGGACGTTTAAATGACAAAATGCGCCGGACAATTTCCTCCCAAACTCGCCGCCTGCCGTAGGGGCGGACCTATGTGTCCGCCCGGCAGAAACATCTTGCGTTTCTCTCCCATGTTCGGCGAATTCGTAATACCCCCACAGGAGGACACGTCGGCCCATCCCAACGGCCTTGCCCGCGCCTCTGAGCGTGTTCTCCCAAGGGGAATCTAGCCGCAACACAAAGCGTAATATTTTTGAGGTACAACGTACTAGGGCCGGGCCCATTTGGTTTCTTGGAACTCTGTTACCACGTCGGTGCAGTCGCGGGGGACAGGAATCCAATACACATGGCCGAATTGGGAGGCGACATAGCCTCCAATGTACCACTCTGTGTCATTGGAATAGGATTCCCGGGAACAGGTTACGGTAACAGTCGCACCTTCCGTTTCCACGGCTTCTAACCGGGATCGTAAGTAAGGACTGCCTTTGCAGCAGAAATCCACTACAGCCAGTTGGTATTCCGAAAAGAAGGAGGCATCCAACTCTTCTGACAGGCGGTCTACCTGGACCTCGTGGGCAGTGAATGTCCCATTGGTAGCCTCATCTGCATCCTGCTCCTTCTTCTCAATCATAGACAAAAGCGTCTGATATTCCTCCCAGCTGTCAATGAGAAGGGCGCCTTCTGCGTACATATGACCTGCGGTGCAGGTATCGGTGGAGGTGAGGTTATGGTCATCTTCCCAGTCCGTCTGCCAACCGTTATATGACCATTTGATATACGATAGCTCCTCATTTTCTGAGAATGTTTCCAGAGCTTCTGTCTCCTCAGCCGGATTCTTGCGCGCAACAATTTGTTTGGTCAAAAAGAAGGAGAGCAGGAATACTACGACTGCGGCGACAAGCCAAGCAGATACAATCATTCTTTTTTTCATTGGCAATCTCCTGGTTCCACCCAATTGCTTATCAGTTGATTTGCAGAACTGTCTTTGGAATTTCTGATGGAGAAAGTGGCGTTTTCCTGTCCTGAGGGTAGGCCAATTTCGGTGTAATCAGAGAGAGTGACAGATACGGGTGAAGATTCGATGCCATCGCTGCGGAGGAACGAGATGGTACAGGGACCTGCCATGCCAGATGTAGTGACGGTATTGCCGACGACCTGAAGGGAAGCGCTACCAGTCGCATTGCCCCGGATGGAGAGGTAACCGGCATTTTCTGTTTGAGGAGAGACCAAGGCGTTGTATGTCATGTCATCTCCATGTAATTGCACAGTACCATCAGCGCCAACCGAAATACTGGTTATGTTTTGACCAGATGCACCCCCAAAATATTGTGGGTCAGAGACAAAAAAGCTGGATTCTCCGCAGGTAGTCGAGTAAGTAAATTGTTCACTGGAGGCTACATACAACTGAAGCGTAGCGGGAGCGTCTGTCCCGTTGGCACAAAGCTGCATATCTTCAATTTCCATATTGCCGGATAAAGAAGCACCGTCGCAGATCAATTGCTCGCCAGAGGCACTTTCAATTGTGAATGGTATAAATGGAACGCTTAGTAGTGCTGTGCTTTCGCCTTCAGTGACTTCACTGCGCGCAGCGATTTGACTAGTCAAAAAGAAGGAGGTCCCAAATACCATGACTGCGGCGGTAACCCAAATGGATATTACGATTCTCTTTTTCATTCGAAGTCTCCTGGATTCGGCCAATTGCTTATAATTTGATTGGTAATATTATTTGTAGAATTTATGATTGCGAATACGGCATGCTCATTTGCAGAGGATAGATCAATTTCAGCATAGTCAGAGAGCGTGGTAGTTACAGGCACTGATTTGACGCCATCATTGCGACAGAATGAAATGGTGCAGAGCCCTGGCATACCAGATACGGTCACTGTATTGCCTATGGCCTGCATGGAGGAGTCACAGGTAGAGGTAGTGCGGATGGAGAAGTAACCAGGGTTTTCCGTATGAGGAGAGACTATGGCGTTGTATGTCATATCGTCGCCATGCAGTTGTACGGCACTATTTGCACCGACCGAAATGCGCCTTATATTTTGGCCGGATGCACCCCCGAAATACTGCGGATCAGAGACGAAAAAGCTGGATTTTTCGCAAGTAGACGAGTAAGTGAACTGTTCACTGGAGGTAACATACAACTGGAGTGTAGCGGGAGTATTTGGCCCATTAGCACAAATTTGCATATCTTCAATTTCCATGTTGCCGGATAAGGAAACGCCGTCGCAGACTATTTGCTCGCCAGAGGCATTTGCGCAAATCTGAATTACAAACGCACAGATAGGTCAAGCAACTGCTATCTGTGCATAAAACAGACCGTTTTGATTCTCCACCTCCAAATGTAAATTTGCTTGTGCAGGAAGTTGCTTGCGCCGCAAAGACTATACCGCATATAGACCCTCCTTAAATCAAGATGTCACTATCGCTTTAGTTTGGAAGTTTCATACATCTATAGTTTACACCATTTTTGGACTGCTGTCAATGGACTTGAAATAATTTTTTGTGACTTCTGGAGGAACGGTAATTTTTAAATTCTAATAAGGCCAGCAAGAGACCAGGGAGATTCCGGTTTTGCGCCGCTTGCAGGGCAGTTCTCCCTGTGTTATAATGGCAACATCATGTAAAGAAAAGGTGATGGACATGCAGGATACTGGTAGGCAGTTTCACATTCATTGTGTTCCGGGGGACGTGGGCCGATATTGTCTGCTGCCTGGGGATCCGGGGCGGTGTGAGGCCATTGCGCAGTGGTTTGACCAACCGGTTCATGTGGGCATGAACCGGGAATATAATATTTACACTGGTACCCTCCTGGGGGAGAAGGTCTCCGTCTGCTCTACCGGCATTGGCGGGCCCTCTGCGTCCATTGCCATGGAGGAGCTCCACAACATCGGCGCTGATACCTTCATCCGGGTGGGGACTTGCGGTGGCATAGACCTGGCGGTGGAGCCGGGGGATGTGGTGGTGGCCACAGGGGCCATCCGCTTTGAGCACACCTCTTTGGAGTACGCCCCCATAGAGTTTCCCGCCGTGGCGGATTTTGATGTGACCGCCGCCCTTCGCCAGGCCGGGTCCGACCTGGGGTTCCGGGTACATACCGGCGTGGTTCAATGTAAGGACGCCTTCTACGGCCAGCACTGTCCGGAGAAGATGCCCGTGTCCTGGGAGCTTTTGCAGAAGTGGGAGGCTTGGAAGCGTCTGGGGGTGAAGGCCAGCGAAATGGAGTCCGCCGCCCTGTTTGTGGTGGCCGCTGCCCTGGGGGTCCGGTGTGGCAGTTGCTTCCATGTGGTCTGGAATCAGGAGAGGGAGCGAGCCGGATTGGATCAGCGCATGACAGAGGATCCCTCCGCCGCCATCCGGGTGGGGGTGGAGGCCCTGAAGCGGCTCATTGTCCAGGACCGTGGCGGCCGGTGATGGTAGCGCGTTTTCTTAAAATAGACCTATGGGGGTAGAGGAAGAATTTTCTGTTTTTTCTGAGTTTTGGCCCTGGACTGCAGCAAAATTTTCCGAATGGGAGAGAAAAGTAGTTGCCATTGTCCAGCTGGAAATGTTATAATGATGCATGCCGTCTTTTGCAGGCGGACTGTAGAGAAATGGGATGTGAGGGCTGTGCTGGGCACTTCTGTTGTGATTTTTGTCCCGGATGATACCCGAAAGACGGGACGGGACGTGCCGCTGATGCTGGAGCGGGTCCAGGGTGCGCCCTTGCTTGCCTGGCTGACGGCGGCGCTGGCCCAGGGCGGCGCCCGCCGGTTTTTCCTGGTGGCCCAACCGGGCTGTATGGCCCGGGCGAAGGCCTGTTTTCCCCAGGATCTGGATCTCACCGTCTGCGCAGAGCAGAACCCGGCAGACCTTCTCCATGTATTCCTCTCCACCACGGAAGGGGAGGAGGAGCAAATTACAGTCGTTACAGGCCCGGCGGTGTATCTTTCCGTCCCTGCTGCCCGTCTGCGCAGCACCGGCTCCCAAAAGCCGGCGGCGTTTTTTGCCAGCCGTCAGGGGCTGATGGAGGCGCTGGACCAGGACTTTTCCTTCAGCCGCTTTCTTGTGGAGCAGGGGAACCCCTGCACCCAGGACGACGGCTTTTATGCGGTGTCCGATTTCGTGGAACTGCTGGCCTGGCAAAAGGCCATGAATCAGAACCAGCTGTTCCGTCTTGCCCAGCAGGGGGTCCGGATCTGGGACCTGGATCACTGCTATGTGAGCCCCTGGAGCGCGGTGGGAAATGGCACGGAGCTGCTGCCTGGGGTCATTCTCGCAGGCCGCAACAGTGTGGGCTCCGGGTGTACCATTGGGCCGGACACCTATCTGTCCGATTGCTCTGTGGCCGATGGCGCCCGGGTGGTGAGCTCCCGGGCAGAAGGAGCGGTCATTGGACCGGACTGCGAGGTGGGTCCCTTTGCCAACCTCCGCACCGGCACCTGTCTGGGACCGGCAGTGAAGGCCGGGGCCTTTGTAGAGATGAAAGAGACCCAGGTGGGCGCCAGAACCCAGGTGGCCCACTTGACCTACCTGGGGGACGCCTCCGTGGGTCAGGACTGCAACGTGGGCTGCGGCGTGGCCACGGCCAACTTTGACCGGGTGGACAAACACGAAACCGTGCTGGAAGATGGGGCCTTCATTGGCTGCCACACCAGCCTGGTGGCCCCGGTGCGGGTGGGCCAGGGCGCTTACATTGGCGCCGGGTCTGTCATCACCCAGGATGTACCGGCCGGAGCCTTGGGTGTGGCCCGCAGCCGCCAGACCAACAAAAAAGAGTGGGCCAACCGCCACAAAAAGTGAGGTATTCCGGATTTCCGGATTCCAGATATGAAAAATTAAAGAGAGGTACCTTCCGATGATTGCACATGGTAAAGAAATCAAGGTATTCTGCGGCAACTCCAACCCCACCTTTGCACAGGGAGTTTGCGACGAGCTGGGCCTGACCCTGGGCCGTAGCGAGGTCAAAAAGTTCGCTGACGGCGAAGTCTCCGTATCCGTCAATGAGACAGTCCGCGGATGTGACGTGTTTGTGGTGCAGTCCACCTGCAACCCGGTTAACGACAATCTGATGGAGCTGCTCATTATGATGGACGCTTTCCGCCGGGCCTCTGCCGGGCGGATCACCGCCGTCATGCCGTACTTTGGCTATGCCCGTCAGGACCGGAAAGCCAAGGGTCGGGACCCCATCTCCGCCAAGCTGGTGGCCAACATGATCGTGGCCGCCGGTGCAGACCGGGTGCTGACCATGGACCTTCATGCGGCGCAGATTCAGGGTTTCTTTGACATCCCTGTGGACAATATGCTGGGTTCTCCTGTGTTTGTGAAATACTACATGGAGAAGTTCAGCGAGGATCAATATGACCACAGCAACTTTGTGGTGGTCTCTCCCGACGCCGGCTCTGTGGGCCGCGCCCGGAATTTTGCCGCCAAGGTACACATGGATCTGGCCATTGTGGATAAGCGCCGCCAGAAGGCAAACTTCTGCGAGGTGATGAACGTCATCGGCGATGTGAAGGGCAAGACCTGCATCCTCTTCGACGACCTGGTGGATACCGCAGGTTCTCTGTGCAATGCCGCCGCCGCACTGGTGGAGGTTGGCGGGGCCGAGAAGGTCTATGCCTGCGCGTCCCACGGCGTGCTGTCCGGCCCGGCGCTGGAGCGGGTGGAGAGCAGCTATATCGAGGAGCTCATGGTGCTCAACACCATCCCCATGCCTGCCGGCTACACCGGTGGGAAGATCAAGCAGCTGGATGTGGCCCCCCTGTTCGCCAAGGCCATCAACCGGGTCTACACCGAGACCTCCATCTCCAGCCTGTTCTGATGCTGTTTTCCAAACCATCGGCCGATTGGCTGATTGTGGGTCTGGGAAATCCGGGGCGGCAGTATGACAGGACCCGGCATAACGCCGGATTCCGGGCCATGGAGGCCCTGGCCCGTCGCCTGGGATGTCCACTGGACCGGGTGAAGTTTCAGGGGCGCATGGGTCAGTGTGCCCACGGGGGGCAGAAGCTGGTGCTGCTGTTGCCTCAGACCTTTATGAACCTGTCCGGGAATGCGGTGGCCGAGGCGGTCCGGTTTTACCGGCTGCCGCCGGAGCGGGTGCTGGTCCTCTGCGATGATATTTCGCTGGAGCCCGGCCGCCTTCGGGTCCGGGGCAGCGGCTCCGCCGGGGGCCACAACGGCCTGAAGAGCATCATTGCCCGGCTGGGGAGCCAGGACTTTCCCCGGGTGAAAATCGGGGTGGGGGCAAAGCCGCATCCGGATTATGATCTGGCCGACTGGGTCCTGTCCACCTTCTCTCAGCAAGAGGAGAAGGCGTTGGCCCCGATCTGGGACCAGGCCGGAGAGGCTGCCCTGGCGGTATTGACCCTGGGGGTGGAGCAAGCTGCCAGTCGCTTCAATGGTGTGGGCAAGTAGTATCCCAGATACCAATCAAAAAACGACACATTACGGAAAGAGGGGGATTCCCCTCTTTCCGCGTTGCTGCGTGGGCGGAAATGTTCCAGCCCAGCGGGAAGGAGGTTATGAGATGGATTTGCTGCTGCAGGCGCTGCAAAAGCTGCCGGAATTCCGGCAGCTGCTGGATACGGCCAACGCCGGCGGAGCCGCTGCGGCCACCGGCCTGGCACAGATCAACCGGGCCCATATCATCGCCGGGCTGTACCGCCTGGGGGACCGGCCCCTGGTGGTGATCTGCCAGGATGATCTGGCTGCCAAGCGGCTCCAAAGTGAGCTGAAGGCGTTTTTGGGCCAGGAGCCCCCGGTGCTTCCTGGTCGGGACCTGAATCTGTATGACGCCGCCGTAGTCTCCCGGGTTTGGGAGCAGCGCCGGCTGCGGCAGTTGTATGACCTGGGGAAGGGGGAGACCCGCCTCCAGATTCTCTCCTGGGAGGCCATGAGCCTGCGGACGATAGCCAAAGGGGCTCTCTTTTCCGCTGCGTTTTCACTGCGTCTGGGAGCCCAAGTCCAGGTGGAAGAGCTGCTGGCTCGCCTGGTTGCCATGGGCTACAGCCGCGCCCCCATGGTGGAAGGACCCGGTCAGTTTGCCCTCCGGGGCGGAATCCTGGACCTGTATTCTCCGGCGGAGGGGCAGCCGGTCCGGGCGGAGTTTTTCGGAGATGAGCTGGATACCATGGGGTATTTTGACCCCAGCACCCAGCGGCGGACGGAGAATGTGGAGGCGGTCACGGTGCTGCCCGTGGCGGAGACCCAACCGGGGCTGCACCCCGGCGGCGTACCGGGGCTGCAGCGGGACCTGGAGGCGCTGCTCACCCGGCAAAAGCGGCGGAAAAACCAGAATGAGCGCCTGATCCGGACCCTGGAGCAGGATTTGGAGAAGCTGGGAGGCGGCCTCAGCCTGCCAGCTGCCGACCGGTACATGGCCCTCATTGCGCGGGAGATGACCACGGCCCTGGACTATGTCTCCCAGGATGCGCTGGTGGTGGTCTGCGACCAGTCGGGCCTCCACCGAGCAGCCAAGCGGCAGATGGAGGAGCTGGGGCTTCAGCTGGACAGCCTCTTGGAGACCGGCTCCGTGGCCGGGGAGCTGTGCGACTTTGTGTGCCAGTGGGAGGAGTTCTGCGCCCGGCTGGAAAGCCGTCCGGTGGCCTATCTGGACGCCTTTGCCGGGGCGGCCTACCCCCAGGACCGGCAGCCCGGCCATCTGCTGGCCTTTACGGCCAAGCAGCTGCCGGGCTACGGCGGCAATCTGGAGACGGCCGCCGCGGATCTGGCCCATTATCAGAAGCTGGAGTTTTCCTCCCTGGTTCTTTGCGGCTCCCGCCGCCGGGCGGAGCTGCTCCAGACCATGCTTTCGGACCGGGGGCTGTCCAGCTTCCTGGCCTTCCCCCTCCGGTCCCTGCCCCAGCCGGGGCAGATCCTGCTGGCAGAGGGAAACCTGCCCAGCGGCATGGAATATCCCACCATGAGCCTCGCAGTGCTCACCGAGGGCCAACTCATGGCCCGGCAGACGCCCAAGGCCAAGGCCGCCAAATCCGGCGCCACCAACCGCCAGAAGCTGGCTTCCTTTACGGACCTGTCCCCCGGAGATCTGGTGGTCCATGAGCAGTACGGCATTGGCCGGTTTGAAGCCATGGAGCAGATCCGGGTGGACGGGGTAGTGAAGGACTATGTGAAGATCGCCTATCAGGGCTCCGACACCCTGTATGTCCCGGCCACCCAGCTGGACCTCATCAGCAAATACATTGGCGGCGGCGAGGACGCCCCGGTGAAGCTGAACAAAATCGGCTCCGACGCCTGGCAGAAGACCAAGACCCGGGCCCGGAAGGCGGCCAAGGATATGGCCGGGGAGCTGATCAAGCTCTATGCCGCCCGGAAGGGCCAGAGTGGTTACGCGTTTTCTGCCGATTCCCCCTGGCAGCAGGAGTTTGAAGACAACTTCCCCTACCCCGAGACCGACGACCAGCTCCGGTGCATTGGGGAGATCAAGGGGGATATGGAGTCGCCCGTGCCCATGGACCGGCTGCTGTGCGGCGATGTGGGCTTTGGCAAGACGGAGGTGGCCCTGCGGGCGGTGATGAAGGCTGTGCTGGACAGCAAGCAGGTGGCCATCCTGGTGCCCACCACGGTTCTGGCCCAGCAGCATTACCAGACGGTGGTGAGCCGCTTCCGGGGCTTTCCTGTGAATGTAGATGTGCTCAGCCGGTTCCGTACGGCGGCCCAGCAGAAGAAGACCCTCCAGGACCTCCGAGCAGGTACTCTGGATGTGATCATTGGAACCCATAAGCTCCTGCAGAAGAGCGTCCAGTTCAAGGATTTGGGCCTTTTGGTGGTGGACGAGGAGCAGCGCTTTGGCGTATCCCATAAGGAGCGGCTGAAGGAAATCTCCAAGGGGGTGGATGTCCTCACCCTGTCCGCCACCCCCATTCCCCGGACGCTGAACATGGCCTTGTCCGGTATTCGGGACATGTCCACCATCGAAGCGCCGCCGGCTGACCGGTATCCGGTCCAGACCTTTGTGCTGGAGCACAACCAGGGGATTCTGGACGACGCCATCCGTCGGGAGGTCCAGCGGGGCGGCCAGGTGTATTACCTGCATAACCGGGTGGAGACCATCGATCAGTGCGCATCCGCCATGAAACGGCGAATGCCGGAGCTGTCCATCGCCGTGGCCCATGGCAAGATGGGAGAGGAGGCCCTGGGAGATGTGATGCAGTCTATGGCAGACGGGGAAATTCAGGTGCTGGTATGTACCACCATCATTGAGACCGGCCTGGACATTCCCAATGCCAATACCCTGATCATCGAACATGCCGACCGCCTGGGGCTGAGCCAGCTCCATCAGCTCCGGGGCCGGGTGGGCCGGTCCAGTCGCCATGCCTTTGCCTACTTCACCTACAAGCCGGACAAGGCCCTCACCGAGGTGGCGGAAAAGCGACTGACGGCCATCCGGGACTTTGCAGAATTCGGCTCCGGCTTCAAAATTGCCATGCGGGACCTGGAGATCCGGGGAGCGGGCAATCTGTTGGGGGCGGAGCAGTCGGGTCATATGATGTCCGTGGGGTATGACATGTATCTGAAGCTCCTGGACGAGGCAGTCCGGGAGGAGCAGGGGATGCAGCCTGCCGAGCCGGAGTGCACGGCCGACCTCAGCATCACCGCCAACATCGACAAGGCCTATGTGGAGCGGGGAGAAGAGCGGATGGATCTGTACCGCCGTATGGCGGCCATCCGCACCCAGGCCGACGCCGACGACCTTCTGGACGAAATTGTGGACCGGTACGGCGAGCCGCCAAAGGGTGTGCTCAATCTGGTGGATGTGGCCCTCCTCCGGGCGGTGGCCCAGAAGGCGGGAATCTGCGACATCCGCCAGAAGGCAGGGGAAGTGAACTTTGCGCTCACCCAGCTGGACTTCCAGCAGGTGAGCCGGATCTGCGCCAGCCCCCAGTACAAAAACCGGTTGTTTTTTGTAGCCGGCGCCAAAAAACCCACGTTGCGCCTGCGCCTGGCTCCCGGGGCCGACAGCCTCCGTCAGGTTCGCAGCTTTGTAGAGCAATTTACAGCCATGGCTGAGAAGGCTCAAGGGTGAGAGAATTGCAAAAAGCCGGGGCGAATTCGGATGCTGCGCGTGTTCCGAATTCGCTCCGGCTTTTGCTGGGGTGGGGGTTAGAGGATGTTGTAATAATAGGGCTTTTCAGACTCTGCCATGGTGCGGACCTGCTGGGCCAGGGCACGGCAGGTTCGGATGAACTCGGATTTCTCCCCCTGCTGCAGCCAGGCTTGCAGGTCAGAAAATCCTTCCTCCACATTTTCCAGCCACTCGTGGTCCACCAGGGAGGCACATAGGCCCCGGTTTTGCTCCCAGATTTTCTGGGCGGCGGCCACTTGGGCGGCGGCTTCTTCCGTGGTTTCGCTGATCCAGGCGGATTCCAACAGGCTGGCCACCTGATCCGCCGTTCGGTCCAGGGTCCAGGTGGCTCCCAGACACAAGACCAGCAGCAGCGATAAAACAGCAATGCCCAAGATCAAATGCTTCAAGCTCCTTCCCCCTTCCGGATAAAATACACGCTACCTTTCCGATCCACGGTCAGTAGGTACGTGTCTTGGAGAGGGCAGCCCCGGCTGCGCAATTCATGCCCCAGCCAGGCCCGGTCCCGCCCTGCCACGGCCAGATTGGCCTCCAGGAGCCGCCCGTCCGAGACGATGGTAATCGGCATACTCTGCTCCGGGACCCGGAGCCCTGCGTCCTTGGCCGAAGCCGGCTTATATTGGGGATAGGGGAAGACGGAGATCTGCCCGTTGGTCTCCAGAATGGCATACTGCACCTGGCCCAGATCCAAGACCTCCCGCTCCCGCAAATGCTCGGTCAGCTCGTCCAGGGTGATGCGGGCCCGGCGCAGATTGACTTGGTCAATTTTTCCCTCGCTGATGAGAATCACCGGCTTGCCGCACAGCAGACGGCGGAAGGCAATAAACCGCATGGACGCCACCGCCAGAATCAGCTGAACTCCCAGCACAGTGAGAATGGGTACCAGACCGGAGAGCAGGGGGATGCCGCTGTCCTGCATGGGGATGGCTGCCAGATTGGCGATGAGCATGGTCACCACAAATTCTGCCGGTTCCATCTCACCAATCTGCCGCTTTCCCATGAGCCGCACCACCAGGATCAGGATCAGGTACAGGAGAATGGTTCTCAAATAGGATAAAAGCATAAATTCTACACCTCAGGGCTAGTGTGCCCGTGGGTGTAGAATTTATGACTTTGGACAGACAATTCAGCGCATTTGGATCATGTCTCCGGCGGGGCGTTGTGCGGAGTGTCCTTCTGAGGCCGGGCGGCTTTGGCCTTCCGGTGGCGGCGCACGAGGAAGCAGCACAGGAACACCAGCAGCCCCAGAGGAATCCAGTAGGGCAATCCGGTCACCAGGAAAATCAGGCAATTCAGAAGCACGCGCCCCAAAATCTGAAGGTTTTCCCAGAATCCGGTGGAGATTCTCTCCCAGGTGGACTGCTCTTGGACCGGGGTCAGCTTTTGCACTTCCTCAATGGTGAGGTACACTGTGCTGTAGGAGACCAGGCTGTCGTAGAGCTTCAGCTGAGAGGCGGCGCTTTCCAGTTCATAGCGTACGTCGGTGAGCCGGGCTTCGATGGTCAGCAGATCCTCCATGGTTTCCGCCTTTGCCATCAGCTCCAGCAGCCGGTCCCGCTGGGTTTCCAGGGCTTTTTTCCGGCTCTCCGTGTCTGCATAGGTGAGGGTGACGTCTTCGGCAGACTCCCGAGAGGAGATGACATTGGAGATTTCTGCAATCTGAGAGGTGAAGGCGGCAAGCTGATCGGCTGGAATCCGGATGACCAGCTCGGACCGGCGGCTGCCGGAGTCCCGGTAGCTGCTTCCGTAGTAGGTCTCCTGATTTTCTACGTAGCCGCCCAGCTGAGAGATGCGGCTGGTGACGCCTTCCGTCAGGCTGGAGAAATCCTCGGTTTCGGCGGTGATCCATGCGGTCTTCACCAGCTTGCGGTTGGTAGCTACCTCAGGTGTGGCCGAGGCGACTTCGGGGCTTGCTTCCGTGGACATGGTTCCATTGGATGCGGGGAGGGCCAGGTCGCCGACCGCTTCCTGGGCAAATGCGGGCGTTTCCCAGGCGTCCTCTGCCAGAGATTTGGATGTGTTGCTGCTGCATCCGGCCAGAAGGGTTAGAGCCAGGAGCAGGGCCAGGATACCAAATGGGGTTCGTTTCATGGTGATTCCTCCTGTTCGTTGATGGTTCTCATATAATAAGACGGAAACGGGAGGACGTTGTTGTGCCGAAACAGAAGTTTTTTCCCTTAGGTCAAGGAGCGAAGAGGAAATTGTCGCTGCCCAGATTGGTTGCACCTTCTCACCTTGATTGTGGGAAAAAAACTGGTATAATGGAACTGCGGCTTCTGGAAGGGAGCTGAGAAAACCGAGGGAAATTGAAGGAGAACAGAAACGAAATATGAGAATGAAAGTGGGGCAAGAGCCCTGTATTTTATACGAGACAATCGAACTCCTCTATGCCTACATCAACGGAATCCCGGCTGAGCGGCTCACCAAAGAGGCGCCTTACTGCATCCCAGCTCCGGAAGTGGCCCGCATGATGAGCGAGGCCTGCGCAGGCATCGATGCGCAGGATCCGGATTTTTGCCGGTTCTTTGTCCAACATGCCATGGATGAGCACAGTCAATTCACCTGCCTGGCTTCCTGCATGGTGTATTGGTTTATTCACCTGGATGTGACCGATATGACGGCGCAAATGGATCGCATGTGTGCCAATTGGGAGCGGATACGCCGCCAGCCCTTTACCATCAAGGCCATCACCCGATTTGCGCTGGATATTGAGACCCTGCCTGGGGGAAGGACCGTGTCTCTGGCTGAGGAGCTGAAAAAGCTACCGGTGACGGAGGACTTTTTCCTGATCCTACTGGAGACGTTTTCCGATTACACCTATCAGATGAGCCGCTTACGGGACTTGATTTGGCCCACCGCTCAGCGGCTGCAGGGGTTGCTGGAGCCATTCGTCGCCCAGGCAGAGCCCTTGCGGGAGGCCTGGAACCGCTTTTTTGAGGAGACCTCAGCAGAGGACTTTGTAGTCGAACGGACCGGGACCATTCCGGAACGGCCCTTTGACCAGGCGGGCATCACCTTGCGGTATTTGGGAGCCCGCTACGCAGTGGGTCATCTGGACCCGGAGAAGAACAGCTTTTTTATGCACATAGGAGTGGGGGTGCAACCGGCCCTGCAACAGGTCTGTGAGCTGGGCGGCCTCAATGAGCGGGAGCTGTCTTCCCTCCGCCTGCTGGGAGACAAGGGCCGCTCTGAAATGGTTCAGGCTCTGATGGGGAAGACCATGTCCATGCAGGAATTGGCCACCCATCTGGGCCTGAATCCGGGCACCGTCTTCCGCAATCTGAACAGCCTGACCAATGCGAAACTTCTCACCAAAGAGATCCGAGGCGACCAGTACTATTACCGAACCAATTTCCCCTTCATTCAGGCCATTTTCCAGCATGTGCTGGACTTCTACCAAAAGGGGGACCCGATTCGCCCGGGTTGAGCTCCTTCCTGAACCACAGCCCGCCTGTGGTAGGCATTGCGAATTCGCCGAACATGGGAGAGAAATGCAAGATGTTTCTGCTGGGCGGACACGTGGGTCCGCCCCTACGGCGAATGAGGAAGAGGGGCAGAAATAGTCTGACATATTTTGTCATTTAAATGCCCATTTTTGGGCGGAAATAGAGTGCATTCTTGAAAAATACCGAAGAATTTATTCCTGCACGATATTGGGATATCACCGTAGGGGCGGACCTATGTGTCCGCCCGTAGTAGGCACTGCGAATTCGCTGAACACGGAAGTGGAAACGCACTATGTTTCCAATAAGCGGACACATAGGCCCGCCCCCACGGGATTGTGTTCCCTCAAGGGGCAATCTTACCCCACAATCCTCGGAATATGTTTGCGGTTGCAACGTACTACACCTGCAAATGGGGATCTGGGCAAGCATATCGGAAGCCCGATGCGCCAACGGACTACAACCAAAAGAGACTCGCACAAGCGGGATGCGACAGCATCCTTGCTTGGTGCGAGCCTTTGCATTTCTGCGATTCAACCACCGTGCACCAAGCTGGATGCACGGTGGTGTGAGGGGCCGGTTTCTGGACCAATGGGCAGTCTCCTGCTTAAGGAGAGCAGGAAAACAATCAGTCGGCGAAATCCTCTTCCGTGACAGATTCCAGGGATTCCCGGGCAGCTTCCACCGCTTCTTCTGCGGCTTCTACTACGGTGTCGGCCACTTCTTCGGTCTTTTCGACCACATGCTCCACAGTCTCCTGGACGGCTTCGGCGGCGTCGGACAAGTGCTCCCCGCAGGAGCAGGTGTGATGACAGCCGCAGTGATCCCGCAGGCCCTGCAGCTTTGACAGGAATCTGTCTCCATAACGGGCAATGAGGACCACAGCGCCGGCAATGGCGGCCAGGGCGGCTGCGAATTTCCAAAGAGTTTTCATAGACATTCCTCCAAGCGTCTTGTTCATTGGCTGCTTTTTAGTATATCCGCTGTTTGCCGGTTTTGCAACTTCAAATTGAGACTTTTGTAACAAAATTCTCTTTTCGGGGTGCAGCCGCCGGGGGATTTGTGGCTGGATAGCCCAGAATGCAGTGGCCCACGCCGAGGTAATCTCCAGTGACGCCCCATTTGGCCAGCAACGCTTTGCCCTCCGGGCTGTCGAATTCCTCCCGGGCACGGTGGATCCAGCAAGCGCCCAGGCCCAGGGATTGGGCGGCCAACAGCATATTCCCGATGACGAGACTTCCATCTTCCACGGCGGTGAAGGCCGAACGATCCGCCAGGACTGCCAGCACCACCGGCGCGCCATAGAAGGGGTGGGCTTCCGGATTGCCCAGCGCCCGGGCGTTCAGACGCTCCAGGGCGGCCACATCCTGGGGCCTGGTGAGGGCGACGATACGGCCTGCTTGTTTCCCACGGCCGTTGGCCGCATAGGTGCCTGCCAGGAGCACCTGATCCAATAGCTCCTCCGGTACCGGCCGGTCTAGATACTGCTTGCAGCTTCGCCGGTTCAGAATGGTTTGAATGACTTCATTCATGAAACTTCTCCTTTCGATGCGACCTCATTATACATATCCGTACATGCCCCGGACACTGACTTCGCCGGAGTGAACGGCCTCGGGGCCCTGGCCGAAGTCCACCAGGAGCGCGCCCCAGCCGTCCACGTCCACCGCCTGGCCCCACCTGGTTTCCCCGGCCCGGCTGACACT
>UQXI01000028.1 GCA_900544975.1 uncultured Eubacteriales bacterium
GAGAACCCCCCATGTCCCCCACCAGAGAAACCACCATGCCACTCACCAGAGCCCCCCTGCCCGCCTGAGCCCTGCCCACACCCAGAGCCACCCTGTGAGCACCACCCGCCACATCGGGAAGAGCCGTGCAGCGCCCTCGGCTTTCTACAGAACCTGCTCCCTAAAAACATGGACACCGGGGATCTGCTGATGCTCCTCATCCTCCTGCTCCTCATCCAGGACGGGTCTGAGGATGCACCGTCGGCGTTGTTGACGATTGCGTTGTTTTTCTTGTTGTAGGGCAGTTATATAGTGCTTGTGCTTATGGGGCAGTCTGTCCCTCAAAAACGCCGGAAGTGTAGCACAAATCGAACGGTGTGCTACATTTCCGGCTGACATCTGCATCAAAAAGGTATCACAGACTGGGCTTTCCGGGGAAAGTCGCATGCCAACAGGCGGTCAAGCCGCCTTCGGTAATCGATTTCTACCAAGTCCATAAAATAATTTGTGCATAACTCTTGACACTACTCATAATACTTGACACTGCCCGTGTTCGAGGACCACTTCACCGTAAAGCTCAAGTCCAGAATTACAATCGACATTGAAGCATAAAAAGGCTCCTCGCCGCCAACACCGTAATACTACCGTCTCAACATGCGGCGAGTGCGGAAAACCGTTCAGGCGCATCCATTAGAATAATCGCAGCTGCAAATCCATTGTCTGGCGGTGCGTCAGCAGACTGGAGCCGACCGGGCATGAATGCCACGCGCGGACCGTCAATGAGCTGGAGCTGCAGAGGGTTGTAGTTGCCGCCCTGAACGAGCTGCTGGGCGACCGGGAAGGATACCAGTGCCAGCTCCAGCAGAACATTGCAGCTGTCATTCGTGCCTCGGCCACAACATCCACGGATGCCATTGATGAGAAGCTACTGGCCCTGCAGCAGGAACTGCTCAAAAAGGCCCACAACAAGGAAGCCTACGATGAGATTGCCGATGAAATCTTCGGCTTCGGGAGCAAAAACAGCAGACTACCGTTGACACGGCGGCAAGAGACGAGCAGATCACGGTTTATGAGGACCATTATACGGTCGAGTTGAAGTCTGGCCTGAGCGTAAACATAGATGCAGAATAATTGTATGGGAACAGACCATCCCAGCCATCAAATGGTGGCTGGGGTGGTCTGTTCAATATCGTCCCAAATGTGCTTTTTTATATAACCCATAATGGAAACGATATGACATCGTTTTATCGTAAGGTACTTCTGGCGCAATGTTAGTAGGACTTTTCTCTCTATAAGAAAAATGGAAGAATTTTCCCCCTTCTTCTATTGCCGCAATAACATTGCTATCATATAGGAGCTGCAGAAATGTCTTGGGATCTTCAATGAATTTGGGTATTTCATCGGCGTTATCCAAGATATAATCAATGTACTTGTTATACATTTCAATATACTGGTCGAATGAAAACTGCGGTTCTGGGAAAAAGTCAAAAAACTTTTTGAAATGTGTAAAGTCAGTCTCCGAATAATAAAATGATAATTGATCTTTTAATGAACTAAGAAAATATTCAGAATATAGGTTTTGAAATTCGTCGCTATTGTAAATTTCATAGCTAAACTGCAACTTGTTTCCTTTATTGTGACGCTTCATGATATCTTGTTGCAACTTTAGTATTCTCTGAATATCGCGTGGCCGACTTAAGGATATCTTTAAGAATTCCATAAAAGCTGTATCATATTCTCGGAGAGACGGATTTGAAGATGTAAGCTTCCAATTGAAGTAGCTGTCCCATATATCGGTATCCAACTGCTCATCCTGGTCGTATTGCAGAAGCTTGTTTGCCACCTTGTAAAGATTGGAAGATGGATAATCTGCGTATGTAGTTCTCCATTCCAAGAAAACTGAATTGTCGGCAAGCTTATTTGTTAAGTTTTGCATATTTAATGAGTTAAAAATATCAGGTCGAAGCAAGAGAACAATTCTGATTTGGCCCTTTGAATCCCGAACATTGGAGAATAATTCGGCGTTTAATGTCCAGCAAGCATTTGCAAGACCCTTTATGCAGTCCAGATATTCCTCGTATGGTATTTGACTTGGCCGCACATCAATTCCATCAATAAACAATATTATATTTTTGTTCAACTTAAGAGTACCTAAGCATTCATAAAACTTTTGACAAATATAGTAAAGGTTCATTTGTAACCGCTGCTCATTAAACTCTAATGCGGTTCCTGCATTTCCTCCAATTTCGGCGTGCTGACACACTAACTTCGCTGCGACCTCACTTTTGTCAACAATTTTCAGGGCATTAATGATTTCTGGCGAAAAAGCTTTGTTATAATACTCATCGATGGCATCAAGCAGGCTTCCAAGATTACTTTTATTAAATAGAGAGATAACTCTATCTTCTTCTGCTATGCTTTTTGAAATTAACAACAGAATAATTGTCTTCCAGATATCAACGTATCCACTTATATCAATTCGATTGCTTTTCTTTAGTTCATAGAACTTTTCATAATCTGTACCGTTTATGTATTTTAGGATGGATTTGTTATTTTTATATTCAGAGTTGCTTAAAAACGTGGCATATGCTGTCTTTCCGGTTCCTTTTTCTCCAAGCAGAAAATAAATATGTGGCTGTAGTAAATCTTCCAAATAAGAGTTTTTTACAAAAACACTTGAAAGCATCTTTTTATTCCCACGCTGGAGATAATTCTGAGCATCGGAAAATCCAAGATTCAGTTCACTTATTTTTCTTAACATAATACTACCTTCTTATTATTTCGTATGACTAATTTCTGATTCACTTACTCAATTTCTCTGCCCGTTTTCCGTTTCCGCAGATATGTTCTCTTGTACACTTCTGAACAGGTAAGTTGGTCATTTGGATGTCAGCGAATATGGCCTAAAATGCCGAAAATAAGCGGTTTTTCACACTTTATTTCTCTGCCCTTGACATCAATACTACCGTCTCAACATGTGTAGTATGCCGAAATAAATCCGCCATCTCAATGTCTTCCCCTACAAAGTCCCCCACAACTTTTTGTCTGCACCCCAAAATACCCCTCAATCGCATTCGCAATCCTTTCGCAGGCTTTTCCATCCCCATACGGATTCACCGCATGTGCCATTCTGGCATAAGCCTCTCCCCCCTGGAGCAGCTCCTGGGTGAGGGACACGATGCGATCTGTTTCCACCCCGGCCAGTTTTGCCGTGCCTGCGGCAATGGCCTCTGGGCGTTCCGTCTCCCGGCGGAGGACCAGGACGGGTTTGCCCAGGGCGGGGGCTTCCTCCTGGAGGCCGCCGGAGTCGGTGAGGACCAGGTAGGACCGGGCCATGAGGTTGTGCATTTGGGCCACGTCCAGGGGGGCGATCAGGTGGATCCGGGGGTGGTCCCCCAGGAGGCGGTGGGCGCAGTCCTGGACCACGGGGCTCAGGTGGACGGGGTACACCACCTCCACGTTGGAATTCTGCTCCACAATGGTCCGGACGGCGGTGAGAATGGCCTCCATGGGGGCGCCATAGTTCTCCCGCCGGTGGCAGGTCAGGGTGATCACCTGTTTTCCCGGGAAATCCAGGCGGTTCAGAGTGTCATCTGCAAAGACAAAATCCGGCTGCACCGTGGTCTTCATGGCGTCAATGACCGTGTTGCCGGTGATGAAAATCTCTCCTTGGACGGCCTCCCGCCTTAAGTTCTCTGCGTTGGCCCGGGTGGGGGCAAAGTGGAGTCTGGCGATGTCCCCCACCAGGGTCCGGTTCATTTCTTCCGGGAAGGGAGAATAGGGGTCATAGGTCCGCAGTCCCGCCTCCACATGGCCCACGGGAATCTTGTGGTAGAAGGCCGCCAAGGCTCCGGCGAAGGTGGTGGACGTGTCCCCGTGGACCAAGACCAGGTCCGGCTCCGCCTCCGTCAAAACCCGCTCCATGCCCAGCAGGGTTTTGGTGGTGATGCTGGAGAGGGTCTGCTGCCGCTCCATAATGTCCAAATCATACTGGGCCTTCAAATGGAAGATCTCCATGACAGAGTCCAGCATCTGCCTGTGCTGACCGGTGAGACAGCACAGGCTTTCAAATTCCGGCCGGCTGGCCAGCTCCTGAACCAGGGGCGCCATTTTGATGGCCTCTGGCCGGGTGCCGAATACGGACATGACTTTGATCTTGCGACTGCTCATTTGCTCTCTACCCTCTCTTTTGTCTCTTCGTCCTTCTCTTCGGGCAATTCCCGCACGCGCTGCTGGTTCCGGTTGAAAATCATCCCGAATCCAATGGCGCCCACCACAAATACGGCGCCAATGAGAATGAGGGCACGTCCCTCCCCAGAGGAAGTGAGCACCACGGCCGCCAGACCCAGCATGGCCGTCAGCATGTAGGTGATGGCCACGGCCTGCTTTTGGGAAAAGCCCATATCAATCAAACGATGGTGAATATGCCCCCGGTCCGCCTTCATGGGGTTCTGATGCTTGGCCAGACGGCGGATGATGGCAAAACAGATGTCGAAAATCGGAATCCCCAAAATCAGGAAGGGAACCGCAAAGGAGATAATCGCGTACAGCTTAAACATCCCCTGGATGGACAACGTCGCCAAAATAAATCCCAGGAATGTGGAGCCTGTATCTCCCATAAATATTTTAGCCGGGTTGAAATTATACGGCAGGAAGCCCAGACAGGCTCCCAAAAGGGCCGCAACCACAATGGCAATGTTGTTTTCCGCCACCAGCAGAGCAATGACCAGAAGCGTTGCCGCAGAAATGGCAGAGACGCCCACGGCCAGACCGTCCAGGCCGTCAATGAAATTTACTGCGTTGGTGATGGCCACAATCCAAACAATGGTAATGGGCACAGACCAACGACCCAGGTCCAGGTACTGCACCGAGCTGGTTACAATGGGATTGGTAAAGTAGCGGATGGTACAGCCGTGACTGGTGACCAAATAGGCGGCAAAAATCTGCACCAAAAACTTGAACCAGGCCCGCAGCGTCAGACAATCATCCAAAACACCCAACACCAAAATGACCACGGCGCCCAGAAGAATGCCCTGCATTTGTTCCCCCACCTGGGCAAATAATACCACAGTCAGCAGAAACGCAATGGCGATGGCCAGGCCGCCCAGCCGGGGAATGGGCACCGAGTGCATCCGGCGTTCATCCTTGGGTACGTCCACTGCTCCCACCTTGTAGGCCACCCGCTTGACAATGGGTGTAATGCCAAAAGAAACTGCAGCAGAAACCAGCAGCGAAAGCAGCATCAGAACACCAAAGGGAAGTGATTTCATACTGTTACCTCATTACAAAAGACTCTGCCGGCCATGGACCGTGCAGGAGTATTGTTCGACATTTTTTCCTCCCTATCCCGGCAAAGCCTGGAGAGAACGAAATCATTCTACCACATTCCTGCAAATCTGACAAGCACGGGAACCGGGGGATGGAAAATTTGCCCAATTTCTCCATCCCGGAAAGCGTTACGCCTCCCGGATACGTTTTTCCAGTGCAGCCTGGCGAATGCACAGGCAGAAAATGGTCATGGCCTGCTCCAGCTCTTCCACGGGAGGCAGACTGGGGGCGATGCGAATGTTGCTGTCCTGGGGGTCCACGCCGTAGGGATAGGTAGCGCCGGCTGCCGTCATGACCACGCCAGCCTCTTTGCACAGCTCCAGGGCCCGTTTGGCCGTCCCTGCGGGGGCATAGTACGAGACAAAATAGCCGCCCTTGGGCCGCTGCCAATGGCCCAATCCCCGGGGAGCCAACTCCCGTTCCAGGGTATCCAACACCATTTGGAACTTGGGCTTCAGAATGCGCCCATGCCTGGCCATGAGCTCCAGGGTATGGGCCCGATCCTGTAAATACAACACATGGCGAAGCTGGTTCACCTTGTCGTAGGAGATCATTTGCACCCCCATCCGTTTCTGCATATACTGGATATTGGCCTCCGATGCAGCCATCACGGACATTCCGGCGCCAGGCAGGGTAATTTTGGAGGTGGAAGCAAATTCAAAGACCATATCCGGGTTCCCCGCCTCCCGGCACAGGGTCAGGATATCCGGAAATGGGACGTAGGGACCGTCAAACTCATGCATACAATAGGCGTTGTCCCACATCAGGACAAAATCCGGCGCAGCGGGCCGCAAACCGGCCAGGCGGCGAATGGTTTCCTGAGAATAGACGATACCGTCGGGATTGGAATACTTGGGTACACACCAGATGCCTTTCACCGCCGGATCCCGGACCAGCTCCTCCACCCGATCCATATCCGGGCCGGTTTCGGTCATGGCAATGGGAATGAGTTCTGCGCCAAAGGACTCTGTGATTCGGAAATGCCGGTCATAGCCCGGCGCGGGGCAGAGAAACTTCACCCGGTCCAGACGGCACCAAGGTGTTTCGCTATGTAGGAGGCCATGGGTATAGGCTTTGGAAATGAGATCATACATCAGGGTCAGGCTGGCGCTTCCGCCGGCAATGGTCTCTTCCATCCGGCAGCCCAGGACATCGGCCCAATACCGCCGGGCAGCAGGCAAACCGGCCAGCTCCCCATAGTTGCGGGCGTCGATTCCGTCGGAGATGCACTGCTCCGGCTGTGTCAGGACAGTCAGTATGTCGCTGACCATGTCCAGCTGCGCGCGCCCCGGCTTGCCCCGGGCCATGTTCAGCTTCAGCCCCCGGGCCTTCCAGGCATCCAACTCTTGCTGCACCTGACGCAGCTCCTGCTCCAAACCGGTGGAATTGAGATTCTGATAAGATTGCATGATGACAGTCCTTTCTCCCTGCCTGTTCACAGGGGTCAAAATCAGCATTGCGCTTCCATTATATGAGAAATCGGGTCAGATTGCAATCTGGGATTTTCAAAAACCCAAAATACTAGGAACTGCTGGGGAATATGCACAAAAAGCGGCTTCTGAAATTATGCGGATTGCCCAAAAGTTTTTCGAGTTTTTTGTTAATTTCATACAAAATTCCACGTTGCATTTTGAGCTCGGGTGGAATAGTATTTGATACATATTGGAGATTTTTCTGCAAAAAAGCAGAACTCTGCCACAGTCCACACATCCGCTCCACCCAGAGGACCAAAGCGTCTTTTTTCTGTCCGCAAACGCAACCAGTGAAAGGAAAGGGATTCCATGAATCAGGAAATCATCCACGTGCCCGAGATATTCGGCAGCGACGTTTTTAACGAGGCCACCATGAAGCAGCGGTTGGAGCCCCAGGTATTTTGTGCCTGGAAATCCTGCATTGCCGGGGGAAAGCCTCTGGAGCTGCCGGTTGCCAACGCCATTGCCGAAGCCATGAAGCAATGGGCCATCGAAAAAGGGGCAACCCACTTCACCCACTGGTTTCAGCCCATGACCGGCTTTACCGCAGAAAAGCACGACAGCTTCATCACCCCCGCAGCAGACGGCAAAGTTCTGATGGAATTTTCCGGCAAAGAGCTGGTCCGGGGCGAGCCGGACGCCTCCAGCTTCCCCTCCGGAGGGCTCAGGGCCACCTTTGAAGCCCGGGGGTATACCGCCTGGGATCCCACGGCCTTTGCCTTTGTAAAAGACGGCAGCTTATACATCCCCACCTGCTTCTTCTCCTATACCGGAGCCGCACTGGACAAAAAGACCCCGCTTTTGCGCTCCATCGACGAAGTGAGCCGGGAGGCCGTCCGAATCCTGCGGCTCTTTGGAGACACCAAAACCCAGCGGGTCATTGCCTCGGTGGGCCCGGAGCAAGAGTATTTCCTCATTGCCAAAGAGGATTTCGCCAAGCGGGAGGACCTGCGTTTCACCGGCCGGACCCTATTTGGCGCCCCTGCCCCCAAGGGCCAGGAGCTGGACGACCATTACTTTGGCGCCATCCGGCCCCGGGTTGCCGCCTATATGAAGGATCTGGACGAATCCCTATGGCGGTTGGGCATTCTCTCCAAAACCAAACACAACGAGGTGGCCCCCGCTCAGCATGAAATGGCGCCCATTTACACCGACGCCAACACCGCTTGCGACGCCAACCAGCTGGTCATGGAAATTATGAAGAAGACCGCCGAAAAGCACGGTCTCGTCTGCCTCCTCCACGAAAAGCCCTTTGCCGGCGTCAATGGCTCCGGCAAACACGACAACTGGTCTCTCAACACCGACACCGGCAAAAATCTCTTCAAACCCGGCCGCACGCCCAGCCAAAACGCCCAGTTTTTGGTGTTTCTCTCCGCCTTTATCAAGGGTGTGGACGAATACCAGGATTGGCTTCGCTGCACCGTGGCCTCTGCCGGCAACGACCACCGCCTGGGGGCCAACGAAGCGCCTCCCGCCATTCTCTCCGTCTTCCTGGGTGACGAACTGGAGGCTGTGGTGGAGTCCATCATCAACGGCACCAACTACACCGACCTGGAGAAATCCGTCATGCGCATTGGCGTAGACGTTTTGCCCTCCATTTCCAAAGACACCACCGACCGAAACCGGACCTCTCCCCTGGCCTTCACAGGCAACAAATTCGAGTTCCGGATGTTGGGCTCCTCCCAGTCGGTGAGCGGCCCCAACATTGCTCTCAACACCATCATGGCAGAGGAGCTGAAGTGGTTTGCCGATCAGCTGGAGCAGTCCACGGATTTTGACGCCGACCTGCAGAAGCTGATTTGCCAAGCCCTCACAGAACACCGGCGGATCATCTTCAACGGCAACGGCTATGACGAGAGCTGGATCCAGGAAGCGGAACGCCGGGGGCTCTCCAACCTCCGCACCACGGCAGAATGCCTGCCTGCGTACATCGCTCAGAAAAACATAGACCTGGTAACCCGGCACGGGATTTTCACAGAGACAGAATTCCGGGCCCGGTATGAAATCCACCTGGAGAGCTACTGCAAGCTGCTGCACATCGAGGCGATGACCATGACGGATATGATTCGCCGCCAGATCCTCCCGGCGGTCTCCTCCTATGCCGCCGCTCTGTGCCGCGCCATTGCCACCAAGGAGGCTGTGGCTGTCTCCTGCCGGGCCGAAAAAGCCCTAGCCGCCAAGATCTCAGAGGCAACGGACAGCCTCTTCGATCACTGCAGCGCATTGGAAGAGACCATGCTCCACCTGCCCGAGGATCGGGCTAGCCAGTCCATGTATTACTGCAAAACCGTCATCCCCGCCATGGAGGCCGCCCGTGCTGACGCCGACCGGCTGGAAACCCTGACAGACCAATCTTACTGGCCCTTTCCCACCTACTCCGACTTGCTTTTCTACGTGTAATCGTATATAATGACTTTGTGCGATGTTTCCTCCGGCGCCCTTCGCGCCGGGGGAAATTTATGGAAAAGGAGTCCTGCTCGTGGATGCTGCGTCCCGCATTTTGGAAATTGTCTCTGCAATTCGCCCCATTCCAGCTTGTGGAGCCCATGTCACACAGCTGCTCCATGAAGAAGACGGGGAACCCTATGAGGTCTGGCGTGTGGATGTCGGGGATCAACGGTGGATTTTGAAAAAGGCCAAAGAGTATGAATACGAAATTTATACCTCCTTTTTCTCAACTCCTTGTCCCCATGTCCCAGAGCTGCTGGGGACCGCCACGCTGGACGGTTGTCACTATCTTCTGGAAGTCTTCGTAGACGGTCATAATCTTATGCACTGTACACGTCCTGACCTGAAAGCTACGCTGGACAGTCTCATCGCTTTGCAAGACGCCAACTGGGGCAATTCTGAGCGGGCTCTGTGGGGCTACCACTTCGACAAAAGTCTGGAAGGCCGGATCCGCCGTGGGCAGTATCTGGGTCATCCCACCTTGGATGCCGCTTACCAGCGATTCCTGGAAGCCTACCGGGCCGTCCCCCGGACCTTATGCCATGATGATCTGCTGCCATTCAACGTGCTGGTCGCACCGGAGGGCGCCCGCCTTATAGACTGGGAGTTTGGCGGGATTCTCCCCTACCCCACCTCTCTGGCTCGCCTCCTGGCCCACGGCTCCGAGGATGACACCCAGCTCTTTGTCATGCAGGAGTCGGACCGGCAGTTTGCAATCGACTACTACTACACGCATCTGATCTCCCAGCATGGGATTTCTTACCCCGCTTACCGGAACACCCTGGACCTGTTTTTCTTTTATGAATATTGCGAATGGGTTTATGTGGGAAACCGGTACGGCAACACCAACAGCACCAATTACCAGCGCTATCTGCCCCTTGCGCTGCGGCAGGCAGAGCACATTTTGAACATACAATAGGCTGCAACATCACAGTTTGAAATACAGAAGAGATCAAATCGGAGGATATGGGTATGAAATATATTTTTGTCACCGGCGGTGTGGTATCCGGTCTGGGCAAGGGCATTTGCGCCGCCTCCCTGGGGCGTCTGCTGAAGCAGCGGGGGCTCCGGGTGCGGAATCAAAAGCTGGATCCCTACCTGAATGTGGACCCCGGCACCATGAGTCCCTATCAGCACGGGGAGGTGTTTGTCACCGACGACGGCGCAGAAACAGACCTGGATCTGGGACATTATGAGCGCTTTGTGGATGAGAGTCTCACGGCCAATTCCTCTGTCTCCGCCGGTAAGATTTATTGGTCCGTCCTGAACCGGGAGCGGGAAGGCGGTTACCTGGGCCGCACCGTCCAGATCATCCCCCACATCACCGATGAAATCAAGCGCCGGGTCTACTCCATGGCCGGCCCCGAGGTGGATGTGGTCATCACCGAAATTGGCGGCACAGTCGGCGACATTGAGAGCCAGCCCTTCCTGGAGGCCATCCGCCAGGTTGCCGCAGAGCAGGGCCGCCGGAACGTCCTCTTCATTCACGTCCCCCTGATCGTCCAAATCCCCGGCAGTGACGAGCTGAAATCCAAGCCCACCCAACACTCGGTCAAGGAACTGCTGTCCATTGGCATCCAGCCGGACATCCTGGTCTGTCGCAGCGATACCCCCTTCACCGAGGAGATTCGCCGGAAGATCAGCCTGTTCTGCAACGTGGACCCCAGCTGCGTCATTCAGAATTCCACCGCCTCGACTCTGTATGAGGTCCCCCTGATGCTGGCCAAGGAGGGCCTGGATCAAGTGGTCTGTGAACGGCTCCAGCTGGACACACCGCAGCCAGACCTCACCGCCTGGTCCTCCCTGGTCAAGCAGATCAAAGGGGCCAATCGCCATGTGCAGATCGCTCTGGTGGGTAAGTACACCCAGCTACACGATGCCTATCTCTCTGTGGTGGAATCCCTGTTCCACGCCGGGACCGCCAACGACGCCGTCGTTTCCATCAAATGGGTGGACTCTGAAGAGGTCACCGCAGACAATGCAAAAGACATCCTCTCCGACTGTGACGGCATCTTGGTACCCGGCGGCTTTGGCGACCGGGGCATTGAGGGCATGATCGCAGCCGCCCAGTACGCCCGGACCACAGGCACCCCCTATTTGGGCATCTGCCTGGGCATGCAGATTGCAGTCATCGAATTTGCCCGTCACGTGGCCGGTCTCACCGGCGCCCATTCGGCGGAGTTTGACGAGTATTCCCCCTACCCCGTGGTGGCCCTCATGGAAGACCAAGTGCATATCACTGCCAAGGGCGGCACCATGCGTCTGGGGAAATATCCCTGTGTGCTGGATGAAACCAGCAAATCCCTTGGGCTGTACGGCAGCCGGGAAATCTCCGAACGGCACCGTCACCGCTACGAATTCAACAACGAATTCCGCCAGGTCCTCACCGAGAAAGGCATGCTTTTGGCCGGTCTGTCTCCGGACGGCCATTTGGTGGAGGTGGTGGAGCTGCCAGGCCACCTCTGGTTTGTGGGATGCCAATTCCATCCCGAATTCAAGAGCCGCCCGGACCGAGCTCATCCCCTGTTCTTCGGCTTTGTAAAAGCGGCACTGACCCATATGGAAGCTTAACCACGATTTGCCCGCCGGGCGCATCCGGCGGGCGGTTTCATTTCAAACAAGTTGGAGGGACTTTCTATGACCTATGACGAGGTTCTGGAGCGTGCCCGGGGCAACATGGGGCCCCACTGTAAGGCCTGCCCCATCTGCAATGGCGCCGGCTGTAAAAATACCATTCCCGGCCCCGGCTCCAAAGGACTGGGGACCGTATTTCCCCGCAATTATGCAGCATGGCAGGAGATTGCCCTGAATCTGGACACCATCTGCTCGATGGAGCCGGTCAATACCGGTTTTTCGCTTTTCGGGCACAGCTTTTCTTTGCCACTCTTTGCAGCACCCATTGGCGCTGTGGAAAATCACTACGGAAACAAGCTGACAGAAGCCGCATACGATGCCGCTCTGATCCAGGGCTGCCAGGAAGCCGGAATTGCCGCTTTCCTGGGAGACGGTTTGGACGATTCCCTACTCGCGACCGGCTGCCAGGCCATGGAAGCCCACGGCTTCGCCATTCCCACCATCAAGCCCTGGAGCCGGGATCTGGTATTCCGAAAAATTGACCAGGCCAAGGAACACGGCGCCCAAGTCCTGTGTATGGACATTGACGCTTCTGGTCTGCCTTTTCTCAAAAACATGGATCCCCCTTCCGGCACCAAGAGCGTGGAAGAGCTGCGGGAAATCATCGAATATGCCGGAATCCCCTTCCTCCTGAAGGGCATTATGACTGCCCGGGGCGCCGAAAAAGCCCGGCAAGCCGGCGCTGCAGGCATTGTGGTCTCCAATCATGGGGGCCGGGTACTGGACCAGGTCCCAGCCACGGCCACGGTGCTGCCTACCATCGCCCAAGCTGTGGGAGACTCCATGACCATCCTGGTAGACGGCGGCATCCGGACCGGACTGGACATCTGCAAAGCTCTGGCTCTGGGGGCGGACGCCGTCCTCATCGGCCGTCCCTTTGTCACCTCCGTTTACGGCGGCGGCGCAGAAGGCGTCCGCGTCTATGTCGCCAAGCTGGCCGCCGAGCTCCGGGATACCATGGAGATGTGCGGCGTCCATCGGCTTTCGGAAATCGACCGGACCTGTATCTGGGAAGGATAAACACAACTTGTACATATCAAGTTTGTAACAAGAGGAACGGACGAACGCTAACGCCGCATGATGAATTTTGGGAAGAGTATCTATCTTCGAAAGGAGTGGCGGAATATGGAGATTATTAAAGCGGCAAAGCTTACGAAATACTATGGTAAGGCAAGAGGTATCATTGATCTTGACCTGACGGTAGCACAGGGCGAGTTCTTTGGCTTCATCGGACCAAACGGCGCAGGAAAGTCCACGACAATTCGCACATTGCTTGGGCTGATTGCCCCTACCTCCGGCACCGCAATGGTATTCGGGAAAGATGTCACAAAAGAAAAAGAATCCATTTTGCAGGATATCGGTTACCTTCCCTCGGAGGCATTGTTTTACCAAGGAATGAAAGTGGAGGATGTATTGAAACTGTCCGCCGATTTGCGGAAAAAGGATTGCACTGCTGAATCGAAACTGCTCTGTGAGCGTTTACGGCTTAATACAGCCCGAAGGATCGATGATCTATCTTTCGGTAACAGAAAGAAGGTTGCCATTGTCTGCGCATTACAGCATCGACCGAAACTGCTTGTGCTAGACGAGCCGACCGGCGGATTGGATCCGCTGATGCAAAAAGAGTTTTTTGATATTTTGCAGGAAAGAAACAGGGAGGGTGCAACGATTCTCCTATCCAGCCATGTTCTCTCGGAAATTCAGCGCAACTGCACCCGCGCGGCGATCATCCGTGACGGTCGAATCATTGCATGCAATCGTGTAGACGTCCTCTCGCAAACAAATGCAAAACGCGTTACTGTTCATGGTATTGTAGACCTTGATCATCTAAGCGGTATTCGTGACAGAAAAGAAATGAAAGACTCGGTCAGCTTCCTTTACAGCGGAGATATGGGGAACTTACTCCACACCTTGTCTTCAGGTCAGATTGATGACCTTACGGTTACGGAGCCGGATCTGGAAGAAGTATTCCTACATTATTATGAAAAGGACGGTGAGAGGGTATGACTCTTGTAAAGCACGAACTGAAACAAGGCAAAATTTCGTTTTTGATATGGACGGCTTCTATTGGATTCCTTCTTGCAATCTGCATTTTTCTGTTCCCGGAAATGAAGGGACAGATGGACAGTGTCAACGATATGTTCGCCTCTATGGGTTCTTTTACCGAGGCGTTCGGTATGGATCGTTTGAATTTCGGAACGCTCATCGGGTTTTACGCTGTTGAGTGCGGCAATGTTTTGGGACTTGGCGGTGCATTTTTTGCAGCTCTTTGTGCCGTTGGTATTCTCAGCAAAGAAGAAAAAGACAAAACAGCGGAATTTCTGCTGACTCATCCTGTCAGCCGCAAAAGGATTATTACGGAAAAGCTGATTGCCGTACTGCTTCAGATCACAGCTATGAACCTCATTATCTATGCCCTTGCTGTCGGCGCTATAGCCGCCGTTGGCGAGGAAATCCCTTGGAAAGAGATCAGTCTTATGCATCTTGCCTATTATCTGCTCCAAGTTGAGCTGGCAGGAATCTGCTTCGGTATTTCGGCATTCCTTCGCAAAGGCAGCGCGGGTGTAGGACTTGGCATTGCCGCAATGATGTATTTTCTGAACCTAATTGCAAACATTGCTGATGTCGCCGAGTTTTTGAAGTACATAACCCCGTTTGGATATTGCGAGGGTGCCGACATTGTGGCAAATGGCAGACTGGACGGCGCAATGGTTGCAATTGGTGTAGTCATGGGAATTGGTGGAATTGTGATTGCTTATCTGAAATATACGAAAAAAGATATACATTAAAATGCAACGCATAATCGGCGGCAGGGAGAATCCTTGCCGCCAGTTCCTTCTTGCTATCTTCTTGAAACATATTGACGCCGCCTGACAGGAGCAGGAACTGAATCCGGGTAAAACAGAAGAAATAGATACGAGAAAGACGGTGAAGAATTCGCATACAGTTTCCAAAAATAAGAAAACATTGTAACTCATTTTACTGAGTTACACTGTACCATACATAAAAACTTCCTTATCTGGAGTTGTCAAATCCGTTCCTCTTTTTGCAAAGCAAAATTTGCATTTTATATTAATTGATATTCCAGCTGACAGTCAAAGGGTTCTTTTTCCACATGCTCCAAGTTGGGCTCCTCCGCTTCCCGGCAGCCCATGGCCCGGTAGAAGGCCTGGGTCTCCACTGCAGAGTGACCGGAGATGTACAGCTTCTCCGCCCCCCGGCATCTGGCCCAGTCCGCCGCCAGGGCAAACAGGCGGCGACCCAGCCCCTTGCCACGGAGCTCCTCAGAGACGTGCAGAGAGGTCAAATCCAAATATTGATTCCGGGAACCCAGGGGCAACCCTTCCACAGAGGCAAACCCCTTTAGTTTCCCCTCACAAAATGCACCAAACACCACGCCGCCTTCCGCGATGGTGTGCCGCAAGCAGGTCACCAGGAATGCGTAGTCCGCCTCGCTCCACTGGTCTATGAAGGGATCCCGGCGAATGACCCATTGGCCCTCCTCTTTTCGCCAGCACTGGTCGACCACCTGCCGCCGCTCAAAGCTACGGAAGAGCTCCCGGTCGATTTCCTCCTGTTTGATTGCACGATTGATCCAGTTCATGGTTCCTCCTTTGCCCAATTGCGGCTGCAAGCCACCGCCCGGTTCCAACCGGAGAGCCGTCTGTTTCGCTCCTGGGATGTGAGTTCCGGTCGGAAGATCCGGTCTACAGACCAGTTCCCAGCCACCTCCAAAGGGTTGCTCCAAAGTCCCACCGCCAGGCCGGCCAAGTAGGAAGCCCCCATCGCCGTGGTCTCCACGCACCGGGGCCGGAGCACTGGCACGCCAGTGAGATCTGCTTGGGTTTGCATCAGATAGTTGTTTGCCGATGCGCCG
The DNA here is from genome assembly GCA_900544975.1 of uncultured Eubacteriales bacterium. Classification (GTDB taxonomy): domain Bacteria; phylum Bacillota; class Clostridia; order Oscillospirales; family Oscillospiraceae; genus Faecousia. The sequence goes on from UQXI01000028.1 coordinate 15,739, forward strand.
CCGTCCACCTTCAGAGCCGAAAGTGTGATGCCAGAATCCACCCGCATGGCGCGAAGCACATCCACCGTCTGATAAGCCAGGGCATCCAGCGTCGCCCGAATGATGTGATTGCGGTTTACCCCCCGGGTGAGACCCACAATGGTCCCCCGGGCGTAGGGATCCCAGTGGGGTGCACCCAGGCCGGTAAAGGCTGGCACCACGTAGCAGCCGTTGGTATCCGGCACCTGACGGGCCAGATACTCTGAATCCGCCGCACTATCCAATAGCCGCAATTCATCCCGCAGCCATTGGATCGCGGCCCCTGCGGTGAACACAGAGCCTTCCAGGGCATACTGCACCCGACTTCCCAAGCCCCAGGCAATGGTGGTCACCAGGCCGTTATGGGAGTCCACCGGCCTGTCTCCGGTATTCATCAGGAGGAAGCACCCGGTGCCGTAGGTGTTTTTCGCCTCCCCTGGCTGGAAACAGGCCTGACCAAAAAGCGCCGCCTGCTGGTCCCCCGCCGCCCCGGCAATGGGAATGGGGCCGCCAAAGAGGCAGGGATCGGTCATGCCGTAAATCTCACTGCTGGGACGAACCTCTGGCAGCATACACCGTGGAATTTCCAGCTCCTCCAAAATCTCATGGTCCCATTGCAACGTGTGGATATTGAAGAGCATGGTTCTGGAGGCGTTGGAGTAATCCGTTACATGGACCCGGCCCCCGGTGAGCTTCCAGATCAACCAGGTCTCTACCGTCCCAAAATATAGCTTGCCCTGCTCGGCCTGCTCCCGCGCCCCTGACACATGCTCCAAAATCCACCGGAGCTTGGTTGCGGAAAAATAGGCATCTAGCACCAGGCCGGTCTTACGCCGGATCGGCTCCACCAAACCTCGTTCTTTCAGGCTGTCGCAATACCCGGCAGTCCGGCGGCATTGCCAGACGATGGCCGGACACAGAGGCCGGCCGGTTTGGTTGTCCCAAACCACCGTGGTCTCCCGCTGATTGGTGATGCCAATGGCAGCAATGTCAGAAGCGGATGCGCCAATGTTCCGCATCGCCTTTTGGGCAACTTCCAGCTGGACCGACCAGATTTCTTCTGCGTCGTGCTCCACCCAACCGGGCCGGGGAAAACACTGGGTGAACTCTTTCTGGGCCATGCTGCATACATTTCCCTCCCGGTCAAACAAAATGCACCGATTGCTGGTAGTTCCGGCATCCAGAGCCATGATGTATGGGGGCATGTCATCTCCTCCTCCCGATCTTCGCCTGACTCGATTTCCAAAAGCAGTCATTTTGATTGTACCACGTATCTCAGCAAGTTGCAACTTGTATGCCAGTGGCACTTCAATTCTGTGGTTCTTCCTTGATTCCCCCACAAAATCTGGTATAATAGTCCAAAGTTGAGCCATCTGCCTACAAAATCACAATTTGGGTCTCACCAAAAGACCCGTTAGGACAAGCACTCCAAATTCTGAGGGATCAAAAAGAGGAATCTATCATGAATGAACTGTTGGAAATGTACCAGGAAATGGGGATCTCCCCTGCTGTCTACCACCGGGGCGAGGCGGTTTTGGCCGGGCTCCGGGAGCGGTTTGACGCCATTGACCAGGTCGCAGAATATAACCAGAATAAGGTCCTCCACGCCATGCAGCGCAACCGGGTGTCGGCCGCCTGTTTTGCCGCCACCACGGGATATGGCTATGATGACGTGGGGCGGGACAATCTGGAGCGGGTTTACGCAGATGTCTTCCACACAGAAGCCGCTCTGGTGCGACCTCAGATCACCTGTGGCACCCATGCCCTCACGGTGGCCCTCTCTGCCAATCTCCTGCCTGGAGACGAACTGCTCTCCCCGGCAGGAGGCCCGTATGACACCTTGGAAGAAGTCATTGGCATCCGGGAAAGCCCCTGCTCTCTGAAAGAATACGGCGTATCTTACCGGCAAGTGGATCTGCTGCCTGATGGAAGCTTTGACTATGAAAACATTCGCAAAGCCGTTACCTCCAAAACCAAGCTGGTCACCATTCAGCGTTCCAAGGGCTACGCCACCCGCCCCACCTTCTCCGTCCAACAAATCGGAGCGCTCATTTCCTTTGTCAAATCCATCCGTCCCGACATCATCTGTATGGTAGACAATTGCTACGGTGAATTTGTGGAAACCCAGGAGCCCTCTGATGTGGGGGCGGATATGGTGGTGGGATCCCTCATCAAAAACCCCGGCGGCGGCCTGGCTCCCATCGGGGGCTACATTTGCGGTACGAAGGCCTGCGTCTCCCGATGCGCCTACCGGCTCTCTGCCCCTGGCCTGGGCCAGGAGGTGGGGGCCAACCTGGGGCTGATGCCCCAGCTGTACCAGGGTTTCTTCCTGGCTCCTACTGTGGTAGCCGGCGCAGAAAAAGGCGCTATCTTTGCAGCCAATCTCTACGAACCCCTCGGCTACCGCTGCATCCCCGGCGCAGGGGAAAGCCGCCACGACATCATTCAAGCCGTGGAGCTGGGCAGCGAGGAGGCCATGGTGGCCTTCTGCCGGGGCATCCAGGCTGCAGCTCCCGTAGACAGCTTCGCCGCTCCCATGCCCTGGGACATGCCCGGCTACGACAGTCCGGTCATCATGGCAGCTGGCGCATTTGTCCAGGGCTCCTCCATCGAACTCTCCGCAGACGGTCCCATTCGCCCTCCCTACGCCGTCTATTTCCAGGGGGGACTCACCTGGAACCACGCCAAGCTGGGCATTCTCATGAGCCTGCAAAAGCTCTGTGAGGCAGGGCTGGTACAGCTATAGGCGGCAGGCTCGGAAGCCATCATCATAGAAACGGAGAGACGCAGTTATGAATACGGATTTGACTGTGGGAAAGGCGGAGCGGGTCTTGTGGAGGTTCTGCATTCCCCTCTTTGGAAGCATCCTATTCCAGCAGCTGTATCACATCGCCGACAGCTGGGTGGCCGGAAAAATGATCGGAGAAAACGCCCTGGCTGCCGTAGGAAACAGCTATGAAATTACGCTCCTGTTCATCGCTTTTGCCTTTGGGTGTAACATCGGCTGCTCTGTGGTGGTATCCCGTCTGTTTGGCGGGAAGCAATTCCGCGACATGAAGACCGCAGTGTACACTGCCATGATCTCCAGCGCCGTCTTATGCGCCCTGTTGATGGTATTTGGCATTTGCTGTAGCGGCCTACTTCTGCAGGCGATTCGTACCCCACAGGAAATTCTGGCGGATTCCAGGCTGTATCTGGATATTTACATCTGGGGACTCCCCTTCCTGCTGTTTTACAACATTGCCACAGGGATTTTCTCCGCCTTAGGCGACTCCAGAACCCCCTTTCTCTTCCTTGCCATATCGTCTACCGCCAACATTCTGGTGGACATTCTCTTTGTCGCCGGGTTCCACATGGGCGTATCCGGTGTCGCCTGGGCCACGTTTCTCTGCCAGAGCATCAGCTGCATCTTGGCCCTCGTTGCGGTGCTGCGCCGTCTGGCCGGCATTGCCGTAGCGGAAAGGGTTCCCCTCTTTTCCTTCAAACTGCTGGGAGACCTTGCTTCCATTGCTGTCCCCAGCATCTTGCAGCAGAGCTTCATCTCCGTTGGCAACATCTTGATCCAAAGCGTGATCAACAGCTGCGGCGTAGGCGTCACCGCCGGATATGCGGCGGCAATCAAGCTGAATAACTTGGTGACCACCTCCTTCACCACCCTGGGCAATGGCATTTCCAATTACACTGCACAAAATCTGGGAGCCGGGCTCAACACGAGAATTCGGGAGGGCTTCCGGGCAGGGGTCAAAATGGTGTGGATTCTCTGCTTGCCCATCACGCTGGTTTACCTGACAGCTACTCGGCAACTGATCACCTTCTTCATTCAATCCCCCTCCGAAACGGCCTTGAGGGCTGGGATGCAGTTCCTTTACGTAGTCGTCCCATTTTACTTCATCATGTCCACAAAACTGGTGGCCGATGGAGTCCTGCGGGGCTCCGGCCTGATGAAGCGTTTCATGGTCACCACCTTCACGGATTTGGTCTTGCGGGTGTCCCTGGCCAGCATCCTATCCAAATCCCTGGGCTATTTGGGGATCTGGTGTGCATGGCCCATCGGCTGGAGCGTTGCGACGATGCTGTCCTTGTTGTTTTGTCGGAAGAGCTTTCAGAAAAATGGAGCAAACGCACGCATCACCTAATTGGGAAGGTGTTTTCTTTGTCCTCCACGTGTAACCAATTCGAACTGCCCACCACGGGCGGACACATAGGTCCGCCCCTACGACGTGGGGGCAGGTGTTGAAGAAACGGGAAATGTTTGATAGATTGACTACATACAGGGAGTACTGGCATTTTCTACCAGCCGGATATCTCGTATTATCTTACTGATTTACCGTAGGGGCGGACCCATGTGTCCGCCCGGCGGAGACGCGTTCCGGTTTCCTCCTTCTGGGGCGAATTCGTAACATCCGCCATCCATCGCAATCTCTCGGTCAATACAAAAACCTCCCCCATACGCCAACCAGACGGAAACATCCCCCATGGGCGAACCCATGGGGGATCTTTCCTATAAAAAGGAGCAACTATGAGAAACGCTTAGAACGCTTTGGAAAGGATGGTCAAGAACTTGGCCATCTGGGCCCGGGTGACAGAATTCTTGGGACCCACCGTGCCGTCGCCGTAGCCTTCCAGGAGGCCCGCAGCGGCGCCCCAGGCCATGGCTTCCTTGGCATAGTTGGAGATCTTACCAGCATCCTGGAAGATGGACAGATCCCCATTCTTCCCAGGCTCTTCGCCCAGAACGTTCACCACATACCGGTACAGGAAGGTCATCCCCTGTTCCCGGGTCACGGTACCATTCGGAGCAAACTTCCCTTCGCCCATCCCCTGGGCAATACCAAGATCCTCTGCCCAGGCAACGGCATCGGTGTAATACTTGTCCGCAGCCACATCGGTGAAGCTGGCAGCTTCGGTCACTTCCGGTTCACCTGCCAGACGGTACAAGGTGGTCACCAGCATGCCACGGGTCAGCTGGGCCTCGGGGGCAAAGCGGGTGGCGCTCATGCCGTTCATGAGGCCGCGGGCAATGACGTAATCGGTGTAGGCGTGGTACCAGGCATAGGTGTTCAGATCGGTGAAGGTCTTGCTGCAGCAGCCCTCACCACCGTCACAGGTCTTGTACTCGATGTTCTCTTCGCCCACGATCACGGCATTCTCCGTGATGGTAAGGGTAGCGTTCGGCTCCACAATCAGCTTGCCCTCAATGGTCAGCTTTCCGTCGATGACTATATCGCCGGTCACGGTGACGGTCTTCCCGGCAGGCACGCAGGAGCCGTCGCCCAGAGCAATCTCCGTTTTACCGTCCCAAAGAACTTCAGGAACACGCTCCAGATCCCCAAACGTGACACAGAGATTCCGCTGACTGTTGAGGACTGTGGTAATCGCCGCATCTTTGCGGAAGACATTCCAACCCAGGTCCCGGAGCCCACTACCGATCCAGACCTGCTTGGGCCCGGTAGGCACTTGGTTGTAGTTTTCATCCCAAGTGTTACCCACAAAAGCCTGGCTGCCGATGTAAGAAATATGATCCGGAATGGTAATTTCCCCCAAGTTAGAGCAGTAGAACGCTTCTTTCTCCACCCGCTCCAGTGCCTCTGGAAGCTGAATGCTTTTTAGCGCGCTGCAGTAACGGAAGGCTCCCTTGCCAATCTGCCGGAGGGTGCTGGGAAGCTGGATTTCTTCCAGTTCATAGGCCACGTCAAACGCCTCCGCGCTAATCTGCGTGATTCCCTCACCCAGAATTGCCCTGCGGTAGTGACTTGCGCTGAATGCACCATCGCCAAAGGTCCCCACACTACCGGGCACCGTCAGGGTCTCATCGGCCCAAGTCTCCGCCTGTCCCATGGAGCTGAATGCCCGTTCCCGTATCACCGTCAGGCCCTGGGGCAGGTTGACAGAGGTTAACCCACCAGTGTCCGCCAGGCCCCGGTCCCCTATCATGGTTACTGTCTCCGGCAGAGTCACCCTGCCCTTGGCACGGTACATACCGCTTCTTGCAATACCGGTCACCGTGTAAGTCATGTCATCATCTTCTGAATACACTGTCTCAGGAATGACAATCTCTTCCCCCTGGTGACGATAGCAGCTGGTTACCATCACGGTCCGGTCACTGGTGGGCTGGTAAACTACACCATCCACCATAAAAGGCAGGCCAGTGTACACCACATAGGGAAGTCCATCCTTATACACCACACCGTGATAACCACTACTGAACAGGGCGCTAGCAGCAAATTCGCTGATGACCTCGATGTGCACCGCCTCCAGGCCTTCTGCTGGCCGAATGTAATCCATCACTCCGGTCCCAATATAGGACACGGATTTTCCAAACACGACGGTCTCCACATTTCTGCAACCAGAGAAGGCATAGTCCTCTACTCGTTCTACCTGATCCGGAATCAGGATTTCCCGACTTCCGGTATAGGCAAAGGCAGACATCCCAATTTCGCGGCAAGCCTCCGGAATCACAAAGGAGGTAAGACCCGCGTAGGCAAAGGCCGAGTCTCCAATAGAAAGAACTGTCTCCGGAATTTCTACCCGGGTCAGCTTCGAACAGGATTGAAACATTTTCTTGGGGATAGCAGTCATACCCTGGGGTAAGACCACCTCTTCCAATGCAGCGTCGTAGGCGAATATCTCTTCTCCCAGCTCTTCCGGAAGGCCTTGAAACACCGCTCTCTTCAGACTGTAGCACCCCGAAAACGCCTCGCTTCCAAGCCGCTTCACCGTAGCAGGAATGATGGCTTCTGTCAGGCCAGTATAGCTGAAGACACTGGAGCCTATCGCCTCTAGGCTAGTCGGCAGGTTGCAGTTGACGCCGCTGGAATTCTGGAAGGCCTGATCATCCAGCCGACGAATGGAATCCGGTAGATGGGTGATTTCCAGACCATAGCAGCTGGAAAAGGCGGATTGTCCAATGATTTCCATGGTGTCCGGCAGTGTAACCGCCGTGATATCATTGTTGCCGCTGAAGGCGCTTTCTCCAATGCTGGTAACACGGAAGAGGATTCCTTCATAAGTCACTTCAGCAGGGATGACAAGATCGCCGGAAAGCTCTGGATAACTGCTCCAGCTGGAACCAGGGTCCCGGGTCAGCTGCACCGTATCGGGGCCTGTGACCTTGTACCAAAAATCTCCCGCCTGGAAGCGGTCATTGAGGTACGGCGTCTCGCCGTAGTGATTCTGAAGTTCCTCGTTGGCGATGCCGGTTCCTACTGTAATGCGGCAGCTGGCTGTGAGGCCGGAGGCGGCTGTGGCGCTCACTGTCACAGAGCCGTTCCGAAGGCCGGTCACCTGGCCCGCTTCGTTCACAACCGCGATGGATTCATCTGCGCTGGTCCAAGTCAAGGGGATGCTCTGGAGCTTGTCCGGGTGGATGGTATAAGCAACCTGCGCCGTTGCCCCCACATCTAGATGAAGATTTTCCAGGGTAATGGCTCGGGGGCCGATCTCCACGTAGTTCTTACTGATGTTGCCCGCATAGTCCGTAGTGTACACGGTGATCCGGGCAGGGTTCAGCCCTTTTTTGGCACAAAGGTCCCCGTAGTTGGTAATATCAATGCGTACCTTAGTCTGGAGCCCCGGCTCCGTGATTTTCTGGAAGCCGTCCCCCACCAGAGCCAGCCGCTCTTGGCTGGTGGAATCCCCCAACTGGATATAATTGACATAATGATTGTCTTGCACCAGGAATTCCAGAATATAACGCCCGTCCTCTTCCACCAGAGTAAAATCGGTAGCCTTGGGGGCGGTGTGATCCAGGAAGAAGGGAATGTCCATAGTCTGGGTCACCTGGGACTGCCCCACACCGCCGGTGAGCCGATAAATGTAGCCCTGGCCCTCTGGCGCGTAGGTTCCATCCGCCAAGCATCCATTCCAGCCATCCCAAACTGCCAGGAGGGTGATGCCGCCGGAATTGGATGAGAAGAAATTCTTCGGTGCCCTGTCGTAATCGTATTCCCACATGACGCTGCCGTCCGGGTCCAGAACGGAGAGCTTCAGATCCACTGCATTTCGGCGCAGACCCAAAAGGAGCGCCAAGGCCCGGTTTCCCTCTCCGTTGTAATCCGCAGAAAAGGCCAGTTTATCGTTATCGTAAGTCCCATCAAAACTCGTACCCAAGTAGTCCACACCAAAATAGTCTGTGCTGGCTCCCAGAAGCTGGGTGGGAGACATGTAATAATCTCCGTCGGGTGTGCCGTCAAACAGGGGAGCCTGTTCCCAGTCAGCATAGAAGCCCAGATACGGCAAACCCAGGGTCACCCCCTCCCCCTCCGGAGTCAGGCTCACATAGCCCTCTACGTAGTTGCCATTGGGGAAGTCTTTCAGAATCTGCTCCTTCCGACTCTCTGTCAGGGCGAGCGTGACGGTGCAGACTGCCTCGCCTCCCGCTGGGACGGTCAACTTACCTTGTTTTAGGCCTTCATAGGTCACAGTGTAGTCCGTTCCCTCCTGCAGGCTGCGGGTCACCATATCGATGAAACGGTGTCCCTGATCCTCCACAACCCCTTCCATCACGGAGTTAAAGTTGGGGGTGTAGGATAAGGCTTGCTGTCCCAGGTTATGTACCCGGAAGGTGAAGGCATAACGCCCTTCCCCGCTCTCACCCAACTCGGCCTTGGGTCGGTCACAGCCATCTACCGAGAGATATGCTTTCGTCGTAACGGCATCCTTCAGGTTGAGGACGCCAGCGCCCTGCTGCCGGGGAGAATACGGACTGCCGTCTTCCCGCACTGCAGGTCGGGCCGTGCTCATGAGAAGTGCATCTGTGAGATCGTGAATCTGGCTGGAGTCCGTCATCCCCAGCTCTTCCTCCAAATACTGCCGCACCACCGCCGCTGCACCGGCCATGTGGGGACATGCCATGGAAGTGCCGCTCATGAGCTGATAGCCGCCGCCAGGCTTGGCAGAGGAAATGTTGCCACCAGGTGCAGCCATTTCCGGTTTCAACTGTAGGTCCGGCGTGGGTCCCCAGTCACTGAAGTCAGAAGGCTTGGCACAGGTATCCATGGCCCGGTAATCCACCCAGTCCGGAGAGAAAGAAATCAGCTTCTCCTCTGCCTGTTCCAATTTCTGCCCATCTTCCAGAGAGATGCCCACGGTTCCAATGGAAACCGACTCAGCCAGGCCAGGGACCAGGCTGCCAGCCTGGTTGTTATAAAGGATGCAGCCCACAGCGCCAGCCGCTGCCGCATAATTGGCCTTTTCGGAAAATCCCAGAACACCCCGCTGGACTACTGCGATTTTTCCCGCCACGTCCAGACCTTCATAGTCCTCCGGAGCGCCCAGTCCAGGCACCATCACATACGGAAGCGTAACTTCCTTTTCTCCCCCGCAAATCATCTCTGCAGCGCGGAGCTCCTGTCCAGAGCCATTGTCCACACCGTTTTGAAAGAGGATCTCCGTCTGCCCCAGCTTCATGTAGCTGCATGTCACCTTGAAATTTTCCACGCTGGCCACAGACATTGCGGCAAAGGAGGTGGACGGGGTACTCACCAGAGCGCTGTCCGGGCTCTCCGCCAGGGGGAGACTGTTTCCATACCGGTTGCCAACGGCACTGTTCCGATCATTGCCAGCCGCAATCATGAGGCTGACACCCGCCTGAGCACAGCGATAATAGGCATCCTGCACGGCCGTCTCCCGGGTGTCCCCAAAGCCAGCAGAAGCGCCGAGACTCATATTGACGGAGTCGGCTCCCAGAAGCACCGCATCCTCCAGGGCGGCCAGAATGGTGCTGTCCAAAATCGACCCATCCGGGCTGGTTACCTTCAGGATGAGCAGCTGCGCATTGGGCGCCACACCCTGCAGCTCACTGCAGGATCCCGCCACGGTACCTGCCACATGGGTGCCATGGCCAGAGGTATCCTGGACAGCTGCCGCACCGGCCTGCCCGGAACCATAGTCGTAGGCATAGGGTATCTTTCCGGAGACATAGACGTCCTCTGCGCCGTCCAGCTTTGCATGGAGTTCCACCTGGTCCATCTGGGCTTTTAGAGTCTCCAAAGTCATGGCCTGCTCCTGCGGCGCCTCGGAAAAGGCCTCATGAGCCGTATCCAAACCTGTATCCAAAATGGCCACTTTCTTGCCCCTGCCATCATAGCCCATGGCGTTCACTACATCAGAGCCAATGCCCTCGGTGCTGCCTGCCATCAGGGGCTCCAATCCGGTCTCCACCGGAGTGGGTGCATCATAGCGGGTTGCCACATGGGCGGACTTCACACCGGGGAGGGCCCGCAGGGCCTCCAGATCTCCATAACACATCTCCATGGCAAACCCATTGAAAATGGTGGTGTACTCATACAGAAGGTTCGCCTCATGGCTGGCCGCCTGGGCCGCCGTCTGGGGCAGACGTCGGATCTGCGCCTGCAAGGTCCTGTGGGTATCCTGCAAACGCTGGGCCTTCGCCTGGCAAGAAGCCGTGCGGAGGTCCTCCCGCCGCACCTGGCCATCCAGAAGCGGCGCCTCCTCCAACTCCACGATCACTGTGACCCAGTCTTCCTTCTGATAACCCAGAGGGGTTACCTCCTCCTGGAACGAACGTTGCGACTCCGCCGTATCGCTCAACTCCAGGTTGACCACATGGCCAGCCTGGGGCGCTTCGGGCGAGGCCCAAACGGTCATGGGACTGAGGCACAGCAGCAACGCCAGAAGCGCCGCCAACCATCTTGTACGTGCTTTCATGTTCTTGTCCTTCCTTCCTGAATTACCCTGAATTCAGTGTTCATAAGTCTGTGAACACTGGCACTAGAATCTTACCATATTGTTCACAAAAATGCAATACCTCTTTGGCAGAAAATTCAGCACGTTTAGCAGGCAAAAAGAAACCTGCCCCGCCGCGGCACTGTGCTGCGGTAGGGCAGGCATCTCTTACAACTTGTTCTCAGAATGCTTCTGCAATGCCTGTAAATGTTGTATGATGGTCTCAATGGCTGTAAAATTGGTCTTATAGCGATTTCTCCCATGTATCGCTTCCACCAGCAGCAGTCGGGCATCATACAAACTTTTTACGTCCCGACCCACCGCACCCAGGTGGAGCCCAAGCTGCTGGGCCATCTCCCGAGATGTCATAGACTGCTCCGACATCGCCTGGAGCATCTTCATCCGGGCGGGACTCCCCAAAAGCCGCAATGCGTGATACTCCCAATCTTCAAAATCCAGCGGTGTCTTTCGCTCCACCGCCTGAGCCACACCCGTATGGAAATAAACTGTCCCCGTTTCGTCATCCATGACCCCCGGACCGGCTTTCGGCTGTAAATATCGCAGATTTAGACAGATGGTCTCAACGGAATTGTCGATGCTGCAACAGGATCGCTGCTGCAACTGTTCTCTGGCGGCCGGACTTCGATAGTAGATTTCCCAGTCCTTTGCCAGCGGCTCCGCCCGTCGGGCCCATGGCTCCAGGAGTTTCTCCAACCGATCTGCCACCGGCTCTAAAATCCGCTCCAAAAAAGCGGTGTATTCATCAAAACCGGAAAAAACCTCCAGAAGCTTCTGGCGATACATGGGACTGACCTCCAGCCGCTCCACGTCCTGGGACAATGGCACAAAACCTGCACACGGATCCGTATAGTCCATGCCAAATTCTCCAATGGCAGAAAAATGTTCCCCCCGCCGCCGCACAGCCCGCCAGTTTTCCCGTAGCGATTCCATAGCAGACGCCAAGGTGCGGCAGGAAAAATCCATGCTGTTATACGCCATACACTTTGCCAGGCACGTCCGCTCACCGGTTTCATTTTGGATTGGCTCCTGGAGGAAGAAAAATTGCAGCGCCGGATCTTGTCTGGACAACCCTTCTGTAGCAGTCCGGAGGATGGACTGCAGCTCCACCGGGGGGATGGTATAGATACCAGGCGCCGTCAGATCTTCCACGGGCATCTCATTGACAAAGGCGTATAACAGTTCCACCGTCTCCAGGAGCATATAGGGCTCGTTGGTAATTCGCACTTCCATAAGCGACCTCCAGCTGAATTCCTTGTTCACACTTTTGTTAACAAGTATACCGCAATCCACCGAAGATTGCAAGCGGCATCAGACAGAAAAATCTGCGTCTGGCAAAGGAGTTTTCTAATCCCCCACTGCCAGGCGCAGATTTTGTTGTTCATGCAGGATGGCGCCCGCCACCTGCGATCATTCGAAAGCCCCTACGCCAGGCTGGGGCAGGCAGAGCCGGTCAAATGCATGGCGAAGATCTGAGCCATGGCCTGGACCAAATAGGCCGCGTCGCGAACGCCAGCGGTCTCATAGCAAGAGTGCATCGCCAATTGCGGCAGACCTACATCCACCGTAGGAATGCTCACCTGGGACGAGGAGATGTTGCCCAGGGTAGAGCCGCCAGGCAGATCCGCCCGGTTGCAGAAGGTCTGGGTGGGAACCCCGGCCTTCTTACAGGCTTGGCGGAAGAGCGCGGCAGAGACCCCGTCGGTGGTGTAGCGCTGGTTGGCATTGAACTTGATGACAATGCCCCCATTCATCACCGGCCGGTGATTAGGATCGGCGTACTCCGGGTGGTTGGGGTGGAGGGCGTGGGCATTGTCGGCCGAAACCAGGAAGCTCCGGGCCAGGGCCTCCCGGTAGTTCATCCCCACACCTGCGCAAATGCGCATCAGGGTATCCATCAGGAGGGTGGAATCCGCCCCCTGCTGGGTGTTGGAGCCCACCTCTTCGTTGTCAAAGACACAGCACACCGGGATGCTTTTCCCCTCCTGTGCCTGGAGGAAGCCCTCCATGGTGGCCCATGCGCATTGCAGATCGTCCAAAGCCCGGGCGGAGAGATACTCCCCTTCCGCTCCCCAAATTCTGGCCTTCTCCCGGTTATAGAGGAACAAGTCGGATCCCAGGATCTCCTCCGGCCGGCAGCCGGCAGCCTCCGCCACCAGCTTCCGGAACGCGCCCTTGGTCTCCAGAGAGCCCACCAGCGGAATGAGATCCACCGCCGGATTATAGGTATAACCGTCATTGGCCTTCCGGTTCATATGAATGGCCACGTTGGGAATCATGCACAGATCCCGGTCCAGGTTCACCAGGCGGGACTGGAGCCCTTCCTCCGTCTCCACCAGGACCCGTCCGGCCACAGACAGGGGCCGATCCAGCCAGGGGGCCATGAGCATACCGCCATACCGCTCCACAGCCAGGCGGACGTACACCCCTGCCGTCTCCAGCTCCGGGTTTTCCTTCACTTTAAAGCAGGGACGGTCTGAATGACTGGCCGCCAGCATAAATCCATGGGGCGTCCCCTGGGGCACCCGGAAGGCGATGAGGGCAGACTGATTCCGGGTCAGGTAGTACTTTCCCCCAGGCTTCAGCTGCCAACCGGCAGCCTCGGACAGGGCCGTATACCCTGCCTCCTCCAGCTGGCGGGTCAGATTGGCAATGGCATGAAAGCCGCTGGGACTTTGGTCCAAAAAGGACATCAGACGCTCCGTCATACTCATGATTTGTCCTCCAGCAGCGCCAGGAACTGATCAATCTCATCGGAGAGGATCTGCAGGCCCTGTGCCCAGAAGGCTTTGTCCGTGAGGTCGATGTCTGCCACCCGGGCGGCCTCTTCCACGGTGCGCACCGGGGTCTCGTGGAGGAGCTTCTTGTACTTGGGCAGGAAGCTCTCCCCTTCCTTCTCATACTGGGCATACAGGCCCCGGGCAAACAGGCCGCCGAAGGCGTAGGGGAAGTTGTAGAAGCTGACTCCGCCATAATAATGGCTCTTGCAGACCCACATGTAGGGATGGAGCACATTCGCATCCAAGCCGTCGCCATAGGACTGCTTCTGCGCCTCCAGCATCATCTCGCACAGCCGGTCCGCCGGGAGGAAGTCATTCTCACGGTTGGCAAAGACGGCGGATTCAAAGCGGTACCGGGAATAAATGTCACAAATGATCTGGGTCGCGTCAGACAGCTGGCTTTCTATGAGGGCAAGCTTCTCTTCCTTGTCCGTAGCAGCGGCAATGGCGGCATTCATGACCACACACTCATTGAAGGTGGAGGCTGTCTCCGCCACCGGCATGGTGTAGTCCCGGTTCAGAATTCTCTGGTCGCCCAGGATGTGGTTGTGGAAGGCATGGCCCAACTCATGAGCCAGGGTGACGATGTCGCTGAAGGAGCCGTCAAAATTGGTGAGAATACGGCTCTCATTCAGCTTTTCAATGCCGGCGCAGAAGGCGCCGCCGGTTTTGCCGGGACGGGGGAAGAAATCAATCCAAGCATTGGCAAAGGCCTCTGCCACCATATCCCGCAGCTCCGTATCAAACTGACCGAAGAGGTTGAGCAGGTAGTCCCGGGCTTCTTCCGTGGTATAGGTCTTCCCGCTTGTGCCCATGGGGGCGAAGAGATCGTACCAGGGCAGGCCATTCTCATGGCCCAAGGCCTTGGCCTTGGCCTTCAGGTAAGCCCAGAATTTGGGCAAATACTCGTCTATGGCGGCAAACATGGCATCCAGAGTCGCCCGCTGCATCCGGGCGCCCTTCAGGGCCTTGTCCAGGGGGGATTCATAGCCCCGAAGCTGTGCGGCATTGATGGTCTCCAACTTGATGGAGTTGAGGGCAAAGGCCACCGAATCTTTGATCTTATCATAGCAGGCCAGCTCCGCCTCATAGGCGGCCTTGCGCACTGCCGGATTTCCGTCATAGGCCAGGTTCCGGATGGCGGAGAGGTTGGTGATACCGCCATCGTAATCCACCTCCACCGTACTGGTGAGGTATGCCTGCAGGTCGCTCCAGGCGCTGGAGCCGGACAGCTGCATCCGGGCCATAATATCCTCGCCCTGGCTTCCCAGTAAGTACCGACTGCCCTCCCGCACCTGACGGAAATAGAACTGGTACTGGCGCAGCAGCTCATCTGCCTCCAGAAGCGCATCCAGATTGGGCAGTTCCGCAGCATAGGCCTGGAACCGGGCATCTGCACCGGCACACTGGCTGTACACCGCCATCACCTGTCCCATGGCAGAATTGGCTTCGGCGTCGCCGGTGTCGGCGGCCTGCCGCAGAGAGGCATACTCGGCTAACTGATTGACCAGGCGGGCAATCTCCTCCAGAGACTCCACACCCTGACGCAGTGCATGGGCAGGGTCCATCTCCTCCAGGGATTTGGTAAAGGTATCAAACCGACCGCAGGCCACCTTCAGCGCCTGTAGGTCCCCAGTGAAATTCGGATCTGAGAATCCGTGGTACAGAGAGTCCAGATTCCAACGTTCGTTCATATCATATCTCCTTTTCTACTGGCAAAATGCCTGAGTTTCTACTGTAAGTTTTACCATGAATTGGAGATTTCGTCAACATCAATTTCTTCACCAACTGGGGTAAGATCCACAACTTACGGACACACCCGCCGGAAACCGTCTATTTTTCCCGGGAGCGACTCCGCCGCTTCCCGCTGCGGCCGTCCGCAGAGGCAACCACCCGGCCCGGTACCCAGGGGTCAGACCGGAGGGTGCGGCGGGGCTTGGGCGGCTCTGGCGGCAGGGTCCGGGGAGGAGGCAGGGGCTCCAATCTCAGCTTCTGTCCTCCCTGCCCAGTGGACAGTTCCCCGGCAGGAATCGACTTGCGCACTGGCGTTTCGGGAGCTTTTGGCTCCGGCGTCTTTTTCACCGGCGTTTCCACCACCGGCAGTGCATGATCCCGGACCACCGGGACCTTCTTCCCAATCAGCTTTTCAATATCCCGGAGATAGGCCTCTTCCTCTCTGTTGCAGAAGCTGATGGCCAATCCCGGTCGCCCGGCCCGCCCTGTGCGGCCGATGCGGTGGACATAGGTCTCCGGTACATTGGGCAATTCAAAATTGATGACACAGGGTAGCCCGCTCACATCAATGCCCCGGGCAGCAATGTCCGTCGCCACCAGGGCCCGGATGGTCCCTTCTTTGAAGCTGCTCAGCGCCAGAACCCGGGCGCTCTGGCTCTTGTTGCCGTGAATGGCCATGGCGGGAATCCCCGCCCCGTTCAGCAGCTCCGCCACCCGATTGGCCCGATGCTTGGTATTGGTGAATACCAGGACGCTGGTCAGACTCTCATCCCGGAGCACCTCTTGGAGCAAATTCTTTTTCTCCGCCTGTTCCACCCGATATAGCTTCTGCCGGATGGCATCCACGGTCGAGGACTGGGGCGTCACCTCCACCCGTATGGGATCTTTCAGAAGGGTCTGGGAGAGCTCCGCAATCTCCCGGGGCATAGTTGCAGAAAACAACAGCGTCTGCCGCTTCTGCGGCAACCAGCTGATGATCTTCCGCACATCCCGGATGAAGCCCATATCCAGCATCCGGTCCGCCTCATCCAGCACAAACATGTCCAGCTTTGTGAGATCAATGTGTCCCTGGTTGCGCAAATCCATCAGACGTCCGGGCGTCGCCACCAGCACATCCACGCCGGCCTGCACCGCCTCAATCTGGGGCGTCTGTCCCACGCCGCCAAATATCACTGCCGTACGTACCGGCAGATATTTTCCATACTGTGTAAAGTTTTCCTGAATTTGCAGGGCCAGCTCCCGGGTGGGCGTCAAAATCAGGGCACGAATGGGCTTGTGTTCCCTGCCAATCCGGCCCTGAAGCCGCTGCAAAATGGGAATGGCAAAGGCCGCCGTTTTCCCAGTACCGGTCTGGGCACATCCAATGAGGTCCCGCCCGGCCAGCACATGGGGGATGGCGGCAGCCTGAATGGGAGAGGGGCACTCATAGCCCATCTCCCCCACCGCCCGTAAAATGGACGGCAAAAGTTGCAATTCTTGAAATGTCATAGGGTCTCTAATTCCTTTAATCTAAGCTTGATTCTGCCCGCCTGGCAGAATCAGAAGGCCGGATGCCCCAGGGGAAAGCCCCGCCAGCGGCACCGGCCTTATGGTCCAATACGGGGGCGTCTCACAGACCATCCGCCAGTCGCCGTTCGACAATTGTGTTGCCGACGCCACCATGCCCCCCGGTCTTACTCCTGAATTGCCTGCAGAATACAGGCAAGCAGCTCCTCCCGCCCGGTCCCCTTCTCAGCGGAAAAGGGGATCACCGGGCAATCCTGGGTCAGCTCCAAATCCAGGCGAATCTGGTCCAGATTGGAGGAAATTTCACGTTTCTTCAGCTTATCCAGCTTATTGGCCACCACCACAAAGGGGCAGCCTGCATTTTGAAACCAAGCGGCCATGGTGCAGTCGTTGACCGTGGGGTTGTGCCGGGCGTCCACCAGGAGGACCCCCAGACACATGGGAGTCTCTGCAAAGTACGCCTCCATCAGCTTTCCCCAGCGCTCTTTCTCCCCCTGGGAGACCTTGGCATAGCCGTAGCCTGGTAGGTCCACAAAATAGGCCTTGCCATCCACCCGAAAATAGTTGACATGGGTGGTCTTCCCCGGCGCCTCGCCCACCCGGGCAAAATTCTTCCGCTGCAGCAGGCGGTTGATCACCGAGGATTTCCCCACATTGGACTTCCCGGCGAAGGCAATTTGGGGCAGGCCGTCCCGGATCAGATCCTGGGCTCCGGCGGCCGAACGGACAAATTCCACGTTGTGCAGATTCATAGCGCTCTCCTACTGCCGGATGGCAGGCTTGCGGCCGGTCTTTTTCCCCTCTACCGCAATGGGTTTGGGCTCTTCCGGCTTCAGCCGGTCCCGCACCGGAGACTCCAGCAGCAGCGCCGCCTCCAGCACCGTATCCACATGCTCCGCCGTAATGAAATTCAGGGACTTCCGCACCGTCTGATCGATTTCCTCCAGATCCCGCTGGTTGGCCTTGGGGATGACCACCGTCTGCACCCCGTGGCGCAGGGCCGCCATGGTCTTCTCCTTGAGACCGCCAATGGGAAGCACCCGGCCCCGGATGGAAATCTCCCCGGTCATGGCAATGTCCCGCCGGACCGGGGTCCCGGTGAGGGCGGAAACCATGGCCGTGCATACTGTAACGCCTGCCGACGGACCGTCCTTGGGAATGGCGCCCTCTGGGAAATGGACGTGAATGTCCCGGTTCTTGTAAAAGTCCGGGGGAATTCCCAACACCTCCGCCCGGGAGCGGATATAGCTGAGGGCCGCGTGGGCAGATTCCTTCATCACATCTCCCAGGTTGCCGGTGAGCTCCAGCTTCCCGGAACCATCCATTACATTGACCTCCACCTCCAGCGTCTCCCCGCCCACACTGGTCCAAGCCAGTCCGGTCACCAGACCCACAGGGTCCGACGGCGGCAGCCGGTCCGGCAAATAAGGGCGGACGCCCAGGAATTCCTCCAGGTTGCTCCCGGAGACGGTAATCCGTTTGGGACCGTCCTCTTCCACCAGCCGCATATCCGCCTTCCGACACAGGGCGCCCAGACGACGCTCCAGATTTCGGACGCCAGACTCCCGGGTGTAGCAGGTAATGATCTCTCCCATGGCGTCATCGGTGACGCGGAGCTGGGACTTTTTCAGGCCGTGCTTTCGCATCTGCTTGGGAAGCAGGTGATTTTTTGCAATCGTCCGCTTCTCCTCATCCGTATAGGACCCCAGCTCAATCACCTCCATCCGGTCCAGCAAAGGCCGGGGAATGGTGTCGGTGGTGTTGGCCGTGGTGATAAACATACACTCACTCAGGTCAAACGGAATCTCCATATAGTGGTCCCGATAGGTTCCATTCTGCTCCCCATCCAGCACCTCCAAGAGGGCAGACGAGGGATCGCCCCGATAATCGGCGCCCATCTTATCCACTTCGTCCAACAGAATCAGGGCATTCATGGAACCGGCCTGGGTCAAGGCCGTCATAATCCGGCCCGGCATGGCCCCCACATAGGTCTTCCGGTGGCCACGGATTTCCGCCTCATCGTGGACGCCGCCCAGAGAGATGCGGGCCATATTCCGGTTCAGGCACCGGGCGATGGAGTAGGCAATGGACGTCTTACCCACACCGGGAGGGCCCACCAGGCAGATGATCTGACCCGGCAGCTCCGGCGCCATTTTCTTCACCGCCAGAATTTCCAGGATTCTCTCCTTGACCTTCTCCAGGCCAAAGTGGTCCTCATCCAAAATCTTCCGGGCCGCCTGGATATCCACTCGCTCCCGGGTCCGCCGATTCCAAGGAAGCTCCAGAACCGCATCCAGATAGTTTCGCAGCACGGCCCCCTCTGACGAGCCAAAGGGCTGCCTGGCCATGCGGCTCACATCCTTCAGAAGCTTCTCCTCCACCGCCTCGTCCAGCTGGAGGGCCTGAATTCGGGTTTGGTAGGACGCCACTTCCTCCTCCTCGTCCTCTTCTCCCAGCTCGTTGCGGATTACCTTCATTTGCTCCCGGAGATAGTAATCCCGCTGGCCCCGGTCGATCTGCTCCCGGGTTTTGTCCTGCATCTCCGACTCCAGCTTCAGGACCTCCAGCTCATGGCGCAGCAAGCGCAGCGCCATATCCAGCCGCCGTACCGGGTTCAGCTGCGCCAGGAGCTTCGCCTTCTCCTGATAGCCGAATGTGGCGTGCTGACCTATGGTGTCGGCCAAAAAACCCGGTTCATGGAGGGCCAAAATCCGAAGCTGCAGCTCCTGGGCTGGCTTCTGGATCAATTCCAGGAACTCATCAAAGAGCAGCACCGCCTCCCGCATCAGCGCCTCTGCCTTGGGGGAATTGGGGTCACAATTCTGCTCCGGCACAGACTCCACCCGACCGGTCAGGCAGGGCTCCTCCTGGAGATAGTCCTTCACCAGCGCCCGGTACTCACCCTCCACCAGAACCCGCACCAGATCCCCCTGAACGCGGAGAACCTGCTTGACCTTGGCGACCGTACCAATTCGGTACAGCCCATTTTCCGTGGGCTCATCGTCTAAAATGTCCTTTTGTGTGATCAGAAAAACCCGCTGGTCCCCCTTCATGGCCAGCTCCAGCGCCTTCACCGATTTCTCCCGGCCCACGTCAAAGTGGATCAGCTGTCGGGGAAACACCGTAAGCCCGCGCAAAGGCAGCACCGGCATTTTTTCTGAAATTAAGATTTCGCTCATGAAGTCCTCTCCTTTCCGCGCAGCCGCCGTGGAAGCGGCGCTCGTGGAAATTCATGGTATTGTGGGGCTGTGCCCCGTAGAAAGTGCGCAAAGGAGGCAGTGACCCTGCCCCCTTCCCGCATTCGTGTCTTACTCTCTTGCAGCCGGAGTCCCCGTGCCGGGATCTCAGGCGCCGGTCCGCACCCGGCTCTTTGGCCTGGGATGGCTCTCATCCCGGGTAATGAGCGGCTGGCCGCCTTGGACACAGCTCTCCGTCACCAGCACCTTTTGGATGGCGAGATCCGAGGGAATCTCATACATGATCTTCGTCATGATCTCCTCCATCACCGCCCGGAGTCCCCGGGCGCCGATCTGCCGGTCAATGGCCTTCTGGGCAATGGCGCCCAGGGCGCTGTCTTCCAGCTCCAGCTCCACATGGTCCAGCTCCAGCAGCTTCTGATACTGCCGGGTCAGCGCATTTTTCGGCTCCGTCAGGATCCGGATCAGATCCTCTTTGTTCAGGTTCTGCAAAGCGGTAATTACCGGCAAGCGGCCCACCAGCTCCGGGATGATGCCAAATTTTAGCAAATCATGGGGTTGAACCTGGGCCAGCAGCTTCCCCACATCCCGCTGGTTTTTGTTCTGAACGGGGGCGTCGAAGCCAATGGCAGAACGGTCTGTGCGGGTCTCGATGATCTTATCCAGCCCATCAAAGGCGCCGCCACAGATGAAGAGGATGTTGGTGGTATTGACCTGAATCATCTCCTGCTGGGGGTGCTTTCGTCCGCCCTGGGGCGGCACATTGGCCACGGTGCCCTCCAGGATCTTCAGCAGGGCCTGCTGGACTCCCTCGCCGGATACGTCCCGGGTGATAGAAGTATTTTCACTCTTCCGGGCAATTTTATCCATCTCATCGATATAAATGATGCCATGCTCCGCCAGATCAATGTCAAAATCCGCCGCCTGCAGCAGCCGCAGGAGAATGTTTTCCACATCGTCTCCCACATAGCCGGCCTCCGTCAAAGTGGTGGCGTCGGCAATGGCAAACGGTACATTGAGAATCTTGGCCAGGGTCTGGGCAAACAAGGTCTTGCCGCAGCCCGTGGGGCCAATGAGCAAAATATTGCTCTTCTGCAGTTCCACATCGGAGCTCCCTCCGAAGTAGACCCGCTTATAGTGGTTATATACCGCCACCGACAGGGCAATCTTGGCCTCCTCCTGGCCCACAATGTAGCCATCCATAAAGGTCTTGATCTCCCTGGGGGTGGGCAGCGTCTCCGGTACCCGGAGCTTTGTCGCTTCTGGCTGGGGGGTGTAGTCGTCGTCCAGCAGAGAGCCGCAAAGGCGGACGCAGTCGCTGCAAATATACACACCGGGTCCGGAAATCATCCGCTCCACCTGGGTCTCGCGTTTGCCGCAGAAGGAGCAGCGGATTCCCTGTTCATCGCGTCTTGCCATGAAAATCCTCCGATTTCATCAGCGGGTGGTCAGGACCTTGTCAATGAGTCCGTATTCCAGAGCCTCCTGGGCAGACATGAAGTTGTCCCGCTCGCAGTCGGCAGTCACAACTTCCACCGGCTTGCCGGTGCAGTTCGCCAGGATTTCGTTCATCCGCTTCTTGATGGTCTCCAGCCGCTTCAGGTGCAGCGCCATATCCGTCACCTGGCCCTGGGTCCCGGCAGAGGGCTGATGGATCATCACCTCCGCATTGGGCAGCGCCATCCGCTTGCCCTTGGTCCCGGCAGCCAGCAGGAAGGCTCCCATGGAGGCGGCCATACCCACACAAATGGTGGCCACGTCGCATTTCACATACTGCATGGTGTCAAAAATCGCCATACCAGCCGTGACACTGCCGCCGGGGCTGTTGATGTAGAACTGAATGTCCTTGTCAGGGTCCTGAGACTCCAGATACAGCAGCTGGGCCACTACCAGACTGGCAGTGGTATCGTTCACTTCCTCTGACAGGAAAATAATGCGGTCGTTGAGCAGACGGGAGAAAATGTCATAGCTCCGCTCCCCGCGGCTGGTCTGCTCCACAACGTAAGGTACCATACTCATCGTCCAAATCTCCTTTCCAAACTGAGACATTCTAACCGGGAAAGTGGAAGATTATTCCTCTGTCTTGGACGCTTCTTCCGCTTTGGGCTGCACCGCAACGGCAGACTCCGCAATCAACTTGACCGCCTTGCGGACCTGGAGATCCTGACGCAGGCTGTCTACGCCAGCCAGGGCCTTGACCCGCTCCAGCTCCATGTGATAGGCATCGGCCAAGTTCTGGTACTCAGCCTCCACTTCCTCCTCAGAGACCTCCAGATGCTCGGCCTCAATGATGGCCCGCAGGGTCACCTCAGCCCGTGCCTGCTTCTCTGCGGCGGGACGGAAGGCCTTGCGCATGGTGTTGAGGTCGCCGCCCATCATCTTGGCATACTGCTCGATGCTCATGCCGCTGTTCTGGAGCTGAAACGCGAAGTTGTTCATCTGGCGGTCCAGCTCCTCTTCCACCAGGGACTCGGGCAATTCCATGGTGGCGTTCTCCGCTGCTTTTTCCACAGCCGCCGTCTCAAAGGCCTGCTCCACTGCTTTGGACCGCTCTGCCAGCTCCTTGGTCCGGATGTCGGCGCGCAGCTCGTCCAGGGTGTCAAATTCCGATACGTCCTTGGCAAACTCATCGTCCTTGGCGGGAATCCGCTCCACGGTGATGCTGTTCACCTTTACATGGAACACCA
Organism: uncultured Eubacteriales bacterium; assembly: GCA_900544975.1. Taxonomy (GTDB): domain Bacteria; phylum Bacillota; class Clostridia; order Oscillospirales; family Oscillospiraceae; genus Faecousia. The sequence goes on from UQXI01000028.1 coordinate 38,365, forward strand.
CGGGCTTACCAGCCAACTCCTTGGCGTGGTAATCCTCGGGGAAGGTCACATCCAGGTCCTTCTCCTCGCCAGCGGACATGCCCACAACCTGGGCTTCAAAGCCGGGGATGAAGGAGCCGGAGCCCAGGACCAGGTCAAAGCCCTCTCCCTTGCCACCCTCAAAGGGCACGCCGTTCTCAAATCCCTCAAAGTCAATGTTGGCCGTATCGCCACTTTCTGCAGGGCGCTCTACAGTCTCCCGGCTGGCCACATTCTTGGCCATGCGGTCCAGCTCCGCTTCCACCTCGTCATCGGTCACAGTGGGCTCCACCTTCTCCACCTCCAGGCCCTTATACTGGCCCAAAGTCACTTCGGGGTAGAGGTCAGTCTCCAGGACGATGGTGGCAGAACCGTCTTCCGCAATGTCCATGTTGAGGAGGCTGGGACGGCCCACAGCCTTCAGTTCCTGCTCCACAACCGCAAACTGGTAAACCTGGGGGAAGATCTCCTCCAGACCATCTTCATAGAACACGTGCGCGCCGTAAATGGACTCAATGAGCTTCCGGGGCGCCTTTCCCTTGCGGAAACCGGGGAGCTGGATCTCTTTCCGGGCCTTCAGGTAAGCTTTGTTGGCGCCGGCGTCCATCAGATCCCGCTCAATCTCCAGGGTAATTTTGGCCTTGGAGCCCTCTTTTTCGATGTTCTTTACGTTCATGTTGTTTGTCCTCCTATATTGCGGCCGCCGGAGCAGCCATCCTGATTTACAAATTCACAAAGCTGCGTGTTGGTATCCGCCCTATTCTAGCAAATTGGCGGCGGATTGTCCACCATTTTCTTGTATTTCTTCCGAAATAATCTTGGCTGGGCGGAAATTTAGGTAATCTGCTGCCAGCAGGCGGAACTCCACTCCGTCCCACAGGCCTTCCATGGCCAGCTTGTGACTGATCCCATGGAGATGGCCGTAATAGCAGGCCCGCACGTCATAGCGGCGCAGCAGCTCCAGAATCTCCGGGCACTCGTAGCCCCGGTACCGGGGCGGATAGTGGAGGAAGCACAGCTTGGTTCGGTCCCCCGCCGCCTGCAAGGAGGCCTCCAGGCGGCAAAGCTCCCGGCGAAACACCTTCTCGTCATGCTGGCCGCTGCGTTCCTCTTCAAAAAACCAGCCCCGAGTCCCGCACAGAGCATATTCATTATAAAAGTAACAGTTGTTGTGGAGTACATACAGATCCTGAAAGCCGTTTTCCTCGCAGAACCGGTAGAATTTGGAAGCGGTGGTCCACCAATAATCGTGGTTCCCCTTCAGAATGATTTTCCGCCCGGGAATCCGGTTGATCCAGGCAAAATCTGCCCTTGCCTGGTTCAGATCCATCCCCCAGGTGAGGTCTCCCAACAGCACTGTGGTATCCCCCGGCCCGATGACGCTGACTCCCTGGTTCAGCTTCTCCAGGTAGCCCTCCCAGACGCCGCCAAACACATCCATCGGCTTCGCGCTGCCCAGGGAAAGATGGGTGTCCCCCAATACAAACAGCGCCATTTGAGATTCCCCTAACTTACTTCAAAAAGTCGGTGACAACAGACTGCATCTGCTCCTTCTCGGTCCACCCGTCAAAGCGCACCTGCTTGTCCTTCAGTGTGGCCAAAGGCTGCGGTGCTTTTACGCCAGTTACCTGCTCCAGCTGCTCCAACAAGGCAGTGCCAGAGGCCTTATCACTGATTTCCAAGGCGTCCAGTACAGCATCACAGAATTTAAAGGGGCTGGCAGTAGAGGCTACCACAGTTTTAGCAGTATCTCCGGTCGCCTTTCGGTACTGATCCAACACGTGGAACGCTACAGCGGTGTGTGTATCAATCAGATAGCCGTGCTGCTTTTTCATTCCAGCGATGGTCTTTTCCGTATCCTCTTCTGAGGAATATCCGCCGGTAAAGATGGCCTGAATCTTCTCTCGGATGGCATCGTTAACTTGATAACAGCCGTTTTCCTTCAGCTGATTCATATAATCTGTCACCAGCTGATCATCGCCATCGGAGAGCAAGAACAACAGGCGTTCCAAATTGCTGGAGATCAGAATATCCATCGAGGGAGATACCGTCGTATAGAAAGGACGGTTGCGATCATACCGGCCTGTGGCAATAAAATCGGTGAGCACGTTATTGCTGTTGGAGGCACAG
>UQXI01000029.1 GCA_900544975.1 uncultured Eubacteriales bacterium
TGGCGTGGGCTGTGGGAAGCGGCATTCTCCAGGGCATGGAGCAGAACCTCCTGGCTCCCCGGGGCACAGCCACCCGGGCCCAGGCTGCCGCCATCCTGATGCGGTATTCAGAACTGGCATAAGGTGATTCAAGTTCTGCTGAAATGCGGAACGGTCAAGACCGTTCCCTACGGGGTACCCAGAAACCCGTAGGGGCGGGTCTTGACTCGCCCGTTGGCCCACAGGGCCGATCACATCACAAAGCAAAAGACAAATCGTTTCATCCCCAAAAGGGCTTGAACGATTTGTCTTTTTGCAATATGCGGCACAGAATGAAACCCAACGGCGCAAACCGCGCAATACGCTCCCCATAGAAAGCAGGTTACGATTTCCTGTCTCAAATCAGTTGGGATGTCATTTTGAAACACAGTTTTTTCAAAAATGCGCAAAATCCACAGGAAATGTGTCGTACTTCATCTTGTAATTTTCTCAAATATATGATATAATGCACTTATCAGTCCAAATTGGCTGCCTGTAAAACGCCAATCGTTTACTGCTGGAGGTGCCCAAAGATGAAAAAGCTCGGCGAGAAACACTTCGTGAGCCGGATGCATGAAGAGTACCAAAGCGACGTCAAATTCTGCTTTATTTTAGGAGCTGGCGCATCTGTTTCTTCGGGAATTCCCACGGGCCTTCAGATGATGAGCCAGTGGCGGGACTATCTGCTCCAGGAAAGCAAGAATATCCCGAATCTAATCGAAGAACGGGCGGAAAATCTGGGCATCCCAGAGGAAGAATACGCCCACATTTTCAAGTTAGATTATGAGCTGAAAAGTGAAGACTATTTCACCCTATATGACCTCCGCTTCGAAGGCACCTCAAATTCTGCCTCCACCTTTCTGGAGGAGCATATGACCGGAAAATCCCCCAGCTGCGGCTACTACTATCTGGCCGACTTGCTTTGCAACACAAAAAACCGACTGGTCATCACCACCAACTTCGATTCCCTGATGGAAGACGCCCTCTTCATCAGTCAGTCCACCCACCCCCTGGTGGCGGGGCACGAAAGTCTGGCTCCCCTCATTGGAAATGACAGCCGCCGTCCGGTGGTCGCCAAAATCCACCGGGACCTGCTGTATAAACCCATGAACCGCCGGGAGGAGACCCAAGCTCTGGAACGAAGTTGGATCCAACCCCTGAGCAAGGCGCTGTCTAAATACATTCCCGTCGTCATCGGTTACGGCGGCGGCGACCAGTCTCTGATGTCCCTGCTCCAAGAGCTCCAATTGGACGGCATTTTTTGGTGCACCCGTGGAGAGCGGGAAAAGCCCTCCGAAAAAATCCAGAAAATTATTGAGCAGCATAACGGATATTGGGTTCCCATCCTGGGCTTTGATGAGCTTCTCCTGCAAATTTACGAAAAGTTTAATCAAGAACATATGGAGCATGAGAATATTTGTCAAAAAATCCGCTCCATGTCGGAAAAGAATTGCGACGCCTTCCAAAAAAGTTTCGACAAAGTCACCCAGGATTATGACGTCAGTCGGAAACAAGTGAGCAGCGCAGCCCAATCGGGGGATATCTCCGGGATTGTAACGGCGATTGCCCGCGCAGAGAAAAGCGATTCCGCAGACAATACGGATGCCGATCTTGAAAATGAGCTTTTGGCCATTCGGATTGCTTTGGGGGCAACGCAAAATCGCGGCGCTGTCGCCCTGTGCACAGATGCTCTGAAACGGTATCCCAACGAAAGCCGAATTTACAACCTGCGCAGCACCGCCCGACACCATCAGAGGGACTATCAAGCTGCATTGGAAGACGCCAATGTTGCCATCCAGCTGAATCCCAATAATGCGCAATACTATAACAGCCGGGGCGTGACCTTGCACGAAATGAGATGGCTGGAGGAAGCCCTCAAGGACAAAAACAAAGCTGTCCAGCTGGCTCCCAATAACGCGCGGTATTACAACAGCCGCAGCATGACACTGCACGAAATGAAACGGTTTGGCCGGGCGCTGGAGGATGCAAATCAGGCCATTCAATTGGACCCCGACAACGCCCAGTATTATGACAGCCGGAGCGCCACCTTGCGTGAATTAAAGCGGCTTGAGGAGGCTCTGGAGGACGAAACCAAGGCCGTTCAGCTAGAGCCGCAAAATGCCCTGTTTTATCGCCATCGCGCTTTGATTTTGCATGCTCTGGGCCGAGAAGAAGAGGCTCAGAAGGATGAAGAAACCGCAAAGGCGCTTTCCAGCCAAAACGACTCATAATGTCTCAATTTAAAAAGGCGTGCCGCAGACATTCTGCAGCACGCCTTGTGGTATGGTATCCTTGTGCGCCAAACAAGGCGCTGTCTGTTGGGGGGATTATTTCGCGTATTCCACAGCCTTGGTCTCCCGAATGACGTTGACCTTGATTTGGCCGGGGTATTCCAGCTCGGACTCCAGCTTCCGGGCGATGTCCCGGGCCAGGAGGATCATGTTGTCCTCGGAGACCTCCTCGGGCTTCACCATGATCCGGACCTCTCGGCCGGCCTGAATGGCGTAGGCCTTTTCCACACCGGGATAGGAGCCGGTGAGCTCCTCCAGCTTTTGTAGGCGACGGATATAGTTTTCCACATTCTCACGCCGGGCCCCGGGGCGGGCGGCAGAGATGGCGTCAGCTGCCTGGACCAGGCATGCCACAATGGTCTGGGCCTCCACATCGCCGTGGTGGGCCTCAATGGCATGGATCACAGCAGCGCCTTCCTTGTATTTCCGGGCCAACTCCACGCCCAGCTGGACATGGCTGCCTTCCATCTCATGGTCTACCGCTTTACCCAAATCGTGGAGGAGACCCGCCCGCTTGGCCAGGGCCACATCCACGCCCAGCTCAGAAGCCAGCAGGCCTGCAATGTGGGCCACCTCAATGGAGTGGTTCAGAACGTTCTGGCCGTAAGAAGTGCGGTATTTTTGGCGGCCCAAAATCTTGATGAGCTCCGGATGCAGGTTGTGCACGCCGGTCTCATAGCAGGCCCGCTCTCCCTCTTCTTTGATGGTCCGGTCCACTTCTTTCCGGGCCTTTTCCACCATGTCCTCGATGCGGGTGGGGTGAATGCGGCCGTCGGCAATCAGCTTCTCCAGAGCCAGCCGGGCAATCTCCCGGCGGACGGGATCAAAGGAGGAGACGGTAATGGCCTCGGGGGTGTCGTCGATGATCAGGTCGACGCCGGTGATGGTCTCCAGCGTCCGGATGTTCCGGCCCTCCCGGCCGATGATCCGGCCTTTCATCTCGTCATTGGGCAAGGGGACTACAGAGACGGTGGTCTCCGCCGCATGGTCTGCGGCGCAGCGCTGGATGGCCGTGGCAATGATCTCCCGGGCCGTCTGCTCGGCCTCATCCTTCAGCTGCGATTCCACCTCTTTGATCTTCATAGCGGTCTCGTGCCGGACTTCGGATTCCACGCTGTCCAGGAGGTATTTTTTGGCCTCGTCCTGGGTGAGGCCGGAGATTTTCTCCAGAACCTCCATCTGGCTCTTCTTAATGAGGTTGACCTCATTCTGGGTGGCGGTGATGGCGGCCTGCTTTTTCGCCAGGTCCTCTTCCTTCCGCTCATAGGCGTCCATTTTCTTGTCCAGGGATTCTTCCTTTTGCTGCAGGCGGCGTTCCTGCTTGGAAAGCTCGCTGCGGCGCTCTTTGACTTCCTTTTCGTATTCGGTGCGCGATTTATGGATTTCGTCCTTTGCCTCCAGCAGCATTTCCTTCTTCTTGCTCTCGCCGCCGCGGATGGCCTCGTTGATGATACGGGTAGCCTCGTCCTCGGCGCTTCCGATTTCCCGTTCGGCAACCTTTTTCCGGTACATGGTGCCGGCCAGGAAGGCCACGATTGCAACCACAAGGCTAACGCCAAGGATCAGCAAAGTAATTTGAATGGGTCCCATAATTCGTGACACACCTCCTTCACTAAGATTTGGGTTTCCGGAGGGTGACCGCCCGCAGCGCCCTGGGCGCAGACAGACAAAGCCCCGTTTGGAGCCTGGGGCGATTTTCAGGAGTGACGGCAGGAAGGCCCTGCCAGCATAAAAAACGCCAGCCAATCCGCCGCACAGGGCGGACGCATGGACGGTAACACGCCGGTTTTGCGCAGAAAAAGTAACACCGAGCCGACACAGTCCCCAACAGCGCCAGCCGGTACACCAATCCATCGTTTATTTTATATGCTGCGAAAGGGAAAGTCAAGTCAATTTGCACGAAGCCCATAAAAAAATCCAGCATTTTTATGCACAAAGCAACAAAGAACCGTGGAGGAATCTGACATGCTCCACCTGAGACGGCTTGCATATCGCTGGATTTTACGTATTTTCTCCGGTATACGATCCGAAATTACTCCGCAGTGGTTGCAATTGACAAAAAGTATGGTATACTGAATAGAAGGAGGAGTGGCTATGTTATTGGTAGATCAGGAAATTCAGGTTTTCCTCCAGAACGGCACGCTACCGGAGCAACGGCAGACTGCAATTTACAATGGTACGCCCAAATGTGTGACGAATATCGGTTACGACCTTCGGGCGAAATCCTTTGCCCGGGCAGGGCATGAAGAAGATTCTTGTGAATTAAAGCCCGGTGAATCCGTTTTTGTCACATCGGAGGAAATTGTCCAGTTTGACCATCACACGGTGGGCAAACTGTCTTTGAAAAACAGTAGAATTCGCATGGGGTTGACTATGGACGCCCCTGTTTACCAGCCGGGACACAAAACCGTCATCTTTTTCCGGCTTACCAATGTCTCCAGCGATCTTGTATGTCTGCGTAAGGGTGAGAAATATGCCATGTTGATGTTTGAACAACTGGAGTCTGCGCCAGTGCACCCTTATCAGGGAGCATTTCAAGATGAGTTTTCCTTTCAGGGCTTGGCAGATTACACTTCTCAATATGCCGATCAGATCAAATCGCTGGATGGCAAAATCAACAACCTGCAGTCCTTGGAGAAAAGCATTTACGGCAACGTTGTAACTATTTTGACAATCTTTATTGCTATTTTCACCATTCTAAATATAAATATTTCTCTGGCAGAAACTGCAGCGACCGCCAAGGCCTTTCTCGTCTATAACCTTGCTACATTAGGCGCAATCAGTTTCCTCGGGGTTCTAATGGAAGAGCTCCTTCATCGGGAGGGTCCCAAAAAGCATTGGCTTTGGCTGATACCTGGTATATGCTTTCTGGGTGTGGTCCTATTGGTCCTGCTGCCCTAATCGGGACGGTTTGAATACAAAGGGGCTGTCTCACATGCCGTTGCACCAAGAAAAAGCAGGAGAAAAATTTAACGATATAGAGCAGCGGGGAAAGTGTGAAAGGGGCGAAGAGCCCCTTTCGCGTTCAATCAACCGTTTTTTCAAACCAATATGGTTTGGAAAAACGTCAGGGTTTGTCTCAAAACGAGTTTTGAGACAAACCCTTGTTTTTATGTCAAGGAGCCTGCCGCCACCTGCTCATACAACGGCCTTCCTGGCTCGTACCCCTGGGGACGATAAGTAACCGTGGAAATGGGCTTGCCCTCCAGGCCGTAGCGTGCGCTGTAGCCGAACAAGTTGATGTACTGGGCCAGGTCATCCCGCTCCTCCGCCATGGCTTTCATGACGGCCACCGTGGCCAGCACATCGTCAATGGCCCGGTGGGAGTTTTGCACCCGATCCTGGAGGCCATAGGCCTCAATGGCAGACGCCAACCGGTGAGGGAACACCCGCCGGTCCCGGTACACCGTAAGCAGGTCCAGCTTGTCCTTCCCCTTCAAAATTGCCGCGTTCCCGTTCCGCACCAGGGTGTAAAACAGAAAAGACAGATCAAAGTGGGCGTTGTACGCCAACAACAAAGTCCGCTCCCCGGCAATCAGCTCTGCCACATCCTGACACAGCTGGGTCTTAGGAATGCCTCGCTCTTGCAAATCCCGATTGGTGATTCCCGTCAGGGCCTGGATCTTGGGCGGTACCAACCGGCCGGGAGAGAGGGCCACCAGGTTGTCATACTCCCGGGTCACCACAGCCCGCTCCGCCTGGTACTCCAGGATGGCTGCGGAAAACTCAATGATCTCATCCCGGTTGGGGGACAAGCCTGTGGTCTCCGTATCGAAGACCACCAGCTTCTCATACCGGGCAAACAATGTTTCCAATTCTGCCATAAACCCTCCTATTCTCTTCCCAGGGCAGCGGCACGGACAAATTTGCTGCACGGCTCTTCCCGGAGGTCCCAAGCCATCGCCAAACTCCGGCACCACTGAGCCAGGGCCTCTCCGCTGCCGCTCTTCCGCTCCGCCTCCAGCTCCCAAAAGGGACGTTCCCGTCCACCTCCCAGGAGCACGCCCTGATCCAACGCCAGCTCCGCCTCCACATCCGGCAGCCGGGCCAGACACCGAAGCCGCCGAAACCGGGCGCCGCACTGGGGGGCCAATTGATCCGGGCCCAGGGCCACCACCTCTGGGGGCGCGCCCAGCGCCTGCAGCCTGGGCAAATCCATCAGGCTCCCGCCAGGCAGCTCCCATTCCCGCCGGGCGCCACCGGGGCCTGGCGTCTTCATGGTCAGTACCGGGATCCCATTCTCCTGACGCACCCGCAAGGTCCAGCAGCGCGCCGCCAGCGCTTTGTCCTGCGTATCATAGTAGACCGTTGCCATGTCCACCGCCTCCCAGGGGCCAAAGGCATCCCCCAGGGCCTGGCAGAGCTGCTCCAGCTGGTCCGGGCCAGTCAGCGCATATTTAAATTCCAGTTCCAGTCCCATACTTACTCCTGATCGTGCTTCTGCTGCTTCATCCAGATCTTCATGACCAAGCTGTGGGGCAGCAGCTTGACGCCCCGCACCTGCCAGCGTACCGGCGCGCCGTGTACAGACAGGTCTTTCTTCGTGTGATACAGGTCATGAATGGCGGTTGCCACCACATCCTTTGCCTCGTACATGATATTGTAGTATGTGACCGCCGTGTCGCTGGTCTTGGTCGCATGGTCAAAGAACTCCGTCTTCACCCAGCCGGGGCTCACCGCCATCACACGGATTCCTCGGGGCTTCAGCTCCTGGTTCAATGCGCGGCTGTAGCTGAGGACAAAGGCCTTGGTGGAACCATATACATTGATGTAAGGCACCGGCTGGAACGCAGACAGGGAGTCCAGCTCTACAATTTTGCCATCCTGATGCATATAGGGAAGGGTCAGCTGGGTCATGGCCACCAAAGCCTTGCAGTTCAGGTCAATCATATTCATACAGTCCTGCAGGGGAATCTGGTCGTACCGGCCAAACTTTCCAAAGCCGGCGCAGTTCACCAGGACCTTCACCTCTGGCTGAACCATATCCAGCAGGTCCGCATACCGCTGGAAGCTGTCCGGATTTAATAAATCCATGACAATCGGACGAATTGGGCAGTGCACCTGCTCCCGCAGAGCCTCCAACGCCTCCTTCCGGCGGGCGATGACCCACATTTCATCGAAATTGGCCTCATTGGAAAGCTGGATGGCAAATTCCCGGCCCATGCCAGAGCTGGCGCCAGTGATCACCGCAATTTTCATGTAGATTCCTCCTGTGAAACTTCTTGGTTTTGTTCTTTCATACCACGATTTTCCGGCGATGTCAAGAGAAAACCCGGCTTTCCATTGACAAATTCCCCTGGGACGGATATACTTTGGTGAAACAAACCAAGTAGGAGGCATCCCCTATGTCATCCCAAATCTGGTTATCCGCCTATTGGCAAGCCGTCTTGGATCAAAATGCCCCGGAAATGCGCAAATACTTCCACGAACACGCCCGGATTTCATGGCACAACAGCAATGAATGCTTCACCACAGCGGCCTTCATCCGCGCCAATTGCGAATACCCCGGGGCCTGGGCCGGAGAGATCCAGCGCGTAGCCGGAACCGAAGAAGCGCCCATTACCGTAGTCCACGTATACACACAGGACCGCACATGTTCTTTCCACGTGACCTCCTTTTTTCAGATTTCTCAGGGCAAGATTGTCACATTGGATGAATACTGGGGGGATGACGCCCCACCGCCCCAGTGGCGAAAGGATCTGGGCCTCAGCACCCCGATCCAAACCGGCCAAACCGGGTAACTGCAAAAGTCTGCACGCAAACACACCTGGACCTGTTGCAGGCGAGGCGACCAGACGCCCTCGTTCTCTTGCAACAGGTCCATTGCCATATGTTCCGTTCCTCAACGCCCCTGCGCCGGGTTACCGTCCCTCACTCAGGAAGAAGAGCGCCAGCATCCCCGGCCCCACGTGGGCGCCGGTGAGGGGCTCGTGGAGGCAGACGATGAGCTCTTTGGGCTGCGCAATGTCCCGGACCATCTGCGCCAGCTGTTCTGCCTCCTCCGGGCAATCGCCGTGGGAAATATACACTCGCTGGGTTTCCGGCCTGCAAACCCGCTTCCGGTACAACCCGGCCAAGGTCTCCACAGCCCGTTTTCGGCCACGCACCTTATTGAACACCGTAATATGCCCACTCTCGTCTCCCCGAAGCAACGGCTTCAGCTGGAGCATGGTGCCCAGTGTCGCCGTCACACCGGACAGCCGCCCCGTACGGCGGAGAAACATCAGGTCATCCACTGTGAAAAACTCACACAGATTGTCCCGGTCCCGCTCTACCAGCGTGTAGGTTTCCGCCAGGCTCAGCCCGGCCTTTTGGTAATCAGAGGCTCGCCCCAGGAGCAGGCCAATGCCAAACCCGGCGCCCATGGAGTCCAATACCCGTACCTGACGCTCCGGAAATTCCTCTGCCAGGGCCTGGGCCGCCTGAAATCCCGCCGCCACCGTACCGCTGATGCCGGAAGAGAGGGTGATATACAAAACGTCCTTTCCCCCTGCCAAAACAGGGCGGAAGGCGTCTTCCATCTGTCCTGCGGGAATCAGAGAGGTTTTGACAACCCCTTTGTTCCGGAGGTAATTATAGTACTCCCGACCGTCAAATTCCTCCGGGTAGCGGGGGCAGGGGATGAGCTTCCCCTCCCGTTCATAGGATGCCGGAATGATTTGTACTTGGAACTCCTCCAACTGCGCACGGGGCAGATTGCAGGAGGGATCGGAAAAAATGGCAAAGCTCATAGCAGAACGCGCCTCCACATCTTGTATTTGATAGTAGTATACATGATTTGCAAGAGCATGTAAAGACGCAAGTTGTAAAATGTTTGTTTCTGGGCCTCCCCGGCCTTGCAGTCGGAAAGACCGGTGTGCTATAATACATAGGATTCCATCCAGAAAGGCGGTTGATTCATGACTTACGATAAGAATCAGGTGGCAGAGCGGCTCTGCTACTGGCGGGAATTTATGCAGAGCTTTCATTTGCCCACCTGGGAGGAGCTGCCAGATCTGGAATTGTATATGGATCAAGTGGTGTCCCTGGTGGTTCGCTATGTCAATCTACAGCCCCATTCTGCGCCCAAGGACTCCATCCTGACAGCCAGCGCAGTGAACAATTATGTCCGGCTGAAGCTCCTCCCTCCCCCTGTGAAAAAGCGCTATGGCCGGGTTCATCTGGCCTATCTCATTGCAATCTGCTGCCTGAAGGGATCTATGAGCCTGTCCAGCATCCAGCAGATGTTCCCCATTGACCTGTCCGAAGAGGCCGTCCAGCAGATTTATACCAATTTTGTCTGCCGTTACCGGGCCGCATACCTGCGCTGCGTAGAGCAGCTGGAGCAGCTGTCTGAGCCAGTCCTGGACCCTCAGAACCAGGAATCCACTCAGGTGGAGAGCCTGGTCCTCACAACCGCTGTGGCCGCCACCCTGTACAAGCTGGTCACCGACAAGCTGCTGGCTCTCCAGCTCCCCCAAGAGGAGCCCGCCCACTGAACCCCTTCCCCTGAATATGGACAGCAGGCGCTGGCGGTTTCTCACACGCCAGCGCCTGCTGCCCGTTTTCAGGGAACTATACATACTGAATTTTCATGTTGCCAAAGCTGACCTCGCCCTCCAGGTGAATGGTTGCCTGGGGATTGGGGTCCGGCTGCCCGGAGACATCAATGCCGCCGCCAGTGCGGTCCAGGTTCACATCGACCCGATAGCGGCTGGGCACCTGGAGCACCAGATTGCCAAAGGCTGCGTCAAAATGCAGCCGGCAATCCCGATCCACCGACTGGCAACCGGTGAGATCCAGCACCAAGCTGCCAAAGGCCATGTCCACATCGCCGCCCCGGAGCTCCTCGGCCTCCACCTGGATGCGGTCGGAGCAGAACGCAAAGTCTCCCCGGATGTAACCGGAGCTGTTGGTATAAGACCGGCGGATCCGATCCTCCCCATGGAAAGGGATGCCATCCACCGTCACCTTGTGTCGGCGCTCTTTCCGCCACCAGCGCCAGCTGGCGCGGTCAAAGATCATAGACACACCCCAGAGAATCAGCAGCAATCCCAACACCAGCGGCCAGGTAATGAGCGCGGGGATGACCTTCAGATTCACCAGCAGGAAGTACAGGCCCGCTGCACCGGCCCCCAGACCAAAGGCAGAAAGCCGGGATGTGCAGGAGGACAGCCCCAGGCACAGCAGCGCCGAAGGCCAGGCCACAGACCAGAACCCCACACCCAGCTTTAAATAAACTGCGGTGATGTAGGCGACGCCAGTCAAAATCAAAAACAGTGCAAACCAAATTCCGCTGTCCCGCAGATTCAGATGGAAGCCGCTTTCATCCGCATCCCGGACCACTTCTTCCACCACCTCGCCTACATGGCTCTTTCTGGTCTCCTCCGCGGGCCGGGCAACCCCCAGCAGCTCATCTGTGGAGATGCCAAACAGCTCCGCCAGCCGGGGCACCGTGGTCACATCGGGGCAGGATAAATCATGCTCCCATTTGCTCACCGCCTGAGCCGTCACCCCCATTTTCTCAGCCAGCTGATCTTGGGTCAGCCCCAGCCGTTTTCGGTGGTATAAAATCCGCTTGCCCAACGTCAAGCTCGCCGTATCGTCCATTTTCAAAACCTCCTGTTGGATTTGTCTTTACTATGCCACAAAATTGGGGAAAAAGCTATCACCCATTTGTTTATTTCCAGTTTTTTTCGCCCACAACGGCTGGTTGAGCCCCGCCCAACAGCCAGTTGATTGGCCAGGAGACCCCATTTTTACAGCCACATCTCCCCTTACTGGCAGGATCTTTCCATCTTATGAAAGGAGCGCCGTCTCATGACGAATCAAGATATTTTGCAAATTGCCCTGCAGCAGTCGGCGTACGACTGCAACTGCGCGCCCGAAGACTTCCTCTCACAGCAGAACCTGGTGACCCGTTCCAGGAAACACGCCCTGGCCAGGAAGTATTTGCCCCTCCCCTTCGCCTGCGACATGGTGTCCTACGGCAACAACATTGTGGCGCAAACCAGCGAGGAATTGGCCGGCCCTGTGGCGGCATATCTTCAGAAGGGACCCCCTTTCCGCTGCCTGGAACCGCCATACCTCCACGTCCTGGACGACGCCCTGGAGGAATTCGGGCTGCAAGTGTGCTTCATGGCGGAATATTTTCTGCCAGACCTCCACTGCCTCCGGGCGCTGCCCTGTGACAGAGCCCTTCGCATTCTGCACCCGTCCGACTTTGCCCACTTGTACGGGGAACCCTAGAGCCATGCCCTGTGCGAATCACGGCGGGAACTGGACGTCCTGGGCGTTGGCGCTTATGCAGACGGCAGGCTGATCGGTCTTGCCGCATGTTCTGCCGACTGTGAAACCATGTATCAAATTGGGGTAGACGTCCTGCCGGAGTATCGGAGGCAGGGCCTTGCATCTACCCTGACCAGCCGGCTGGCCCTGGAAATTCTGTCCCTTGGAAAAATACCGTTTTACTGTGCAGCGTGGTGCAATATCCCTTCCGTGGGCAACGCCATCCGAAGCGGCTTCCGCCCCGCCTGGGTGGAGGTCACCGCAAGGGACCGCGCATTCGTCAGAGAAATGAATGCCTGCAAATAGGAGGACATATGACTGGAATTCAAATCGCAGGCCTTGCCGTATTGGCAGTATTTTATGCCGCATATTTTTTTAAAATGTTTTTACAAAGACGCCATGGCGTCACAACTGAGCATCTCCCAGGCCGCCAAAGCCCCACACCTGGGAGCTTCTGGCGGCCCTGTTTTTTTAACCAGAATTTTCGTGCATTTCCGAAAACTGACCCGCATATCCCAGAGACATTGGGTGAAACTAGGCTTGCGGGAACGAATTTGACCACTTCGGACATATTCCGACCCGAAAACGAAAAAGGAGATGCAGAGATTATGAAGAGTAACAACCAGATCAACATTCCTGAGGCCCGTGCCGCTATGGACAAGTTTAAGATGGAAGCCGCCAGCGAAGTCGGTGTCAACCTGAAGGAAGGCTACAACGGCGACCTCACCAGCCGCGAGGCCGGTTCCGTGGGTGGCCAGATGGTCAAGAAGATGATCGAGGCTTACGAGCAGAACCTGAAGTAAGAAGCTTCCCTCAGGCGCGCCGCATTTTGCGGCGCGCCACAGGTTTACCGGCGGCTTTCAAAAACGCCTCAGGACTCCACATACGCCTCCGCGTCCACGCTCTCTCTTAAAATCAATCAGAAAGGGTGGCCCCTATGTTAAATCCCAGAAAAGTTGCTGTGATCGGCTGCGGTTTTGTCGGCGCCTCCATCGCTTTCAGTCTCATGCAGACACGCCTGTTTTCAGAAATGGTGCTCCTGGATGCCAACCAAGCCAAGGCCGAAGGCGAGGCCATGGATCTGAGCCACGGCTTGCCCTATGCCTCCGAAATGGATCTCTACGCCGGTACCTACCAGGACTTGGCAGACAGCGCCCTGACGATCATCACCGCTGGCGCCAACCAAAAGCCTGGCGAATCCCGATTGAACCTGATTGAGCGGAATGTGAAGATTCTCCAGGCCATCATTCCGCAAATTACCGCCACCTCCTTTGAGGGGATCCTCATGGTGGTTTCCAACCCCGTGGACATCCTCACCTACGAAGCACAGCGAATTTCCGGCTATCCCATTCACCGGGTCATAGGTTCCGGTACCGTTCTGGACACGGCCCGGCTGAAATATCTGCTGAGCCGCTTTTTGAAGGTGGACAGCCGGAATGTCCATGCCATGATCATCGGCGAACATGGCGACAGCGAGCTGGCCGTCTGGAGTCGGACCAACATCTCCGGCATTGATCTGGCCGACTTTTGTAAGATCCGGGGCCATCAAAATTACGAGGCCGAAATGGAGCATATTTACAAAGAAGTGCGCAACAGCGCCTATGAGATTATCTCCCGAAAGGGCGCTACCTATTACGGCATTGCCATGGCCGTTGCCCGGATCGCCGAATGCATAGTGCTGGACCAGCAGGCCGTTTTGCCGGTGTCCACCGTGCTCCAGGGCACCTATGGCCTGAAGGATCTGGCCCTCAGCATCCCGGCAGTGCTGGGCAAAGATGGCGTCGAGCATGTCCTGGAGACGCCACTGAGCGAGGTGGAGCTTCAGGAGCTCCACGCGTCTGCCCGCCAGCTCCAGCAGGTCATTCAAGATCTGCACGCCAAAAATTTGGACTGATCCGTTCAAACGTGGGCTTGTTGCCAACAAAATGTTGGAACAAGCCCACAGTTTTTATCAATTTTTCTCAATATGTCGCTGAATCCGGTTCATAATCATATCCAAAGCCACCAGGTTCTTTCCGCCCTCCAGTACCACCAAATCGGCAAACCTTTTGCTGGGTTCCACGTACCGGTCGTGCATGGGCTTTACCGTGGCCTGATACTGGAGGAGGACGGACTCCATTGACCGGCCCCGTTTGTTTACATCCCGTTTGATCCGTCGGCATAGCCGGATGTCGGCGTCTGTGTCCACAAAAATTTTAATATCCATCTGGTCTCGCAGGGCTTTGTTTTCAAAAATCAGGATGCCCTCCACCATAATCACACGTTTGGGCTCCAGGAGCACAACCTGGTCGCTGCGGTTATGGATGGTAAAATCGTACACCGGGCACTGTACCGGCCGTCCTGCCCGGAGTTCTTCCAGGTGCCGGACCATCAGCTCCGTCTCAAATGCCGCCGGTTCGTCGTAATTGAGCTTGCAGCGCGCCTCATAGGGCAGATCGTAGTGCGCCCGATAGTAATTGTCGTGACTTAAAACTGTGATTTCATCGCCAAATTGACCCATCAGGCTTTTCATCAGGGTCGTTTTCCCACTGCCTGTCCCACCGGCAATGCCGATGACCAAAACGTCCATGGCGTGTTCCTCCGTCCTCCGCCGCCAAGCGGCCTTTGGTTTATTATAGCGAAAAATGCGGGAAAAAGGAACCGGTTTTCAACAAAAAGTTAGGCCAGTTTGGAAGAAACTACACACAGACCGTGAAATGGGCTGCTGACAACAACCAGCGCTATGCTCCCGGCAGAGGAAGCATCGTGCCGGTTTGTTGTGGGGGCAAAGGGGACGGCGCCCCATTTGACACACGACGTTGCAACGCAAAGTGTTGTGTGTGATGCGCTCTGTCCACGTTGCTGTGAAAATGCCGTTTCCAGCCGGGAGGGCGACGGCATTTGAAACGGCAGGTTCCTGATACACCCGACTGCTGAAAGAATCGCCCTCGTCTCCATAGCTGCCCAGCGCGGACTTGGAGAGGTACGTCTGCCCCGCAAGCTGATCCAGCGTCAAACCACGCTTCACACGCAGGTCTTTCAATCGTTCCTGTATTGTTACAGCTGTATCCCACCGTCCATCTCAGGAAAAAATTATATATCTGTTTCTATAAAATGTATATTATAATTATTCCAATATTTTTTATAAACACCAATGTTATTTTTGAAGTTTATCTGATACATTCTAAAAGTTACCAACAAATTTTTTGGCTGCCATTGCTCCTCGTAAGAATACTGGTATTTCATACCCACCTGTTTCATAACGCCACCGCTCCGGGGGTTGTTGATGTCATGCGTTGCCGTGATATATGGAAGTCCATCTCTTTTCACTTGCGTTATCACGGCCTTTCCAGCCTCTGTAACAATCCCCTGATGCCAAAATTCTTGCCGAAGCCCATACCCAAAATCATGGCCATCGTCCATGTCAACCTTTATATAGCCAATGGGATAGTTGTCCTCTTTCAAACAGATTGCGTAAGCATAGGCTTGTGGCTTTGCATAATCTGCCGCATACCTTGTTGCAAAAAAAGTGCGTGCTTCATCCATACTTTTCAAAGGGAACCATGGCAAGAAGACATTGGCCACTTCATCTTTCAACACCAGATACAATGCACCAATATCATTTTCTGTAAATTTTCTAAGTATAAGCCGTTCGGTTTCCAGCCGTGGTGTATTCATACGTTCCTCCTGGTGCTGGTTATTTGCATGATTTCCCCCATTATACCACAAATCCGAGCACGTGGAAATGGCGAGTTTTCCAGTCAGGTTTCCTACTTTATGGATATACGGCGCAGGCGGTCAAAAAAGTGTAGACTTTGGCAGTTCATCGATGGGCAAGCCCTTTGAAAACAGAATGGCCGCCTAAAAAGGAATACCCCGACTGGGGAAGTACGCCGTGACCCCACTTCTGGACACCGTGAAAGCAATACCTGCGCTGTACGAAACGGCTGGATAGCAAGAGCTGCCCGGCTGTGGGAACATCATCACGTCAGAACTGGAAGCAGTTGTGTATCAGCAGATGGTGAAAAACTGGACGGCTATCAGACACTGACGGGTGGGATACTTCCCGTCAGACCGTTACCCTGTGTAGTCCCTTGTAAACTGTACTTTGTTTCAAGCTCAAATACAATCGGGTAGGAGGGGCTATTTTGCACCTCCTACCCGATTCGCCCACTTACTCCTGCGAGGCCAGATAGGCCTTCTGGCCCGCCTCATACAGGTTCTGGCCCAGGGTATCGATCACCACCGTAACCGGGAAATCCACCACTTCCATCCGGCGGATGGCTTCCGCGCCCAGATCCTCATAGGCCACCACTTCCGCCTTCTTCACGCACCGGGCCAAGAGGGCGCCGGCTCCGCCAATGGCGGCAAAGTACACCGCGCCATGCTCTTTCATGGCGTTGACCACGCCTGCGTCCCGTTTGCCTTTGCCGATCATGCCGGTGGATCCGGCGGCAATGACCTTGGGGGCATACGCATCCATGCGGTAGCTGGTGGTGGGTCCGCAAGAGCCCACCGCATGGCCTTTCTGGGCCGGAGTGGGACCCGCATAGTAGATCACCGCACCGTCCACATCAAAAGGCAGGGGTTTGCCCTGATCCAGCAGCTCCACCAGCCGCTTATGGGCAGCGTCCCGGGCGGTGTAGATGGTGCCGGTAAAGAGAACCGTATCACCGCAGCGCAGCTGCCGGGCCTGTTCCCGGGTCATAGGGGCAGTCAGTTTGTACTCCATCTCACAGCACCTCCGATTCGTGTCTCGTCACGTGGCAGTTGATGTTCACTGCCACAGGCAAGCTGGCCATATGGACCGCAGCCACCTCAATATGGACTGCCAACGCCGTGGTCTGGCCGCCAAATCCCTGGGGGCCAATGCCCAGGGCGTTGATCCGCTGCAGCAGCTCCTGCTCCATCTCCGCATAGAAGGGATCGGGGTTGGGCGACCCGGCCGGACGCAGGAGCGCCCGTTTGGCCAGCTCTGCCGAGCGATCAAAGCCGCCGCCAATGCCCACACCCACCACAATGGGCGGACAGGGGTTGGGGCCAGCCTCCGCCACAGTCTTCACCACAAAATCCTTCACGCCCTGGGCACCATCGGAGGGGCGCAGCATGGCAATGCGGCTCATGTTCTCACTGCCCGCGCCCTTGGGGGCCACCGTGATCTTCAGCTGGTCACCAGGTACCAGACGGGTATAGATACAGGCAGGGGTGTTGTCCTTGGTATTCACCCGGCGCAGGGGATCCGCCACCACAGAGCACCGGAGACCTGCCTCCAGATAGCCCTGGCGGACGCCTGCATGAATTGCCTGCTCCAAATCCCCCTGAATATGGACCTCCTGTCCCACCTCCAGAAAGACGCAGGCAACGCCTGTATCCTGGCAAATGGGCAGCTGATCCTCCTCAGCAATTTTGTAATTCTCTACGATTTTCGCCAGAATGCCCCGCGCCGGTTCCCAGGGCTCCCGGGCCTGACTTTGGGTGATACAGGCCCGCACATCCTGGGGTAAATTCCGATTGGCGCTCATGCACAGCCGGGCCACAGCCTGGGTAATGGCTTCCCCTTTGATTTCCCGCATGGCTACGTTCCTTTCTATCAAACAAATTTCTGGGCGGCTCTGCCGCCGGACTTGATAACAGTATACTGAATCTGCCGGTCACTTGCAAGTCCCCCGGCAAAAACAGCAGTCGGTTTATTCTGCGAACGCCTGCACCATCCGGTCCAGAGCCCGGTCCAACGTCGCTCTGGGGCAGGCCAGATTCATCCGCATAAAGCCTCTGCCCTCAGGGCCAAACCAGTCCCCGGTGTTCATGGCGACGCCCGCTTTCCAGGTGAAAAAGTCCGCCAGTTCCCTGGGTTCCATCTTCATGGCCCGGCAGTCCAGCCACATCAAATAGGTCCCCTGGGGCGCAATCAACTGGATCTGGGGCAACTCCGCCGCCAGACGCTGCTGCAAATGGGCCACGTTGCCGGCCAGATACACCAGGAGCTGATCCAGATATTCGTCTCCCTCTTCATACGCGGCGATGTACGCATATAACCCCAGCATGTTCATGTTATCCCCATGGCTGAGGGCAAGCACCTGCTGGAACCGATCCCCCAGCTTCCGGTCTGGCGCAATCACGGCCGCCGCCTTCATAGACGCCAGGTTGAAGGTTTTGCTGGGCGCTATTGCCACCAGGCACTCCGGAATGACAGACGCCGCAGGGATGTGGCAGCTTCCCGGATATACAAAGTCCCCATGAATTTCATCGGCAAACAGGAGCACCTGATGGCGGCGGCAAATCTCGCCGATTTTCTCCAGCTCCTGCCGGGTAAATACCTTGCCCACCGGGTTGTGTGGGCTGCACAGCAGCATCAGCTTGGCCCTGGGATCTGCTGCCCGGCGCTCCAGATCCTCAAAGTCCACTTCATAGCGCCCCTGCTGCAGCAGGAGGGCGTTGTTGGAGACTTCTCTCCCTTGCTGTGTTACGGCGTCGGTAAACGGACCGTAAACAGGCCGCTGGAGAATGACCCGATCCCCCGGCTCCGTAAACGCCGCAACGGCGGTGTAGAGGGCCGGTACCACGCTGGAGATGGGAATCACCATAGCCTCTCCAATGTCCCAATGATGACGGCGGCGCTGCCAGCCGGCTGTGGCCGCCCGAAACGCCGGGGGTGTCGCCGTATAGGCGTAGACGCCAAACGCTGCCTTCTCCAGCACCCGGTCGATCACTGGCTTCGGGCAGCGAAAGTCCATATCCGCCACCCACATGGGAATGGCATCGGGATTCTCCGGGATATGGTCCCATTTGATGCTGTCTGTGTTTCTGCGGTCAATGAGTTCGTCAAAATGGTATTGCATGGTTTCCTCTCTTTCTGCGCTCAGTGGCCAAAAAGGCCACTATCTGCATCACGGCCTGGGTCATAGTCTCCAGAGCCATTTTCTCTGTCCCTGGCACGTGGATAAATCCCGCCGGCATGGTCCCCGCCACTGCCAGGAGGCGGTACAGCAGGCAATTGCACACATACGCCCCCGCTGTCAGAGAAACCTCCGCCGGAATTCCTTCCCGGTTCAGCGCCTCCGCCAGGGACAAAACCGGCAAGGTGGAAAAATAGGCCGCCGGTCCTGCTGGGTCCAGGAGAAGGTCCCAGGGCTGTACCCCGTCATTGTCCGGTATTCTGGCGTGGGCATAATTGAGCCCCACCTTTTCCAGGGAGATTTTCGCCCTGCTTGCCGCCAGCCCCAGACAGATCACCCCATCTGGCCGCTCCACCTTCATCCGCTCCAGCAATTGCTCCGGCGCCCGCCGGAACGACACCGGCAGCTCCATGGTCACAAGCTCCACCCCGCCTGCCGTTGGCGGCAACCCCTTGAGACATGCATAGGAGGGGTTGCTGCTTCCACCGTCAAAGGGCTCAAAGCCGGTCAACAAGATCTTCATTTCAACGCCCCTTTCGCATATGTTCCTGCAACTCCAATCAGCCAGAAACAAAACTCTTATGCTTTGAGTATACCACAAGATGTGAAAAAAGGGAATCCGGAATTCTGCAAGAATGGGAACCCCTCACAGAAAGCTTTCTTACCATGGAAGTTGCCAAAAAAAGTCTTGACAAAGGCAAGAAAACCTGGTATTCTATGGTTAGCCAAAGCTAACGCTCAGTTTCCTCCCAAAAGCTGCTGTCCCGGCAAGTCGCCAGTCTCCCAGGGCAGGGTTTTTTCTTTCCCAGGGTGTTAGCCTTGGCTAATCAAAGATTTTTCTCACATCGGAGGCGTTGTACATCATGAAGAAAATCGCAGTCGTGTATTGGAGTGGAACCGGCCACACCGAGCAAATGGCGCAGCAAGTAGCTGCCGGGATCCAGGAGGCGGGCGCGAATCCAGAAATCATTGCCGCTGCCGAGTTCTCCGCCAGTCTGGTGGGTTCTTTTGACGCCATCGCCTTTGGTTGCCCAGCCATGGGTGCGGAAGAACTGGAGTCCGATGAATTTGCCCCCCTGTTTGAGGCCTGCCTGCCTTTGCTCCGGGGCAAACCAATCGCCCTGTTTGGCTCCTATGGCTGGGGCGATGGGGAGTGGATGCGGAGTTGGGAAGACTCCTGCACCCAAGGTGGCGCCATGTTGTCCGCCGCCAGCGTCATTTGCCAGGAAGCGCCTGATGAAGAGGCCGTCGCTTCCTGTAAGGCTCTGGGTAGGGCCTTGGCCGAGTCCTGACCGGGACGCCTCTTCCAATACCTCCTAATCCTTCACAGTCCTTTCTTTTCTGGCGAATGGCGGTGCTGCAGCATTCTGACAGCACCGCCATTTGCTATATTTTATGATAGGGACTACACCAAACGGCTGCCAGCCCGGATGCTGTCATCCAGCATCACCAGGTTCAGCGTTTCACCACGCTCCGCAGACAGCAGCATGCCACAACTGAGCTGGCCCATCATCTTCCGGGGGGCCAGGTTGGTCACTGCCACCAGGGTTTTGCCCACCAGCTCCTCCGGCTGGTAGTACTTGGCAATGCCAGAGAGGATCTGCCGGGGCGTCCCGGTGCCGTCGTCCAGCTGGAACTTCAGGAGCTTCTCACTCTTCTTCACCTTTTCACAGGACAGGACCTTCACCACCGTCATCTCCACCTGCTCAAACACATCAAAGGAGATTTCCGGCAGAGGTTCCGGCAGGGGATCCTCTTCCACCGCCGGTGTCCTGTGAAGCTCCTCCAAGGCCTGGAGCTCCTGGGCCACATCAATCCGGGGGAAGAGGACCGGGCCACTCTCCACAGCGGTCTCTTCCGGCAGACGGCCCCACACGCCCAAGCTCTCCCAATCCGAGGGGGCGCCGCCCAGACGCTTCATAATCTCGTCTGTGGTGGCAGGCATAAAGGGACGCAGCAGACCGGCGCACACCCGGATGGTCTCCAGCAGGTGATACAGGACCCGGGCCAATCTTGGCTTCTGGGTCTCATCTTTGGCCAGACGCCAGGGCTCGTTTTCATCAATATATTTGTTGGCCCGGCTGATGACCGCAAAAATCTGGGACAGGGCGTTCTGGAAGGCGAACTTTTCCATCTGCTCCTCATACCGGCCCCGCAGGCCGGATACCTCAGTCAGGAGCTCCTCGTCCATGTCTTCCCGGACCTCCTGGTCCGCAGGCAGACGGCCGCCAAAGTACTTTTGGGTCATGGCCACCGTCCGGGACACCAGATTGCCCAGGTCATTGGCCAGGTCCGTGTTGATGCAGCCGATCAACGCCTCGTTGGAGAAGTTCCCATCGGAGCCAAAGGGGAAGGTCCGCAATAGGAAGAACCGCAGCGCATCGGTGCCGTACCGCTCTGCCAGGAGGTAGGGATCCACCACATTGCCCTTGGATTTGGACATCTTTCCTCCGTCCAGCAGCAGCCAGCCGTGGCCGAATACCTTCTTGGGCAGGGGCAAGCCCATGCTCATGAGCATGGCTGGCCAGACAATGGCGTGGAAGCGGACAATTTCCTTGCCCACAAAGTGGACGTCTGCAGGCCAATACCGGTCGTAATCTCCAAACTGTTCATTGCGGAAGCCCAGGGCCGTGAGATAGTTGAAGAGGGCGTCCACCCACACATACACCACATGGCCCGGGTCAAAGTCCACCGGAATGCCCCAGGTGAAGGAGGTCCGGGAGACGCACAGATCCTCCAGGCCCGGGTCAATGAAGTTATTTACCATCTCGTTGACCCGACTCCGGGGCTCCAGGAAGTCCGTGTTCACCAGCAGGTCCCGCACAGCTCCGGCGTACTTAGACAGGCGGAAGAAATAGGCCTCCTCCTGAGCCGGCTGTACCTCCCGGCCGCAGTCGGGGCATTTGCCGTCCTTGAGCTGGCTGGCAGTCCAGAAGGACTCACAGGGGGTGCAGTACATCCCCTCATACGTGCCCTTGTAAATGTCCCCCTTCTCATACATCTCCTTGAAGATTTTCTGAATGGCAGAGACATGATAGCCATCTGTGGTGCGGATGAATCGGTCATAGGAGATGTTCATCAGCTTCCACAGATCCTTGACGCCCTTCTCCCCCTCCACGATGTGGTCCACAAACTCCTTGGGGGTGACGCCGGTTTCTTTGGCGCGGGCCTCAATCTTCTGGCCGTGTTCGTCGGTTCCGGTGAGGAAGCACACATCATAGCCCTGGAGCCGCTTATACCGGGCCATGGCGTCGGTGGCTACGGTGCAGTAGGTGTGGCCGATGTGGAGCTTATCTGAAGGGTAATAAATGGGTGTTGTGATATAGAATTTGCCCTTGCACTTGTCGCACATAGAAATGTCCTCCTGACACAATGTTGTAATAGTATTCCAGATTTGGGAAACAAAAAACGCCCCTGAGAAACTCTCAAGGGCGGAAGTCCCGCGGTACCACCTTGGTTCGCGCCAGCCTCACAGCAGACGCCTTTGGGGGTACAGCCGTACCCTCCGCGCAATAACGGGCGCAACCGGCCCGGCTTACATCTCTTCAACCGGGCAGCTCCGGGGCCATGTTCCGCCGATTCCCCCGCACCCCATCTCACCAACCGGGGCTCTCTGACCGGGTTTGTACTGCGTACTCTTCCCATCTGTGCCAATTTTACCATTATAGTGAAATGGTATCATGTTTTCCCCCAATTGTCAACAGGCTTGGAGCGTTTTTATAAGCAGCGCCGCCCCTGTGTCAAGAAGTACATGCATGGATGGCTAGGCTGCTTCGGAATTGCGAGCATGAAGACAACGATGGAACGGCTGGCTCCGGCGGAGGCTGTGAATGGATACCTGGAAGCGGTGGAAAAAGCCGGGGACACGGGTCAAGAGTTTGGAACAGCTGGGAATTCCCCAGGAAGAGGCGTATCAGTGGGGAAATACCCCCAAGGGCTATTGGCGCATGGCGGGTAGGCCGGTGCTGACTGGTGCGATTACCAATGAAAGACTCGTACAAGCAGGACACTTGGAGATATCCAGCAAGTACGAGTCCTTGCACGTATGCGATTGAACCGCCGTATACGGAACCGTACATACGTGGTGCGGGAGGTCGGGGTTATTTAGCCCTTCCTACCCGATGTGATTACTGTTTGATCTGAATATGCACATCCTCCAGCTGCTTTTGCTCGACTTCGCTGGGGGCGCCCATCATCAAATCCTGGGCGTTTTTGTTCATGGGGAAGGGGATGATCTCCCGGATGGAGTCCTCTCCGGCCAGGAGCATGACCATGCGGTCGACACCCGGGGCGATGCCGGCGTGCGGGGGGGCGCCGTAGGTGAAGGCGTTGTACATGGCGGGGAATTTGGCCTTGACGTCCTCCTCGCCCAGGCCCACCAGGGAGAAGGCCTTGACCATGATCTCCGGTACGTGGTTCCGGACGGCGCCGGAGGAGAGCTCCACGCCGTTGCACACCAGGTCATACTGGTAGGCGTAGATTTCCAGGGGATCCTGTTCCTCCAGGGCCTGCATACCGCCCTGGGGCATGGAGAAGGGATTGTGGCAGAACTCCAGCTGGCCGGACTCCTCGCCAATTTCGTACATGGGGAAATCCACAATCCAGCAGAATTCGTACCGCTCCTTGTCCATGTGGCCGGGCACAGAGGCCCCCAGGAGCTTCCGGAGAACGCCGGCGGTTTTCTGGGCGGCGGACTTTTTCCCGGCGGAGACCGCCACGAAGGAATTGGGCTTCAGACCCAGCTTGGCCACCAGGGCCTCTTTTTTCTCGCCCAGGAACTTGGAGATGCCGCCCACCAGCTCGCCGTTTCCGTCCAGGCGGAACCAGAAGGCTTTGTTGCCGCCGGAGGCCACTTCGGCGTCGGCACAGAGCTTGTCGATCTGCTTCCGGGTTTGGGTGAAGTCGTGGACCACCACGGCCTTGACCACGGCGCCGTCAAAGGGACCGAAGCCGCAGCCAGCCACCTCTGCGGTGATGTCCTCCACGGTGAGGTCAATGCGCAGGTCCGGCTTGTCGGAGCCGTATTTCTCCATGGCTTCGTTGTAGGAGATGCGGCGGAAGGGGGCGGTGGAGGCAGTGGAATATTTGCCGTATTTGGTAAAGATGGGAGGGAAGACCTTCTCGATGACGGCAAAGACGTCATCCTGGGTGGCAAAGGCCATTTCCATATCCAGCTGATAGAACTCACCGGGGGACCGGTCTGCCCGGGCGTCTTCGTCCCGGAAGCAGGGAGCGATCTGGAAGTACCGGTCAAAGCCCGCTGTCATCAGCAGCTGCTTGAACTGCTGGGGGGCCTGGGGCAGGGCGTAGAACTTGCCGGGATGATTCCGGGCGGGGACCAAGTAATCCCGGGCGCCCTCGGGGCTGGAGCTGGTGAGGATGGGGGTGGTGATCTCCAAGAAGCCCTCGGCAGTCATTCCGGCCCGGATGGCGGAGACCACGTTGCACCGGAGGATGATGTTTTCCTTTACCGCCGGGTTACGCAGATCCAGATAGCGGTATTTCAGCCGGGCATTTTCATCGGCATCCCGGGACTTGTTGATCTCAAAGGGCAGGGCATTGTGGTAGCACTTGCCCAAAACGGTAATTGCCGTGGGGGCGACCTCAATGTCGCCAGTGGGCTGCTTGGGGTTCTTGCTGGCCCGCTCCCGGACGGTACCGGTGACGGAGATGGTGGATTCCTTGTTAATGCCTTTAACGGTTTGCATCATATCCTCAGTCTCCACCACCACCTGGGTGGCGCCGTAAAAGTCCCGCAGGACCAAAAAGGCGAAGTTTGCACCCACTTCCCGGACATTTTCCAGCCAGCCGGTGAGGGTGACCTCTTTTCCAGCGTCGGAAAGCCGCAGTTCGCCGCAATTGTGTGTTCTGGATTGGAACATAGCAGATTCCTTCCTCTCATAGAAACCGGCTCAGAAAGGAGCCGCAATTTATCTTATTCTCTCACAAATCGTGAGGAATGTCAATTGTCTGCCGATTGCTGCACTGCCCCAGCAGGCCGTCTTTGTGCAGCCCCAGGATGGTAACTGGGCAGATTTGGTTGTGCAGGTCGTCGCCTGGTGCATAGACCTTGGTGTAGTTGGGGGTATGACCGGTATAGAGGCCTTCTCCGGCCGGTTCTTCCCAGAGAACCTCCTGTACGGTCCCGATTTGTGCGGCCAGGTAGGCCCGCTCCAGGGACTCCGCAACGGCAATGGCCCGAGCGCTGCGGGCCTCCTTTTCCGCCTTGGACAGTTGCCCCGGCATCTGGTCTGCCGGTGTGCCGGGGCGGCGGGAATAGGGGAAAATGTGCATGGCGGCAAAGCCGCACTGCCGGGCAAAGGCCAGGGACTCCTCCAGCTCCGCTTCCGTCTCACCGGGGAAACCCACAATCAGGTCTGTGGTGAGGGCGCAGCCGGGGAACCACTCCCGCAGGAGTGCGACACTCTGGGCGTATCGGGCGGTGTCGTATTTCCGCCGCATGCGGTGGAGTACGGCGTCGCTGCCGGCTTGGAGACTCAGGTGGAACTGAGGGCAGAGATTGGAGAAGGGGGACAGCCTCTGGCAAAATTCCTGGGTGATGATTCTGGGTTCCAAAGAGCCCAGACGGATCCGTACATCCGGTACGGCGGCGCACAGGGCTTCTAGCAGATCTGTGAGGGATTGGCCGTTTTTCAGGTCCCATCCCCAGGAGGCAATTTCGATGCCGGTGACGACAATTTCCCGGTAACCTGCGGCCGCCAGCTCTCGGGCCTGGGCCACGGCGGCTTCCAAAGGCTCCGAACGGACCGGCCCCCGGGCGTAGGGGATGATGCAATAGGAGCAAAAGTTGTTGCAACCATCCTGCACTTTCAGCATGGCGCGGGTGCGGGCTTCCAGTCCCCCGGCGGGGAGAATTTCAAAGGTGCGCCGTTGGAGGGCCTGATCCACCTGCTCCAGGCGGGTTCGCTCCTTGGCAGCCAGAAGCATCATGCCCAGAAAT
Source organism: uncultured Eubacteriales bacterium (assembly GCA_900544975.1). Taxonomy (GTDB): domain Bacteria; phylum Bacillota; class Clostridia; order Oscillospirales; family Oscillospiraceae; genus Faecousia. The sequence continues at coordinate 25,413 of UQXI01000029.1, forward strand.
GCCTCGCGTCCGGCGCTGCCGGAGATGACGTCCACGTCCAGCTCCCGCACCGCTTGGGGCTGCACTTGGGCGTAGCAGCCGCATACGCCCACAATGGCCTGGGGGTTCTGCCGGCGGCAGCGACGAATGATCCCCCGGTTTTTTTTGTCTGCAACGGCGGTGACGGTGCAGGTGTTGACAATGTAGCAGTCACAAGGCTCATCAAAGGAGCCCAGGGTATGGCCTAGGGCCAGGAGCTTTTGCTCCATGGCTTGGGTTTCGTATTGGTTCACTTTGCAGCCCAATGTGTAAAATGCGAATTTCATGTTAATATCACCAAAAATCTTCAGAATCTTCAAAAAACCTTGGCCTATACTGCCAATTGAAGCGGGGCTAGCGGATGCGATATAATATATAGGAATCGGATGGGGAGGCTGGAACCCTCGTCTGTGAAACCGATGCAGGTTTGGAGGTGGGCATGTATGTGCGAGTTTGACATTCGGCTCTCTTCGGTGGAGGAAGTCAAATCCTTTGTCCAAGTGGCGACGGTGCAGCCCTTTGAGGTGTATGTCACAACCCCCCGGCAAACAGTCAGCGCAAAGTCCTTCATGGGTATGTTCAGCCTGGATTTTCGCTATCCGCTCCGGGTGATGGCCAACTGTACCCAAGAGGAACTGCGCCACTTTCTGCAAGACGCGGCGCCATTTTTGGCACGGGAATATGAAGCGCTGTAGGGGCTATCTCAAAGCAGAGGCTTTGAGGTGGCCCCGCTTGCTGCTTGGGGTGCAATTGCTGCGGGACGGTAAAAAATCATGCTGAACCATGTGACCACATTGTCTCCATATTGGAAGGGGATGCCGCACTCTTCCGCGGTTTGGGTCAGGAGGATGCCATGACTCTCAATGCAGGGATGCATCTGCTCCGGGTGGCGGCAGGGCCCGCCGGGATAGGCGCAGGAGCTGCAAATGGCGCAAGCTTCCGTGGAGAGGGTATAGACCTCCTGCCCCTCTGCCCGGACCAGGGCCTCCACTTGGCGGGTGATGGTTTCGTGCTCTGCCCGGGTGGCCAGAGTGTCGGAGATGTCGGAGATGTCGTCTACTTCAGTGACGGTGCAAATCAGGAGGAAGTCCGGGTAGGCCATGCATCTGGCCTGACAGGCCTCCACAGAGCCCACAGCCGGGGGGCAGGCCCAGGTTTTGCCGTACATTTGGCACTCGTGCTGACAGATCCACCGGACCCGTTCTGTAAAGGTCAGATCCCGGGTTTTTAGAAAGAAGTACCCATACAGGGGTAGCTCCGACAACTTGGCTTCCAAATGTTCAAAATTCATGACGGTCCTCCAGGAATTGAAGAAATGCCTGGCAACCAGCTTGAATCTGGCGGTAGGCGCTGGCGAAGTCTCCGGTATACCAGGGGTCGTCGATGTCACCGGGGTGACCGGTAAAGTCCAGAAGTCTGTGGCATTTCCCCGCCTTGTCCGGTCCCACAATCCGCAGCAGCCGGGGCAGATTGGCCTGCTCCATATATAAGATGTAGCGATATCGGTCATAGTCGGCGGCGCAGACCTGGACGGCAGTTTTTCCCTTGCAGGATATGCCGTGGGCCGCCAGCTCCTGCCTGGCCGGGGGATAGACCGGGTTTCCAATCTCCTCCCGGCTTACGGCGGCAGAGGCAATGGAAAGTCGGTCCTGCAGACCGGCCCTTGCTGCCAGATCTTTCAGGATGAACTCGCCCATGGGGCTCCGGCAAATGTTGCCGTGACAAATAAAAAGTACGCTGATCATAGAATGTCCTTCTGCCTTGCTTTTTTGTTGTATTTTAGCATATTCCGCCCCGGATTGCAATTGTCTGCTTCCACACCAGCAAGATCCGGCAGGATGCATAAAAGGTGCATCCTGCCGGATTTTGGCGTTCCATATGCTATTTTTTGGTATGACAGCTGCCGCTCATGGGGCAGTTGCTGCAGCCGCAGCCGCAGGAGGATGTTCCCTTTTTGCGATTGCGCACCATACCGGCTACGATACCGCCGGTGACCAATAACAGAAGGACGATGACGCCGATGGTACCGCCGTTTGCTGTGAGCCAGGATAACATGTTCCTTCCTCCTTTGCCAATTGCTCATTTGGGGGCTATGCGACTTTGACCTTCCCGGCTGACTGGGTGAGGGGCTTCTGGGGCCGGAACAGCAGGTAGAGAATCAGGCCGGTGAGGATCAGGGCGGCAATGAGCCCTACCACTTGGACACCGCCAGTGAAGATCAGGCCGATCTGGTAAATGATCAGGCTGACTACATATGCGAACAGGCACTGATATCCAATGGCGAACCAGGTCCATTTCGCGCTGTTCATCTCCCGCTTAATGGCGCCCATGGCGGCGAAGCAAGGTGCACACAGCAGGTTGAAGGCCAGGAAGGAATACCCGCTGACAGCGGTGAAGGTGCCAGCCAGGTTGCTGTAAACCGTGCCGGTTCCACTGAACAGGATGCCCATGGTGCCCACGATGTTTTCCTTGGCCACGAGGCCCGTGATGGAGGCCACGGCTGCCTGCCAGTTGCCCCAGCCCAGGGGGATAAAGAGCCAAGCGATGGCATTGCCAATGACGGCCAAGATGCTGGAGTCGATCTGATCCTCCGACAGCATGGTGAGGCGGCCATCCACAAAGCCGAAGTAGGTGGCAAACCAGATGACGATGGTGGAGAGCAGAATGATGGTACCGGCTTTCTTAATGAAGGACCAGCCGCGTTCCCACATGCTGCGGAGCACGTTGCCCACCGTCGGCCAGTGATAGGCCGGCAGTTCCATGACAAAGGGAGCGGGGTCGCCGGCAAACATCTTGGTTTTCTTCAGCATGATGCCGGAAATGACGATGGCAGCCATACCCAGGAAATAGGCGCTGGGAGCCACCCAGGACGCGCCGCCGAAGATGGCGCCTGCAATCATGGCGATGAATGGCAGCTTGGCGCCGCAGGGAATGAAGGTGGTGGTCATGATGGTCATGCGCCGGTCCCGCTCATTCTCGATGGTGCGGGAGGCCATGATGCCGGGGATGCCGCAGCCGGTACCAATGAGCATGGGAATGAAGGATTTGCCGGACAAGCCGAACTTCCGGAAAATCCGGTCCATGACAAAGGCGATCCGGGCCATGTAGCCGCAGGCCTCCAGGAAGGCCAGGAAGAGGAACAGGACCAAAATCTGGGGGACGAAGCCCAACACAGCGCCAACACCGGCGACAATGCCGTCCAGGATGAGACCTTGCAGCCAGTCAGCGCAGCCAATGGCCTCCAGGCCCTGGGCTACCAGCACGGGGATCCCTGGTACCCACACGCCGTAATTCTCCGGGTTGGGGGCAGCATAGCCGTATTTGTCATATACCGCCAGAGCAGCAGCGAGTTCCGCACCGGTGGAGGTGACTTCTTCGTCGGCCATGGTCTCTTCGTCTACGACCAGGTAGGTTGCAGTTTCTGTGGCAGAGAACTGGCTGGCGAAGCTGGTCAGAGCGGCCTTTGCAGCAGCGGGATCAAAATCCTCCGCCTCCTCATCCAGGGCCGCTTCCAAAGCTTCGACCTCCATGCCGTTTCTGGCGGCGTAGTCCATAAAGCCAGTGACAACCTGGGAGGCAGCGCCAAATTCGTCGGCCACTTCCGCATATGCGCTGCTGCCAATGCCAAGTAGATGCCAGCCGTCCCCGAATACGCCGTCGTTGGCCCAATCCGTGGCCCAAGTGCCCACGGTGGTGACGGACACGAAATACACCAGGAACATCACCACAGCAAAAATGGGCAGTGCCAGCCAGCGGTTGGTGACCACTCGGTCAATTTTGTCGGAGGTGGTCAGGGCGCCAATCCGTTTTTTTCTGTAGCAGCCCTTCATCAGGGAAGCGATATAAACATACCGCTCGTTGGTAATGATGCTCTCGGCGTCATCGTCCAATTCCGCTTCTGCTGCCTGGATGTCTTCTTCAATGTGGTCCAATACGCTCTTCGGCAGGTTCATGCGGCTCCTGGCCTTTTCGTCCCGCTCGAAGAGCTTGATGGCGTACCAGCGTTGCTGTTCCGGCGGCATGTTGTGTATGGCGGCCTCCTCAATGTGGGCAATGGCGTGCTCCACTGCACCGGAGAAGGTGTGCATGGGAACGGTTTTGCTGGTTTTGGCAGCGGTGATGGCTGCTTCAGCTGCCTCCATGACACCGGCGCCTTTCAGAGCGGAGATTTCCACCACGGTGCAGCCCAGAGCACGGGAGAGCTCCTGGGTGTTGATTTTGTCCCCGTTCTTTCGGACCACGTCCATCATGTTGATGGCAACCACCACGGGGATTCCCAGCTCTGTCAGCTGGGTGGTTAAGTACAGGTTGCGCTCCAGATTGGTGCCGTCTACAATGTTTAAAATGGCGTTGGGACGTTCATCAATCAGGTAGTTTCGTGCAACGACCTCTTCCAGGGTATAGGGGGAGAGGGAGTAGATGCCCGGCAAGTCTGTGATGACCACGTTGTTGTGCCGTTTCAACCTGCCTTCTTTTTTCTCCACCGTGACGCCGGGCCAGTTCCCCACGAATTGATTGGAACCGGTCAAGGCGTTGAACAGGGTGGTTTTGCCGCTGTTGGGATTGCCCGCCAGGGCGATTTTCCATTCCATGCTGATGCCTCTCTTTCAAAAATATGCTTAGTAAGTGTTTGTTAACCTTGGCTGAAACCTGTGGGTCACTCCACCTCAATCATTTCGGTGTCGGCTTTGCGCAGGGACAACTCATAGCCTCGGACAGTCACTTCCATGGGATCGCCCAGAGGGGCAACCTTTCGGATGGAAACGGTGACGCCCTTGGTAATGCCCATGTCCATAATTCGGCGCTTGACAGCGCCCTCGCCGTGGAGCTTGACAACGGTCACGGTGTCACCAATTTTGGCCTGTTTCAGTGTCTTCATTGGGGTACCTCCTAATTTGCAGGTTTCGGATTAAACCAAGATTTTCTGGGCCATCTCCTGGCTGATAGCCACCCGGGACTGCTTGACGTTCACGATGACATTTCCGCCAATGGCAGAGATGACCATCACCCTGCCCCCAGGGACGAAACCCAGATCTTCCAAGTGCTTTTTGATCTCCGGCTTTCCGCCGACCTTCCGAATTATGGCTTCCTCTCCAGGGTTTGCAAGTGTCAATGGCATTGTGTCGTCCTCCCTTACGCTGTGGCCTTTTGTATTAGCAGGGCCTAACCGTCCTGGTGCATTTTTGGTTAGCATCTGCTAACCTTTGGATATCATACTAGAGATGGGCTCAGATGTCAATCCTTTTTTTGGAAGAAACTACTTGGGAGCAGCATTTTTGCTGTTTTGCCCAAAGGGTTAGAGGGGACAAACGCAGGAATTTGTTCAGATTTCCTGGCTGCGTGCGATGCTGCCATTACTTGCCTGGCTGCTGGTAGTTGGTTGTGTTTATAGAGGACACTGCGAGTTACTCCTGCCTTGCGGCTGCTCCAGTTGCCAGTGTTTGCCGAGAAGGGGAGGGATCTTTTTCTTTACAACCATGGTCATTCATGGTATAGTAAGAATTGGCTTTTTGTGGGCACATCCTGCGGAAGGCACGATTCATGGGAGAGGATTGTTCCATGCCAAGGTATAAAATTGAGGGCGGTCGATCGCTGGAGGGTGTCGTGACCATCAGCGGCGCCAAAAATGCTGCCGTCGCAATTATCCCTGCAGCGCTTCTGGTGCAGGGCCGCTGCAGAATTGAAAATGTACCGGATATATCCGATGTACATATTTTGCTGGATATTTTAAAGCAAATGGGTGCTTCCGTTTCCCAGGAGTCCCATAACACGGTGGAGATTGATTGCACCCATGTGGGTTACACAGAGCCCAACCCGGCCTTGGTCCGGAGGATTCGGGCTTCGTATTATCTCATTGGAGCGCAGCTTGGCCGGTTTGGCCATTCCCGGGTGGCGCTGCCCGGTGGGTGTAATTTTGCGCCGCGCCCCATTGATCAACATGTAAAAGGCTTTTTGGCGTTGGGTGCTGAGGTCGAGGAAACGGATGCCTATGTGGATGCATACGCCAGAGAAGGCGGACTTCGTGGCGGAAGAGTCAACCTGGATGTGGTCTCAGTGGGAGCGACGATCAACATCATGATTGCGTCTGTACTGGTTCCTGGGCAGACTGTCATTGAGAATGCCGCCAAAGAGCCACACATTGTGGATTTGGCCAACTTTTTGAATACCATGGGCGCCAAAATCTCCGGAGCGGGCACAGACGTGATTAAAATCCGGGGAGTCAAGGCGTTACAAGGCGGTACCTATTCCATCATCCCCGACCAAATTGAAGCCGGCACCTACATGGCAGCGGTGGCGGCGGTAGGCGGTAATGTGCTGATTAAAAACGTGATTCCGAAGCACTTGGACTGCATTTCCGCAAAGCTGCGGGAAATGGGTGCAAACGTGACCGAGTACGACGATGCCATCCGGGTGGAAAAGGTCCATAGGCTGCGCAGAGCAACTGTCAAGACCATGCCCTATCCCGGCTTCCCCACCGATATGCAGGGCCAGATTGGTGTCTGCATGACGCTGGCCGAGGGGGTCAGCCGCATCACCGAGAGCATTTATGAGACCCGCTTTTTCGCCTACTGTGAAGAGCTTAGCTCCATGGGCGCGAAAATCCAGGTCAATGGGAAGACCGCTGCCATCACCGGGTGTGAGGAGCTCCATGGTGCAACGGTCAAAGCCCATGACCTGCGGGCTGGTGCAGCGCTGGTCATTGCCGGCTTGGCTGCCCAGGGGGAGACGCTGGTGGAGAATATTCACTACATTGAGCGGGGCTATGAGAACTTAATCGGAAAGCTCAGCGCGCTGGGTGCATGCATCCAACGGGTGGAGGATTGAGAACCTTCCCCGGAGGGTATGGTCGGCTGGCCGGTGGCGGAGTGAGACTCACTCTGCTGCACCCCAGCCGTCGGTGGAAGGAAATGCAGGAGAATGGGCGGTCAGCAGTACGACGGTCCATGCGCAGTTCCTGGCGTTTCCGCCCGATCCAGAGGAAAATTCGTGAAAATAATACTTGACAATTAGCGTGCCCATGGCTATAATAAGCGTGTTCTGTTCGAGACGCCGGTATAGCTCAGCCGGTAGAGCAGCTGATTTGTAATCAGCAGGTCGG
>UQXI01000030.1 GCA_900544975.1 uncultured Eubacteriales bacterium
CCAGGCCATCTCCAGATAGGGAGAACCGGGGCACAGATGGTCGTGGTTGCCCGGGGCCAGGAACACCGGGACTGCCATAGCCTCCAGAGCTCCGGCCAAAGCCCGGGCCTCGGACCGGCAGCCCTGGGGCCGGTCCAAAAGGTCTCCCGACAGCAAGACCAGCTGGCAGCCCTGGGACCGGCAGAGCCCGGCCAACTGCTCCAGCTGGCCCAGCTGCTCCTGCCGCCGGGCCTGGGCCTTCTCCGGGGGCAGGCTGTGGAAGCGGGCGCCCAGATGGAAATCGGCGCTGTGCAAAATGTTAATCATACACCGTCACCCGCTGTGTGTTGGTGCACCGGCCCCCCTCGTCCAGGGTGAAGACCACGCCCTCCAGCTTCCCGGGGCCGGGAGCAGGCTGGTAGCGGCCGGCCAGGTCGCCCCGGAACCGGGCCACCGACAGGTCGGGCCGGATGCCCAGGATGGAGTGCTTGGGACCGGTCATGCCCAGATCTGTGACAAAGCCTGTGGAGTTTGGAAGGATCTGGTTGTCCGCCGTGGGCACATGGGTGTGGGTTCCCCACACGGCGCTGACCCGGCCGTCCAGCATGTGGCCCATGGCCAGCTTTTCCGAGGTGGCTTCGGCGTGGATCTCCACCAGGATGAATTTGGTGGTGATTGGCTTCAAAATTTTGTCCACCAGCAGGAAGGGGTTGTCTGGATTGTAGTCCATGTTACACCGGCCAATGAGGTCAATGACCGCGATCTCCCCCATGGGGCTGTCAAACATGCCCCAGCCCCGGCCCGGCAGCTGGGGGGCCAGGTTGGCTGGCCGCAGAATCCGGGGGCAGTCGTCCAGGTAGGGACAGATCTCCCGGCGGCCGAAGGTATGGTTGCCCATGGTGATGACGTCGGCCCCGGCGCCCAGGATGGCTTCCGCCTGGTCCCGGGTGATGCCCAAAATGGCGGCGTTTTCCCCGTTGACCACGGTAAAATCCGCTTTCACCTGCCGGCGAAGCCGGGGCAGGTGCTTTTCAATCATCGAAACGCCGCAATCAGCGACCACATCGCCTACGGCCAATACGTTCCACTCCATTGTGTGTGCTCCTTTCAGGAAACGGGGTAGGGAATTGGGAGTATTATACCCCAGTTTTCCCCATTTTGCAACGCCGCCAGAGTTCCCTTCGTTCCATCTGACAAACCAATTTCTTCTTGACATTTTTGGTAAAATTTTGTAAAATCTTAATATAGTTTTGAGCGCAAAATGCGTATCCTGAATTGAAATGCTATGGCAGGAGGACGATACAGTGAGAAAGCGTACCTTTGCTAAATGGGCGGCGTTGGGAGCTTGCGTGGTATTTGTTTTATGCTTCGCTGGAGCCGTTACAATAAATTATCCATTCTATCCTGCATTCAAAAAAGAGGTGAACTCGTTTGACAATTTACAGAAAATTCTGAGGAACACGCCGGGCGTGTTTTTACCGGATGTTTCCTCAGAAGAGTTCGACGGTTGGAAATATGCATTAAAATTGGATGATAGAAATATTCTCTCCAAACCAACTGGCTACGAGAGCCATGGCAGTTTGATCTATAGCAGCGTGGAAGTAAGATACGGTGTAGATTGCGACAAGTCATTAGTTTTGCATAGCGAACGGAATATGGTATACAGAGACATTGAAATGTATTACTATTTAATAGAGTCGACAGAATATGAATACAAAATAGATTTAAATATTGAGTTTTATATTGGAGATTATAATTATCATATTTATGCATATTACAATAATAAACTGTTGTCAGAAAGCGGTATTGACTCTTTGAATAGGGAGGTAAAGCTTCAAATGTTGCAATTTGCACGCGATATCATTGACGGGTACTTGTTGCAGAACTAGGAGGTTGTTGTGAAAAACACCATGACGAGCGCATGCCGATTTCAGGAAGGGGGAGGGGCCGGATTTGAATAAACTTTGAATTTTTTGGAAAGAATGGGGAAATTTCTTGGTAGGAGCGGGCTGCCAGGGAATTTCCCTCTTTCGTTTTGGGACGGGGTATGGTATAATGTTACGACTGAATTTGTGTTTTCCTGAAATGGAAATTGAATGGCTGGCGCATCGCCTCATGAGAGGCTCTGGCCGGATGGAATAAGGAGGCTGTTTCATGGAAAAGAAGAAATTCTTTTGGCAACGGAAAAAAGACTATTACGAATTCCCCCTGGGTCTGCGAATTCTGGGCGGCATCTGGAGCGTGGTTTGGACGACGGTCAAGGTGGCCCTGGGCGCCGGCCTGGTTGCTCTGACGGTGGTGCTCCTCACCGGGGGCATTTTTGCCTGCCTGTTGGGCAATTACCTCCAGGAGGATGTGATCCCCAATGCCGACTTCAATGTGGAGGATTTTGCGCTGGATCGAAGCTCCTTCATTTATTTTCTGGATTCCCAGAACAACATTCAGAAAATGCAGCAGATCTATGCCGATATTGACCGGGTCTGGGTGTCCTATGAGGACATTCCAAAGGATCTGATTCACGCCGCGGTGGCCATTGAGGACAAGCGGTTCTTTCAGCACCAGGGCGTGGACTGGCTCACCACCACGAAAGCCTGCATCAACATGTTCCTGGGCGGCGGCTCCACCTTCGGCGGCTCCACCATCACCCAGCAGCTCATCAAGAATCTGACTACGGAAGATGACGTCACCGTCCGGCGGAAGGTGCTGGAGATTTTCCGGGCTCTCCAGTTCGAGGATCGCTACACCAAGGAAGAGGTCCTGGAGTGGTACCTCAACACCATCTACCTGGGCGAGGGCTGCGCCGGTGTCCAGAGCGCTGCCCGGACCTACTTCGGCAAGGATGTGTCCAACCTCACCACGGCTGAGTGCGCCAGCCTCATCAGCGTCACCAACAACCCCTCCCTGTATGACCCCTACATCAGCATGGAGCGGAACCGGAAGCGCCAGCTCATTGTGCTGTCTGAGATGCAGAAGCAGGGCTATCTGTCCGAGGAGGAGTACCAGGCGGCGGTGGACCAGGATATGATCTTCACCAGCGTCTCCCTCAGCGATGAGCTCTTTACCTGCACCAACTGCGGCTTCCAGGGCAACCGCAGCTCCTTTGAGTACGTCCAGGAGGACGAGCGATACCAGTGCCCGATGTGTGGAACGGTGGTGGACATCCCCGAGGATAATAGCAGCAATGTGTACTCCTACTTCACCGATACCATCATCCGCGACGTGTGCACGGACCTGGAGAAGAAGACCGGCTATACAGAGAAGGTCTGCATGAACATGATCAAAACCGGCGGCTACCACATCTACGCCACCATTGATATGGATGTGCAGAAGCTGGTGGATGATGTCTACCAGGACCTGGACCGGATCCCCACCACAGATAGCCAGCAGCAGCTCCAGTCCGCCATTGTGGTCATTGACAACGCCACCGGGGACATTGTGGCCATGGCCGGCGGCGTGGGGAAGAAAGAGATCTCCCTGAGCTGGAACCGGGCCACCCAGTCCACCCTCCAGCCGGGCTCTGCCATCAAGCCCATCTCGGTCTATGGCCCTGCCATGGAGGCCAATGCGGTGGATCCCTCCACAGTCCTGTTTGACGGTCCTCTGTACGACAGTTATCCCCAGAACTACGACCGGCGCTACACGGGCAGCGTCTCCGTTCTTACTGGCGTCAGTGCGTCTATGAATACCATTGCCTGCCGGGTGGTGGAGAAGATTGGCACGGACTATAGCTTTGATTTCGCCAAAAACAAATTTGGCCTGTCCGACCTCATCTCCAGCCAGACCATCAACGGCTCGGAGAAGACGGACATTGCTCTGGCCCCCATGGCCATGGGCGCGCTCACCTATGGCGTGACCGTCCGGGATCTCACCACAGCCTACGCCACCTACACCAACCATGGCGTCTGGCGGGAGAGCCGGACCTATTCCGTGGTCTACGACTCCGACGGCAACGTGGTCCTGGACAACACCCAGAGCACCCGGCAGATCATCAGCGAGAAAACCGTGGACTATATGAACTATATGCTCTGGTACGCAGTGAACTATGGCACGGCCTCTCCGGCCCGCCTGTCCAACATGTCTGTGGCGGGAAAAACCGGCACCACCTCCGACGACAATGACCGTTGGTTTGCCGGTTATACCCCCTACTACACCGCCGTGGTCTGGTGCGGCTACGACCAGCCGGAGTCCATCTACCTTACAGGGAACTACGAGAACCCCTCTGCCCGGTTGTGGCATGCGGTGATGGAGCCCCTCCATGAGGGCCTGGAAGACAAGGACCTCTTCAACTGGAGCAATCTCACCAGCGTCACCATCTGCCGGGAGTCCGGTAAGCTGGCCACGGAGGCCTGCAAAGCCGACCCACGGGGCGACTGCGTCCAGACCGTGTATGTCTATCCGGAGGACCGACCCACCCAGACCTGTGACCTCCACGTGATGACCCGGTACTGCGAGGGCGGCCAGGCGGCGGCCAACGAATTCTGCGCCCAGGCCAAGGGCAACACCGTCACAGAGAAGGGGCTTGTGAAGATGTCCGACAGCCTGAAGGAGCTGTATGAGATGGCAGGATTGGACTATTCCAAGTTTATGTACACCGAGGGGACCGACAAAGTGGGCTGCACCGTGCACACCAAACAGTCGGTGGCGGTTCCCACAGAGCCGCCCAAACCCACCAATCCCACCGAAGCCACGAAACCGCCGGAGACCGGCGGCGGAGAATAAGGAGGCGCTGCCCATGGCGTGGATCTCCAGAGATTGGAAAGAATATGAAGTGCTGGATGCCACAGAGGGCTTCCGGTTGGAGTCTTGGGCCGGGAAGCTCCTGGTCCGGCCAGACCCCCAGGTGATCTGGGCCACGGAGCGGGCAGACCCCCGCTGGGACCGGTTTGACGCCAAATACCACAGATCTTCCACCGGCGGAGGCCGGTGGGAGCTGCGGAACCTGCCGGAGAGCTGGCTGCTGCACTACAAGGAATATTTAACCTTCCATGTGAAGCCTATGAATTTCAAGCATACCGGCGTCTTCCCGGAGCAGGCGGCCAACTGGGATTACATTCGGGAGAAGGTTGCACAGGCCGGCCGGCCTGTGCGGGTGCTGAACCTCTTTGCCTATTCCGGCGGGGCCACTTTGGCCGCTGCCGCCGGTGGGGCGGAGGTGTGGCATGTGGACGCGGCCAAGGGCATGGTGGCCATGGCCAAGGAGAACGCCGCCGCCTCCGGTCTGGCGGACCGTCCCATCCACTGGATTGTGGATGACTGCGGCAAGTTCATTCAGCGGGAGATTCGCCGGGGGCGGAAGTATGACGGCATCATTATGGATCCCCCGTCCTATGGCCGGGGCCCCTCTGGGGAGATTTGGAAGATGGAAAAGGATTTTTACCCCTTCCTTCTGACCGTACGGGAGATCCTGTCCGAGCAGCCCCTGTTTGTAATCATCAACTCCTATACCACCGGATTGGCCCCCTCCACAGTGGGGTACATGGCCGACGCAGTGTTCGGCGCCCGGTTCGGAGGCGGTACCCAGTGCGGGGAATTGGGTCTGCCGGTGGCCGCATCCGGCCTCGTTCTGCCCTGTGGCGCAGCAGGCCGCTGGGAGCCGGGCAGATAAAAAACTCAAAAAATCAAGCAGTCCGGCGGATCCGCCGGCAGGAGGGACTATGGCAGACGCGATCCAGGCAGAGCACCTGGCTTATGCATACCCGGGGGCGGAAGGCGGCCCCGGGATTTCTGTGTTTCGGGATTTGAATTTGAACATTGAAGCGGGGACGTTTGTGGCGATACTGGGCCGAAATGGGTGTGGAAAATCCACCCTGGCCAAGCACTGCAACGCCATCGCCCTGCCGGCCGGCGGCGCCGTTATGGTGTTTGGAATGGATACCCGGGATGAGAGCAATTTGATCCCCATTCGCCGCACCGTGGGGATGGTGTTCCAGAATCCGGACAATCAAATCGTGGCCAATGTGGTGGAGGAAGACGTGGCCTTCGCCCCGGAAAACCTGGGTGTCTCCTCCCAGGAGATCCGGCGGCGGGTGGACGAGGCCCTGCGCCAGGTGGGCATGTATGAGTACCGGGAGCATGCGCCCCATCTCCTCTCCGGTGGTCAGAAGCAGCGGGTGGCCATCGCCGGGGTCATTGCCATGCGGCCCAAATGCATCGTCCTGGACGAGCCCACGGCGATGTTGGATCCCCGGGGCCGGGAGGAGGTCATGGAGATTGTCTCCGGCCTGAACCGGCAGCTGGGCATTACCGTGATTCTCATCACCCATCACATGGATGAAGCCGCCCGGGCGCAACGGGTGGTGGTGTTGGACCGCGGCGAGATTGCCGCTGACGGCTCCCCCAAGGCGGTGTTCTGCCAGGTGGAGCTGCTGCACCGGTTGGGGCTGTCTGCCCCGGAGACGGTGGAGCTCTGCTGGCAGATGCAGCAGCAGGGGCAGGAATTGCCCCTGGATACCCTGACGATAGAAGAATGCGCGCAGGCACTTCGCCGCTGGGCGTCGGCCTGACCCGCTGGAGGAATGAAAATTGGCACCAATTCTTGAGGTTCGGGACCTGTCCCACATTTACAGCGTTGGAACCCCATTTCAGCGCGCCGCCATTGAACATGTGAACTTCTCCGTGGAGCGGGGGGAGTTCATCGGCGTCATCGGTCACACCGGCTCCGGAAAATCCACCCTCATTCAGCATCTCAACGGCCTTTTGAAGCCTACGTCCGGTCAGATTTTGTTTGACGGGCGGGATATTTGGAGCGATAAGGCCTTCACCCGAAGCATCCGATTTCAGGTTGGGCTGGTGTTTCAGTATCCGGAGTACCAGCTCTTTGAAGAGACGGTGTACAAAGACATTGCCTTTGGCCCCAAAAACATGGGCCTGCCCCCAGAGGAGATCCGACGCCGGGTCCTGGAGGCGGCGGCGTTTGTGGGAGTACCGGAGGAGCATCTGGACAAGTCTCCCTTTGACCTCTCCGGCGGGCAGAAGCGCCGGGTGGCCATTGCCGGCGTCATTGCCATGGAGCCTGCGGTGCTCATTTTGGATGAGCCTACGGCGGGCCTGGATCCCCAGGGCCGGGACAGCATTCTGGAGAACATCCGCGCCTATCAAAAGGCGAAACATGCCACGGTGATGATGGTGAGCCATGCCATGGAGGAGGTGGCCCGGATGACGGACCGGCTTCTCGTCATGGATCATGGCGGTCTGCGCATGGACAATTCCCCCCGGGAGGTCTTCCGACACGCCTGGGAGCTGCAACAGATCGGCCTGGCCATTCCCCAGGTGACCCGGGTCTTTTTGCGCCTCCGGGAGCTGGGCGTACCGGTGGACTCCAGCGTATACACGGTGGAGCAGGCCGTCCAGGAGCTGCTCCGCCTGAAGGGAGGGAAGGCCTCATGCTAAAGGATATTACCCTGGGCCAGTTTTTCCCAGGCAAAACCGTGGTACATCGGCTGGACCCCCGGACGAAGCTCCTGATGACGGTATTGTATATTGTGGCCCTGTTTGTGGCTGGCAGCTGGGTGAGCTACGGCCTGGTGCTGGCGTTTCTGGTGATGTCTGTGGCCCTGTCCCGGATTCGGCCCAAGACCATTTTACGGGGCATGAAGCCTGTTGTGATCATTGTGGTTCTGACGGCGGTGCTGAATCTGTTTTACACCGGCGGCGACCATGTGTTGGCCCGGTTTTGGGGCATCACCATCACCTGGGAGGGGGTCCGGACGGCAATTTTTATGGCCTCCCGGATCATCATGTTGATTACCGGCACCTTCCTGTTGACCTATACCACGTCGCCCATTGCCCTCACCGACGGCCTGGAGTCTCTGCTGGGGCCCCTGAAGAAGCTGCGCCTGCCGGTGCACGAGCTGTCTATGATGATGTGCATTGCCCTGCGGTTCATTCCCACCCTCATTGAGGAGACGGATAAGATCATGTCCGCCCAGAAGGCCCGGGGTGCGGACTTTGAGACCGGCAGTCTGATTCAGAGGGCCAAAGCCCTGGTCCCCATTCTGGTGCCCCTGTTCATCAGCGCCTTTCGCCGGGCGGATGAGCTGGCGACAGCCATGGAGTGCCGCTGCTATCAGGGCGGCCAGGGCCGGACCAAGCTGAAGGTTCTGCACTATGCCCGCCGGGATTACCTGACGCTCCTTTTGGGCGCGGCCTTGGTGGCCGGGGTGATTGTGCTGAAACGCTTCGGCCTGTGACAAAGACGCCCCAGAATCCCCGGTGACGGATGGGCGGGAAACGGTCATGACCATTTCGTTTGGAAGCTTGCAAAAGTGGAACGGCGGTGCAGGCGGAGCGGTCAAGACCGCTCCCTACGCATATCCAATTGTGAGCGGAGAGATCTTATGAGAAACATTGTCTTGTATCTGACATATTTGGGGACGGCTTACCATGGCTGGCAGGTGCAGAAGGACCTGGTCACTGTGGCCGGGACTCTGGAGGCGGCGGCAGAAGCGGTGGTGGGGCACCGGGTCCATATGACCGGCTGCGGCCGGACGGATGCCGGGGTGCATGCCCGGGTGTATGTGGCCAATTTCCGGACCAGCTCCACCATTCCCTGTGACCGCCTGCCCTATGCCCTCAATACCCACCTGCCGCCGGATGTGGTGGTGTGCCAGGCCCGGGAGGTGCACGAGGGCTTCAATGCCATTGGCTCCTGCGTCCGCAAATCCTATACCTATCTCATCTACAACGACCGGATTCGGAACCCCTTTTATGTGGACCGGGTGTGGTTCTATCCCCGCCTACTGGACGAGGCGGTGATGCAGGCGGCGGCGGATCAGTTTGTAGGGACCCATGACTTTGCGGCCGTGCGTTCTGTGGGCACCGATGTGCGTTCCACGGTGCGGACGGTGTATGAGTACCGGGTGCGGCGGCAGGGGAAGCTGCTGGCCCTCACGGTTTCCGCCAACGGCTTCCTGTATAACATGGCCCGGGCCATGGCTGGAACGGTGGTGTATGCAGCCGAAGGCAAGTTCCAGCCGGAGGCCATTGGCGACATTTTGGCCGGTGGCAACCGGACGGCAGCGGGGCCAACGGTTCCGGCCGGGGGTTTGTATCTCACCCACTTGTGGTATGATGACGGAGTGGAGCAGTTTCAGCTTCAGGCAGACGCCCTGGATCCGCTGCCCTGAGCAAGTTAGGAGGATGTACCATGGAGGCTAAAATCATTCCCTTTCGCCATCCGGGGCAGGAACGGCGGCGGCTGTCTGTCTTTCTGGCAGTGCTGGTGGCGCTGGCGCTGGTGTTGGCGTTTTTTGTGATAGACGGCGGCCAGAACTGGGACCGGGTGGGCCGGTTTTTCTCCTATGGTACCCAGGAGCTCCAGATTGCTTTGGACGCCCCTGCATCGGCGCTGGGGGAGCTGGACGGCCAGCTGGTGACGGCCGGAGCCGATGGCGTCACCCTGTATGACAAGGACGGAAAGGTACGCTTTCTTGCGGCGGCCTCCCTGGCTGTTCCGGTGGTCCAGGGACGGGGCGGCTACATCCTGGCCTACGATGCCGGGGGAAGCACGCTGCTGCTGTTGAACCAGAAGGGCGAGATTTGTTCCAACCCCACGCTGGCCGGTGCGGTGTACGATGCGGACCTGACGGAGGACGGCTATTTGTGCTACGTCACAGCCGGCAGCGCGGTAAAGTCCGAGCTGCAACTGCTGGACCGGGAGCAGCGGTCTGTCTTTGCAGTCCATGCCGCCACCCGGTATTTCACCGGCTGTGCAGCCGCCCCCGGCGGTGGGGTGGTATGTGCTGTCGCCCTGGAAGAGCAGGAGGGCACGGTATCTTCTGTGGCCGTGGTATACCGCACGGACCGGGAGGATCCGGTGGCAGAGGTGGATCTGGGCAGTCAGGTGATCTTTGACCTGCGTTTCTGGGGCAAAAACCGGATTTGTGCCCTGGGGGAAGAGGAGCTTTTGGTATTCGATACCAAAGGCGAGGTCCTGGGGCGGTATGATACCGGCGGCGTCACGGATTTTGACCTGGGGGGAGACGGCTTTGCAACGCTGGTGCTGTCGGGAAGCGGCGGTCCGGCCCTGGTGACGGTAGACGCAGCCGGAGAAGAGACCGGGCGCATGGCCCTTTCCGGCGGTGTGAGCGACCTCAGCGTGGCGGGGAAGTATGTGGCGGTTCTGACGGGCCAGACCCTGACCATCTCCGGCAAAAATCTGGAGCCCTGGTTTTCCACCCAGGAGGTGGGCTCGGCCACCCAGGTCCAGGCCTGCTCCAATGGCGCGGCCTATTTGGTGTCGGGCCGCAGCGCCCTCCGGGTGCTTCCGTAGGGCCGCCGGATGATTTCGCAGCAAAACAAAAGGATGATGATACCGGGGCGAATTCCTGCCCGTTTGGAGGCGGTGGGAATTCGCCCGTGTTTTTTACCCCTGTGGATCCGCCGAATGCCGGTGACCATGGATGGAGGAGGTTTTTATGAAGCAAACAACGATTGTGAACATTTACAATTTTGTCCGTATGTCCCATGTGGAGCCAAGCCGGTTCCTGGTTGATGATTTTGAGACCATACGCAGTGAGATCATCCTGGTGAAACAGTACGGCTTCCCCGGGACCTATGCCCTGAAGTATGACGCCCTCATGGACCCCCGGTATCAGGCGCTGTTCCGGACCTATCTGGATGGGCGCGATGAGATTTCCGCCTGGTGGGAGATTACGGAGCCCCTGTGCCGCCGGGCCGGAGTTCCGTTTCGGGGCAAGGTCTCCACAGAGTACGACGACCGGGTGGACAGCGCCTACTGTGTGGGCTACGAGCCGGAGGAGCGGAAGCGGCTGGTGGATGCCTACATGAGGGACTTTTATGGGGTGTATGGCCAGTATCCCCGGACCATTGGCTCCTGGGTGCTGGATTCCGTGACCCTGGGCTATGCGGCGGAGCGATATGGCGTTCTGGGCGGGGCCATTTGCCGGGATCAGATGGGGACCGACGGCTTCACCCTGTGGGGAGGCTTCCCCAACGGGATCTACTATCCCTGCCGGAAAAATGAATTCATCCCCGCCCAAACCCTGGAGGAGCAGCTTCCGACGCCCATGTTCCGCCTTCTTGGCCCGGATCCCATCTACAACTTCGAGCAGGATGTGCGGCCGGGCCTCCAGGGGGTGTATACCCTGGAACCCTCTTGGCTCACAGGGCGGGATCCCAAATGGCTGGCCTGGTTCTTCGGCTGCCTCTGTGAAGAGTCGTGCCTGGGGGTCCCCTATGCCCATGTGGGACAGGAGAATAACTTCCTGTGGGAGAACATCCGCCCCGGTCTGGGTCCCCAGCTGGCGCTGCTGCGGGAGCTTGCGGACCGGGGAGCCGTCCGGGTGGAGACCATGGCGGACTCTGCCGCCTGGTTCCGGAGCCGGTATGTCCGGACTCCGCCCATGAGCTTCCAGGCCTCCCGAGACTGGGACACGGACCGGGGGCTGTCTGCCCAGTGGTATGCCAGCAGCTGTTACCGGGTGGGCTTCCTGGGAGAGGCGGGACATCTGCGGATTCGGGATCTGTTTTTGTACCGGGAGGACTACCCCTCCCGCTACTATGACCGCGCCATGGAGGGCAGTGGAAGCGTGATGGACGCCCTGCCGGTGCTCTTCCCCCAGGCATGGGGAGCGCCCCGGCCCTTCCTCTGGCTCCGGACTCCAGGGGGCCGGGAGCCGGAGGGAAGGGTGGCGTATGCTGCTCTGGATGATCGGACTGCCCGGGCGGAGCTCTGGGCGGGGGAGACGCGTGTAGCGGCCTTCACCATGGAGCCCCATGCCATCACCCTGGAGGGAAGCTGCACCCTGGTATTCGACCGCCTGCCGGTGCTTCGCCGGGTGGAGGGCCGGGAGGTTGTCCTGGAGCATCGAGGCTTCTTCTATGGGTTCCGGGTGGCCCGGGGGCGGCTCCGGCAGGCTGGACCCGAAGGTCTGGAAATTGAGCCGGAGGAGGGGACCGTGGTCCTGACTCTGGGTAGCCCCGTGGAACGCGAAGCGGTGTTCCGGCCGGTATGCCCGGACGGTACCCACAATCTCGTGCCGGACCAAAGCCCCGTCCCCTTGGCGCCGCCCATGGAGCCGGAGGCGGAGCCTGGGGCGTCGGTGTTCCCCTGGGGAGCGCCTGCCCGGGTGACGCTCACAGCCCGGGAGCCGGGCCGGATTCACTATACCCTGGACGGAAGGGAACCGGGACCGGAGTCGCCCCAATACCAAGCGCCGTTGGTGCTGGAGAGGGACACCGTGGTTTCCGCCCGGCTGTTTTCACCTGACGGCCGTGCCAGTGGAACGGTGCGGATTCCGTACCGGTTTGGCCTGACAGGGCTGAAGCTGAAGAGCCCCACGACCCTGGACGTCCGTCCGGTATTTTCTGGAAATGGGCTGGGAGATTTGCTGTCCGCCCGCCGGGGGAGCCTGGACTACCTGGACGGCCACTGGCGCGGAACCCTGGAGGATCTGGAGCTCCAGGTCCAATTGCCGGAAAGCCGGAAGATCCGCTCCGTTTCCCTGGGCTTCCTCTCCCACCACCGCTCCGGCATTGTGTATCCGGAGTGGGTGGAGCTGGAGGTTGGGCCGGATTTGGCGCATTTGCGGCCCTATGGCCGCATCACCCTGCCCTGTGTCCCCTGTGCCAGGGAGATTGCCAAAGAGGATGTGACCTTCCAGATTTACGCCCCCCTGGGGGCCTTCCGCCTTCGGGCCCACCGGTATGAAACCATGCCCCAGTGGTGCTGCTACCGGGGCTCGAAGGATGTATTCCTGATGTCAGACAGTTTGATTGTCACCCCTTGGGAGATAACCAGGGAAGACGCACCTTTGGACTGAAGACAGCCAAATGGGGCCTGCTGCAAACAGTGAATGTTGCAGCAGGCCCCATGGCAAGATTGGAATGCGGCGGGGTTACGATCCCATAGAGGTAGACCCATGTGTCTGTTTGCCTCCCATTTTCAGGAATTCGTAATGCCCACCACGGGCGGACACATGGGTCCGCCCCTACGATGATATCTCAACACAGTGCACAAAGAGATTCTTCGGTATTTCCGTAGAATACGCCCGTTTTCCGCCCAACAAGGGGGATTGAAATGACAAATACGGTCGGGCAATTTTTGCTTATCCTTGCCAGCCGCCGTAGGGGCGGACCTATGTGTCCGCCCAGCGGAAACATTGTGTGTGTTTCTCCCATATTGGGCGAATTCGGAATACCGATCAATTGCCCTGATGTCATGTAGGGAGGTTCTTACCGGAAAGACGCCAGCTCGATGACCTGTCCGCCGTGAATGCGGGATTCCTCGGCGGCCAGGGCCATGAAGTGGCTCTCCATGGAGGCCTCCAGGGTGGTGATGCTGGGTGGGCACTGGCCCTGGAGATAGTCCAGGAAATCCCCGATGAGGACGCTGTCGCCCCCGGCATGGCCGGACATCCGTTCTTTGCTGAGGTTGAAATCATAGACTGTGGGCTTGCCGCCGAAGGGAGTGACGGTGACGGTATTTTTGGCCATGTCGGCGATCATGTCGCCCATGGCGCCCATGAAGTTGGTGTAGCGGCCGCCTCCGGCAGTGAAAGCGGACATGGTAAAGTTCACGGTGAGGCCGCCCTCCATCTCCAGGTTCACCACCTGATGATCCACTACGTCGTTGTCGCAGAAGTAGACGCAGCGGCCATAGGGCCCCTCCTGGATGGCCTGGCGGATGGATGCTTCCGTGGGGTGCAGGGTGAGGACGTCGCAGGGCCAGCCGGTCTTGCCCTGGGCGACGCCGGTTTTCTCGTTGGTGATGTAAATCTTCTCTGCGTCATAGGGGCAGCGGTCCTTGGCCTGGCAGCCGTCCAGACAGCGTTTTGCGGCCCCGGCCGGGGCGTGTTCCGGCCGGAAATGGGCCAAAGAGCCAAAGGAGGACAGGCGCAGGCAGCTCTTTCCTGTGAGCCAGACCATGAGATCCATGTCGTGGCAACACTTTTGCAGGAACATGGGGGAGGTCTCTCCTTTGCTGCGCCAGTTCCCCCGGACAAAGCTGTGGGCCTGATGCCAATAGCCCACATTTTCAATGGCCTGGATGGACATCAGATCTCCCAGCACGCCGGAGTCCAGGACCTCTTTGATTTTCCGGTAGAAGGGGGCGTAGCGCAGAACATGGCAGACCACCACCTTCCGGCCGGTCTCCCGAGCCACGGCCAGAATTTCCTTGCACTGGGCAAGATCCGGAGAAATGGGCTTCTCCATGAGTATGTCATAGCCCTTGCGCAGGGCGGGAATGGCCTGGGGGACATGCTGCCGGTCCTGGGTGCAGAGCACCAGGGCGTCAGCCAGGCGCGGCCCGGCCAGGAGCGCTTCGGCGCTGTGGAAGCAGCGCTCCGCCGGGATTCCGAACTGCTGGGCGACCTCATGGACTTTGGCGGCATCCGGGTCTGCGATGGCCACGATTTTGGCCCGCTCCGGCACTTG
This sequence comes from uncultured Eubacteriales bacterium, assembly GCA_900544975.1. Taxonomy (GTDB): domain Bacteria; phylum Bacillota; class Clostridia; order Oscillospirales; family Oscillospiraceae; genus Faecousia. The sequence goes on from UQXI01000030.1 coordinate 14,377, forward strand.
GGCCAGGGCTTGGGCGTAGGCGTCCTTTCCCCGGCTACCCAGGCCGGCGATGGCGATGGTGACAATGGACATAGGGCGTACCTCCCAATTACAAATGTGTAAGTTTCACCATGATCATAACAGAAATGGGGAAAAAATACAAGTGGCAGCGGGAAGCCGTGTTTACACGGACGGACAACGTCCGGCCAGTCCCTCGCGGGCGAAGCGTACAGAGGAAGCGGTTGCCCTGGGACCGGTGCAACTGAAGCCGGTTGATTGCAATTTCCGGTGTCCCGTGGTATACTGTTTTAGAATTTTTCCGACATGGGGAGGCAGCCCTCCCTTTGGCTGGTTGAAAGGGGAGAGGCTGTGATGTCTCATGTGATTGCTGCGGTGTCCACCGGCAGCCAAATCAGCGCCATTGGCATTTTGCGTCTGTCCGGCAGCGGCTGTGCCCAGGTGGCGGGGCAGGTATTTCGGCCCAAAAGCGGGCGGCCACTGGAGGAAGCGCCCAACCGGAAGCTGGTTTTGGGCGCCCTGCAGGACCGGCAGGGCCGGGTGCTGGACCAGTGTATGGCCGTCTTCACCCGCGGCCCCCACAGCTATACCGGGGAGGACACGGTGGAGCTTCACTGCCACGGCTCCCCGGCGGTGCTGGCGGCCGGGCTGGAGGCGTTGTATCAGGCGGGAGCCAGGCCTGCCCGCCGGGGGGAGTTCACCAAGCGGGCTTTTCTCAACGGGCAGATGGATCTGACCCAGGCGGAGGCCGTCATAGACCTCATTGAGGCGGAGACAGCCGACGCCGCCGCCAATGCAGCCGGGCAGGTGGGAGGCGCCCTGGCCCGGCGGCTGGAGCCGGTTTACAGTGTGCTCACGGACCTGTGCAGCCATTTCCATGCGGTATTGGATTATCCCGATGAGGACATCGATGAATTTCGCCTGTCCTCCTATACCGGCGCTCTGGCCGGGGCGCAGGAGACGCTGACGGCGCTGCTGGCCACATCCGCCCGGGGCCGGGTGCTGCGGCAGGGGGTGCGGGCGGTGATTTTGGGCAAACCCAATGTGGGCAAGTCCAGCCTTTTGAACGCTCTGGCGGGATTTCAGCGGGTCATTGTGACGGAGCGCCCCGGTACCACCCGGGACACGGTGGAGGAGACGGTGCTGGTGGGCTCCGTGCGCCTACGCCTGGTGGATACGGCGGGCATTCGGGAGGCCTCTGACCAGGTGGAGGCTTTGGGGGTGGCCCGCTCTGTGGAGGCGGCCCAGGGGGCGGATTTGGCCCTGTTTGTCTGTGACGGCAGCCGCCCGCTGGAGCCGGAGGACCGGGAGGCCATGGAAGCGGCGAGCCATGCCAGGCATGCCATTTGCATTTTGAACAAGCAGGACCTGCCCTGCCAGGTGGAACGGTCCAGTCTGCCCTTTGAGACGATTCTTCCGGTCTCTGCCAAGGCGGGAACCGGGCTGGAGGCCTTGCCCCCGGTGCTGGAGGCGCTGTTTGGCCCGGGGGCTGCCTGTGATGGTTCCATTCTCACCAATGCCCGCCAGACGGACGCCATCCGCCGGGCGCTGGAATCCGTCCGCCGGGCCCAAGAGGGGTTGGCCGCCGGATTTACCCCCGATGCGGTCCTCACCGATGTGGAAGAGGCGATGGAGGCCATGGGAGAGCTCAGCGGCAGGACCATCCGGGAGGACATCACCAACCGGATCTTTGAGCGGTTTTGCGTGGGAAAATAGGGGGTCAGGAGGGACGACCATGTTTGCATATTTGGACAACTCCGCCACCACCAGGCCCTGCCCGGAGGCGGTGGCGGCCATGGTGGAGGCGCTGGAAACCGGCTGGGGGAATCCCAGTTCTCTGTACCGCTTTGGAATGGACGCAGCCCACCGGCTGAAGGCGGCCCGGGATCAGGTGGCCAAAGCCCTGGGGGCGGAGCCGGACCGGGTGTTTTTCACTTCCGGCGGGACGGAGGCGGACAACTGGGCCATCTTCTCCGCCATGTCCCGGATGGGGAAGCGGGGCAGGCACGTGATCACCACGGCTGTGGAGCATCATGCGGTGCTGAATCCCATGAGGCGGCTGGAGGAGCAGGGATTTGAAGTCACCTATCTGAAGCCGGATGCCCTGGGACGGGTGTGCCTGGATGCACTGCGTGAGGCCATCCGGCCGGATACGGTGCTGGTCTCTGTGATGATGGTGAACAACGAATCCGGGGCGGTAATGCCCATTGGGGCCATGGCAAAGCTCACCCACCGTCTGGCCCCCAATGCCATTTTCCACACCGATGCCGTCCAGGGCTTTCTGAAGCTTCCTTTCCAGGCCAAGACCCTGGGGGCAGACCTCATCTCCATCTCCTCCCACAAGGTTCACGGCCCCAAGGGGGCGGGCGCGCTGTACATCCGCCGGGGACTGCCCCTTCCGCCGTACCTGCTGGGCGGCGGCCAGGAGGGGGGCTACCGCAGCGGTACGGAGGCAACGCCGGCGGTGGTCGGCTTTGGAGCGGCCTGTGCTGCGGCACTGCCCACCCTTCGGGAGGATCTGGCCCGGGAGGCCGCCCTCCGGGACCGGTGTGCCGCGTTGCTGGCGGAAATTCCCGGGGTGGAGCTTCTGGGCGCCCGGGAAGCGCCTCACATTCTGCTGGCCTCCATACCCGGGGTGCCAACGCAAAATACCATTAATATTCTGCAGGACCATGGTGTCTGTGTCTCTGCCGGATCTGCCTGCGCCAGGGGCCACCGAAGCCACGTGCTGGAGGCTATGGGCCTGCCGCCGGAGACGGTGGACGGCGCGTTCCGGATCTCCCTCAGCCGCTTTACCAGCCCCAAGGAGCTGGAGCAGCTGGCAGTCGGCCTCACGGCAGTGGTGCAGCGGATGCGGCGATAATGTAAAAGGGGCGCACACGGTGCGCCCCTTTTACGATATTCCGGATTTGCGCTTTAGCAGGATTGCCCATTGAGGAAACGTGATCAGGGGCCACAATCAAGGCCGCAGGGGCACTCGGCATTACGAATTCGCCGAACATGAGAGGGCAACGTAAGATGTTTCTGCTGGGCGGACACATGGGTCCGCCCCTACGGCGGATAATGAGGATGGGCAAAAATTGTCCAACGCATTTTGTCATTTGAATGCCCATTTTTGGAAGGAAAATGGGAAATTCCGAGAGAATTCCGAAGAAACTGTTGATACACCGTGTTGGTATCCCATTCTAGGGGCGGACCTATGTGTCCGCCCGTAGTAGACATTGGGATTTTGCCGAAACTGGGCGGGAAATGCACGGTTTCCACTTTGCAACAGGCTTCTTTTTCATTCCAGAAGACCGTATTTCACCTTCACCCGGTCCAGCTTTTCCAGCATGGGTTGAGCCAGGAACCAGAGGAACAGGGCGGTGGCGGCGGCGTGGACCAGATCCACAGGCAGGCCGGTGAGAAACGCCGTCCAGATCATGGGCCAGGTGGGGTTGGGCTGGTACATGAGGACGGAAGCCGGGTTCATCACCCCGCCATAGAGGAACAGGGTGACCAGCGCCCCGAATACGGACAGGGAGAGACGGCCCCGACGGAGGACGCCCTTCCGATACAGGACGCCGGCGGTCAGGCCCAATAGGCCCATGGCAAACATCTGCCAGGGGGTCCAGGGTCCCTGGCCAAAGAGCATGTTGGAAGCCAGCATGGTGACAGCGCCTACCAGAAAGCCCGCTTCTCCCCCAAAAGCCACCCCGGAAAGGATCACCATGGCTGCCACCGGCTTGAATCCGGGCAGGGCCAGGAAGGCGGCCCGCCCGCCGATGGACAGGCCGCATAGCACAGCCAGAATGACCATCTCCCGGGCCTGAGGCTTTCTCCCCTCAAAGACCAGGAAGAAGGGCAGGATGGTCTCCACCAGAACCAGGAGGGAGACCGCATAGTATTTCCGGTCATGGAAGTACCGGGGTCCCAGGAAAATGGTCAGGGGAATGGCCAGAATCACCACTGCCAGGGTGACCACCGTCCGCTTGGTCAGCGGTCCGCGGATCAGGGGCCGGTCTTCCGGCGGCGCTTTCCGACTGACTGCCAGGGTCAGGATCACCAGTGCGCCCAGAAAGACGCCGTATACGGCGGTGTGCAGCTCCCGAACGCCGGTTTTTCCAGCGGCGAACAGATCCTTCAGATCCAGCCCTGTCAGGGCGTACAGGAAGGCTGCCAGGGCCACGGCGCCGGACAGACCGGCCAGGACCTTGCGCCATACCGGCAGGGGCTTCTGGGGGGACGCTGCCGCCGGGGAGGATTTTGCCGGCGGTGGAGGAACGGGCTCCGCCTTGGGGGGCAAGCAGCCACCGCATCCGACAATCACTTCCGAGGCGGTAATGGCTTCTGGCAGAAGTGTGCGGGCCATGCGGCTGGCGGCGGTGGTATAGAAGCTCAGGCCGGAAAAGAAGGGAAGCGGCGCGTCCTCTGCCGCAATGCTGCCGTCAAAGAACAGGGCGCACCGGTCCCCGTAAGCGGCGCAGAACTCCACGTCGTGGCTGACCAGAATGACGCACACGCCCTGGCCGGTTAGCTGCTTCAAGATCCCGGCGAGGATTTCCTTGAAGCTTCCGTCCAGTCCTTTGGTGGGCTCGTCCAGCAGGAGCACCTGGGGCTTTTGCAGCAGAACCTTGGCCAGGGCAGCCCGCTGCTGCTCTCCACCGGACAGGTCGTAAGGATGCCGGTTCAGCAGGCCGGTTAAGTGGCAGAGGCTGCAAATCCGGTCCATATGGGCCTGGTTCTCCGGGGTCCTGCCACTGGGCAGGCTCTGCCACAGATCCGCTTCCAGACTGTGCTTCACAAAGAGGATTTGAGGATCCTGGGGGAGAAGGGCCACGGGCTTGCCAGACAGAGAGACCTTGCCCCGGGAGGGCCGCCGTGCGCCGGACAGCAGGGAAAGGGCGGTGCTCTTACCCACGCCATTGCCGCCCAGGATGCACAGCAGTTCCCCGCCGTAAGCCTCCAGATTTAGACCCCGGAGGATGTCGGGGCTTCCGGACTCATAGCGGAACCAGACGTCTTGGGCCACCACCCAAGGAGTTTTGCCCTCCCGGCTGGGGCAAGGCCTGGGGGGGACCGGTTGGAGCGGGTGCTCCCCGGCCCATTGCTCCAGAAACAGCCGCCCATTGCTGGGCGTCAGCGGGCAGGGGAGCGGGCTGGGGAGACTGCTCCAAATCTGCATGGGCGCGGGCATGGAGGAGCGCATAGGGTGCCCCATCTCCCGCAGGGTGGAAAAGACCGCCTGGGGGGTCCCATCTGCCAGGACCCGGCCGCCGTCCAGAATCAGAAGCCGGTCCGCCATGGGGATCACCTCATCCAGCCGGTGCTCCGTGAGGATGACGGTAGTTCCCAGGTCCCGGTGAATGCGGCCCAGGGTGGACAGAAAGCCGGATGCTGCAATGGGATCCAGTTGACTGGTGGGCTCGTCCAAAATGAGAACCTCCGGCTGCAGAGCCATGACGGAGGCCAGATTCAGCAGCTGCTTTTGCCCGCCGGAGAGGGAGACCACGTCCCGGTGGAACCAGGACTGGATCCCAAAGAAGCTGGCCATTTCGGCGACACGGCTCCGAATGGCAGAACGATCATAGCCCAGGGCTTCCAGGCCGAAGGCCAGCTCGTGCCAGACCTTGTCGGTGACAATTTGATTTTCCGGGCTTTGCTGAACAAAGCCGATGGCAGATGCCTGAGTCCGGGGATCTACCTGTTCCAGAGGGGTTCCACGGAACAGAAGCTGCCCGTGAGATTGACCATGGGGAGTGAGGGCGGACTTGAACTGCCGCAGGAGGGTGGACTTTCCGCAGCCCGAGGGACCGGCAATCACCAAAAACTGACCGGCGGGGATCTCAAACCGCAATCCGTCCAGAGCGGCATGGGTCTGCCCGGGGTAGGAAAAGGTCAGGTCTTGGAAAATAAACAGTTCCATTTCAAATCCTCCCATAGGTCGGTGAGCAGGGGAAAGAGGCACAGCAGGGAAAATGCGGCAAAGACGCCCAGAGAAGGGGGGGCGGTCAAAGGCCCCCACATGGTGGGGTAAAACTGGAACTGGGTTCCGCCCAGAAAGCTGCCGGTGATTACCAGACCTCCCAGCGCCAGTAGGGAGCACAGCACTGCAATGTCCCGGACGGTCAACCGGTAGACCGAGAACGTGGTGGAGCCGGGCAGACCATAGCCCCGGCTTCGCATGCTGTCGGCAGTTTCAATGGCATTTTCCAGGGCCCAGGTGACTGTGGCGGAAAAGGCGGCGAGAGCGGCCCGGAGCTTCCGGACTCCGCCAGTGTCCGGCTGAGCCTGGGAGACCGCCTGCATATGGGCTCGGAACCGGGGCACGAAGCGAAACGCCATGGACAGGAGCAGGGACAAGGCCGGCGCCATCCGGCCGAAGAGGTAAAGAAATTTGTCGGAGGTGATCACAGCGCCAAAGCAGCGGAACCAGACAATGACCGCCAGCAGCATGGCCGCCGCCGCCCCGCCGTAGCTGGCAGCCTCCAGGGTCAAAGGGCTGCCATTGGGAAGCCGGAGGAACACCGTGGCCCCCTGATGGTTGAACAGGGGATTCAGCAGAGCGGTAAACAGCAGGACCGGCAATAGATACCGGAGCTGCCGCCCCAGGGCTCGCCATCCCTCCAACCGGGCGGAATAAGCCAGGGCGCAGACGAGGGAAATTCCCAGGCACACCGGGTGCATGAAAAACATGGTAAATCCCAGGGTCAGGACAAAAAAGAAAAGCCCCACCAAGGGATGAAAGGAAGAAAAGGTGTCTTGCTTCACGTCTGCGGTTCGCCTCCTCACTTCGCCGGAAATTCTCGCAGGATTCCCTGTTTGTTACATGCGACATTTTCCCGTGAATTATACCATGGAAAAACCTGGTTTGCAAGCTGGGCGGTACAGATACAAAAGTTTGGCAGGAAGACAGGCATTGCCTGTCTTCCTGCCAGCTGGAAAAACCGGGGAGGGAACTCAGTTGGGAAGCAGAATGCTCCAGGTGGAGTCGATGCTGGGGGAGATTTCGCCGGCCTCGCGGATGTAGTCCGCCAGGAGGTTCCGGGCCTGGCCCTTGTCCTCGCCCTGGATCATGTCGTACTGGGTGGAGTAAATGATGCGGCTTTCATCGTTGGCCTTGAAGTCGCAGCCGTGCTCGTTGAGGTACTTGACGTAGTCGCCGCCGCCGTTGTAGCGGTAGTTGTTGATGACGACGGTGAACTCGGCGTCGTCTGCCACTTCCTCTCCGTGGTAGGTCATGGAGACAATCCGGGAGCCCTGGGGCTGAGCCGGGTCAATGACATAGGAGAAGCCTTCGCCGTAGATGACATCGTAGTAGGTGAGGCCGCCCTGGATGTTGACGGTGCCATCGTCACGGATCTGAACCTTGGAGGCGGAGTACTCCAGCCAGGTCCGGACTTCCTTGCCGCTCATGGTGATCTGATAGAACCAGTTTTCATAGCGGTACAGCTTGAACATATCGCCCAGGACGATGTCGCCCTCGGGGATCAGGTTCTCAGCATTGCCGGAGGTGAGGGGAGCGGTGATGGACAGCTGGGCGGGGGTGTCGTCCTCCTCATTGTCGGGGGTGTTTTCGCCGGTGCGGTCGTAAGCGCCCCAGATCTGGACCTTGTTCACCAAGTCCACAAAGGCGGAGGGGGCGGCGCCCAGGTTGGCGGCGGAGAAGTTGCCAGTGGCCTTGCCAATGGGCTGGAGCATGTAGTCCTGCCAGGTGGCAGTCTCATAGGGCTTCAATGCGGCCTCCAGGTCTGGGTCTGCCTCGTAAAGGGGCTGCCACTTCCGGTTCTCATCCCGGGCGAACATGGGGACGTTCTTGGCGTCTACGGTGTATGTGCCAGCGATTTTGTCGTAGGTCACAATGGCCTGGCCCACGACGGCGGCCTTGGTGGACAGGGAGAATACGGGAATCTCGTTACCGTCGCTGTTGGCAATCTGGGTGATGCCGTTGCGGTGCTCGTGACCGGTGAAGACCAGGTCGATGGTGTTGGTCTCAGAGACCAGCTGGCGGATGAAATCGGACTGGGCGTCGGAGTCAATGCCGGAGTGGCTGGCCAGAACGATGAGGTCGGCCTTCTCAGTCATTTCCTGCTCATAGTGCTTGTAGGTCTCAATGACGTTGGCGAAATCGATGCCCTCCCAGTTGGCAGGGACGTCCCACTTGGGGATGTTGGGGTTGCCAATGCCCATCACAGCCACGGTGACGCCGTTGTAGTCGTAAAGCTGATAGGGGGCGTAGTCGTTCCAGGTGCTCCAGTCGGTGGTTCCCTCATCTTGCTTGGTGGAATCCAGGTAGTTGGCGCAGCCCACGGCCACAGAATGCTCCGTTTCTGTGGCGTCGCTGGTCAGGTAGCCCAGCTGGCGCTGGAGGATGGTCATGCCATAGTTGAACTCGTGGTTGCCGGGAACGAACATGTCATATCCCATCATCCGCAGAGCCTTCATGGCAGGATCGTCTTCCTGAGGCTGATTGAAGGCGTAGTAGTAGGTGAGGGGCGTGCCCTGGACCAGGTCGCCGCAGTCCACCAGGAAGGTGTTCTCATAGGCTTCCCGCTGCTGCTTCACAAAGGTGGCGACCCGAGTGAGGCCCTGGTAATGGGTACCGGAAGCGGAGTAGTCAGCGGTGTAATCCGTGGCGTAGACTTGGCCATGGACGTCGGAGGTGGCCATCAGGTTGATCTCCACCTGGCTGTTGAAGAACCGGTAGATCACAGTGGCAAACTGCCCGCGGGTGGACAGGCGCAGGGGCTGCAGGGTATTGTCTCCCATACCTTGGATGAGACCCACAGCTACAGCCCACTTCATGGCGTCCTGGGCATAGGGAGAGGCTTTGGCTCCGTCTGTAAAGGAGCTGAGATCGGCAGCTTTGCTCACGTCCAGGCCGGCGCTCTTGGCGTACCGGTAGAACATGGTGGTCATTTCCTGACGGCTGATGTCCCGCAGAGGCCGGAAGGTCTGGTCCCCGTAACCCAGGGTGATGCCTTCGGCAGCGGCCCAGGCCACGGCGTTCTCGTAGTAGGAGCCGGGCACCACATCGGAGAAGTTGCTGGTGGAGGTCACTTCGGGGGTACCGGCCATGCGGTACAGAACGGTGGCCACCATGGCCCGGTTCAGGGTCTGGTTGGGGGCAAAGAGACCGTCGCCGATGCCCTCCATATAGCCCTGGCCGTCTACAAACTTCACAGGCTCGTAGAAGAACTGGCCCTCGTGCACGTCGGTGTAGGGCATGTCGGTGATGGTGATGCGGCCCTCGCCGTAGGGGTTGGCATAGGCGTCACCCACGACGCCCTTCAGGGAATCGCGCACATAGGTGATGAGGACCTGATTGTCGATCATGACTTCATCCTGCAGCACCTTGTTGTCCATGAACATGTTGATGCCGTCGCCGCCGGACTTCAGCATGTAGTTGTGGGAGGCCAGCTTATAGGTCTTCTCCAGGTCAAGGGGTTCGTACTCGCCTGCCTGGTTCAGCACCTGGATGTTCTTCACCCGGCGCAGGCCCTCCACGGCCACGAACATGCTCTTGTCGTCCAGCTTGACAGAGGAGGCGATGTTCAGGTCGATGGTGTATTTCAGACCGGAGACCTGGAGGAAGCCGCCGTTTTCACCGGGGGTGGAGCGGGCGGTCATTTCCAGAGCGTCTGCGATTTCCTGACCGGTGGCTTCCACCACGCAGGCGGTGTTGCCAAAGGGATGCACGGCGATGACCTGCCCATAGGTGATGTCACCGGCGGGGATGTCAGCGCGGATGCCGCCGCCGTTCACAAAGGCGATGTCTGCGCCCAGGACGGTACGGTAGGCGTCGGCGCACAGGTTGCCCAGGTTGGTCTCCTGGTTCCGGATCAGCCGGTTGCCGGTGGCAGGATCCATCACCACCAGGTCCACGTCGGACTTGGCGACGACTTCGTTCAGCTTGTCTTCGTACTGCGCCTGGATGTTCTTCACGAAGGCGTCGGTCTCGGCGTCCACCTCCGTGTAGCCGTTCACCAGCTCCGTGGAGACCTGGCCCTCAGCAGTGATGGTCATCTTGCCAATGTTGGCCAGCTTGGTGCCGGTGGAGGTGAGGACCACATCGTTGCCGGATTTGTCCTTCACAGTCTCACCGGGAATGGTGCTGTGGGAGTGACCGTCGATGAAGGCGTCCAGGCCGGTGGTGTTGGCAATGATCTCTCTGGAGGTCCAGGGAGAGGACTGCTCGTCAATGCCGCAGTGACCCAGGGCGATGACCACATCGGCGCCTTCTTTCACGGCGGCGTCAACGGCGCCCTGGACGGCGTTGTACAGGTCCTGGCCATTGCCCCCTTCGCAGAAGCCGTAAATGTAGTTGCCTTCGGCATCCTGGAAGTAGGTGGGGGTGGATTTGGTGAAGGTTTCGGGGGTGCTGACGCCCACAAAGGCCACCTTCAGGCTGCCAAAGGTCTCCATGGCGTAGGCGTCGGCTACGGGCTTGTTTTCCTTCAGATCCGTGAAGTTGCAGGACAGGTACTTGGCGTTGGACTTCTCCAGCAGGGAGAGGGCCACGTCCATCCCGTAGTCGAACTCATGGTTGCCGAAGGTGGCGTAGTCATAGCCCACCTGGTTCATGATGTCCACCAGGTAGCTGCCGTTGGACAGGGTGCCAATGGCCTCGCCCTGGATGGCGTCGCCGGCGTCTACCAGCACGACATGCTCATGGGCTTCCTCCATGGCGTGTTTGTAGGCAGCCAGGTTGGCATACCCCATGGTGTCTTCTGGGGTACCGGCATCCACGCCGCAGTGCACATCGTTGGTGTAGAGAATCACGACGTCGTCAGACTTTTCGCCAGCGGCAAAAGCCATGGTAGACAGCGTCGAGAGTACCAGCACCAGTGCCAGCAGCACGGACAGGACCCGCGAGGAAAGTTTGCTTCTCATGTTGCGTCCTCCTTTAAGATTGGATAGAAGTGTGATGACGGAGGCGGGGTGATCCGCTCCTTTTTTAATTTTAACAAAATCTTCAGGACTTTTCAATGGGAAAACGCATATCTTAGTAAAATTCAGGAAAAAACACCGAATCTTGCATCAGAAAAGAAAAAACCTGTACATTGCGCCGGATTTCCGGAGCAATGTACAGGTGCTTGAGATGTTGACGATGTTGGGGTCAGGGAATGATCCGGCGGGCGCCGACGTAATGTTCGCCGTAATAGCTGCTGTCCACGCCGGAGATGATGACGCCGTCCCGGGAATTGGCGGCGTGGACGAACTCCCCGTCCCCGATGTAGATGCCCACGTGGGTGATGTCATTCAGGCTGTAGCTCTCGGAGAAGAACAGCAGGTCTCCCGGCAGGAGGGAGTCCTGGGATACCTCCCAGCTGGCTTTGTATTCCCACTGATCGGTGGCAGTGCGGCCAATGTCAGCATAGCCGTTGTGGGTATAGACATACCACACAAAGCCGGAGCAGTCAAAGCCGGTGGCGGGGTCCTTGCCGCCCCAGATGTAATCATAGCCCACATATTGCAGGGCAAATTCCACCAGGGCCGTGGCCTCAGGCCGGTCAGAGGGATCCACCGGGGGCTCAATCCATGTCTGAAGCGCCTGGTAAGCGCGGAAGAACATGACCAGGGCTTGCTGGCACTGGGTGTCGCTCTTGGGAAGCAGCTGGTTGCCGTCCCCTTTGACAATCCCCAGGTCCACCAGGAGGCGGGCGCAGGGCAGGGCATAGCTGCTCAGCTGACCGGAATCTGCAAACTGGGAGAGGCTGGTGCCGGGACTATCGTCCCGGGGATAGCCGCAGGCGGACAGGAAGTTGACGGTGATTTTGAAAAACTGCTCCCGGGTGATGGGGGCGTCCGGGCAGAAGGTGCCGTTGGGGAAACCGTTTACAAACCCCAGGTAATAGGCCTGGGTGATGGTGGGGTCGTCCATATCGGTGAAGGGGCTGTCCTCCACCCGAAAAATCGGGTTGGGATGAAGAGACAGGTAGGCTTCCATGGCCACATAGCACATTTCTCCCCGGGTGATGGGGAGGACCATATCCCGGCCCAGGAAACGCTCTGGGATGAGGGCCAGCTCATCCATGGCCTCGATTTCCTCCTTGGCCCAGGGGCTGAGGTTGGGGTACTTCTCCTGGGGGCTGGTCAGTGTGGACAAAGAGTCGCCGGACAGGCATATGTAGGCCCGGTAAAACATGGCCAGGGCTTGTTCGCAGGTGGTGTTGCCCAGGGGATCCAGGGTCCCGCCGGTTCCTCGCACCACGCCCAGGGTTACCATTTGGCAGGTGGATTCCATGGCCCAGGCGCTCACGGCGTCGACATCGGCAAAGCCTGCCAGGGGCGCTCCCTGCACTTCTGTGGGGAGCCCTGTGACTTGGAGGAACCGGGCAGTGAATACGAAGAATTCCTGCCGGGTCAGGAGCCGGTCCGGGCGGAAGGTGCCGTCTCCATAGCCCAGAGTGAGGCCGACGGCGTATGCCTTGGCGGCAATGGGATCCTGGGTGTCGGAGAAGGGAACCTCGGAGGACGGGGAAATCTCCTGGCCGGTGTAGCGCTCGTAGGCCTGCACGGCAATGGCGCACATTTCCAGTCGGGTGATGTGCTCCCGCAGGTCGTGCCGTTCCTCCAGCTGGGCGGGGATGAGCCCCAAGGCGTCCATGGCCTCCAGCTCTGCCTTGGCCCAGGTGCTGGCGTGGCCGTAGGCAAAGGCGCTGGGCAAGCAGCTGATCAGAAGCGCAGCCAGGCAGAGGGCGGATAAAAGTCGTAGTAATTTGCTGTTTCTCATGGTGTGCTAGCCTCCCAATTTAGTTCCAGTTCCACAGGGCAGTGGTCAGAGCCGAGGATTTCTCCGTGGATGCGGGCCTGGCTTACCCGGTTCCGCAGTGCGTTGGATACCAGGAAATAGTCAATCCGCCATCCGGCGTTGTTTTTCCGGGCGTTGAAGCGGTAGCTCCACCAGCTGTAGGCCCCGGTCAGATCCGGGTACAGGAGCCGGAAGGTATCGGTGAAGCCGGCGTCTAACAGGCGGGTGAAGCTCTCCCGCTCCTCGTCGGAGAATCCGGTGTTGCCCCGGTTGGGGCCGGGATTCTTCAGGTCGATCTCCTGGTGAGCCACATTCAGGTCCCCGCAGGCCACCACCGGCTTCTGGGCGGCCAGGGCGGTGAGCTTCTCCCGAAAGGCCTGATCCCAGGCCAGGCGGTGATCCAGCCGTTTCAGGCCCTCTTGGGCGTTTGGGGTGTAGCAGGTGACCAGGTAGAAGTCCTGGTATTCCAGGGTGATCATCCGCCCCTCCTGGTCCAGCTCCTCTACGCCCAGGCCGTATTGGACGGACAGGGGCGGCGTTTTGGCAAAGATGGCGGTGCCCGAATAGCCCTTCTTCTGGGCGGAGCACCAGAACTGGGTGTAGCCTGGGGTGTCCAGCTGAATTTGCCCCGGCTGGAGCTTGGTTTCCTGGAGGCAGAAGAAATCTGCGTCCAGCTGGCGGAAGGTATCCAGGAAGCCTTTTTGCACGCAGGCCCGCAGACCGTTTACGTTCCAAGAGATGAAGCGCAAGGCCAGTCCCCCTTTCCCGACAGAGCGGTAACAAAGTTCTTTCTATATCATAGCAAAAAGAAACAAAAATTACAACCTATATTTCAAAAAAGTTACAAACGGCGGAAAATTCCGGTGTATGCCGCCACCTGAGAAAGACCGTGAGGTGGAGGAAATTCCTTAAAAAGCGGCGCTATTTTCGCCTGGTGTGTAAAACCTTTCGGAAAAAGCTTGTAGTTTTCAGGTACATATGGTATAATCTCATCAAATGACTGCTCAGAAAGAGCAGAGGCTGGACACAGCCCAAAAGGGAGAGATATCATGAGCCGGATTGACAAAGAGAATTACTATCTGGACATCGCCGAGACGGTGCTGGAGCGCTCCACCTGCCGCCGGGTTCGCAGCGGGGCCATCATTGTCCGCAATGACGAGATTGTATCCACCGGTTACAACGGCGCCCCCCGGGGCCGGGCCAACTGCATCGACTTGGGCCACTGCACCTGGGAGCGGCGTGGCGGCCCCGAGAGCGGGCGGTATGAGCTCTGCCGGAGTGTGCATGCCGAGGCCAACGCCATCATCTCCGCCGCCCGCAGCGAGTGTCTGGGCGGGGCCCTTTATCTGGTGAGCCGGGATGCCGTCACCGGGGAGCTTCTGGAGCGGCAGGAGCCCTGTTCCGTGTGCTGCCGGATGATCATCAATGCTGGTCTCAGCAAAGTGGTGGTCCGGGATTCAGGCAGCCGGTACCGGGTGTTCCGGGTGCAGGACTGGGTGTTCCAAGATGATACCCTCCTGGAGCCGGGCGAGGGAGCATAGACATAAATATAGAGGGCGCACCGCCAGGGGATGTTCCCCGGATGGCGGTGCGCCCTCTGTCCATGAGAAAAGCGCCCCACAGGCACGGGGCGCTTTTCTCAGCGTACTACAAAAAGAGAGAGGTAGGAAGTAGTCCAAAACTAGAAGGACAAACAGAGAATAAGGGATCCGGCTCACGGCTTCCGTATCACCTTATGTGCCTAGGATAAAGAAAACTTTTGAACAGGATATGAATAGAAAGAAAACAAAAGGTGAAAGAGGCATGAACACCCTGGAGCACCATGCGACACCGCCGCCAGGGCGGATCCGGGTGTCCGCCCGGCGGAAACATCGTACGTTTTTTTGCCATTTCCGGCGAATTCGCAATGCCTACCACGGGCGGACACATGGGTCCGCCCCTACGATGAGATACCAAGATGTGCACAAGCGGATTCTTCAGCGTTGACGTAGAATCTACTTTCTGGCGGAACGGCATATGAGTGGCTTTGAAATGTCCGCGATACGTGGAACTTTGTTTTCTGTTCAAAGTGACGGAAATTTCTTTTGCATACGCGAATATTTTTGTTGAAATTTCTGCCTCCATCCTCTACAATAGGTCCTGCATCCAGGAAACCAAATGGAGGAGGAATTCCCAATGGAAAGTCCGGCAAAGCAAGCCACCCCCAACGCACAGCCTGCTGCAGGTCAGAAAAAGGCCGTCAGTGTGGAGGCATTCGTTTTTCTCGGCATCTTCATTTTGATTTTTGGTCTGATTGGCCACAAAATGGGGATGATCAACCTGCTTAACACCATGATGAACACCGCTTTTGATCTGCTCATCAACACCGTTCTGTACATCATGGGCATCGCCGTCTTGGCTGGCGCCCTGGGCGCACTGCTGACCGAATTCGGCGTGGTGGCCCTCATCAACAAACTGCTCTCCCCTCTCATGGGCATCCTATACGGTCTGCCCGGCGCGGCTTCCATTGGAATCGTGACCACCTATCTCTCTGACAATCCTGCCATTTTGACTCTGGCAGATGACGCCAGCTTCCGCCGCTACTTCAAGCGGTATCAGCTGCCCGCTCTCACCAATCTGGGCACGGCCTTTGGTATGGGCGCAGTCATCACCGCATTCATGCTGGGCCTGCAGCTGACCTCCGGCGGCGGCAACTTTGGCCTGGCGGTCCTGGTGGGCAACCTGGGCGCCGTGTTTGGAAGCATCGTCAGCGCCCGGCTGATGCTGCGATTCACCAAGAAGGTATTCGGTACCGAGGCCTATTGCGATATCCCGGAGGGCTGCGAACATGCGGACCTCTCCACCCGGACGGTCCGGCCCGGCGGTGTTGGCGCCCGGCTGCTGGCTGCTCTCACCGAGGGCGGCGCTTCCGGCGTGAAAATGGGCATAGAGATCATCCCCGGCGTTCTGCTCATCTGTACCTTTGTGCTGCTGCTCACCAAGGGACCTGGTGAAGGCGGCGTCTACACCGGCGCTGCTTACGAGGGGGTGGCTGTCCTGCCCTGGCTGGGTCAGAAGCTCTCCTTCCTGCTGAAGCCCCTTTTCGGCCTCACCAGCGCCGAGTGCATCGCCGTTCCCATCACCGCCTTAGGCGCTGCCGGGGCAGCCATCGGCCTGGTGCCGGGACTGCTGACCTCCGGCCTGGCGGGACCGCAGGACATTGCCGTCTTCACTGCCATGTGCATGTGCTGGAGCGGCTACCTGTCCACCCACGTGGCCATGATGTCCAGCCTGAAGTGTACCTACCTCACCGGCCGCGCCATCGCCTGCCACACCATTGGCGGCCTGTGTGCCGGCGTCTTCGCCCACTGGGTCTTTGCCCTGCTGTCTCTCCTATAGACCATATAGAACCAATGTGGCACGCTCCCCTACAGATGACAAGGCCTCGGCTCTGTCCTCTGTGGGGGAGCGTATGATTTCATTGAGGGAGCGCGAACAGAGGCACATTCCAAAGGTATCACCAAAGAATCCGGCTACACACCGCAGGAAGGCGCCGGCTGGAGGGCTGGAACATCTTCTCTCACGTATCGGCACTGGGATTCATGCAACCTCCACAAAATTGGATCTTCTTTTTGTGCATTGCGACAATTTTCGACTAACGCGTCAGGGATCCATTGACTTTTTTGAAGAGGCGTGCTATACTATTTCCAACAAAAGGGAGTAGTTGCACCGCACACAATGCGATGTCGCACCACCGTCATGTCCGGCTTCTCAGCCCGGTTGGTGCAAATTCTCTACCAAAGAGATTTCAACAAGACTTTTATTGCAGGCGTGCTCTGTAATAAGGGTCTTTTTTCTTCCTTTTGTTCCCGCGGGTTCCCAGATCACCATTTACACAAAATCAGGAGGTACGAACATGGATTACATTGGTTACATCATCGCAGGCGTTGTGCTCCTTTTGGGCATCCTGCTGCTGGTCTGCGGCTATCTCAAGGCCCCCCCAGACACGGCCTACATCATCTCCGGCTTCCGTAAGCGCCGCATCCTCATCGGCAAGGCCGGTTGGCGCATCCCCTTCTTTGAGCGGGTGGACCGGATCTCCCTGCGGGTCATGCAGGTGGACGTGAAAACCTCGGAAGCCGTCCCCACCAACGAGTTCATCAACGTCAGCGTCGATGGCGTGGCCAACGTCAAAGTTTCTTCCGACGACGCTTTGCTTCTTCGCGCTGCCGAGACCCTGCTCAACATGGACCAGGATGAGCTCATCTCCCTGGTGACCCAGGTACTGGAAGGCAATATGCGTGAAATCGTGGGCTCTGTGGGCCTCAAGGAAATGGTCCAGGACCGCCAGGGCGTGGCCAAGAAAATCACGGAAAACGTAGTACCCGACATGGAAAAACTGGGCATCGAAGTGGTCAACTTCAACATCCAGAATTTCCGGGACAGCGCCGGTACCATTGAAAACATGGGTATCGACAATGTGGAGCAAATCCGCAAAAACGCCCAGATCGCCAAGGCCAACGCCCAGCGGGACATTGCCATTGCCACCGCCCAGGCCCAGGAAGAGGCCAACGCCATCAAAGTGGAGGCCGAGAAAAAAATTGCCGAGCAAAACGCCCAGCTGTCGGTCCAGCAGGCCCAGATGCAGGTCATGGCCGACACCAAGAAGGCCGAGGCCGACGCCGCTTACTCCATCCAACAGGAGAGCCAGCGGAAAACCATCGAGGTGACCCGGGCCAACGCAGACATCGCCCGCCGGGAGAAAGAGGCGGAGCTGGCCGAGAAGGAAATCGCCCTGCGGGAGCGGGAGCTGGATGCAGAAATCCGCAAGCAGGCCGACGCCATGAAGTACAAAGCGGAGAAGGACGCAGAAGCCCAGCTCATCCGCCGCCAGCGGGAGGCAGAAGCCCAAAAATACGAAGCCCTCCAGCAAGCGGAGGCACGGAAGGCGGAAGCGGAAGCCCTGCGCTTTGCCATGGAGCAGGAGGCCGAGGGCATCCGGGCCAAGGGCCTGGCAGAGGCCGAAGCCATTGAGAAGAAGGCCGAGGCCCAGAAGCGCATGGGCGAAGCCTCCATTCTGGAGATGTACCTGGCTGCACTGCCCGAGGTGGTCAAAAACGCCGCCGCTCCCCTGGCTCAGACGGAGAAGATTGTCATGTACGGCGACGGCAACTCCACCAAGCTGATCAAAGACGTCATCGCCAGCACCAACCAGATCGCCGACGGTATGCGGGAATCCACAGGCATCGACCTGCAGGCGCTCATTGCCGGCTTCGCCGGTGGCAAGGCCGCCCAGAAGTCAGAGCCAGTGGAAGTTGGATAACACTTCCGATTCCTTCTTGGAAAACGCAGTCAAAGTCACAATTCAGGCCACAGGGGCGGACACATGGTGTATAGACTGGTATGATCATTTACAGAAAAGCCGGGGGGATCGTTTACAGTTT